>DATFFM010000102.1:0-53394 GCA_035250005.1 Vicinamibacterales bacterium | reverse complement strand
CACGTTGTCAGGCACGATCGGACGATCGCTCGCGATCCGCATGCTGCCGTCGTCCTGCCGGCTGCCGTAGATCCAGTACGGGCTGCGCTGATCGATCGTCACCCGGTACATCTGTCCGATCGGCAGCGAGACGCTGGTGTTGCCGGTGGGATTGAGCGGGGAGCCGTAGATCCCCATGCCGCCGTCGCCGGTGACGACGTAGTGGCCCGCCATGCTCGGAGTGGTGTCCCACCAGATGTCGTGGCAGTCGCCGCAGCCTCCACCGCCGCTGTTCCAGATCTTTCCGCCGTCCCGCGACCGCCACAGGGTGCTGTTGGCGATGAGCACGTGATCAGGATCGTCGGGCGCGACGCGGATCCGGATGTAGTAGCCGGCCCGGCCGATCAGCCGGCGGTCCCAGCTGACGTTGCTCCAGCTGGCACCGCCGTCGTCGGATCGCCAGAGGGATCCCTGCGCTTCCGACTTCAAGCCTTTCACGCCGTCCGAGCCGGTCTGAATGAGCGCGTACATCCGCTTGCCGTTGGATGGGGCGATCGCGACGTCGGTCTTGCCGTACGGCGAGCGGGGCAGCCCCGGATGCGTGATCTTCCTGAACGACCGACCGCCGTCGGTCGACAGGTGGATCCCGCTGCCCTTGCCGCCGCTGTGCAGCACGTGGGTCTGCATCTCGATCTCCCACGTGCCGGCGAGCACGACGTTCGGGTCCTGCTGGGAGATCTGGACTCCGGAGCAGCCGGTGTTCTCGTCCACGAACAGCACCTGTTGCCAGGTCTTGCCGCCGTTGTCGGTGCGATAGACGCCGCGCTCCTTCTGGGGGCCGGTGGCGCGGCCGAGCGCGCAGGCGAACACGATCTCGGGATTGGTCGGGTGGATGACGATGGTGCCGATGCGGCCGGTTTCGACGAGCCCCATGTTCGTCCAGGTCTCGCCGGCGTCGGTCGACTTGTAGATGCCGTCGCCCATCATGTCCATGTCACGGACGGCCCAGCCCTCGCCCGTGCCGGCCCAGACGATGTCGGGGTTGGACTGCGCAACAGCGAGCGCGCCGATGGCCTGCGAGGTCTGGTCGTCGAAGGTCGGCTTCCAGGTGGCACCGCCGTCCGTTGTTTTCCACACGCCGCCCGATGCGGCGCCCGCGTAATAGACGCCCGGCTTCCCGGTGACCGCGGCGGCGGCGGCGATACGCCCGGCGCTCGTCGGTCCGGCGTACTCGAAGCGCGGCTCGCCGACCGGCTGGGCCACCTGCGGGCCGGCGGGTCCGCCGCCGCGCTGGGCGGAAGCGGGAGCCGGAGTGAGAGCGAGGGCGAGGGCCAGAATGCCGGCGCCGTAACGTGCGGTTGTTGTATTCACGAGTGTCCTCTTGGAGAAGGAATTCGCGCGTACGTATACCACGCGCCCCGGCTTATGGGTCCATTCGGAGTACATTCTTCAGATGCGTGCGCCCGGCCCCGGCAAGTTGATCCTGCGAGCGGTTCTGGCGGTGACCGGCGGCACGATCGCGTGGGCGTCGCAGGATGTCCCGTCGATGGACCGGTCGATCCTGCTGCAGCCGAACCACCCGGAGATGCGCCGGCCCGCGCCGGAAGTGTCGCGCGTCCGGCTGGAGACGACGAAGGGGCTGATCCGCCTGGAAATGCGCCGCGCCTGGTCCCCACAGGGGGTGGATCGCTTCTACAACCTGGTGCGGCACGGCTACTACAACGACACCGCGGTCTTCCGGATCCGTCCCGGCACCTGGGCGCAGTTCGGCATCAACGGCGACCCGGCGATCGCCCAGGCCTGGCGCGCGCAGACGCTGCCGGATGATCCGCGCGTGCTGTCGAATGTACGGGGCACAGTCGCGTATGCCTTCAAGGATCCAAACGGCCGCACGACGCAGGTCTTCATCAACCTGCGGGACAACTCCGCGAGCCACGACAAGGAGCCGTTCGTACCGTTCGCACGCGCGATCGAAGGGATGGACGCGGCCGACGCGCTGTACTCCGAGTACGGCGAGCAGGCCGGCGGCGGCATTCGAGCCGGGAAGCAGGACGCGCTGTTCCAGCGGGGCAACGCGTACTTGAAGGCGAACTTCCCCCGCCTCGACTACATTGTCAGGGCAGCGATCGAGCGCTGACAGACAGACCCATCGACATGCGCGGCTTTCCCGACTGGCTCGTTCCGATGGCAGCGACGCTCACCCAGGAGCGGTTCACCGGGCCGGACTGGATCTTCGAGCGCAAATACGACGGCATCCGTCTGATCGCGTTCAAACAGGGGATCACCGTGCGGCTGTTCTCGCGTAATCGGCTCCCGCAGAACCATCCTGCCGTCGCCGGCGCGATCGCGTCCCTGCCGGTCGACGACCTCATCCTCGACGGGGAAGCGGCCTGGAACCTTTCGACTCGCTCGGATCACACCGTCGGCTATCACGTGTTCGACATTCTCTGGATCGACGGCCGCGACGTCACCAGACTGCCGCTCGAGGAGCGGCGGGCCCTGCTGGCCGGGCTCCCGCTGCGCCCCCCTCTGGGCCGCGTCCCGCTGCTGACCGACGACAAGCCATGGGAGCGCGCCTGTGCCGAGGGCTGGGAAGGGGTGATCGCCAAGCGCCGCAACTCGCCCTACGAACACCGCCGCTCGCCGCACTGGCTCAAGATGAAGTGCGAAGCGTCGCAGGAGCTGGTCGTCGGGGGCTTCACCGATCCGCAGGGCAGCCGGGTCGGCCTGGGCGCACTGCTCGTCGGGTACTTCGACGGCGACGACTTCGTGTTTGCCGGCAAGATCGGCACCGGGTTCGACACGAAGCTGCTGCTGGACCTGCGCGCCCGTCTCGACCGTCTCGAGGTCGCGAAGACGCCATTCACCAGAGCGATCGGGCTCCCGCGGCTGCGCGCGCACTGGGTGCGGCCCGAGATCGTGGTGCAGGTGGCGTTCATCGAATGGACGGTGCACGGCAAGCTGCGCCATCCGCGGCTGATCGGCGTCCGCTACGACAAGGCGCCGCGCGACGTCGTGAGGGAATCGCCATGATCACCCATCCCGAGAAGGTACTGTTCCCTGACGACGGGATCACGAAGGGGGAGCTGGCGGCGTATTACGAGGCGATCGCGCCCGTGATGGTGCCCCACATGCGGGCGCGGCCTGTCACGATGGAGCGATTCCCGGCCGGGATCGGGAAGAAGGGCTTCATCCAGAAAGACGTGTCGAAGGGGTTCCCCGAGTGGCTGGAACGCGTCGAAGTGCCGAAGAAGGACGGCGTCGTCCACCATCCGATCGTCACCGACACGCGGTCGCTGCTCTGGCTCGCCAACCAGAACAGCATCACCCCGCACGTCTGGACGTCGCGCGCCCCGGACTTGTACCACCCCGACATCTGCGTCTTCGATCTCGATCCGTCCAGGGAAGACGCCGGCATGCTGCGCTCGGCCGCGCTGGCGCTGCGCGACCTGCTCGAGGAGCTCGGGCTCCCCAGCTGGGTGAAGACTTCCGGGTCGAAAGGCTTCCACATCGTCGTGCCGGTCGACGGCAAGGCCGACACCGGCGAAGTGGCGGGATTCGCGCATGCGGTGGGCGCACTGCTCGTTGTGCGCCACCCGAAGATGCTGACGCAGGAGTTTCACAAAGCGGACCGGGGAAACCGCATCCTGGTCGACACCGGGCGCAACGGCTACAGCGCGACGTTCGCCGCCGCGTACGCCGTCCGCGCGAAGCCGGGCGCGCCTGTGTCCGCCCCGTGCACCTGGGACGAGGTGGAGAAGGGCAAGGTCCATCCGCGGACTTTCACGCTGAGGAACATGGCCGGGCGGATCGAGGCGGTCGGCGACCTGTGGGCCGACATGAAGAAAAAAAAGCGATCGCTGACGCGACCGGTGACGACGTTGCGGGCGCTGGTCAAAGCAGCGCAGCGAGCGCGGTGATGACCACCCACATCGCGGCCATCGAGTACGCGTTGGCGGACCATGCCGTCACGCTCGAGGAACTCGCTGAACAGGGGCGATTGAGCAGCCGCCCCGAAGCGCTGCGCAGCTTCGGGTTCGACCGGGCCTGGGTCGCCGGCCAGGAAAGGGATCAGCTCGCGACGCGCGCGGTCGGACGGCTCCTCGAGAATACCGGCGCCGACCCGGCTTCGATCGACGTCGTCCTGCTGGCCGGGGCTACGCCGGCGAGCCACGCCACGAGTGAGAGCCTGCTCGGCGGGTTCAGTTACCCGGCCGCGCGGCTTCAGTACGACTTCGGCCTGACCAATGCGCGCACGATCGGCGTCAGCCAGTCGGGCTGCCTTGGCCTGATGACGGCGGTGAGCCTGGGACGCGCGCTCCTGGCCGCGGACGGGACGATCGCGCGGGTGTTATGCGTGAGCTCGGACGTGCTGCCGGCCGGCAGCACGCGCGAGATCCTCTACAACCTGATCTCCGACGGCGCGTGCGCGCTGCTGCTCGAGCGCGGCGA
The DNA here is from genome assembly GCA_035250005.1 of Vicinamibacterales bacterium. Classification (GTDB taxonomy): domain Bacteria; phylum Acidobacteriota; class Vicinamibacteria; order Vicinamibacterales; family 2-12-FULL-66-21; genus JACDCA01. The sequence goes on along the minus strand of DATFFM010000102.1, from coordinate 48,963 downwards.
CGGCCCCAACCGGCTCGTCGCCGAGCGACAGATCACGAAGGGTTACTACTGGGACTGTGACGCGCGGCGCAACGAGATCGTAGCGGCCTACTTCCCGACCGCCCGCACGATCATCATGGAGACGCTCGCCTCGTCGGGACTGGCTGGCGACGACATTGCCCTGATCGTGCCGCACAATGTGTCGCTCCGGAGCTGGGAGATCCTGCTGAAACTGACCGGTCTGCCGCCGGACCGGCTGTACTCCGACAACATCTCCGCGAAGGCGCACGTAATCAGCGGCGATAACTTCATCAACCTGAAGGATGCCTCGGCGCAGCAACGGCTGACGAAGGGAGATCGCCTGCTGCTGTTCAACTTTGGCTTCGGCGCGAGCTGGGCCTGCATGATCGTCGAACACTGATCGGGGCATGTCACCAGACGAGGTCGTGCTGGTCACGGGGGGCACGGGGGCCATCGGCATTCCGCTCGTGGAGTCGCTGGCGCTGGATGGGGCCGAGGTCGTCGTGCTGGCGCGCGGCGTTTCCCCAGCCGCCCCACCGGGAGTGCGCGTCGTTCGGGGCGACATCCTGGGGGGCGACACCCTCGGGATGGAGAGCGGCGTGCTGGCGGCGGTCCAGGCCCGCGTCACCACGATCATCCACGCAGCGGCGCTGACCCGATTCGATGCGCCGCTCGAGGCCGTGCGCGCCGTCAACGTCGAAGGCACGCGCAACCTCCTGTCGCTCGCCGGCGGCTGCGGAAGGCTGCGGCGCGTCTGCGCTCTCAGCACGGTTTATGTGGCGGGGAAGAGAACCGGCCCGATCTTCGAGTCCGACCTCGATCACGATTGCGGGTTCGTCAACGCCTACGAACGGTCCAAGTACGAAGCCGAGCAGGTGGTCCGCGAAGCGATGGGGCGCCTGCCGATCGCGGTCTTCCGGTTGAGTACGGTGATCGGCGATTCGAAGTCCGGCGCCGTCGGGCGGCTGGCGGCGATCCACCACGCGATCCGGTTCCTCTATCAGAGCCTGCTGCCCATGATGCCGGGCGCGCCGGATACACCGGTCGACCTCATCGCCACCGACTACGCCATCGCGGCTGTCCGTCATCTCTCGGGATCCGGGTTCGTCCCCGGGCGGACGTTTCACATCTGTGCCGGCGCCGACGCCGTGCCCCAGGGAGAACTGATCGATCTGGCCATCGACGCTTTCGTGCGGTATCGTCCGGCGTGGCGGCGCCGCGCCATCGAAAAGCCCGCGCTGGTCGAGCTCGACACATTCGAGCTGTTCCGGCAATCGGTGGAGGCGGTTGCCGATTCGGCGCTGCGGGCATCGGTCGCGGTGCTGGCGCCGTTCGCTCCGCAGCTCGGATATCCGAAGGTCTTTGATGATGGCGCGTGTGCCGCGATGCTGGATCCGGCCGGCATCGCGCGGCCGCCGATCCGCGACACGATCATGAATGCCGTGCAGTATCTCGTCGAAAGCAACTGGGGCAGCCGGGCCGGGGCCGATCGAGGTTCGGCGTGACCGCGCTGATCGACAACCTGCTGGAGTTCGTCCGCCACGACCTGCTCCACGGGCGCGACGTCGAAGTCGATGCCGACACCAGCCTCTTCGAGCAAGGGATGGTGGACTCGCTCGGGATCCTGCGGCTGATCGCCTTTCTGGAAATTCAGATCGACCGGCCGATCGCGGATGCCGAAGTGGTGATGGAGCACTTCCGGACGATCAGGACGATCGACCGCCGGTTCGGCGGGGAGAACGGTAACCGTGGCGCCTGATGCAGTCGAGATCGAACTGGATCCCGGGGGGCGGATCCGCTTTCATGGGCGTGCGGAGGAGTGGTTCTCGTGGCTGGACACGCAGCTCGAGCAGCTCGCGCTGCGCGCCGGTGCGGCGCCCGTGTCGCCGCCGGCGGTGATGCCGCGCGCGATCCTGGACCAGGCGGGCTACTTCGAGGCGTTTCCAGAGATGGCGATTCCCGCGCACGACGACGAGGGGGATGCGTTCCTCGCTCCGGCCGCCTGCTACCACGTCTATTCGACGCTGCAGGGGCGCCGCCTCGATGGCCCGTACCTTGTGACTCTCGCGACGACGTGCGGCCGACAGGAAGTTCGAACGGAATCCGACGCCGGCCGGCTGCGGCGGTTCCGGATGCGGGAGGTGGTGTTCGTCGGCCCCGCGGCCTGGGTCGCGGCCACCCGGGACGAGTGGATGGCGAAGGCCGGCGCCTTCGCCGCATCGATCGGCCTTGCAGGCACAATGGAGCAGGCAACCGACACGTTCTTCGGCCAGCCCGGCCGGGGGCGCCGGCTGATTCAACAGATCAAGCAGCTGAAGTACGAATTGAGGATGGAGGCCGGAGCGGCCGGCCAGGTGGCGGCTGCGTCGTTCAATCTGCACGAGTCGTTCTTTGCCAGCCGCTTCGACATCCGGATGGCCGACGGTTCACCAGCCGCCTCCGGTTGCGCGGCATTCGGCATCGAACGATGGACGCTCGCCCGTCTTGCACAGGCGGGGGATGGAGCCCCGCCGACATGACCATGATCTACGACGAGTACCTGACCCATGCCGAGCTGCAGCGATGGATCCTCGAAACCGACATCGCCTGGAGCCGCATCGACGCACCACTGGCACTCGCGCAGCCGGAGCTGCTGGATCAGGTCCGCGACTCGGCGCTGATCGAGTCGTACTTTCCGGTGTACACGACGCGGCTGATCCGTGCGTTGTGGGACGACCTCGACGCGACGGCGGTATTCTCCATCCAGCTCTACGAGTCGTACAAGCACTTCTACGTCCTGGGCCGGTACCTTGGGGTGGTCGGCTACCGGCCGATTACCAGCGACGAGCTGGTCGAGATTCGGCGCCGGAATCTGGACGTGGCGATCGCCGACCCGGATGCCGAGCTGACCCGCTATATGCTCAGCGAGCACTTCGCGGCGTACTTCTTTCTGCGGCTGTCGAGGCAGGCCGACGAGCCGGTGCTGGCGGAGATTGCCGCCTTCATCGCGAAAGACGAGTTCCGCCACACGCAGTTCGCCTTCGACCTGCTCGACGCGCGGCTGAAGCAGGATCCGGCGCGGCGCGATCGGGTGCTCCGCGCCGCGAGCGCCTTCCGGCATGTCGGCGCGGACGTCGTCGACGCGGTGCCGATTTCGGAAAAGAACGATCTGCCGGCGATCCTCACGCTGAACCGCCGGATACGGCGGCTCTGCGGGGTAAGCCTCGCCGAGTTTGCCAGGGACGGGATGCATGGCTCTGACTGAGCGCGAACGCTGGCTGCTGAACTTCTACCGCAACAGCGAGCTGCATGGCGCGCTGCTGATGGGACGGCTGGCACGGACGGTGGCCGACGATCAGCTGCTGGTCGAGATGACGGCGCACTGCGCGACCGAGGCGCGGCACGCGGCGATGCTGTCGCGCGCGATCGCGTCCGCCGGCGCCCGGCTGGACCCCGCGATCCAGCCGATTCAGGAGCATTACTCGAAGGAGGGGGGCGTGCCCGGCACGCTGCTCGAGGTCCTGGTGCTCTCGGAAACGCTCGAGCGGCGCGTGCGCGCCAGCTACCATCGCCACCTCGCGCACGAGTCGCCCCATCCGGCCGCCGCGGAGACCCTCGGAGCGATCGTGGCAGAAATGGAAGCGAAGCACGGCGCCGAGCATGCGGGGTGGATCGAGCTGGCACTCGATCGGCTGGATCGCGCGGAGGTGGACGCGGCACGCGGCAAATGGCAGGCCGTGGACGAACGCGTCGCGGCGCGCCTCGAGCGGGGGCTCGACGAGCGCTTTGGTGTGCGATCACTATGAGCACACCCCTCGATACCCGCATCGTCCGCATCATCAGCCGGGCCGCCATGGTGCCCGAAGAGACCGTGACGCCCGACACCACGCTGGCCTCGCTCGGGATCGGTTCGCTCGAGCAGATCGAGTGCGTCTTCGCCGTCGAGGAGGAGCTGCAGGTAGAACTCGATCAGCCGGAGCTGTGGAAGGCGCGGACGGTGCAGAACGTGATCGACGCGGTCGCGAAGGCGCTCGCCGCCGGGCCGCCGGCGGCATGACCGAGCGTTTCACCGCCGCGCACGAACGGTTCCGTGTGGACGTGCGCGCCTTCGTCGAACGCGAGCTGCGGCCGCACGCGGAACGCTGGGAGCGCGCGCGCCGGCTGCCGCGCCGAGCGCTGGCATCCTGTGCCCGGCAGGGGTGGATGTCGCTCGAGCCATGGGAACAGGCCGTGGTCGCCGAGGAGCTGCCGCGGTGCGATTCGCTCGGTCTCGCGCTGAGCGTGTTCGTGCAGGCCAACCTCATCGGGCCCCTGATCGAGCAGCTCGGCACGCCGGCGCAGAAGGCCGCCTGGCTCGAGCCGGTCCGCCGCGGCCGGATGATCGGCGCGTTGGCGGTGTCGGAGCCCGACGCCGGGTCCGACTTTTCCGCACTGCAGACGACCGGCCGGCGCCGCGCCGACCACCTCGTGCTCGACGGCACGAAGACCTACGTGACCAACGCGGCCGCGGGCGATCTGCTGATCGTCGCGGCGCGCACCGATGGCGAGGGGCTCGCAGGGCTCAGTCTCGTCGCCGTCCCGCGCCGCACACGCGGCGTGCGGGTCGAGCCGCTCGACGCGCTCGGGCTCGCCACGTCGGGGATGGGCCGCATTACGCTGGCTGGCTGCCGCGTCCCGGCTGCGAACGTGCTCGGCTCCCCGGGCGGCGGGTTCGGCTACATCCTTCAGGCGCTGGATCGCGAGCGGCTGCTCGGCGCCTTCGCCGCGGTGTCGTGGGCATCGTATGCGCTCGAGCGAACGATCGTCTGGGCGAAGCGCCGTCACGCATTCGGGCGGCCGCTCGCGAGAATCCAGGTGGTCCGGCACCAGGTGGCCGATGCCGCGATCGCGCTCGAGGCCGCGCGGCAGTTGAACTACGCGACCTTCGCGAAGTGGACGGCCGGCGGCGAGGTCGCCAAGGAAATCGCGATGATCAAGGTGTTCAGCTACGAGGCGGCCCAGCGCGTGATCGACCGATGCCTGCAGCTGCACGGCGGCGCGGGCTACATGGCGGAGCATTGGGCCAGCCGGTACTATCGAGACGCGCGGGCGCTGACGATTGCCGCCGGCACGCCCGAAGTGATGAAAGAGCTCATCGCGGCGCACCTTCGGCTATGACCGGATCGTCCGTGCCTCGCTACTACAACCGCACCCGCGAGTCGGCGTCGTTGCCGCTCGCGCTGCTGCGCCGGGGGCGCGTGCTGGCGCTGCCCCTGTACGCGGCCCTGCGCCGCAGCGATCTCGCCCGCGAAGGATTCGACCACTCCGGCAGCTATCGCTTCGCGGACCACATCTATCGCGCCCAGCCGTCCGGGCGGGGGGCCTTCGGCCGGTGGCTCGATGCGCGGTTGCTGGCGCTGCCGGCGGTCCGATCGTTCCGCAGCCGGTTCGAAGCCTCGCGTGACGAGCTGGCCGCCTTTCTCCGCGAGCGGGCCGATCGCCCGGGTCCGCTCGATGTGCTCAGCGCCCCCTGCGGTATCCCGCGCGAGCTCGCGGATGGCTATCGCGCCTTTCTGAGATCCGGTGCGTCCGCACCCGCACAGCTGCTGTTCCACGGTCTCGACCTGGATGCCGGAGCGCTGGACGAGGCGACGCGTTTTGCCGCGCACCAGCGGCTCGAGCCGTTCGTCCCGCATCGGGGGGATGTGTTCGATCGAGCGGCGTATCCCGCGGGCGTGGACTTCATCACCTGCACCGGGCTGGCCGAGTTTCTCGATGACGAGCGGCTCGCCGAGCTGTACGGGATCTTCTTCGAGCGGCTGCGCCCGGGCGGGGTGTTCGTCACCAGCGGGATGCGCGGGCGCCCGCTGTCGGACTACCTGCTGCGTCTGGCCGAGCTGAGGATCCACTACCGGACGGCGCAGGATCTCGAGCGCCTGGCGCGTCGATTCGCGTTCAGCCGGATCGAGACGCGCACCGACAGCCTGGGCATCCAGGCGATCCTGGTGGCGCGGCGATGAGCGTCCGGCTGTTTCACCGGCATGCCCGTCTGGTTGTGACCGGCGCCACGAGAGACCGCGTGCACACGTGGTACGCGTGGCACTGGAGGCCCGTCGCCTGGGCGGATATCTTCGCCCCTGCGCTCCTCCTCGTGGGATTTCCGTCGGAGCGCGGACCCGCCGGGCTGCGCTTCGGCGACGGGAGCGTCCACTGGACGAAGGGGCCGTTGTGGACCACAATCCGGCTGCAGCTGCCGCCCTGTTCCGACCGCAAGGCGGGGCTGCTCGCATCGGGATTGCTCAAGGCGGCCCGTTACGCAGACACGAGAGGAGTTTCGATATGCCAAGCGTGAGGGAAAGCATCGACATTGCCGCGGCGCCCGACGCCGCCTTCCAGTACGTGGCCGACGCGCCCGCGCGCGCGACAATGTTCATCCCCGGCCTGAACCGCATCAGCAACATCTCGACCGAACGGCCGGGCGCCGAACAGAGCTGGGACTACGAGTTCAACTGGTTCGGGCTGGTCATCACCGGCAACAGCCGCTGCACACGGTACGAGAAGCCGTCGTTCTATCAGTTCAAGACGCTCACCGGGAACCCGAGCACCTGGTCGTATCGATTCGAGCCGAAGGGCACCGGCACCCGGGTGACGCTCGAAGTCGAGTACGAGCTGCCGCAGAGCCAGCTCGCACGGTTTGCGGCCGCCAGCGCGCTCGAACAGATGAATCGCAACCGCGCGCGCGAGATCGTCGCGAACCTGAAAGCGCTGATCGAGCCCTAGCGTTGCAAGCCGGAGTGACAGCGCTCCGAAACCCGTCTCGGCCTTATTCCAGCAGGTGCTTGAGCTCCCAGGAAGGATCGTCGGCAAGCGCGGCGTATTCCTCGGGTGTTATGGATCGGTTGGCGTACTGGCAGGACACGAGGAACATGCCGCGGCCCTCGTTCCAGTCGGCTCTGACTACCCTCGACGGGATCGTGCGGCCCGAGCTGGTCGTCAGGTCCATCGGCTCCTCGGGCTTGGGGATCCGTTCGAGCTCGAGGATTTTTCTGAAGCGCATCGCGCTGTGGTCGATCGGGTAGCCGGTCTCATCCAGCACCCGGACCTTCATGTTTGGAACTCTCAGCCGGACTTCGACGGGTTGGGACATAGTCAAGACTCATCATAAGTCCTCGGTCACTTCAGCGTCATCATCCACACGTCCGCCTCGGCCGCCTGCAGGGTGAAATAGATGGTCCGGTTATCCGCCGACAACCCGACACTGCCGAGGCTGTTCTGGGGCAGCGCCAGGATCTCTTTCCGTTTGCCGGTCGCGCTGTCGATCAGAAACAGGGTGCCGCGGTGCGAAAACAGGAGCCGGCGGCTGTCGCGCATCCACACCGGCCACTCGCCGAAGTCGGTCAGCCACTGGATCCGGTCGGACCCGATGTCGTGGACGGCAACGCCGGCATGCGAGAGATCGGTGAGATGCTTCTGCCCGGCAAGCCGGCGCCCGTCCGGCGACCACGACCAGATCTCGAACGTCTGCGTCTTGTCGGGGATTGCCGGCAGCGGCTGGGGCTTCTGCTCGTTCCAGGGCTTGCGGGTCTCGAAGATGAACGCGCCGTTTGGTGAATGGGTCGAGTACGCCATCCGCTCGCCGCGGGGCGACCAGACGGGGTAGTGCGCTCCAGGGCTGTTCGTGAGTTGTTGAAGCCCGCTGCCGTCCCGATTGATGGTCCAGATCTCGTACTTGCCCGACCGGTCGGAATAGAAGGCGATCCGCTCCCCATCCGGCGCCCACCGCGGCGCCCGATCCTCGAAGGCGTCGTCGGTCAACTGCTGCACGGTGGCGCCGTCGGCAGCGCCCACCATGATGTCTTCCTGCCTGCCCGACGTGTTGAACGTCAGCATCGTTTCATCAGGGGACGGATCCGGCTGGGCGACGGCCCGGGATCCTCGCGTGATCCATTGGGGAATGCCCTTCGTGCTTTCCGTGGCGGGGTCGAAGGCCACCTTTTGAATGTTGGTCGCGACCACCCTGGCGACGTAGGCGATACGCAGGCCGTCTTTCGAGACCGTGACGTGCTGGCTTGCGGCGCCGCCGCCGGTCGTCACCGGTGTTGCCGGTCCGAGGGGCGCGCCGGACGCTTCATCGATCGGCACGCGCCACAGATTCATGCTGCCGCCGCGGTCGCTGGCAAAGTACAGGTGACGGCCGTCAGGCGCCCACACAGGGTTCCAGTCGATGGACGGCTCGCTGGTGACGGCCACTGGAGCGCCGCCGCCGGACGGGATCGTCCAGATGTCGCCCGGGCCCGAAGTCGCCGTCCTCCCCCAATAGGCGATCCGGTGACCGTGCGGCGACCAGACCGGTTGCGCCGCATCCCCTTCGCTGAGCAGCCGCCGCTGACCATCCGCCACCGAGACGACCCACATCTCGCTTGTCGTGAAGCGCATCGCCGGATCGGTCACGCTCTGTGTGACGTAGAGCAGCTGCTGGCCGTCCGGCGACCACGCCGGATGGTAGCCCGCGTTGGTAAGTCGTCGCACCGACTCGCCGGTGGCGCCCATGATGAAGATGCCTCCGCCGTCGCGGTCCGACCGGAAGGCGATGCGCTCGCCGTCCGGAGAGAAGGTCGGGTGCGTCTCGTCGGCCGCCGACGCCTGCGTCAGATTCAACGGGTTCTGCCCGCCGACCCGCTGTAAATAGACGTCCATGTTGCCGGCCATCTCGCTGGCATAGACGAGCGTTCGCCCATCCGGAGACATGCTCGGGAACAGCTCCTGGCCAGCCCCGTGCGTCAGCTGCTCGAAGGTCGCGCTTCCGAAGCCCTCGGCACCGCCGTCGGCGGCTCGATCGGTTTGCCAGAGAACGGCCGCCGCAACCGCCAGGGCGGCCGTGACGGCGATCACGCCATAGGCCCACCGCGTGCCCCGGGCGCGCGTGACGCCCATCGGTACGCGCGCGCCGGAATCCAGATCCTGCTTCAGGTCCGCCAGTTCGTTGCGAACGTCCAGCGCGGTCTGATAGCGGCGCGACGGGTCCTTCGCCAGGCACCGCTGGATGGTTCTGGCCAGCTGCGGCGGGAGGCCAGGATTCAACTGGCTGACCGGAAGCGCGTCGTCCCTGAGGATGGCCGACATGATCGACGCCGCGCTGTCGCCGCTGAAGGGACGTCTCCCCGTCGCCATCTCGAACAGCAGAATGCCCAGCGAGAAAATATCCGACCGGTGATCGAGCGGTTTGCCCTCCGCCTGTTCCGGTGACATGTACGCGACGGTGCCGAGGATCTCCCCCGCGTTGGTCATCGCCGGATTCGAGTTCAGCACCGTCTCGGCCTCTTCATGAGAAGCCTGTTTGAGTTTGGCGAGGCCGAAATCGAGAACCTTGACCCGGCCGTCCTCCGTCACCATCACGTTGTCGGGCTTCAGGTCACGATGCGTGACGCCCTGCTGATGGGCGGCGCTGACCGCTTCGACGAGCGGCAGGGCCAGCTCGAGAAAACGCCTGAGCGGCAGACCAGCCGCGCGAGGGATGACGGACGACAGCGGTTTGCCCGCAACGTACTCCATCGTGATGAAGTGCACGTCGCCGGCGTGTTCCACCGAATGGACGGTGACGATGTTCGGGTGATTGAGCGCGGCGACTGCCCTGGCCTCGGCGGCGAACCGGGCGCGGCGGGCCGGGTCCTCCGCCACGCCCGGCAGCAGGACTTTCACCGCCACCTGCCGGCCGAGCAGCGTGTCCTGCGCCAGATAGACCTCGCCCATTCCGCCGCTGCCGAGTTTTCGAAGCACTTTGTAGTGCGCGAGCATGGATCCGATGGGCATCGTGGACCCGGAGATTATCATCACCGGCCCGGTTGTACCATGAGGCTGGATGCGCGATTCGACCAAGCTGCCCCCCATCGTCCGCCGACGCTCGAAACTGCACGGTCTCGGCGTGTTTGCCCGGGAAGCCATCAACAAGAACACGCGCATCATCGACTACGCCGGTGAACTGGTCGCGAACGCGAAGACCGCCCGGCGCGAAGCGCGGTACCTCAAGCAGGGCTGCATCTGGGTATTCCGCGTGAACCGGGCCTGGAGCCGCGACGCGGCGGTCGGCGGGAACATCGCGCGCTTCATCAATCATTCCTGCACGCCGAACTGCTGGGTGGAGATCGAGCCGAAGACGAAGACGATCTGGATCCGTGCGTCGAGGAAGATTCGTCCGGGCGAGGAGCTCACCTACGACTACGCGACCGTCGGTGATCACACGATCCCGTGCCGCTGCCGTCCGGGCTGTTCGACGATGCTCTGAGGTTCCGGTCCGAGGTTCCAGGAGGTTCCAGGAGGTTCCAGGAGGTTCCAAGAGGTTCCAGATGGTTCTGGGTTCAGAGTTCAGCGTTCAGCGTTCAGCGTTCACAGTTCAGCGTTCAGCCGCGGCAGCAATACACCCGGTTCGTCGAGCTCTGGGGCGCAGGAGATCTGGAGCGGGGCTGGGTCGCCGAAGCAAAGAAGAAGGTGCGCTGACGCGACGATCGCACCGAGACCCCCCGCAGCCTGCTACGATGGGGCATGTCATATCCCGAATCCTTCATCGGCCCGATGCGGCAGGAGCTCACGCGCCTTGGGGTACAGGAGCTGCGGACGGCGGAGGCGGTCGATGCGCTCATGACCGAGAAGTCGAAGACCATCATGGTGGTCGTGAATTCGATGTGCGGGTGTGCGGCCGGCAAGGCCCGACCGGGCATTGCCCGCGCGCTGCAGCATCCGGTCACCCCTGACGTCACCGCGACCGTCTTCGCCGGCGGCGATCTCGAGGCCACTGAACGGGCGCGCCAGTACTTTGCCCCGTACCCGCCATCCTCGCCCTCAATAGCCATCATGCGGGACGGCGAGGTGCTTCATTTCGTCCATCGCCATCAGATCGAAAATCAGACTGCTGAAGCGATCGCTCGCAACCTCACCGGGGCCTTCGACCGGTTCTGTGCGACCCGGGTGCCGGGGGCATGAGGTTCGCTCCGGCGCTCTTCGTCACGGTGCTCATCACGGCCGTCGCCGGGGTGCAGCGGACGGGCTCGACGATCGCGACCGGGCGGATCTTCGAGGCGATCGGGGTCAGGGAGGGTAGCACGGTGTGCGAGATGGGGGCCGGTGACGGCGAGTTGAGCCTGGCTGCTGCGAAGCTGGTCGGGCCTGGCGGCCGCGTCTACACGAGCGAGCTCGGCGAGGAGCGCGTGAAAACGTTGCGCGAGAAGGTTGCGAACAGCGGACTTTCGCAGGTCACCGTCGTGGCCGGCGATCCGGTCAAGACCAACTTTCCGGACGCGGCGTGCGACGCACTGTTCATGCGCAACGTCTACCATCACTTCACCGATCCCGCGCAGGTCAACGCGTCGATCTCGGCGTCGCTCAAGCCGGGCGCACGCCTGGCCGTCGTGGATTTCACCCCGCCCGGCAAGGAAGCCGACCGGCCCGGCGATCGCGCGAAGGACGGCATGCATGGCGTCAGCGCGGCCTCGGTGTCGCGCGAATTGACGGACGCCGGCCTCGAGCCGGTGTCGTCCGAGCTCGGCACCGACCGCTGGTTCATGGTGGTCGCCGCCAGGCCCAAAGGGTGAAGGCGGCGGACGCTACTCCGCCCGCAGCGCTACGAGCGGATCCACCGACGTGGCGCGGCGCGCCGGCAGCACCGTCGCGAGCAGCGCAACCGTGATCAGGATCGCCGCCACCGCGGCATACGTCAGCGGATCGCCGGGCTTCACGTCGAACAGCAGGCTGGCAAGAAACCGCGAGAGCCCGAACGCGGCCGTCAGACCGATCGCCACGCCGATCCCGGTCATGAGCAGCCCCTCGCGGAGGATGACTTTCGCAACCTCGCCCCGCGTGGCGCCGAGCGCCATCCGGATTCCGATCTCGCGTGTGCGTCTCGTCACACCGTAGCTGAGAACACCGTAAATGCCGATCGCGGCGAGCACGAGGGCGAGCAGGCCGAAGCCGCTGGCGAGCATCATCCCGGCGCGCCGGAACGCGAGCGACTCCGCCGCGAGCTCCGACATGGGCATGACATAGGTGACGGGCTGCTCACGGTCGACGCTCCAGACCGCCGCTCGAAGCTGCCCGGCGAGTGCCGCAGGATCACCGCTCGTGCGCAGCACGATGCAGAGAATCGCATCGGCTCCCTGCCAGGAGGAAAAGTACATTTCCCCTTCGATCGGTTCTTCGAGGCCGGCGCTCCGGACGTCGCCGACGATCCCCACGATTTCGTGGGGCAGCGGGCCGGCCCTGCCGTCCAGCACCACCCGGCGCCCGACCGGGTTCTCGCCGGGCCAGTACTTCTTCGCCAGCGCCTGGTTGATCACGACGACCCGCGGGCGGGAGCGGTCGTCGCCGGGGCTGAACGTCCGGCCGGCGAGCAGCGGGATGGCCATGGCCCGGAAGTAATCCTCGGTCGCCGACTGGTAGCTCGCCGACGGACGTTCGGAGCCGGTCTGTTCCGGACGCCCCTCGATCGAGAAGTCGACAGCGCCGCTCCAGCCGCTGAGCGGCAGGTTAGTGACGATGCCCGCGGATTGAACGCCGGGGATCTGCTGGAGCCTGGGGACCAGTGCACGCGTGAACGCCTGGATGCGGGCCAGGTCGGGATAGCGATACGCCGGCAGGATCACCCGCCCCGAGAGCACCCGGTCCGCGTCGAACCCGAGCTCGAGCCGCTGCACGCGCATGAAGCTCTGCACCATCAGCAGCGCACCGGCCAGGAGCACGATCGAGAGCGCGACTTCGGTGATGACCAGGACCGAGTGGGTGCGGCGCGAGCTGGAGCCGCCCCGATCGCCATCCTTCAGGGCCCCCTGCAGGTTGCTCCGCGCGATCTTCCAGGCCGGGAGCATGCCGAAGATCAGCCCGGTGGCCGCACTGACGAGCAGCGCGAACAGAAAGACGCCGGCGCCGACGTCGATCTGCTCGACCAGCGGGAGATCGAGGTTCGCGATGTTCGAGGGGAACAGCATGACCAGGCTGTCCTTCGTCCACCACGTGGCCAGCACGCCGAGTGCGCCTCCCGCGAAGGCCAGGATGAGGCTCTCGGTCAGCATCTGGCGGACGACGCGGTAGCGGCTGGCGCCCAGGGCGCTGCGGACTGCCAGCTCGCGGCGGCGCGAGCTGGCGTCGGCGAGGAGCAGGTTGGCGACATTGGCGCACGCAATCAGCAGCACGAACCCGACACCCGCGAACAGGATGAGCAGCAGTGGCCGGGCATCCCCGGTGCCGCCAAACGCCTCCACCATTGCCGACAGGCCCTTGTTGGTGTCGGGGTGTCGATCGGCCAGATCCTGATACACGGCGGCGACTTCGGCCTGCGCCTCGTCGGCGGAGACACCGGGTTTGAGCCGGCCCACCAGGCGCAGCATCCCGTTCCTTCGGTTCGCCGCCAGCTCCGGGGTGAGCGCGAGCGGCGTCCAGAGCTGCGCGAGCTGGGGATGTCTGAACTGTGGAGGCATGACGCCGACGACGGTGTAGGGCTGGCCGTTGAGCGTCAGCGTGCGGCCAAGAATCCCCCGATCCGCCGAGAAGCGGCGCTTCCAGAGTCTGTCGCTCAGGATCACCACCCTGGCCCCGCCGGGTTTGTCTTCATCGGGGCTGAAGGCCCGGCCCAGAGCCGGCTGGACCCCGAGCACGTCGAGCATGTTGGCCGAAAAGCGGTAGCCGATGATGCTCTCGGGCTCGCCCTCGCCGGTGAGGCTGAACATCCCGTCGCGCGACCAGGCGACATCTTCGAACGAGGTCGCGCGTCCCTTCCACTCGAAGAAGTTTGCCGGCCGCACCGGCTGGCCGCCGGGACTCCGTTCGGGCTGCTGCTCCCAGATCATGACCAGCCGGTCGGCCTGACGGTAGGGCGACGGTCTCAGGAGCACGGTGTTGACGAGGCTGAAGATCGCGGTGTTGGCGCCGATGCCGAGCGCGAGCGTCAGGATGATGACAACGGCGAGGGCCGGCCGGCGCTCGATCATGCGCCAGGCATAGCGGATGTCCTGCGGGAGACCTTGCATGAGTGGACCTCGTTCGTGTGGTATCTGCGTTGGGCGGAGGCGCTCCGCGATCGCGGTGATCGCGGCGTCCCTGAGGATGCGGGACCAGAACGCGGCGAGCCGGATCGGGCCGCGCCCTTCGATCGCGCGGCGCTTGTCGTGGAACAGATCGAGCAGGTCGGCGCCGAACCGGTCCCGGAAGGGTGCCGGATAAACCCGCAGGATCAGCCGATAGAGACGGTCCGCCGCCGCGTGCCTGCCGCCCCCGCCCGCCCAGCCGCCCTTCTCGTTCACGATCGGCCCTTGATGAGATTGCGCGCGCGTGCGTCCGCCACCAGCTCCACCAACCGCGCCGCTTCGGCGGAGGCCACGCGCTGGCCGAATTTCGTCGTCCGGTAATAGCGCCGCCGCTCGTCGTCGGCATCGGGCGCGGGGCGTCGCGCGGATTCTTCGATCAGCCCTTCGTCGAGCATGAAGCGGAGCGTGCGGTAGAGGTTGCCGGGCTCGAGCTGCAGGCGGGCCGAGGAGCGCTCGGCGATGTCCTGCACGATGGCGTACCCGTGGCGTTCGCCATCCACCAGCGAGAGCAGTACCTGGAAGACGACCGGTTTGAGCGGGAGCAGGGCGTCGGGGTCGCGTGGCGTCATGTGATTGCGTTAACTATAATCAAAATGATTAGAGTAAGGCAACCCGCCGGCTTGCCGCCGTTATGGGCGGTCGTCTGCGCTCGAGCCAGGGGATCGGCCGGATCAGCCCCCGACCGTGACGCGGATGAATGCGAAGCGCACGTTGTTCGTTTCCGATGTCTCCACCACCGCGCCGGTCGAATCGGCGACCGCAATCAGCCAGTACGAACCCGCGGCCGTACCCGCCGGGATGACGACGGCGGTGGTGCCGCTGCTGGTGGCGCCGGCGTCGAGCGCCGGCACGTCTCGGCTGCCCAGAAGGGGATCGGCCGCGTCCACCGACAGATTCACCGAGAGGTAGAACCGGGTCGTCGATGCCGATGCGCTGCCGCCGCCGGTGTTCGCGGTCGTGTCGGTCACGTTGATCGTGGTTCCCGCCGCGGGGTTCGCCGGAAAGGTCATTGCGCTGACCGACAGATCGGGGCCGATCCGGATCGCGAAGGCCGATGAAGCGTTGTTGGCTTCGGAGCTCTCGACGATGCCGCCGTGCAGGTCCGCTTTGCCGAACAGGTAGAACGTTCCCGTGCCCGCCGTCGCCGGAACCTGGATGGTCACCGTCCCGGAGCTGACGCCGTTCGGTGCGAGGGTCGGCACCGCCCGACTGCCGACCAGTTGGTCCCCCGCGTCCAGCAGCGCGTTCGCCGAGAAGTAGACACCGGTCGTGGAGGCTGCGGCCGTCGTACTGCCCTGATTCTGCGTCGTATCGGTCACCGTCACGGTGCCGCCCGCCTGGGCGACGACAGGCACGCCCTTGAACGACGGAACCACGAGGTCGGGACCGATCCGGATTGCGCCGCTGAACCTCGTGTTGTTGATTTCGTTCGACTCGGGGATGGCGTTTGCCGTGTCGGCCTTCGCGATGACGTAGTACGTGCCCGTGCCGATCGTCCCGGGGAGCGAGACCACCGTCGCACCGGCATCCGACCCGCCGACCGGCAGGGCCGCGACGGGACGGCTGCCGAGAAGCAGGTCGGCCGCGTCGAACAGAACGTTCGTCGACAGATAGAAGCCGGTGGCGGAGGGCTCCGACTCGCCGCCCCCCTGGTTCTTCGTCATATCGCCGATGGAGATCGAGGCGCCAGGAGCGGCGGCGGACGGCGCCATCAGCGCCGCCATGACCAGGTCGGCCGGGAGGTCGTCGCTGACGATCGTGACGACCGCCTGGCTGGGCGATCCCGGCTGGTAGGCCGCACCGGGGTTGATCGACACCGAAACGATCTCGCCCGATTCCGCATACGGATCGTCGAGGGGCACGACCGGGATCGCCGCCATCACGGCGCCCGCCGGAATCGTGAGAACTCCGGCAAGCGGCACGTAGTCGGTACCTGCCGTGGCGGTGCCGCCGACGGCATACGAAACGCTGAGAGCCTCCGACGCGTCACCGGTCCGCGACACGGTGAAAGCACCCTGCGCCACGCCGGCCTCGTAAGCCGCGGCCATCGTCGGCTCGACGCTGACGCGGGGCAGGGCCGAAAAGCTCCCACACGAGGGGAACGAGAACTTTCCGATCCGGGTGCGCCAGTCGGCGGAGGTCGTGTCGGCGTAGTACTGCTGCGTGTACCAGAACGTGCAGTCATCCGACGGATCCACCGCCATCATGCTGTAGTCGCCCCATCGCCCCGACGGGTGGGTCTGCGAGCCCGATCCGGCGACGAGCTCCAGTTCACCCTGGGTCATCACACCGGGCGGATCGCCGGCGGCCCGGCCGGTGTACCGGACCGAAGGCCAGGTGGCGTCTCCAGACACACTGAAGCCGAGCGCGAGATTGCCTGCGCTGTCCATGGCGGCGCTGGCCATCCACCGGTGGTCCGCGTCTGGCGCGTACGTGCCCTGCTGGAGCAGTACTGGGGACGTGCCCGGGT
The DNA here is from genome assembly GCA_035250005.1 of Vicinamibacterales bacterium. Lineage (GTDB taxonomy): Bacteria > Acidobacteriota > Vicinamibacteria > Vicinamibacterales > 2-12-FULL-66-21 > JACDCA01. The sequence continues at coordinate 32,466 of DATFFM010000102.1, read as the reverse complement.
TGCGCACCTCGTACCAGCGGATGCCGGCGTGGTCGGTGCCGTCCGCATCGACCGTGTGATTGACGACCAGCGATTCGTGCGTGCCGAAGTTCCGGTACTGCAGCCGGTACATCAGGCGATCCGCCATCGCATCGACCTTCGCCGTCGTACCGCGCTGGGACAGACACGTCCTCGAGTAGTCGCAGAGATTCGTGTCGAACGGCGCAACCGGAATCAGGGCGGGCCCGGTGAACGAGGTCGCGGACGGGTTTGCCCAGTCGACGTTGAAGCGCCACAGCTGCAGGCGATCGTCCGAATAGCCCCAGGCGTCGTCATCCATCTGAACGAAATAGCCGGGCGAGCCGGCCGGCGGCGCCGGGCCGTCGAGGTCCGCCGGGAGCATGCCGCCGAGCGTGATGTCGACAGCCGCCAGATCGAGGTACTGCATCGCCGCCGGCAGGCCCCCGAGCATCTTCGCCCGGTCGAAGGCGATCACCCCCTGCCCGGCGTATTCGAGCGTCACGGCGGCGAACTGGTTGATCGCCATGTAGTAAGCGTCCGGCCACACGGCGAGCTTCGGGTAGTCGTTCAGCTTGTTGAACGCGAACTGGTAACGATGGTAGCCGCCGAGGGGATCGGCGCTCGCCGATACGGCCAGGCACTGGTAGAACGGCGCAATGGCGATGCCGAAGAACAGGTTCGGGAGCGCGAGCTGGCTGATGATCCAGCGGTCGGCGAGATGGTCGTACAGCACGATCGCATCCCCGTCGTTCCGCGATTCGCACGGACCGCCGAAGCCCGCCCAGAGCGTACTCGTGTCGGCCGGGCCATAGAGCAGGACCGGCGCCGACGTCGGCGTGCCCTTGCTGAAGACGGCAAACGATACGTTCACCGATTGGACGTAGTGGTTCGGGCCGACCGCAGCGTTCGTGTCGGGCGGCAGCACGCCGTTGACGTTGCCGAGCCCTTCGACGCTGAGCGTTGCCGCCGGCATGACGGACGTGCCCGGGAACTTCTGCACGACGGGATCCGGCACGACCCGGTCGCGCACGATGCGCCGCGCGAGCCGCGGCTCACGTTCGTCGGGATCGACCCGCCGTGCTGGCGCAACCGGCGGGATGTCGCGGAGTGCCGGCGAGGTATCGTTGCGCTCCGACTGAACGACGACCGGCCGTGCCGACGGCGCCTGGGGCCGCGGCGGCCGGGGCGGCGGCTGTTGCGGCTGCGCCGCGAACACCATCAGCCCGAGGGCGCCCAGAAGAATCCTGGTCATGTGTCTGCGGCGGCAAACGGCGTACCATAACGGCAGAGCTTGCAGTCAGGGACGAACACTTCCCTCGGCAACCGATGCTGACGACAAATCTGTAGCGGCGCGGCAACTTATGGAGGCACCGAATCACGGCTCCAGGCTGTTATTTTTATAGCAGCTATGTTATGGGTATAACACCTCGTGCGCCGGTTGAATGAATGTCTCGTGGTCTGCCCGTACTGCGGCGAGCAGGTCGAAATCTACATCGAGGACGACGTGACCGGCTCGTTCGTCCAGGACTGCGACGTGTGCTGCAATCCCTGGCTCGTGCGGGTGAGCGCCTCCGCCGGCGGACGTGACGTCAGCGTCGGGCGCGCGGACGGCTCCGAGTAGACGGTCGCGGCATGGCCCTGCACCTCACTTCGGACGACCGCGCCATGCTGGCGGGGGAACGGGGTGAGTCGGCGCAGTTCGCGATGCAGATCCTCACGGCGTTCTCGGAAGCGGTGGGCGCGCCGTCACTGCTCGACATCTCCCAGGCGCACATTGACGGCTGCCTGTACCACGGACAGGCCAGCCTCGACTTCGTCGAGCGCCTCCTCGAAGGTGGCGGCCGCGTGCGGGTGCCGACCACCCTCAACGTCGGAGCGATCGATCTCATCCACCCCGAGCTGATCCGGCTGACCGCCGCCGAGCAGGCGCCCGCCCGGCGTCTGATGCACGCTCACGAGGCGCTGGGCTGCCAGCCGTCCTTCACCTGCGCGCCGTATCACACGCGATTTCGTCCGGCATTCGGCGACCAGATCGCCTGGGGGGAGTCGAATGCGATCGTGTTTGCGAACTCGGTGATCGGGGCACGGACGAATCGTTACGGCGACTTCATCGACCTGTGCTGCGCCATGACCGGCCGCGCGCCGGCCTGGGGGCTGCACCTCGACGAACCGCGGCGCGGGCGGGTGCTGTTCGAATTGACCGGGTTCCCGGCTTCGCAGGAGCCAACCGACGCACTGTTCGTCGCGGTCGGACTTCTCGTTGGCACGATGAGCGGCGAGCACGTTCCGGTCATCAGCGGGCTGCCGCCGCCCCGGTCCGAGGACCAGTTGAAGGCGCTCGGCGCAGCCGCCGCGACGTCTGGTTCGGTCGCGCTCTTCCACGCGATCGGCATCACGCCCGAGGCATCCACGCCGGCGGAAGCTTTCGGCGGCCGCGCACCTCGGGCGACCATGGAGATCCGCCCACCCGACATCGCACGCGCTCTGGAGCAGCTGTCAACCGTGCCGGACGGGTCGCCGATAACCGCCGTGTGTCTGGGCACGCCGCACTTTTCCCGTGCGGAATGGGAGCGCCTGCTGCCGTTGCTGCGCCAGACCGCTCGCGCGCGAGTGCCGATCTACGTCAATACGGGCCGCGCCACGCTGCAGGCGCTCGAAGAGGCCGGGCTCCTGAAGGGCAGCGAGACGTTCAACCTCGTGCCGGTCACCGATACCTGCACCTATCTCACGCCGATCGTCGAGCGGCTGGACGGCACCGTCATGACCAACTCGGGCAAGTGCGCGCACTACGCGCCGGGCAATCTCGGCGTGCAGGTCGCATTCGGCGAGCTCGAGGACTGTGTTGCCTCCGCGACCGCGGGTCGCGTCGTCCGAATCGCGCGATGACGACGGAGTTGCAGTCGCAGGACGGCGGCGAGGCCGAGGGGCTGGCCCTCGTGCTCGCGGAACCACTGAGCCTCTGGGGCGGGGTCGACGTGGAGAGCGGCCGGATCATCGACCGCTCGCATCCGGATCTCGGCAAGACGGTCTCCGGCACCATTCTGGTGATGCCCGGCGGACGCGGATCCTCATCTTCGGCTTCGGTGCTCGCCGAAGCGCTCCGGAGAGGCACGGGGCCCGCCGGGATCGTGCTGGCCATTGCCGATCCGATCCTCACGATCGGCGCTCTCGTCGCCCGCTCGCTCTACGGGATCCGGTGCCCGGTGGTCGTCGGCTCGATCGACGGCATCCGAACCGGCGATCGTCTTCGCATCCGCGCGCAGCGCCGCGGCCCTGCCCAGGTGGAATGACAGCGGCGGCGACAGAAAACGCCCGCCAACCTTCTGGCGAAAACATCCGTCCAAGCAAGGCATGACCACGACACTGGCCGACTTGCGTCTTGCCCTGCGCGGCCTCCGCCGAAGCCCGCTGTTCGCCACGGTGGCAATCCTTTCGCTTGCGCTCGGGATCGGCGCCAACACCGCCATCTTCACGCTGATCGACCAGATCCTGTTGCGGAAACTGCCGGTCGCCGCACCCGACGAGCTCGTCATGCTCCACCAGCAGGGGCTCAACATGGGGAGCAACATGGGGTCGCGGATGCACTCGTACCCGCTGTATCAGGATCTCCAGAAACGCGCCGAGCCGCTGGCCGAGGTGTTGTGCCGGCGGCTGATCCCGGCCTCGCTGAGCGTCGACAACCAGACGGAGCGGGTCGAGGCCGAGATGGTCTCCGGCAATTATTTCTCGATGCTTGGCGTGAAGCCGGCGCTCGGGCGCGTGCTCAACTCGGCTGAAGACGATCAGGTCTACCAGGGGCATCCGGTCGTCGTGCTCAGCCACGCATATTGGGAGACGCGCTTCGCGCGGGACCCGAACGTGGTGGGGAAGAAGATTCTGATCAACGACTATCCGATGACGATCGTCGGCGTCTCGGCGGCCGGATTCGCCGGGCTCGACCCCGCGCGCTCGCCGCAGATCCGCGTGCCGATCCTGATGAAGCCGGTGATGGCGCCGGACTGGACGTGGCTGCACATGGACAACCGGCGGGGGCGCTGGGTGCAGGTGTTCGCGCGGCTCAAGCCGGGTTACACGGTGGAGTCGGCGCAGCCGCCGCTTCAGGGGCTCTTCACCCAGATCCGCGCCTACGAGATGACGCTGCCAGCGGCGAAGGACTGGTCCGCGTACTCGCGCGAGCAGTTCATGCAGGGCCGTCTGGTCGTCACCGGCGCCGAGCTCGGGTACTCCAGCCTGCGCAATGATTTTTCGACTGCGCTGGTCGTGCTGATGTGCATGGTCGGCCTCGTGCTGCTGATTGCCTGCGCCAATGTCGCCAACCTGCTCATCGCCCGCGGCTTCATGCGCCAGAGGGAGATCGCCGTGCGGCTGTCGCTCGGCTCCTCGCGCGGCCGCCTGGTGCGCCAGCTGCTCGCGGAAAGCCTGCTGCTCTCGTCGATCGGCGGCCTGCTGGGCCTCGGGATCGCGGTGCTGCTGACGCGGTCGCTGCTCGCGCTCGTCCCCTCGCAAGGGCAGCCGCTGCTGATCTCCGCGCATCCCGATCCGCGCATCCTCGCCTTCACGCTGGGTCTCACGTTCGTGACCGGCATCGTCTTCGGACTGCTGCCGGCGCTGCGTGCCAGCCGTCCGGACCCCTGGACGACGCTGAAGGACACGATGGGCTCGATCGCCGGCACCGGGGGATCGCTCTTCCTGCGCAAGGGGCTGGTGGCGGCGCAGGTCGCGCTCAGTTTTCTGCTGCTGTTCGGCGCCGGCCTGTTCGTGAAGAGCCTGCAGAACCTGAAGACCGCCGACACCGGGGTCGTGCTCGACAATCTGGTGACCTTTCAGCTCTCGCCGTCGCTCAACGGCTACGACAATGAGCGCGCCGTGCTCTTTTACCGGCAGTTGCTCGACCGGCTGCGTTCTGCGCCCGGCGTGAAGTCGGCCGCGATGGCCTCCGTGCCGATCCTGGCCGGCGACGAATGGGACAGCTCGATGGGCGTCGAAGGGCACCAGCCGAAAGACGGCGAAGACATCCAGGCCTTCATGAACGCGCTCTCGCCGGGCTATTTCGAGACGATGAACATTCCGCTGCTCGAGGGGCGCGACTTCAGGGACGGCGATGCCCGGCAGGAGGCAACCGTCGCGATCGTCAATCGGCGCTTTGCCGAGCACTATTTTCCAGGGCGCAGCGCGGTCGGCAAGCGCCTCGGCTTCGGCGGCGGCCCCGGCACGAAGCTGACGATCGAAATCATCGGTGTCGTCGCCAACTCCCTGTACGAAGGTCCACGAGAAGGGGTTCGACGGCAGGTGTTCATCCCGAACTGGGGGAAGAACAGCGCGGCCATCTACCTGCGCACGCTGACGCCGTCGGCGACCGCATATCGCATGGTACGCAACGAGGTGAAGCAGCTGGACCCCGCCATGCCGGTCTACGAAATGAAGACCGTCGAGGCGCAGCTCGACGAGACGCTCCTCACCGACCGGCTGATTGCAATGCTGTCGGCCGGGTTCGGTCTGCTCGCGACCGTGCTCGCGTCGGTCGGGCTGTATGGCGTGATGGCATTCGTCGTGGCGCGGCGCAAGAAGGAGCTCGGGATCCGGCTGGCGCTGGGCGCCCAGGCCGGCGGCGTGATCTGGCTCGTGATGAAGGAAGTGCTGCTGCTGCTCGCCATCGGCCTGGCGGTCGGCATCCCGGCCGCGATGGCGCTCGGGCAGTACGTGTCATCGCAGCTGTACGGAATCCAGCCCCGGGACCCGGCGATCGCCGGCACGATGGTGCTGCTGCTCGGGCTCGTGTCAGCCGCCGCCGGACTGATCCCGGCCTATCGTGCCAGCCGGATCGATCCTATTCTCGCGCTGCGGCATGAATGACGGAAGGGGTTCCAAGGCCGGTTCCAAGAGGTTCCAAAGGGTTCCAGTGGGTTCTTGGTTCGAACCCAGAACCAATTGGAACCAGTTGGAACCCCTTTGGAACCTCTTGGAACCCCTTCGCCCCTACTGAATCGGCGAGAGATTGCCATTCTTCATGACACCGAGACGAATCGGGCGCGGGGGCCCGCGCCGGGGGATCGTCACTTCCACCCACAGCTCCTCGCCGGGGGCACGCAGCGACGGATCAGGCCCATGCTCGGGGATGAAGTACGCGAGCGCCTGATGCAGCGAGGCAACTCGCCGTCCGTCCGTCCGGGTCGTCACTCTGGCTGAGAGGCCGCTGTCGCTCGAGGGGACGAACACCAGCTGCTGATTGCGCACCGCCGCATCAACCGCCGCCCAGTCCGATGGTTCGAGGCCTTCGGCGGCTCCTTCCAGGCGAAGCCTGACGTATCGTCCCCGGATCGGCAGATCGGGATCCACCGGCGCGACCCGCGCCCAGACCCGTGGACGGGTGGCACGATCGATCAGCAGCTTCGCGCCAAGGCCCGCGACCAGCGCAACATGCAGCAACGCAACGATCAAGCCCCGCCGAACCGCGGAGGTCATGCGACCCCTTTCGCCTGAAGAACCAGACGCCTTCGGACACGATCGAGCGCCCACCCGCCGGCGAGGAACAGGATCCCAAATCCCACCAGACTGGCCGACCGACCGAGCTTGTCCATCACTTGCGAGAAATAAAACGTCAGGATCGTCGCGGCCAGGACGGCCGCGCCCATGTTGATGCGCTCGCTGCGCGCGTCGCGCAGACCCCACGCCCCGAGGCCCACCGCTCCGATCGCCCACCACACGTAAGGCGCGACCCCGCCCGGGAGCGAGTGCAGCCCGAACAACGCGAGCACCCAGAGGGCCGCGATCGCACAAGGCCAGGCCGCCGCGCGGTGCAAGGCAAACGCGAGTCCGAGCGGCAGGCCCAGCGCTGCCGTCGCCCCGACGATCCGAAGCCACAACGACAGAGTCTCCCCGTCCCCGTCCCGGTTGAGGAGACCGGCTGAATCGAACACCGCCAGGAAGATCGAAGCGACCGGCAAAGCCAGGCCTCCGATCCAGAGCAGCGCGCGGCGGGAGACCGTGACACGCCCCGGACCTGGCGCGGTGAAATACGTCAGCGCGAGCAGAAAAGCCCCGCCTGTCAGCACCCGCATACCGGCGGCGTCCGTACGGTCGTCCAGGGCAACTATCCACTCGCCCGCCAGCCATGCCGGTCCAAGCAGCGCCAGCAATACCATCTGCGGAGTGTGCCGGAGGAGCGCCCATCCGACAGCGGCGCCGATGGCCCACAACATAATGCCGCCGGGCCAGTGCTCCTCGAGATGGAAGATCTGACCCGCCAGGGCGATCCCCGCGCCGAGCGCCACGGTGCCGACAGCATGCAGTGCCTGCGAGAGGCCGCCGGACCGACCCGACACCAGTGCCCCCGCCACGTGAAAGCTACCGACGAGCAGAGCGACGAGCGAGAACCGCTGTCCGGGGGACAGGGTGTCCCAGTGTGCCGCCACGAACAGCAGGACACCGCCGCCGATCATCGCCGCCCCGAACATCCAGGCCGCCAGAATCGGCCAGCGCAGGCGGCTCGAGCCAGCGTGCTGCTGCTCGAACGTCCGGATCCGGGTGACGGCTGCTTCGTCGAGCAGACCGGCAGTGCTCCAGCGTTCGAGCCAGTGTTCGGAGTCGGAGTGCACGGGAGGTTGATTCTAGCCGGTTATGCTTCAATGGCGAGGCGCCTGTGTTCGAATCGGCCACGATGCAGACGGGCTTCGAAGGTCCAAAGGTTCCAAGAGGTTCCAGTGGGTTCCAGTGGGTTCTTGGTTCCGAACCCGGAACCCTTGGAACCGCCTTGGAACCTCTTTGGAACCTCTTTGGAACCCTTGAACGCCATCACCCCTGGCGCAGGAGCGACTGTGGATCGGCGGCGGCGGCGCGACGGGCGGGCAGATAAGCAGCGGCAGCAACGGCGGTCAGAACCGCTACCAGCACCGCTGCATAGGTCAGGCCGTCGTCAGGGGCGACATCGAAAAGAAGGCCGCGAATGGCGCGGCCGGAAACGACGGCCGTGCCGAGGCCAAGCGCCAGACCGGCCAGCACGCGCCGGCCTGCGCGGAGCAATACCGCGCGCAGGATTCCGGCCGGTGATTCTCCGAGCGCGATGCGGATCGCGAACTCGCGGCCCCGGTTCGCGACATCGAGTGCCACGACACTGAAGAGACCCAGAGCTGCGAGACCGAAGGCCAGACCGGCGAACGACACGAACATCCACATGGTGAGCCGCCACGGCGCTTCTGCTCGTTCAACGACCGCCTCCATGGTGGTGACGCTGTCGACGACTGCGGTGGGATCCAGCCGGCGCGCCAAGGCGCGCACCGGTGCGGCCAGCCCGAGTGGATCGTGCGCGCTGCGGATCACGACGTTGGCAGCGACCTGCGTGGCCTGAAGCGCCGGATCGTAGACGTCGGGCTGCACCTCGTGCAGGCCGCGATACCGGACGTCCCTGACCACCCCCACGACGGTTCGCCATCCGCTCTCGCGGTCGGCGCTGTACGTCGGTATCACCAGTCGTTTGCCGAGAGGGTCCTGACCGGGCCACAACCGCCGGGCGGTCGACTCACTGACGATGGCCACACGCGGAATGTTGCTCGTATCCCGGTCTGTGAAGAGGCGGCCGGCACGCAACGGTATCTCCAGCGTCTCAAAATAGCCCGGCGTGGCGACCTGATAGTTGAGCGTGGGGTTGGCGGCGGCCGTCTCCTCCGTCGGCGGCTGCCCTTCGAGCAGCACGCGCACCGAATCACCGATCGGCCCCAGCATGAGCGGCCGGAGATACACCGCACCTGCGGCTTCCACGCCTGGCAGCGTGCGCACACGCGCAAGGAAATCGTCCATCCACAGGTTTGGCGTGCGTTCGGTGCTGCCCGGCCGCACGGTGAGGCTGAGCACACCTTGCGGCGCGAACCCGAGATCGATCTGCCGGAGTGCAATGAAGCTGCGCAGGACCAGCCCCGCACCGACGAGAAGGACGACCGCGAGGCCGATCTGGACCACCAGCAGCGTCGACTGCACTCGGATGGCGGCCCGGCCAGCGGTCGAGCGCTCACCCTCGCAGGCGGATAGCAGGCTCGCGCGGCCGGCGTGGCGCAACGGGATCGCTGCCGTCACGAGCGCAACGACCAGCACCGCCACAAAGGTGAAGAGCGCCACGGTGCCGTCGATCGAGATGTCGCCAACGCGCGGGAGGTCGTCGGGTGCGAGGGTGACGATCGCCTGTGCAATCCATTGAGCGATCGCGAGGCCGAGCGCTCCGCCTGCGATGGCCACCACCACCACCTCCGACAGCCACAGGCGCCCGACGGCGGCCGGGGTTGCACCGAGGGCCAGACGGATGCCGTTTTCCTGGCGCCGTCGTGAGATCCGCGTCAGCATCAGACCCGAGATGTTGGCGCAGGCGACCAGCAGCAGTACGGCGACCGCGGCCCATAACACTCGAAGGGCGGGCCGCACGGGACCGAAGACATGATCGAGAAAGGGCGTGATCACGGCACTGGCGCCCCATTTGAATCGGCTCGTGTCCGCAGCATCCAGACGGGCTTCCAGCGCATTCACTTCGTGGCGCAATGCGGCCGCATCCACAGCTCCCCGGACGCGACCGAGCACGTAGAACACACCGACGCGGTCGAGGATCGAGGTGTCGGGCGCGGCGCCCGAGACGAGGAACGGGACGACCGGCCTCCAGAATTCCGCACCCTGCGGGAAGTCGAAACCGGGCGGCATCACTCCGACGATCTCCACGCTGTTCCCGTCGAGGGTCATCGTCGTGCCGACGATGGCGGGATCGGCGCCAAAACGTCGGACCCACGTGCCATGGTTCAGCACCGCCACAGCCCGGGCATTGGGTACGTCGTCGTCATCCCGGAACCCGCGTCCGAGCAGCGGGCGTGCACCCAGCGTTTCGAAAAAACCGGCCGAGACCCCGTTGAACCAGGTGCGTGACGGCTCGCCGCGCCCGTGCAGCACGGCGCTCCAGTTGTGGGATCCCATGACCGCGGCGTCGGTGAAGGTGTTGCCCGCCTGGGTCCACTCGCGCAGGTGGCGATAGGTCAGCTCGACCACCGCCTGGCCGCCGGCGTCGGTCTGCCACACGACGGCAAGGCGGTCGGGGGACTCGACCGGCAGCGGTCTCAGCAACACGGCATTCACGGCGCTGAAGATCGCGCTGTTGGCGCCGATCGCGAGGGCGAACGTCACGATGGCCGTCGCCGTATAGCCGGGCGACTGCCGCAGGTGACGAACGGCATGACGAAGATTGGGGATCGACATCATGGCGGCAGCGGCGGTCCTCCTGCAGCTGACGAGGCGCGGTTAGTGGTCCCGCTGCGAACACAGCGGCTCCAGCCGCCACAGCCACTCCATCGCAGGCTCCCCTATGGGCGCGCCGGGCGGCGGGCCCGGGATCGCGGTACGGGTCGCGGGGGCGGCCGGCCGATCGACGAAGCGCTTGATGTCAGCGGCCAGCAGTGCGCCATGAGCCGTTCCCGGGCTCGTCCCAGCGGCCGGCAGCCCGGCGATCAATGACTTCAGGTATCCGGTCGCGATCGCGCGCACCTGGGCCATGTCGGCGTCGGCCGCGAGCGTCATCAATCGTTCGACGACCACCCGCTGGACGGCGCGCTGGATTTCGGCTTCATAGGCATCTGCGGACGGCGGCCGGAAGGTCGCCAGCACGAGCTTCGCGAGCACGCCGTGAAGGCCGGGCATCGCCGGGTCGAGCGCGTTCTGCTCCACCAGCCGCGCGGCCCGCGCCTCGTTCAGCAGCAGCCCGATGGTCATCTCCGCCGCGCTGACCGCCGGGGTGATCGCGTCGAACATCTGTCCCGTGTAGCGCGGGAAGAGCTCGCGGGTCTGACCGAAGCCGCTGGGGCGCGGCGGGAGCGTCTTCAGCAGCGGACGCGGCAGCGCCAGCGCAGCCGGGCTGATGGTCGCAAGAATCGAATCGAGCGCGCGTCGCTGTTCGGCCGCCGACACAAAGCGGACCGGTTCGGTGTTCCCGCCGCGCAGCGCGTAGGTGTAGTACAGCCCGCCCACAACGGATGCGGCGGCCTCGACCTGATAGCGATGGTGGAGGTAGAGCGGCACGAGCACTTCTTCGATCGTCGCCAGCGGCTCACCCTTCCTGATCGCGTGCTCGCCGAACCGCGATAGCGCCGCCGCGCGGACCTTCATCATCCGTTCGAGCTCTTCGGACGCGTTCGTGCCGTTCGACCACTGGTTGACGTTGGCGTGGGCACCGAGATCCTGGTTGGTGAGGTAGAAGAGGTCCTTCTTGTGACCTTCCTCGATGATCGCGTCGAGCGCGGACTTCTCGTCGGTCTCCTGCGGGAAGTCCTGGTAGCCGTAACGGATCGCGATCTTGTCCCATTCGCCGATGCTGCTCGCATAGACCTTCGAGTAGTCGAGCGAACCGTCCGGCTTCAGCGTGACGAGCGGGTGCGGATAGTCGAGCACCGAGATCCATCCCGCCTTGCTGTCGTAGTAGTTGTGACCGATGCCGAGCGTATGGCCGACTTCGTGCGCCGACAGCTGGCGGATGCGCGCGAGCGACCATTCGAGCAGTTCCGGCGGCGTTTCGGTTCCCGCCTTGTACGGGCTGAGCAGCCCCTCTGCGATCATGTAGTCCTGGCGGATGCGCAGCGACCCCAGCGTGACCACCCCCTTGATGATCTCGCCCGTACGCGGGTCGGTGACGCTGGCCCCGGTGCTCCAGCCGCGCGTGGACCGGTGCACCCAGTTGATGACGTTGTAGCGGATGTCGTTCGGGCTGGCGCCTGCCGGCAGCAGCTCCACGCGGAACGCGTTCCGGTACCCGGCGGCCTGGAACGCCTGATCCCACCACCGGGCGCCGTCCAGCAGCGCTGAGCGAATCGGCTCCGGCGTGCCGGGATCGAGGTAATAGATGATCGGCTTGACCGGATCGCTGATCGCCGCCGCCGGATCCTTCTTCTGCAGCCGGTGCCGCCGGATGAATCGCAGCGTCATCGGCTGACCGGGGAGCGCGGAGTAATTCTCGTACGACATGGCGCCGTATCCCGAGCGAGGGTCGTAGGCGCGAGGCTCGTATCCCGGTTCCGGCAGCTCGACGATCGAGTGGTGCACGCGGATGCTGGCCGCCTCGGCGCTGGCCGCGACGCTGCCCACTCCTTCGAAGAATCGCCCGCCGCCGCCGCCGCCCCGCCCGGCGCCCGCCCCACCGCCCGGCGTCCGGACGAACGTCAGTTCGGCTTCCATCTCGGTGTTCTTCGGAAACGCCGCCAGGCCGGCGGCATGGACGCTGCTGCGGTTGGCTTCGAACCGGTACGCACCGGGCGTCAGGCGGCCGGCGACCTCGTTCCAGTCGCGGACGAGAAAGTCGGTGTAGTCCACCAGGATCCGGCCGTCGCTCATCGCGGCGATCGGAAAGCTCCAGAGCACCGAGCGTGCGAACGCATCGCGCACGGTCTTCGTCTCGGCCGCGTTCTGTGTGAGCGCCCGGAACTGGTAGTTCGGCTGCACCATCAGGATGCGCGGCCCGGCCCGCTCGAACGTCACGATCCTGGCGCCCGTCGACATGCCGCGGTCGAGCCCGATGTCATTCGACCCGAGGCCGGTGGCGAGGCCGGTAGCATAGAGCACCTCGGTGTCGAGCTTCGGGATCTCGACGAAGAGCCGGCCGCCGTTCTCATCCCAGTACATCGGGAAGAAGCCGTCGATCTTCTTGAGGTTCTTCGTGCGTTCGGCGATGGCCGGTGGCGTGCCGCCGCCTTCCGGCTGGCGCCGCTCCTGCGCGGCCGAGGGGATGGTGAGGAGCATCGCGGCGACGCCGACGATGATCAGCCGCGCGGTGTGACGGCAATCCTGACCACTGAGCATCTTGCCTCCTGTACGGATGATTCGATCCAGCAAGACTATATCGCCCGCGGCCGGCAATCCACTACGCGCCGGCGGCCCACTTCATGCCGGCCAGCGCGATGTTCGGCGGGATCTGATGGCCGCCGTCGAACTGACGGAACGTCACGTCGTACCCCTGCTTCTCGAGGACCGGCACGATCACCCGGCTGCAGCGGTCGATCGGCAGCACGGGGTCGGCCGTTCCGTGCGAGATGAAGAACGCGGGCTTGCCCTGCGCGCGGCCGCCGACGAAGAAACCGGGTGAATAGGCGAGCACCCGCCGGAACAGATCGCCATTCAGCAGCCCGAGCGAGATCGCATAGGTGGCGCCGTCTGAAAAACCGCCGACCGAGACGCGGGCCGGGTCCACCGAAACCGTGTCGAATACGCGGTCCAGCGCGCGGTTGAGAAAGTCCACATCCGGCCCGAAGCCACCGCGGATCGCGTCCCAGGTCGACTCGCGTGAGTCGGGCGCGAGCACGACGATCCCGGCTTCGTCCGCGAACGACACGAGACGTCGAAGGATCCCCGACCCGCTGCCTCCGGCGCCGTGCAGGAGGACGAGCAGCGGCAGCGGAGCACCGGGAACTTTCGGCGGCAGGTGAAGGATCGCGTCGCGATCGGCGCCGAGGCCGAGAGCGCGGTCACCGGTAGCGGTTGTTTTCGCCTGCGGACGCGGGCGGGCCGTCAGCTTCCCGTCATTGCGCTGGAGCGGCACGCTGCCCTGGCAGGCGCTGCCGAGAGCGAACGACACCACCGCACCACCGGTGATCGACCCGAACTGCCGGCGGGTGACTCGCCGGCCGGCGGCCGGAGGGGTCATGATTCCGCGGTCTCTCCGGTGACGGTCTGCGTGCGCCGCGCGCGCCACGCCAGCGTGACATGCAGGTGGCAGGGCCGGCAGAGGAGCCGGTAATTCTCGAGCCCGCACTCGCCGCCGCCGTCCGCGACCGGGATGATGTGGTCGGCTTCCCAGAGGGGGCGCGCCGCGCGCCACGCCTTCCGGGCGGCGCGGGCGGTCACCGGCGGCTTCGCGCGCGTCCACTCGCGATGGGCCTTCACCACATTGAGTCCGCAGAGCTGGCACGTCCCTTTATCGCGCTTCTTCACCTGGCGGCGCACGTACCACGGGCTGCTGCGGATCTTCCATTCGTGAACGCACGCATCGGTGCAGAAGGTGCGCCTGGGACGGACGACCCGCCCCCGGCACCACCGGCAGACCGGGTCTCCGGCCTCGTTCCGGTCGGGCTTTCCCCATTGATCGGCGGTAACCACCCGCGCGCGCCTGGTGCTCACGCGCGGTGTATCGGCGGCGGCAGGGTGGGGGTTTAGAGAGTTCGACAACTTCAAACTACAAACTTCAAACGCCAAACTTCAAACGCCAAACGCCAAACTTCGAACTTCAAACTCCAAAACGGCTGGAGGTCGGAGTTGGGGAGTTGGACGTTTGGCGTTTGAAGCAGTTCAGCCCGTGGATTGCGCTTTCATGCGCCGTTCCATCTCCTCGGGTGACACGTCTTCGACGTGGGTCGAGATCCACCAGGTCACGCCGGTTGGATCCTCGACGCCGCCGCTGCGGTCACCATAGAAGTGGGTCGTCATCTCGTACAGCGACTTGGCGCCCGCCCGCAGGGCCGCCTGGTAGGTCGCATCGGCGTCGGGCACGTACAACATGATCGACCCGAGCTTCTCGGGCCACTTCCCGCCGGCCTGGCCCATCATGATGTGTGAGCCGCCGATGAGCACGTCGGCGTGGGCCACGCTGCCGTCCGGCAAGCGGTGCTCCTCTTTGACCTCCGCGTTGAACGCCGCTTTCATGAACTGCAGCAGCGCGTCGACGTCCTTGACGATCAGGTAGGGGGTGACGGCCGCATAGCCGTCCGGGATTGGTTTTGCCGCCATGGGTGAATCCTAGCGCAAAAGAAAACGGCCGGCGTTTCCGCCGGCCGTTCTCGATCGTTCGACAGTCTAGCGACTGCCCCCGTTAGTGTCTGCCATGCATGCACCTCCCGGCCGCGACCGTATAGTGGGCCCCGTACGGGACTGGTCGCATCAGCCTATTTTTGACGCTCCGCGCCAGCCGCGGATCGGTGAATCGAGAATACCATGGGGCTCCAGGCTCAGGCGAGCGGGCAACACCTGGCCCCGCTAGCCCTCGTGATAATGCCCGTGCTCGGCGGACCAGACGCGGCCGCGACCGCCGCCCGCCTCCCCCTCGCTGAAGACCGATGCGAGCAGGGCCGCGGCGATCGCGGCCGCCACCACGAGCAGCATCACCGTCGTCAATTTGTTGTTGCCGGCGGCCTTGCCGGCGCAGCAGTACTTGTGTTTCTTGCCGCTCCCACACGGGCATTTGTCGTTGCGGCCGACGGCGTTGCTTGAACGGGCCATGCAGGGATGCTAGCACGCGCCTCGGGTCATCGGCGGCCGCCCCGGCCGGGCCCGCGGACCCAGTCCACGCTCAAGATGCCGGAGCCGCGCGTGGCGATGTAGAGGAAGACGAAGCAATAGAGCGCTGCCAGCTCGCCGCCGTTCTCAATCGGCCAGGCCCCCTTGGGCTGATGCATCACGAAATACGCATACGCCATCTCGCCGCTCGCGATGAACGCGGCAGCGGCCGCGAAGAGCCCGATCACGATCAGCACACCACCGACGAGCTCGATGACGCCCGCAAGCCCCGCCAGCGACATGAGCTCGACCTTCTGACCGCCGTACATGCCGAACAGCTTCTGAAGGCCGTGAAAGGCAAACAGGAACCCTGCCACGGTGCGCAACAGGGCGTACGCATAAGGCTCGAGCCGACTCAGCCATCCAGTCATCGGAATCTCCTGCCAACAGTCTCCAGAATAGCGGATGTCCTTCAGCGTTCACCGTTCAGCGTTCAGAGTTCAGCCTTCAGAGTCCAGCCTTCCTGTAATCACGCTCGAGCCGGTCTCGCAGCTGACGCATCATCCGCTCCGCGCCGTCGCGCGCCCGCGAGCGCACGAGCGGACGTTTGATGGTTCCCAGTATCCCCCCGAAGATGTCGAGCCGCGACCGGTTGACGTAGACGATCAGCGTACGCGGCGCCTCCGGTGTGCCCTTGTCGAGGAGCATCGTCATCCCCAGCGATCCGGTGCTGTAGTGGCTCGCGAAGATCTGCTTGGTCGCGATCGCGGCCACGCCCTCGGATGGGGGCCGGATGATCGCGTGCGTCAGGCTGATGACCGCGCGAGGGCCGATCTTCTCCTTCGACCAGTACACGAAATGATCGAGACCGTCGGGCATCGTGCCCGTGAAGGCGCCCACCGCTGTGTGCAGCGTCGGCCAGCCCCGCTGCAGGAACCTGGAGTGATCGAGAATGACCCGGAGCTCGTCGGCCACCCGCCGTGGGCGCGAGTTGTCGCGATACTCCATCAGGGCGCCGTTGCCTCTCTGCAGATACTGTTGCGCGTACCCGGCAAGGTACTGGCGCATCTCGGCCGTCGCGCTCGCGGCCTGCGCATCCCTGCGGGCAAGCCGGGCAACGCCGTCCGCGTCCAGTTTGACGCCGCAGTCGCCGACGCGGCAGTCCTTCAGATCGTCCACATCCGCCTGGTCCAGCGTCAGGGCAGCAAAGTCGGCGGGCGACGGCGCCCCGTTCACACGCCCGATCTGAAGGACCTCGGCCGTCTTCTTGAACGACTCGATGGCTCGAAACTTTTCGAGGTAGTAGACACTCGGCACCGCAATCGTCCCGGCGACAACGAGGGCGACCGCAGAGGAGTCGGCCTGGGTGGTCCGTCCGATGATCTCGCCTCGGCCGATCTTCAGGAGATCCTGCGCTGAGAATCCGAGCTCTTTCAGCAGGGCCTGCTCGTCGAGCGCGGGGGCGGGCGCCCTGGCACCGACTGACGCCGCCGCAATCACTGCGAGCAGGCATGCCGCGACGCGCAGTCTGTTCACACAACTAGCATACGGTAAGGTTCCGAGGTACTGAGGTTCCCGGGTCCGCGGTTCGAAGGCTCGGCGGTTGGGGTTGGGGTGCGGCTAACTCGCGCCCGCGGTCGACGTCTAACACGGCTATGCAGGACATCAAGGATGCCGTGCGTCAGCTGGCGCATCGGCCTGGGTTTGCCCTCACCATCGTGCTGACGCTCGCGCTGGGGATCGGGGCGAACGCCCTCGTGTTCAGCGTCGTCCGGGCGGTTCTGCTGAAGCCGCTGCCGTTTCCTGATGCCAAACGGCTCGTCATTGTCTGGGAGACGCAGCCAGGTGCGGCCACGCGCGGTGTGGCACCGGCGAACTTCCTCGACTGGCGATCGGCCGACGCTTTCGACGCGTTGGCTGCGTACGACCGCCGTCGACGGAGCCTCGGCGGCCAGGATCCGCAACGCATCGATGTCGCGACGGTGTCGGCGAACTTCTTCAACGTCCTCCGGGTCGGCGCGTCGCTCGGCCGCACCTTCACCTCGACCATTCCCCCCGGAGGCATTCGCGAGATCGTGCTTCGCGAAGACTTCTGGCGGCTGCGGTTCGCCGGCGATCCCTCGATCGTCGGCCGCGCGATTCAGCTCGACGACGAGACGCTGGTCGTGGCCGGAATAGTCCCGACGGACCTGGCGTTCCCCGAGGATGCCGTCGCGTGGACGCAGGCGCCGCACGATGTGCCGGAGCTCGGACGGAATGCGCCCGCAGACATTCGCACCATGCGGGATGCCTGGTATTTCCGCGTGATCGGCCGGATGAAGCCGGGAGTCACCCGTGCGCAGGCGCAGGCCGAGCTGGACGGCATCGCCCGTCGGCTGCGCGAGACCTACCCGGCGACGAACCGCAACGCGGGAGTGAACGTTGTCGGTCTCCACGACCAGGTGACCGGCGCGTCGGCGCCGATGCTCTGGATCCTGCTTGCCGTAGTCGCGTGCGTGCTGGCGATTGCATGCGGCAACGTCGCGACGCTGCAGCTCGCCGCCGCGATGGAGCGCCGCCGCGAGCTCACGATCCGCGCCGCGCTGGGAGCGTCACGCCTGCGGGTCGTGCGCCAGTTGTCGGTCGAGAATCTGCTGCTCACCGTCTGCGGTGCGGCGGCCGGCCTGGTGATCGCCTGGGCCGGCCGGCCCGGCCTGCTCGCGCTCCTTCCGGCGGGCACACCGCGCACGGCCACGGCCGGCCTCGACGGCGGGGTCGCGCTGTTTACGCTGGGGCTCGCGGTGCTCGCCGCCGTTGGATTCGGTGTGGCACCCGCGCTGGCCGTGACGCGCCGCGCGACGTTCACGGAGCTGCGCGACGGCGGCCGCAGCGAACCGTCGAAGTCGAGCTCGCGGGTGGCGTCGGCGGTCGTTGCCGCGCAGCTGGCGATCGCGCTGGTGCTCGTGACTGGAACCGGGCTCATGTTGCGCACGCTCTGGGCGCTGCACCAGCGGGATGTGGGCATCGACGTGGAGCGGCTGCTGGCGATCGACGTGACCCTGCCCGACGCCGCCTCACGCGGCCGCGCGGCGGCGGTTCTCGACTTTCAGCGGATGGCGCAGGGTCTTGGCAGCCTCCCGGGTGTGACCGCCGCCGCCGCGATCCAGACCCTTCCGCTTGCGGCCCGCGGCCCTTCTGCGCATATTCGGGTGGACGGCCGCGCCTTCCCGCCGAACGAAGCGCCCGACGTGGTCTGGAAGACGGTGACGCCGGACTACTTCCGGGCCGTCGGTGCGCCGATTCTGCGCGGGCGCGGCTTTACCGCCGGGGATCGTGACGGGTCGCAACCCGTGGCCGTGATCAACGCCGCCCTCGCGGCGCTGTTGTGGCCCGATCGGGATCCGATCGGTGCGAAGATCGGCACCGGTCTCGACGGCAACGGCACGCCGGTGGTCGTCGTCGGCATTGTCGGCGATACGCCGCAGGAAGGGATCGCCGCCGAAGTGCTGCCGGAGATGTATCGCCCGCTCGCGCAGCCGGCGCGCTTCGGAGCGGACGCGATGTCTTTCGTCGTTCGGACCGACGGCGACCCGGCACGGCTCGCGGCGGCCGCGCGCCAGGCGGTGCGCGAGATCCATCCGCAGGCGCCGATCTCGGCCGTCCGGCCTTTGAGCGTCGTCGCGCGGGCCGGGGTTGCCGGCGAGGTCACCGCCGCCCGTGCGTTTGCAATCTTCGGCGGGCTGGCGCTGCTGCTCGCCGCCATCGGCCTGTACGGGGTGATGGCGCGGCTCGTGGGTGACCGGACGCACGAGCTGGGGGTAAGGCTCGCGCTCGGCGCCGACCCGCGAGCCGTCCGGCGACTGGTGCTGGGGCGCTCGGTCAAGCTCGCCGGCGCGGGGCTCGCGATTGGAGCGGCGGGCTCCGCTGCGCTGTCCCGTTCGCTCGGCACGCTGCTGCACGGTGCGAGCGGCGCGGATCCCCTCGTCCTGGCCGCCGCCTCCACCGTCCTTTGTGCCGTGGCTCTCGCCGCCAGCTACCTCCCCGCCCGCCGCGCGTCCAGAATCGACCCGCTCATGATTCTCAAACGCTGAACGCTGAACCTATCCAAGTGCGACGTCGAGGGTCATCATGATGACAAAACCCACCATGCTCGCCAGCGTCGCTCCGTCAGTGTTGCCGCCGCTCTGCGACTCAGGGATGACCTCTTCGATCACCACGAAGATCATGGCGCCGGCGGCGAAGGCCAGGGCATAGGGGAGGGCCGGGCGCATCAGCAGAACTCCCGCCGCGCCGATGACTGCCGCCACCGGTTCCACTGCCGCCGACAGCTGGCCGTACCACCAGGCACGAAAACGGGAGAGGCCTTCGCCGCGGAGCGGCAGCGCGATCGCGGTCCCTTCAGGCGCGTTCTGCAGGCCGATGCCGATCGCCAGGGCGATGGCGGCGCCGAGCGTTGCGGTCGAGACACCGGCGCCGGCTGCGCCAAAGCTGACGCCGATGGCAAGCCCTTCAGGGACGTTGTGGAGCGTGATGGCGACTACGAGCAGGACGCTGCGGTTCCAGTTCGTGTGCGCGCCTTCGGCCTCGCGCAGCGGCTTGAACAGGTGAAGGTGGGGGAGGAGGGCGTCGGCGACGCGGATCACGGCCCCCCCGAGGAGGAATCCCACGACCGCCGGCAGCCACGGGATCGTGCCCATCTCGTCCGCCAGCGCGATCGAGGGGGCCAGCAGCGACCAGAAGCTCGCCGCGATCATCACGCCTGCGGCGAACCCCAGCGACAGGTCGAGCAGCCGCCGATTGACCGAGGTCGTGAAGAACACGACCGCGGCGCCAAGCGCCGTGACGCCCCACGTAAAGAGGCCGGCCACGAGCGCCTGGCTGACGGGTGAGAGACCGCTGAAAAACGACTCCAAGCAACCCTAGTGTGTCTTCAAAACCACCTTCAGGCACTCATCTTCTTTATTGTTGAAAATCTCGAACCCCTGAGGCGCCTCGTCCAGCGTCATGTGGTGCGTGATCACGAAGCTCGGGTCGATCTCGCCGCGCTCGATACGCTCCAGGAGCGGCCGCATGTATCGATGCACGTGACACTGCCCCGACCGGATCGTCAGCGACCGGTTCACGATCGCGCCCATTGGGAACTTGTCGATGAACCCGCTGTAGACGCCGGCCACCGACACCGTGCCGCCGCTCCGGCACGCCAGGATGGCCTGGCGCAGGGCATACGCGCGGTCCGTCTCCAGCATCACGGCGGTCTTGACCTTGTCGTACGCGCCGAGAATGCCGGGTCCGTGCCCTTCCATGCCCACCGCGTCGATGCAGTGATCCGGACCGCGCCCGCCGGTCAGCTCCTTCAGCGCTTCCTGCACGTCTGTCTGCTCGTAGTCGATCGTTTCCGCCCCGGCGCGCTCCCGCGCCATCCGCAGGCGGTAGTCGAAACGATCGATCGCGATGACCCGTTCTGCGCCCAGGAGGTACGCGCTCTTGATCGCAAACTGGCCGACGGGGCCGCAGCCCCATACGGCGACGACGTCACCGGGCTGGATGCCGCACATGTCGGCCGCCATGTATCCGGTGGGGAAGATGTCGGTCAGGAACAGGACCTTGTCGTCATCGAGATGGTCGGGCACCTTCATGGGACCGATGTCGGCGAACGGCACGCGTGCATACTCGGCCTGGCCGCCCGCGTACCCGCCCAGCATGTGTGAGTAGCCGAAGATCCCGCAGGGCGAATAGCCCCACATCTTCTCGGCCATCCAGGCGTTCGGGTTCGAGTTCTCGCACAGTGAGTACATGTCCCGCTCGCACTGGGCACAGTGCCCGCACGCGATCGGGAACGGGACGACGACGCGATCCCCGACGGTGAGGTTGTTCACGCCCGACCCGACCTCGACCACCTCGCCCATGAACTCGTGGCCGAGGATGTCACCGCGCTTCATCGTCGGGACGAAGCCGTTGTAGAGGTGCAGGTCGGAGCCGCAGATGGCTGTGCTCGAAATCCTGACGATCGCATCCCGCGCGTTCAGGATCCTGGGGTCCGGGACGTCTTCGACCTTGAGATTCTTCGTGCCGTACCAGCAGTTGGCCTTCATGGGCGCACCCCCGCGAGTGACCTGATCTTCTGGGGATCGCCCGGCTGGGCCGCGCGCCACAGGGCCGGCCCGTCGGACAGCGGGACCTCGCCGGTCTCCATGATCTGCTTGAACCGCCGCAGGTCGTCGTGAATCTGGATCGCGGGTTCCTCGCCGAACAGCCAGGCGATGTTCCGGCCGATGGCGCCGGCAGGAGGGTTGTACTGCAGCTGTACGCGAACCTCTGTTCCGCGCGCCCCGGGCGCGGGAGAGAACCGCACGGATCCGCTGTTCTCGATGCCCGAACCGGGCACCGACTGCCAGGCGATCCACTCGTCTTCGCGATCCTCGAGCAGCTCCGCCTCCCACTCGACCGTCATGCCGGCCGGCGCCTTGGCACGCCACCGCGAGCGCCGCTCGCTCAGCATTTCCACTGACTCGACGTGAGGCATGAACCTGGGGAAGTTCTCGAATCGCCGCCAGAATTGATACACCTCGTGCAGGCCGCGATTGATCGTAATTACACGCTCGATGTGGACGGCGCCGCGATCGGCCGCCGAGGTGCGGCGCGACGCGGGTGATTCCTGGAGCTGCCGAAGCTCCTGCGCGCAGAGCACGTCGAGCGCGGTCACACCGGCGACCGCAGCCATCGCGATCGCGATGCGCGTCTTGTTGTTGTGGTCGGCCAGTCCCGACGCGAGGTACGAGAGGTCCACGGCGTCGCCGCCGACCCTCGACCACAGCCACGTGGCGCGGTCGGGCTCGTTCAGGATCGCGAGGCCGGCGCCGATTTCACGCGCGCCGAAGGCGCGGAGCACGGTTGGGCTCGCGCCGGGCATTCCGATTGCGCGCGCGAGCGTCTGCGGCGCCATCAGCTCCACCAGCCCGAGCCCGATGCTGAACCAGCCGAGCCCGAGCGCGAGCTGTTCGGCTTTCTCTTCGTTACGGTAATCGTGTTTCATGTGCACTCCGAAGATCGGTTAACTCCTCGCGCTGCGGTTGCAAGCGACGAGCCGAGTGCACACGTCGTGGCCGAGTTGGGCGGACCGGCTTCGGCGCTCCGGCCGCTCCCCGTCAGAAGCGCCAGAGCACACGCACCGACGTCGCGAAGAAGTTGTTGATCTCGTCGCCCAACGAGGCGTAGTTGTAGCGGACGTCCGGCACGACCACCACGCGACGGCTGATCGCCACGGCGAGGTTCACGCCGATCGTCGGCCCTCCGAAGTTTCTGATACTGCTGTTCGATCCGGGCCTGATGGACGGATGGTCCGGGTCGATCCCTTCCGGGATGAAGACGTTCGCCGACGTCGACACATCCTGGACCCGGTGGTTGGTCAGGCCGAGGAGAAACCCCGGGGTCACACGGCCGGCGGTGGGTGGATGAAAGACGGCCACGACCGCTACCGTGGCGCGCACGGACCGTGTATGGTCGGTCCGCTTCACCACGCCGCGACGTTCGAACTCCTCCAGGGTGGCCCCCGGCCCCGCGAAACTGACGCTGATCCCCGTCCGCGACCGCCGGAACGTCTCGGAGGGCACCATGACGTCGAGCTCGACGTCGAGCCACGGCAGCACTCCTGTGCCAGCGACCAGGCAGGCCGCGGGGGCCCTGCCCTCGACGAATTCACCCGTCATGCCCAGCATGCCTGCAGCCACGCCGGCATAGGGGCGCGATACGCTCTGTCCGAAGACGGGCGACGACGCGAGCGTCACAACCAATCCGGCAGCGGCGATTCTGGCTTTCATGATCATCGGTCGCTCCTCCTGAAGACCCGGGAGGTAATGTGCAGACGGTGAACCAACAGGCTCAGTGATCGCGCGCTCCGCCAGGCGCCGCGCCAGGTTCGTCATGCCGGGACCAGTCTCGTAATCCGCTGCAGTGCAAGCAGTGCCCGAGGTGGCGCACAGTCGACGCAGGCGCCATGGTCCGATGTTTGCCCGGCTGTTCGCACATGAGAAAGGCTGTCTGTCTGGGACCGGCTCTCGTCTGCTGGATGATGTGCTTCTCGCCGGTCCAGGCGCAGCGGTTCGACAACTACCAGGTGCCCGCGGGGTCAGCCTTGATTCTGCAGCTGCGCACCGCGCTCGATTCGGCCTCGAGCGCCGTCGACGAGCAGGTCGAGGCGACGTTGCAGAGTCCGGTGACCCAGGACGGCGTCGAACTGATTCCGGCAGGGTCGGTCGTCATCGGCAAGGTCTCCGAGGTGTCGCGCGCATCCGCGCGAAAGCCCCGGGGCCGGGTCGCCTTCGTCTTCTCCATCGTCGAACACGCACATACCGACAGCCGCGCGAGGATCCGTACGCGTGAGGTCGTGTTCGAAGCGGCCGTCCCGGCCAGACCCGAAGGCGGCCGTTCGGCCAAGCCCTCGAAAAAGCCGATCGAGGTCGTCGTCGCGCCCGGCGAGCCCTTCGTCGCGATGCTGGCCGAACCGCTGCTGGTCCGGATTCCGAAGTAACACGCACGCCCCAGGCCGCCATTCATCCTCAGCCTTCCCCGCTCGGCCCCAGGTCAGCAGCCCCGCCACCGGCCTGGACGACAATCCGTCATGCGGATTTCATCCAGCCTGCAGGCGCGGTTCGCGGTTCTGGCCGCTGCCGCGATGGCCGCGGCAGCAACCGGCGCCCGCCAGTCGCCCGCTGTCTGCGGCGACATGTGGCCGGCGTGGTCGCCGGATGGCACGCGCGTCGTGTTCGTGTCTGACCGCACCGGAGATCCCGAGGTATACGTGCGCGCGGTGGGCGGTGGTGATTCGCGTCGGCTGACCTCCACCCCCGGGAGGGATGCGCATCCCTCGTTTTCACCCGACGGCCGAAGCATTGCGTTTCAGAGCCCGCGGGAAGGCATTCACACGAACCTGTACCTGATGAACGCCGACGGCAGCGGCCAGCGGCGTGTCACCCGTCACGAGGGTTTCGCCGGGATGCCGGTCTGGTCGCCCGACGGAAGGCAGCTGGCGTACCAATGGACGCCCGACTTGAAGACGCAGAAATGGCGGCTGATGCTGCTGCAGGTGGGCTCGGCCGGCGCACGTCAATTGACCGACGGCACAGCGAACGATCAGGTGATCAATTGGGCGCCGGACGGCAAGCGGTTCATCTTCCACTCGGACCGGACCGGCAGGAATCAGCTCTACACGATGACCCTCGACGGGGTGGTCGCGCGGCTGACCAGTACGCCGTCCGACGACCGCTCGGGCACGTGGTCCGCCGATGGACAGATGATCGCGTTCATGTCGGACCGCGAGAGCGAACCGGCTGGCGTGTTCGTGATGAACGCCGACGCCAGCGCCATCCGTCGAATCGGCACCCTCGCACCGGGGCACGGGGTGCCGTTCTTTTCGCCCGATGGATCCCGCGTGCTGGCAAACCCGAGCGGTCCGGCCGGCCAGGAGATCGTGGCGCTTCGACTGAGCGATGGCGGGGTCGAGCGGCTGTCCGAGTGCGCGCCGGCGCGCTGAGCCGAGGCTATCGTCGCAGCCGCTCTTCGACCTCGGCGCGCCAGTTGATCACGAGGTTCAGCGTGGTGAGCGGAAGATGCTCGCGGATGCGCTGCAACACCATGAAATCCTGACTGCGCGGCAGCGGTTTGAAGATCACCAGGTCCGGCAGATCGAGCGTGCGTGCCGGCGCGGAAATATCCGGTCCTGCCGACGGGTCGACCGCCACCGAAACGATCGAGTTGCCGCGGCGATAATGCAGCCATCGTCCATCGTCCGACCAGGCCGCCGCGACGCCGCCCGCCTTCGAGATCTGGATGCGCGGACCGTCTGTCTGAAACGGGCGCAGGTAGACTTGCGCGCGGCCGGTGTCGCTCGATCCGTACGCCAGCCACCGGCCATCGGGCGAGAGGCGGGCTCCGCCCTCGGCGGCTGGAGTCGCCACCAACGGCGAACGCCGCCCGTCGGCGAGGTTCAGCACCCAGACATCCCCTCCCGTTTTGGGAGCCACTTCGACGTACACGAGCTGCTGACCGTCGGGTGACCACGACAGGGGGGCCTGCACATTCGAGCTGTCCTGCAGGCGGCGAGCGGACTCGGCGCCGTGGGTTCCCAGCAGGTACATCTGACCGTGCGCGGAGTAGGCGATCTCCTCGCAGCCTGGACGCCAGACCGGTTCGATCACCGCGCCGTCGTTGGTCAACCGGGTCAGCGGCCCTCCGGCGACGGTCCCGGTCCACAGGTCCGAGGCGCCCGACTCGGTGATCGTGACCGCGAGACGCTCGCGGCAGATCGAGAGGTTCTCAAATCTCCGGCGTTCGTGGCTGGCGGCCGCGCGCCGGCCCGAAACATCCACGCGCACGAGGCTGCGCTCGGCCCGGCCGGGATCATCCGGGATGTAAATCAGCGATCCTGTACTCGAGAGACTGAGTTGCGCCGCGCCGGTCGATCCGGTCATGACATGCGCGAGGACGGGTCGTGCGTCGCCGGGGGTGCCGCCCGGTCGGTACGCGGCCGCCATCAGAGCGTTGTGGCGGACGAAGAGCAGGTATCCATTCGGAAGATAACGTCCGTAGATCGCCTCGGTGGCGAGGACCACTTCGCCGCCGCTGTCGGCTGACAGTGCCACGACCGAGTGCCGCCGGTCGGGTGCCCACCGAGTGGCGACGATCGTTCGGCCGTCGGGCAGCAGTTGTGGCCACCGGTAACCGACGGTCGGCTCCGGCGCCGGCACGATCTCGCGCGGCGTTCCGCCGCTCTGGTCGACTTCCCAGAGACCGCCGGTGAAGTCGCGGGCAAAGATGATCGTGCGCCGGTCGGTCCACCAGGCGCCGAGCCCGCCGGGGGCCTCGGCAAGAGACAGTGCTTCGCTGCCGATGGTCGCGACATGGCGAAGCCGTCCTTCGGAGAAGAACCCGATGCGCTGACCGTCGGGTGAGAAAAACGGTCCGTGTGCGCCCGACGTCCCGGGAATCGGTCGAGCCTCGAACTG
Source organism: Vicinamibacterales bacterium (assembly GCA_035250005.1). GTDB lineage: Bacteria > Acidobacteriota > Vicinamibacteria > Vicinamibacterales > 2-12-FULL-66-21 > JACDCA01. The sequence continues at coordinate 6,271 of DATFFM010000102.1, read as the reverse complement.
ATCCATCAGCCGTGTGAACAGCTGATACTCACCGGTCGTGCCCGCGACATAGACCATGCTCTGACCGTCGGGCGACAGCGCCACGACCGTATGCGCATTCAGCCCGGGCGCCGGCGCCTGCCCGGCCGGAAGCGTGATCGTTGCGCGCGTCACCTCCGGGGTGGCTGTGCTCCTGACCGACAGCGTCCAGATCGCGATGGCCGTCACCATAACGAGGGCCAGACTGGTCGCGGCTATCCAGAACCTGCCTCCTCTCGACGGGCGAACCGTGGGCGAGACCGCGGGTGTGAGTGGAGACTCCGGGTCGCTCACAGCCGGCGGTTCGACTTCTCGCGCAACGAACGCCGCCGTCTCGGGCGGCGCCGTGGAGACCCGGGCAATGAACCGGTAGCCGCGACGGTGAACAGTCTGGATGTATTCCGGCCGCTGCGAGCTGTCGCCCAGCGTCTGACGGACGATGCCCATCGCTTCGGTCAACGAGGTCTCGCTGACGTGAGCATCCTTCCAGACGGCATCCATGAGCACGTCTTTCGGGACGACCCGGCCGGGGCGCTCGACCAGATACAGGAGAAGGGCCAGCGCGCGGGGAGGTAGGCGCACCTCGTCCGCACCGCGCCAGAGCGAGCCGTCCGACAGGTCGGCCCGGAACGGCCCGAAATGGACGATCCGCCGGGCGGCCGGATGAAAGCTCAGGCCCGGCTCGTTCGTGTCACGCACGCGGACATTCTACGGTCCCGGTCCAGACCCTTTTCTGAATCCTTTCTGAAAACTCGCCGTTTCCTCAGCCTGTCTTGAGGACTTATGGACTTCCTGCGGGCAACCTGAGATCGCCGATAGCTTCACATTTCGCGGGGGGGACCATGCCGGCGTATCGATTTGGAGAGTACGAGCTCGACACCCGGACAGGTGAACTACGCCGGCCGGGGGTCCGGGTCCGGCTGCGGCCGCAGCCGGCGGCCGTGCTCGAGTATCTGCTGCAACATCCTTTGCAGCTCGTCAGCCGGGGAGAACTGCAGCGCGTCCTCTGGCCTGAAGGCACTTTCGTCCAGTTCGACCACGGACTCAACTCCTGCATCAAACAGATCCGGGCTGCTCTGTGGGACAGCCGCACGGCCCCGAGAATCCTGGAAACGCTCAATCGCCGGGGCTACCGGCTGATCGTCCCCGTTCAGGTCATTGCCGACGCTCCGGGCGCGGCCGGCGCGGCGAGAGTGCGCGTGTTCGTCATGCCGTTTCACGCCATGTTCAGCGACACCCCGTGTCGTGTCATTGCCAAGGGTCTGACCGAGGAAGTCATCACGCGGATGACCGCAGTCCACACGGCGCGACTGTCCGTCGTGTCACCGCCGGTCGGCTGGCGGGCCGACGAGAACACACCCCTGTCGGTGCCGACCGGTGTGGAATTCGTCCTGACCGGAAGCGTTCGCGCGGCTGGTGTCCAGTTCCGCGTCGCGTGCCAGCTGATCGACGCCCGCGACCAGACCCACGCCTGGGCCGGGACCTTCGACGGTGAATTGAAGGATGTTCTGCGGGCCGAGTCGCACATCGCTCGCACGCTCACGGACGGTGTGCTGCAGGCCCTGCGCGACGAAGCGAACGACCGGCCGGAGCCGCGCCCGCAGGCGGCAGTCAACGCGTGACGGCGATCCTGGCCAGGCAGGTGGCCCAACCCTGCGAGGTTCGTCGATCTGACTTTCCTCTGACCCGTCGCGCCGCCGTCCGTCCCACTCTGATTTCTACCTGACTCGTTGCTGGTAAGTGTCTGTCTGCGTTGATGTTATGGCATTTTGGCGTTGACGCGCGTCGTCGCCGGCCTTAGTGTCAGCGCACGTCTGGGTCGCGCAGCGGGCGCCCCCGACGCGCCGGTCGCCTTTGCTCGTCTTGCAAGTCGTCATGTGAAGGAGTGTGTGATGAGGCCACGGCTGATACGCATGTTGTCGCCGCTTGCTCTGGCGGCGATGCTCGGTTCATTCGCTTACGCTCAGGGCGGCACGACCTCGACCCTGGCGGGTGTCGCCGTCGACGCCGCCGGCGGGGTGGTGCCCGGCGCGGACGTCGTGGTCACGCACAAGGCCACGGCGGTCACACAGCGCGCCGTGACGAACGCCGACGGAGCGTTCTCCTTTCCTGGTCTCAACATCGGCACCTACAGCGTCGCGGTGACCCTTCAGGGATTCAAGGCGGTGCTCATCGACGATGTCGTGCTGACGTCGGGCGCCGGCGCGAACGTCCGGGCCGTGCTCGAGGTGGGGGGCGTCTCGGAACAGGTGACCGTGTCATCGACCTCCGAGATCGTTCAGACCCAGTCGTCGACGATCTCGAACACGATCAACACCAACCAGATCATGAAGCTGCCGCTGACGAGCCGCAGCGCGATGGATTTCGTGACGTTCATGCCGGGGGTCTCGACGCCGGGCGGGAACCGCGACTCCACGATCAACGGCCTGCCGCAGGGCAGCATCAACATCACGCTCGACGGCGTCAACATCCAGGACAATACCAACAAGACCGGCGACGGATTCTTCGCGATCGTCAGCCCGCGGCTCGACGCGATGGAGGAAGTGACCGTCACGACGGCTGCCCAGGGTTCGGACGGCGCCGGGCAGGGGGCCGTTCAGATCAAGTTCGTCACGCGTTCCGGCACGAATCAGTACAGCGGCAGCCTCTTCGAGTTCTACCGGAACGACAAGCTGAACGCGAACACCTGGTTCAACAACCGCGACGGTGTCGACAAGGCGAAGCTGCTGCAGAATCAGTTCGGCGGCCGGCTCGGCGGGCCGATCGCGATCCCGGGGCTGTTCGACGGCCGCGGCAAGGCCTTCTTCTTCGTGAACTACGAGGAGTTCCGGCAGCCGGCCGACATCACGCGCAACCGCACCGTGCTGAATCCGCTCGCCCAGCAGGGGATCTACACCTACAACGACGGCGGCACGATGCGGCAGGTCAATCTGCTGCAGCTCGCGACGAACAACGGGCAGGTGAACACAGCCGATCCGATCGTGGCGGCGCTGCTCACCGACATCCGCACCGCGACCGGCAGCGTCGGTGCGTTGACCGACATCGATCCCAACCTCCAGCGCTTCACCTACAACCTCGCGGTGACCTCGCTGCGGCGGTTCCCGACGGCGCGGGTCGATTACAACCTCACGTCGTCGCACCGTTTCAGCACTTCGCTGAACTACAACTACTTCACCGACTCGCCGGATACCCTGAACAATCGCGATGCGAGCTTCCCGGGATTCCCGGTCGAAGCGGGTCAGACTTCAAAGCGCCTCAGTTTCAGCAACTCGCTGCGTTCCACGCTGTCGCCGCAGCTGGTCAACGAGGGCCGGGTGGCGTTCAGCGGTGCGCCGGTCAAATTCTTCAGCGAGCTCAATCCCGCGATGTACACCGGCACGCTGGCCGGCCAGGGGGGGTTCCACCTGAACTTTCCGACCGTCGGTTCCCAGCTGACGGCGGCAGGCGCGGTGCCAGCCCCGCAGTCGCGCGACGCCACGACGCTCCTCGTCGAAGACACGCTCACCTGGCTCAACGGCACGCACAGCCTGAGCCTCGGCGCCACCTGGACCCAGAACGACGTCTGGCTGAAGAACTCGGCGCTCATCCCGCAGCTGACGTTCGGGGTGATCTCCGGCGATCCGGCCCAGGGCCTGTTCACGGCAGCCAACTTCCAGGGCGCCTCGGCGGCGAACCTCACCGCCGCGCAGAACCTGTACGCGCTCCTGACCGGCCGCGTGAGTGCGATCACCGGCGATGCGCGCATCAACGAGAGCACCGGGGAGTACGAGTTCATGGGCACGGGAACCCAGCGCGCGCGGATGCGCGACGCAGGACTCTTCGTGCAGGACGCCTGGCGCGTCAGGCCCAGTCTGACCATCAACGCCGGGCTGCGCTACGAGCTGCAGCTACCCTTCACCCCGCTCAACAGCAGCTATTCGACCGCGACGATGGCCGACATCTGCGGGATCTCCGGCCAGAACGCCAGCGGTGAATGCAACCTCTTCCAGCCCGGCGTGACGACCGGCAAGAAGCCCGAGTTCATCAACTTCGGGGAGGGTGTCCGAGGCTACAACATCGACTACGACAACCTGGCCCCCAGCGCCGGCTTTGCCTGGACGCTCGGCGGCCGCTCGGGCCTGCTCGGCACGATCTTCGGTCCGAGCGATGGCGACTCGGTGCTGCGCGGCGGCTTCTCCCGCTCGTACAACCGGAACGGGATGGGGGATTTCACCGGCCAGTACGCGCAGAATCCCGGCGTCGTCATCAATGCGTCGCGCAGCGCGAATCTCGGCAATCTGAACGACGGGACCGGGTTGCCGGTGCTGTTTCGACAGGGAACGAGGCTCGGTGCTCCCGCCTTCGCCTCGACCCCGGTGTATCCGATGACTGACAGCGTCGCCGGCGACGTCAACATCTTCGATCCGAACATCGAGGTGCCGTATGCGGACTCCTGGTCGGTCGGTCTGCAGCGCGCCGTCTCCCGCAACATGGCGGTCGAAGTCCGCTATGTCGGCACACGGTCGCGTCAGAACTGGGAGACGCTGAACTACAACGAGATCAACATCTTCGAGAACCGGTTCCTCGACGAGTTCAAGCTCGCCCAGCAGAACCTCCAGGCGAACCTCGCGGCCAACCGCGGCGGGAATTTCGCCTACTTCGGACCGGGCACCGGCACGGCGCCGCTCCCGATCATCTTCAGCTACTTCCGAGGCGCGGGCGACGCCTCGAACCCGGCGCTCTACACCTCGGCGAACTTCTCGAGCAACACGTTTCTGACGCCGCTCGCGACCTTCAACCCGAATCCGTTCGGGTTCGCCGGCAACCTGTTCAACGATGCGTCGCGTCGCACCAATGCCGCGAACGCCGGGCTGCCGGCGAACTTCTTTCTGGTGAATCCGGACCTGCAGGGAGGCGCCGATCTCACCACCAACAGCGCCACGACCGACTTCAACTCGCTTCAGGTCGAGCTGCGGCGCCGGCTCTCGCAGGGCCTGCAGTTCCAGACCAGCTACGTGCTCGGGAGGGCCACCAACTCGGTGTTCCAGACGTGGCGGCGCCCGCGCTACGACGTCCGCAACGGCGGCGCCGAGGGAGACGTCACCCACGCCGTCAAGGCCAATGTCGTCTACGACTTCCCGTTCGGGCAGGGGCGCCGCTTCGGCGCGAGCGCCGGCGGGCTGATGGAACGCCTAATCGGCGGCTGGCAGCTCGGGCTCACGACGCGCGTGCAGAGCGGCCGCCTGGTCGACCTCGGGAACGTTCGCGTGGTCGGCATGTCGCTGGGTGACGTGCAGGACATCTTCGAGCTCCGCTTCGACGACAGCGGGAAGAAGGTGTTCATGTGGCCGCAGGACGTCATCGACAATACCGTGCGCGCGTTCAGCGTCAGTGCCACCTCGGCGACCGGCTACAGCACGCTCGGCACGCCCACCGGCCGGTATTTCGCGCCGGCGAACGGTCCGGACTGCATCGAGGTGGACAACGGCGCGGACTACGGCGACTGCGGCACGCGGTCGCTCGTGGTGACCGGCCCGATGTTCCGGGAAGTGGATCTCAGCCTCGCCAAGCGCGTGACCGTGGTCGGCAGGTCGAACTTCGAGTTCCGGCTCGAGATGCTGAATGTATTCAACCGCCCGAACTTCGTGCCGGTGGGCGGCATCGGGTCCGACCCGGTCGCCTTCGAGGTGACCGGGTTGACAGGCACGAACCCGGCGCGCGTGATTCAGCTCGTGACCCGTTTCAACTGGTAGGGTTCGGTCTCTCATCGGGCCGGGAGGCGCATCTCCCGATCCGGCAGACGGGGGCTCACCGGCCACGGTGAGTCCCTCTCTCACGCGGTTCGTCACAACTTCGGCCCGAACATCCGACCCGTGAGATAATGCCGCATTATGTCACCGCGCCGGGTCCCGGCGATCACCCACCTCCAGTTTCTCGTGCTGGCGCTGCTTCGCGCCGGGCCCCGGCTCGGCCGGCACGTGCGCCGCGACCTGGCCGCCCATGGTGTCCGTCGGTCGGCGCCGGCGTTCTATCAGATGATGGCGCGTCTCGAGGACGCGGAGCTGGTGACCGGTGTGTACGACCAGAAGATCATCGACAGCCAGATCATCAAGGAGCGGCGGTACTCGCTGACGACCGCCGGTGCGGCGGCCTGGAAGGCGACGCGCGATTTCTACGTCGAAAGCAGCCCGGATGCTGCCGGGATCGTGGCCCGGCAGCGGCGCAAGGGCCCCGCCCGTGCCTGACCGGTGGTCCATCGCCGCGCGGCTCGTGA
>DATFFM010000101.1:0-2278 GCA_035250005.1 Vicinamibacterales bacterium | reverse complement strand
CTACGAGCACAAGAAGCACGACGGCAGCCTGCCGATCATCGGCGTCAACACCTTCCTGCCGGAGCACGGCGCGGGCGAGGACAACCGGGGCGCCGAGCTGATCCGCTCGACGGAAGAGGAGAAGGCGGCGCAGGTTGCCGGCGTTGCCGCCTACAACGACGCCCACGCCGAGGCGCAGGAGGCCGCGCTTGCGCGGCTGCGGGCCGCGGCCGCGACCGGCGGCAACGTCTTCAGCGAGTTGATGGAAACCGTCAAGTCCGCATCGCTCGGGCGGATCTCGCAGGCGCTCTACGCGGTCGGAGGCCAGTACCGCCGCAACATGTAAAAGGGGACGCAACCCTTTGCGGGCGTGCGCAACGAATAATCAACAGCATGGATGTGGAGGCATCTATGGACTCTGAGACCCGCAGGTCACCCGCGCGCATCCTGATTCTCCTTGCGCTGTCGCTGTCCCCATATCCAGCCGCGCTAGCCGCGGACGCCCCGACGGCCGCGCTGAACGTTGGCGAGATGACGTTCGCGCCGACGCCGGGTCTGCCGGACTGCGTGGTGAATGCGGTCGTGCAGGGCGACCCGACGACAGGGCCTTCGATCATCCTCGGCAGGATCGAGACGGGCTGCGTGGTGCCCTGGCACTGGCACACGCCGAACGAGCACCTGATGATCGTCTCGGGCGTCGCGGAGCTCACGATGCGCGGCGGAGAGCCGAAGCGGCTCGAGGCGGGCGGCTTTGCGATGATGCCGTCGCGGCACGTCCATCAGTTTCGCTGCGTCAGCGCCTGCCTCATGTACGTGTACTCGGACGGGATCTTCGACACGCACTATGTCGATGCCGGCGGGAAAGAGATTCCTGCCGTCCAGGCGCTGGGCGCCGTGGGAGAGAAGGCCGTGCCGCCGCCGGGATGAGTTCTAGCCGCCGCCCATCTCGCGCTCGAGCGCGCGGACATCCTCGATCAGCCGTCCGAATCGGCGCCCGAAGGGCGTGAGCCGGACGTGACCAGTAATGACAGGGGCCGCTCGCGCGGCCCCTGTCCTGTACTCCGGTCAATGCCGCCAGAGATCGGGGGCGGTACCCTGTCAGTTCACGGGACAGGCGTTGATGGCCGCGCCCTGTGCCTTGCTGATCAGGCCGATGCGCTCCAGGTACGTCGTGACATGACCCAGGCAGCTCCTGACCGCCCCGGCACTGCCCTGTCTCTCGCAGGCGTTGACCATGTCCTGGACGTGGCAGCCGCCGAACACGTCCACGCCTTCCGCGTTGCCGTTGGGACCGGCCGGCAGCTCGGGCTGCGTTCGTGGAACCCCCAACGAGAAGCCGAAAGGCCCCTGCGCGTTCGGAACGCCCGTGTCGCAGTCGCCGACCTCGACCACCGCCCGGTCGTCGGCCCCGACCGGGCAATGCGGCCCGCCGGACCAGCCAATGTCTGCCATCAGGTAAGGCGTCAGGTCGAGCGTGGTCGCGCCCTTGAGGTCGCTGTTAATGAACGGCTCCATGAGCGCGTTCGGCGTTAGCGTGGTGTCCCAGTGCGACACCGAGGATCCAGGCGCGAACGCTGCAGGCGCATACAGCTTGGCGAAACCGTCCGCATCGGCTCCGGAGAAACCGAGGGCGGGATCGGCGACCAGGCTCGCGAAGACACCCGGAAGGTTCGCCTTGATCAGGTCGCCATCAGACATCGTGATCCCGACCGACGAGATGCTTGGCGGGATGATGTCCGCGCCTCCCATCGGCGGCAGCCCGGTCGGCAGGTTGTTGGCGATGATGACACCCACCGCGCCATTCAACTGCGCCACGGCCGACTTGAACGCGAATGCACAGGTGCCCCGGTTGATCAGCGCGATCTTGCCGGCAACGTTGGGATCGACAACCGCCTCGCACGCGTCATTCGGATCCGGAGCAGCAACGCCGTCGTTGAAAAGGACCACTTCACCCATGTCCCCCGGCGGCGGGTCGAGCGGCAGCCCGTAACTCGCGGTCTGGGCCGTGTAGTCGCCGGCAATCCCGCCCGGCGCAGTGACCCGAACGACCGGCGTGCCGCTGAGCTGTACCGGCACCTGGGCCGTCACGTTGGGTCCATGCCAGACCAGGTTCGGGTCGTTGACGGTGGACGCGGCGCGTCTGTGCTTGTCCATCTGGTTCCAGTACAGGCCGAACTCGTTGTCGAAGGTATACGCGCGGTACACGTCGGACAGGCCTAGCACTGCGTCGCCCGCGACGGACCGGTCCCGGAATGCCGAGAAGCCGAGACCGTGCGCGAACTCGTGCAGTACGACATTC
>DATFFM010000100.1:0-3627 GCA_035250005.1 Vicinamibacterales bacterium | reverse complement strand
GTGGACGACTTCGCGCCGAACCTGTCGTTCTTCTTCTCGAACGGCATGGACCCCGAGTACGCGGTGATCGGCCGCGTCGCGCGGCGCATCTGGGCGCGCGCGATGCGCGATCGCTACGGCGGCTCGCCGCGCAGCCAGATGCTCAAGTACCACGTGCAGACCTCCGGCCGCTCGCTGCACGCGCGCGAGATCCAGTTCAACGACATCCGCACCACGCTGCAGGCGATGTACGCGCTGTTCGACAGCTGCAACAGCCTGCACACCAACGCCTACGACGAGGCGATCACGACCCCGACCGAGGAGAGCGTGCGCCGCGCGGTCGCAATCCAGCTCATCATCGCGCGCGAGCTGGGGCTCAACCAGAACCAGAATCCCTGGCAGGGCTCGTTCGTGATCGAGCAGCTCACCGACATGGTCGAGGAGGCGGTCTACGCCGAGTTCGACAGCCTGTCCGATCGCGGCGGCGTGCTCGGCGCGATGGAGACCATGTACCAGCGCGGCAAGATCCAGGAAGAGTCGCTCTACTACGAGCACAAGAAGCACGACGGCAGCCTGCCGATCATCGGCGTCAACACCTTCCTGCCGCAGCACGGCGCGGGCGAGGACAACCGGGGCGCCGAGCTGATCCGCTCGACGGAGGAGGAAAAGGCGGCGCAGGTGGCGGGAGTTGCCGCCTTCAACGGCGCTCACGCCGTGTCACAGGAGGCCGCGCTTGCGCGGCTGCAGGCCGCAGCCGCGACCGGCGGCAATGTCTTCGGCGAGCTGATGGAAACCGTGAAGTCCGCCTCGCTCGGGCGCATTTCGCAGGCGCTCTACGCGGTGGGAGGCCAGTACCGCCGCAACATGTAAACAGATAAATGGGGACGTGACCCAATTTCCCGCTATGGATGTGGAGGCATCTATGGTTTCTGAGTTCTGTCCGCCATCCGCGCGAATCCTCGCGCTGATTGCATCGTTGGTGTTCACTAGTCTGGCGCTCGCGCAGAACGCCCCGGCCGCAGTCGTCAACACGCGCGAGATGAAGTTCGCGCCGACGCCGGGCCTGCCGGACTGCGCGGTGAACGCCGTCGTGCAGGGCGACCCTGCGAAAGGGCCTTCGATCATCCTCGGCAGGATCAAGACGGGCTGCGTGGTGCCCTGGCACTGGCATTCGCCGAACGAGCACCTGATGATCATCTCGGGCGTCGCGGAGCTCACGATGCGGGGCGAAAAGCCCAAGCGACTCGAGGCCGGCGGGTTTGCAATGATGCCGTCACGGCACGTGCACGAGTTTCAGTGCGTAAGCGCCTGCCTCATGTACGTGTACTCGGACGGCATTTTCGACACGCACTACGTCGATGCCGACGGCAAGGAGATTCCTGCCGCCGAGGCGCTGGGCGCCGTGGGAGAGAAAGCCGTCCCGCCGCCGGGTTGAGTTCTAGCCGCCGCCCATCTCGCGCTCGAGCGCGCGGACATCCTCGATCAGCCGTCCGAATCGGCGCCCGAAGGGCGTGAGCCGGTACTCGACGCGTGGCGGCACCTCGGCCCAGGCGCGCCGCTCCAGGATTCCGAATCGCACCAACTTGCGCAAGCGCTCGTTCAGCACCTTGGCAGTGAGGCCGCGATAACTCCGCCGCATCTCTCCGGGCCTCAGTACGCCGCGCCCGACGAGGTCCAGTACACACAGCGACCACTTGCAGCCGACGACGTCCTCGACCATGCGCGCGGCGGCAGGCGGCGGCGGGGCTGACTTCTTTTTCGATAGTTGGGCCAACGAAGTACACCGAAATGTAAGTAGCTGACCGTCCAGTGGCCGCTTCCCGGGGCGGCTGCCGGGCGCGGAGAATCCACCCGCGGGCACATGCCCGCCCGGATGGAGCTTGCCATGAAAAGCACGATCTTTGCGTTCGGCGTCGCGGCCGTTATCGCGGCGGTCGCTGCCGGCGCCGCCGCGCCAGTCGCTTATCCCGCGGGCTACCGCGACTGGAAGCACGTCAAGTCGATGGTCCTGGAGCCGGGGCATCCCCTCTACGACAGCTTCGGCGGCATTCACCACCTGTATGCGAACGAAAAGGCGCTCGAAGGCTACGCCAGCGGAAAGTTTCCGGATGGCGCGGTCATCGTCTTCGACCTGCTCGAGGCCCAGAGCGAAGAGCATGCGGTGACGGAAGGGTCCCGCAAGCTGATCGGCGTCATGGTGAAAGACAGCAAACAGTATGCGTCTACCGGTGGCTGGGGCTTCGAAGGATTCAAAGGCGACTCGCAGACGGAGCGTCTCGTCGGCGACAGGGCGGCCACTGCCTGCTTCGGCTGCCACCAGGCACAGGCGCCCCGCGACTTCGTCTTCAGCGCGACGCGAAAATAGGGACGTGACCTGTAATGACAGGGGCCGCTCGCGCGGCCCCTGTCCTCTACTCCGGTTAATGCCGCCAGAGATCGGCGGCGGTACCCCGTCAGTTCACGGGGCAGGCGTTGATGGCCGCGCCCTGTGCCTTGCTGATCAGGCCGATGCGCTCCAGGTACGTCGTGACGTGACCCAGGCAGCTCCTGACCGCCCCGGGACTGCCCTGTCTCTCGCAGGCATTGACCATGTCCTGGACGTGGCAGCCGCCGAACACGTCAACGCCTTCTGCGTTGCCGTTGGGACCGGCCGGCAGTTCGGGCTGCGTTCGCGGAACGCCCATCGAGAAGCCGAAAGGCCCCTGCGCGTTCGGTATACCCGTGTCGCAGTCGCCGACCTCGATCACCGCCCGGTCATCGGCTCCCACCGGGCAATGCGGTCCGCCGGACCAGCCGATGTCCGCCATCAGGTACGGCGTCAGGTCGAGCGTGGTCGCGCCATTGAGGTCGCTGTTGATGAACGGCTCCATGAGCGCATTCGGCGTGAGCGTGGTGTCCCAGTGCGACACCGAGGACCCGGGCGCGAACGCTGCAGGCGCATACAGCTTGGCGAAGCCATCCGCATCGGCTCCGGAGAAACCGAGGGCGGGATCGGCGACAAGGCTCGCGAACACACCCGGAAGGTTCGCCTTGATCAGGTCGCCATCAGACATCGTGATCCCGACCGACGAAATGCTCGGCGGGATGATGTCCGCACCTCCCATCGGCGGCAGGCCGGTCGGCAGGTTGTTCGCGATGACGACACCCACCGCCCCGCTGAGCTGCGCCACGGCCGACTTGAACGCGAATGTGCAGGTGCCCCGGTTGATCAGCGCGATCTTGCCGGCCACGTTGGCATCAAAGTTGTCGCAGGCGTCGCTCGGGTCCGGACCAACGCCGTCGTTGAACAGCACCACTTCACCCATGTCCCCGGGCGGCGGATCGAGCGGCAGCCCGTAACTCGCGGTCTGGGCCGTATAGTCGCCGGCAATCCCGCCCGGCGCAGTAACCCGAACGACCGGCGTCCCGCTGAGCTGTACCGGCACTTGGGCCGTCACGTTGGGTCCATGCCAGACCAGATTCGGGTCGTTGACGGTGGACGCGGCGCGTCTGTGCTTGTCCATCTGATTCCAGTACAGGCCGAACTCGTTGTCGAAGGTATACGCGCGGTACACGTCGGACAGGCCTAGCACTGCGTCGCCCGCGACGGACCGGTCCCGGAATGCCGAGAAGCCGAGACCGTGCGCGAACTCGTGCAGTACGACATTC
>DATFFM010000099.1:0-33000 GCA_035250005.1 Vicinamibacterales bacterium | reverse complement strand
TTCGCACGCGCGCGGAGCTGGAGGCGCGGGTCAAAGCCGCAGCCTCGACCGTGGGCGGCGCCCGCGCGGATCGCGAGCGCATCCGGGCCGAGCTCGCGTTCGCCCAGGCCGACCTGAAGCGGTCGCGCAGCCTGGTCGAGGAGAAGGTGATCGCGCCGCGCGAGCTCGAAGGGGCCGAGCGGCAGGCCGAAGCGCTCACCCGCGCGCTGCAGTCGGCGGAGTTCGCCGTGCGCACCGCCGAACACCAGCTGGAGCTCGCACGCGCGAGCCTGACCTCGAGCCGCGGCGGCCGCGCGCCGGCCATCCCGCTGTATTCGCCGATCGACGGGGTCGTGTTGCGGCGGCTGCAGGAGAGCGAGACCGTGGTCGGGACCGGACAGCCGCTCCTCGAGATCGGCAACGTCGGCGACCTCGAAATCGTGTCGGACCTGCTGTCGAGTGCAGCCGTGCGCGTTCGGCCCGGTCAGCCGGTGCTGATCGAGCAGTGGGGCGGCGACCAGCCGCTGAACGGCCACGTCCGGCTGGTCGAGCCGTCCGGCTTCACGAAGATCTCCGCCCTCGGCGTGGAAGAGCAGCGGGTCAACGCGATCATCGACTTCGACGATCCGCCGCAGAAGCGGCCGAACATCGGCGACGGGTACCGGGTCGAGGTCCGGATCGTCGTGGCCTCGCGCGAGAACGTGTTGAAGGTCCCGACCAGCAGCCTCTTCCGCCACGGCAGCGACTGGGCCGTGTACGTCGTGGAGAACGGACGCGCCGTCCGCCGGATCGTGCAGACCGGCCAGCGCAACGGTCTCGAGGCCGAGATCACGGGCGGTCTCTCCGGCGGCGAGCGGATCATCGTCTATCCGAGCGATGCCGTGGCCGAAGGCGTGAAGGTCACTCCGCGCTAGTATGTAGGCCCGACCTTTCGGGTTGGGCGAGCTCGATGGAGGCGGAATGAAAATTCTTGTTACTGGCGGAACCGGCACGGTCGGGTCGCAGGTCGTAAGGGAGCTGCTGGCGCGCAAGGCAGACGTCAGTGTCCTCACGCGCGATGCGAAGAAGCCGCTGCCGCCGGGAGCGACGGCCGTCGTGGGCAACCTGCTCGAGGTGGCCTCCGTCCGCCGTGTGTTCAACGGCATCGACGAGGTGTTTCTGCTCAATCCCGTCAGCCAGACCGAAGCCACCGAGGCGCTGATGGCGGTCACGGCGATGCGCACGGCAGGGGTCAAGCGTGTCGTGTACCTCTCGGTTCATCACGCGGACCAGGCGCCTTGGCTGCCGCATTTCGGCTCGAAAGTGGCCGTCGAGGCGGCACTGAAGAAATCGGGCATGGCGTGGACGATCCTGCGCCCGAACAACTTCTTCCAGAACGACTACTGGTTCAAGGACGCGCTGCTGCAGTACGGCGTGTACCCGCAGCCGCTAGGGAGCGTGGGGCTGGCTCGTGTCGACGTCCGTGATATCGCGGAGGCGGCGGCGATTGCCTTGACGCAGCCCGGGCACGAGGCTCAGACGTACGACCTCGTCGGCCCCACAAGCGAGACCGGCGAGTCGACGGCGAAAGTCTGGTCCACCGTGCTGGGCAAGCCGATTGCCTACGCCGGCGACGACCTCCAGGCTTGGGCGAAACAGCAGCTCCAGTATCTGCCTGACTGGCAAGTGTTCGACTTCGGCGAGATGTATGCGTTCTTCCAGCAGCACGGCTTGACGGCATCCAATGAGGCGATCGGACGGCAGACGCGGATGCTGGGCCATGCACCGCGCGCCTTCGAGGCCTTTGCTTCGGAGACCGCGAAAGGGTGGCTGCAAGGCAGGTGAGCCCGCGCGGGTGACCGCTGCTGACGGGCTGGAATGGTGGATCTAGGAGTTAAACTCTAGCCACGGGGCATCCCGTCACACAGCGAGGCACACCATGAACGCCACCAAGTGCGCCCACGACGTCTGCAACTGCCAGGTTCAGCCCAACGGTCCCTACGGCAAGTATTGCAGCGAGCACTGCAAGGACGCGGCAAAGATGACGGAGCTGCGGTGCGGCTGCCCGCACCCCGACTGCCGCTGAGACGCCGCGCTTGACCTGGCGCGGGCGCGCGCCGATACTTAGTCGTTCCCCACGGAAGAGCTTCCATCATGAACGGCTGGCGCGCCCTCGCAGCGTCTCTGCTGTTCGTCTGGCCGGCGGCGGCGGGCGGGCAGACGCTCGGAGAGATTGCGAAGAAGATCGAAGACTCGAGGCGGGGAGGAGCGGGCACCGCCGTCGTCTACGACGAGCGGGACATGAACCCTGCCCTCGCACGCCGCGACCTCCTTGGCTGCCGGCTGGACGCGGCCCGGTGGCTTCGCTTCGTCGAAGTGGATCGCCAGGTCGCCCGCGCCCTCGCGGCCGATCCCCTGGTCTTGCGGCGGCTCGAAGGGCTCAATTACATCAGCCTGCGCAGCGTCGGACACTTCTTCAGGCGCGAGCCGTCCATCGCGCGGGTGCTCGAGGCGTCACAGCTCGACGCGCACGACTACGCCACCACGTATCTTGCCGCCAAGCTCGCGATCAGCACGCTGCCCGATGCGCAGGAACCTGCCGTGGTGGAAAACGCGGTCTTCCTGAAGACGCGCCGGCACGAGGTCAAGGCCCTCGCCATCCCGCTCGACACGCTGTCGCTGCACGCGCTCGGCGCCAGGTCGCGGCCTCCCGGGGCCGCAGCTCCCGCCCCGCCGGCTCCCACCACGCCGCGCCCCCCCTCGGCGAGAGCCGCCGCGAGCCCGCGTGCGAACGATGATGGCCCGATCGACATGTCTGAAGGGGCCGAGATCCCGGATTTCGACTTCGTCGATTTCGACGGCCGGCGCCGCCAGCTCTCCGACTTCCGCGGACGCTTCGTGATGCTCGACTTCTGGGGATCGTGGTGCCCGCCATGTCGCGCCGAAGTGCCGTTCGTGAAGGATGCGTATGCCCGCTTTGGCTCGCGGGGCTTCGAGGTGCTCGGAATGGACTCCGAGCGCGATGCGACCGTGGAGCAGGTCCGTGCGTATCTGAACAGGAACGGCGTCAAATGGACGTTTGCGACCCCCGACAGCGTTCGCGGCCTGATCAACGACCGCTTTCAGATCCCGTCGTTTCCCCGGGTCGTTCTGCTCGACCCGCAGGGGCGGGTCGTCGAAGCGCGCAACGATGCGCTGCGCGGTGAGACCCTCGCGCGGACGCTGGATCGGATCCTGCCGCGCTGACTCACAGCGGCTGGATTAAAGGGGCTGAATCAAAGAATGATCCGCTCGTCGCCGACGCGCCGGGTGACGCGCTGGCCGTCCAGGTACTCGAGCAGCGGGACCGCGAACTTTCGTGACAGCCCGGTGAGCTCCTTGAACTCGCCCACCCCCAGCCGGGGGCTGGTGGTCTTCCGCGCGCGGACGTCGTCGATCAACTTCTGAAGCGCCGCGCGATCCACGATCATCGCCTCGTTGATCTTGACCAGCGCCTGGTCCTTCAGCAGCAGCTGGATGATCTTGCGGGCGGTGGCGCGGTCCACGCCGACGCCGGCCGCGACCTCGTCGGGGGGCGGCGCCTGGAGGCCCAGCTCGCGAAACCTCGCCGACAACTGCGTTCGCGCCGCGGCATCAGCCCCCTGGAGCGTGACCGAACGGCCGAACGCGCGAATCACGTCCTGGTCGACCGTGACGACCTGCTTCGACGCCAGGTCGTCGAGGACGCCGCGGAAGAACACCGGCGACGCATCGGCGAAGACGCGCGCCTTGAGATCTTCTCGTCCGATCCCTGCCAGCAGCGGTTCGGCCGCATGGAACGTCGTGACGGCGTCCGACGCTTTCGCCGCCGCCCGGTCGAAGGCCTCGGCCGCCGCGACGACGAACGGGTCGCTGCTCAATATTCGAACGTCTCCCCGGTGCGCCAGCTGTTGCAGCTCCCCGCGAACAGCTTCTGGAGCGAGCCCGAGGCGCGCCACCAGGGCGGTCTCGTCGGTCGTGGCGGAACCGGCTTCGGCGACCAGCCGCCGGATCTTGTCAGAGGTCGAGCCGGCCTGGAAGATCCGCAGGCGTTCGACGAGCGCGGGATCGCTGCGCCGCCGGCGCGGCGGCTGCGCATCCAGGATCTCGCCGCCTCCGAGCGTCGTCATCGGCGAGTACTGCCGGATGATGAAGCGGTCGCCCGGCAGGGCGAACGCGGGCCGTTCGAGCCGGATCCGTGCGAACGCCGAGGCGCCCGGCTCCAGCGCATCCTGCCCGAGGAGAACGGCGTGCCCGATCAGTTCGGTGGTGCCGACGTGAAAGCGGATCCGCTTGCGCGATGGGAGCGGGTGCTCCGCTGCGGCAAGCAGTTCCAGTTGGACGTCGAACGTCGAGCTCGGTGAGAAGAGGCCAGGCACGGTGAGCACCATGCCCCGCTCGATCTCCGACAGGTCGACCCGCTGCAGATTCAACGCGGTCCGCTGCCCCGCGCGCGCCTCGTCGACCGATACCCCGTGGACCTGGATGCCGCGCACCCGGGCCGGCTTTCGCGGCGGCAGCAGCTCCACCTCCTGGTCGCGCCGGATGCGGCCGGCGATCAGCGTGCCGGCGGCGACTGCGCCGAAGCCCTTCATCGTGAAGCAGCGATCGATCGGGAGGCGGAACATCCGTGCCGCGTCGCGCGGCACCGCGGTGGCGGCCAGCTCGGTCAGCCTGGCCACAAGGGCCGGCAGGCCCTCGCCGGTGTGTGCGCTCACCCGGAGGATCGGGGCGTTCGCGAGAAACGAACGCTTCAGAAACTCCTGGACTTCGACCTCCACCAGGTCCGCGATGTCCGGCTCCACCGCGTCGATCTTCGTCAGGACGGTGAGCCCCTTCTGCACGCGCAGCAGCTCGCAGATGGCCAGGTGCTCGCGCGTCTGAGGCATCACCGCCTCGTCGGCCGCGATTACCAGCATCACGACGTCGATGCCGCCCACCCCCGCGAGCATGTTCTTGATGAAACGCTCGTGCCCGGGCACGTCGACGAACCCGATCGTGGTCTCGGCATCCAGAGCAAGGCTCGCGAACCCGAGGTCGATCGTGATCCCGCGCTCCTTCTCTTCTTTCAGCCGGTCGGTGTCGATGCCCGTGAGCGCCTTGACGAGCGCGGTCTTGCCGTGATCGATGTGGCCCGCGGTGCCGACGATGATGTGGGACATCGGGACAATTGTAGGTCGGGTAGAATCGCCCGATGCGCTTCCGAACGGCTCTGCTCGCTCTCGCGCTGTCGGCTCCGCTCACCCCGTCTGCACAGGACGCGGTCGTGCGCCAGATTCTCGACAGCCCCCAGTTCAAGGCCGCGACCGCCTTCATCGAGAAGGATCAGCCGCGCTTCGTCAAGGAGCTGATCGAGCTGACCGAGATCCCCGCGCCGCCCTTCAAGGAACAGCGCCGTGCGGCCGCCTACCTCGAGATGCTGCGCCAGTCGGGTCTGAGCGACGTCGAGATGGACCAGGAGGGGAACGTCATGGGCGTCCGCAAGGGCACGGGAGGGCCCGGGATGGTCGCGGTCCTCTCGCACCTCGACACCGTGTTCCCTGAAGGGACCGACGTCAAGGTCAAGCGGGAGGGGCCGAAGCTGAACGCCCCTGGTGTCGGCGACAACACGCGCGGCGCGGCGCTGATGCTGGCCGTGATCCGCGCCATCAACGCGGCGAAGTTCCAGACCTCCACCGACATCCTCTTCGTCGGCAACGTCGGCGAAGAGGGGGAAGGGGACCTTCGCGGCGTCAAATTCCTGATGCAGAAGGGGAAGTACAAGGACCGCATCACGCAGTTCATCGCGATCGACGGCGGCGAGCAGGGCTCGATCACCCGCGGCGGCGTCGGCAGCCGCCGGTACCGCGTGGCGTTCAAGGGCCCCGGCGGCCACAGCTACGGCGCCTTCGGTCTCGTGAATCCGGCGTACGCGATGGGCAACGCGATCGCGAAGTTCTCGAGGATCAAGGTTCCACAGGAGCCGAAGACGACGTTCAACGTCGGGCTCGTGAGCGGCGGGACGTCGGTCAACTCAATTCCCTTCGAGGTCGGGATGGTGATCGACATGCGCTCGGTCGATTGCGGCGAGCTGAAGAAGGTCGACGAGCAGTTTCTCGGCATCGTCCGCGAGGCGGTTGACGAGGAGAACAGGACGCGATCCACGAAGGAGGGGCGCATCTCGGGGGAGCCGCGGTTGATCGGGGACCGGCCGTGCGGCGCCACGGCAATCGAGTCGCCCATCGTCCAGGCGGCGAGCGCGGCGGTGAAGGCGTTCGGGCTGACGCCGTCCTTCGGCATCAGCAGCACCGACTCGAACCTCCCGATGAGTCTCGGGATCCCGGCGGTGACGATCGGCCGGGGGCCCGGCGGCCGCGCGCATTCGCTGGACGAATGGACCGTGGTGGAGCCCAAGGCCGACGTGCAGGCGGTCCAGGTCGCGCTGACGATCATCCTGGCGGTGGCAGGGGTCAGAGCTTGAATTTGTCGGCTCCAATAAATTGGTGCCAACGACCACGCCCGCGTTGGCACCAGAAAATTGGAGCCGACAAATTCAAGCTCTGACCCCCACCGCCGCAAACACCACGAAGCTGCCGTAAAACACCGCGCACAGCACCAGACAGGCTTCGCGCCACCGCGGCGCCCGCAGCTCCCTCGGCAGGAACATCCGGTTCACCACCAGCGTGTGGATGCTCTCGACCACGAAGATGAAGGCGGCCGCGTTGGCCCCGATGATGATCAGCGTGATCGGCCGCGCCAGGTTCAGCGCGACGCATCCCCAGATCGCAAAGACAATCAGGACCCCGTAGTAGACCCGCCGGACGTCACCCATCTTCCGCAGCCGCGGGCTGGCGGACCAGAGGATGTCGGTGGTCCCGCGCGGCAGGCCGTCCACGATCCCGAGCTGCGTCGAAAACAGGATCCAGAGTCCGCAGATGACCGTGAGATACCAGAACACCGGCCCGTGGACGGCCGCGATCCCGGCCGCCTGCATGTTCGCGACCGCCCATTCGCCGGCCACCGTGCCGGCCGGCACGAACTGCAGCGTGAACAGCGCGGTCAGCGCCATCCCCGCGATCGATCCGAGCCCGAAGATCCCCCACTGATCGAGATGGAGATACCGCCACCACTGCCGCCACGCGTCGAGCGACCGCGCGTTGACCACGAACACGTTGCCTTGGCCGGCCAGCGGCCTGGCCGGGCCGAGCGCGGCCGGGATGTACCCGACCGTTGCGCTCATCCCGTAGCCCTTGTCGCGCATGTAGTTCGTCGTGTAGGCATTGCCGACGCCGCCGGACCCCGAGTACGCCGCGAACGCGCCGAGCAGCAGCCAGTCGGCCCCGTCCGGCAGCTGGCCGACGCTGCCGAAGCCGCCGAGCACCCGGCCCCAGTTCTCGCCCGACACCGCGAAGACGTCCACCAGCAGAAGATAGAGAAGGATCCCGGCGACCATGATCCACATCGCGTACTCGAGCGTCCGTTCGACCTTCCGTCCGACGGTGACGATGACGAAGCAGATGAGGAAGGTGGCGTAGCCGATGGCGATCACCGTGCCCGAGTCTGCGGCCGTCGGCATGCGCCCGAGGAGCAGCGCCGCGGTGGCGGTGGCGCTGGCCAGCGCCCATCCGGGCCAGCCATACTGACAGATCGACAGGATGCCGTAAGTCCATCCCCAGAACGCGGCACCCGGCTTCGTACGCATGAAGCCGGTGAAAATCGGTTCGCCGGTGTAGAGCGTGTAGCGCCCCATCTCCTGGTTGAGGATCACCTGCAGGAACACCGCGACCGTCGTGATCCACAGCAGCGCCGAACCGTACTTGAGGACGACTGCCGGGCCGATCAGCCACTCGCCGCTGCCGATGGCAATGCCCAGCCCGATGACTCCCGGCCCGACCGTCCTCACGGCGTTGCGGAACGTGAACGGGGGCGGCGGCTCGAGCTCCGCGACCCCCCACGCCGGCAGCGCCCCGTGCGGACGGCCGGCCTCGACCGTCATCGCTCGCAGCGGCCGGCTTCGGCCCGCCTGAACACCAGCGACCGGTCCACCGACGCGATGTCCGGCCGGCCGCTGAGGGCCATGGCGAGCGACAACTCGTCGCGGAGGATGCGCAGCACGTCGCGGACCCCTTCCTCGCCGGCGGCCGCGAGCGCCCACAAGTACGGGCGGCCGATGCAGACCGATCGCGCGCCCAGCGCGAGCGCCTTCAGGACGTCGGTGCCGCGGCGGATCCCGCCGTCCATCAGCACCTCGGCGCGGCCGGCGACGGCGTCCACGACTTCGGCCAGCGCGTCGACGGACGCCGCGGCGCCATCCAGCTGGCGCCCGCCGTGGTTCGACACGATCACGCCGCTGACCCCGGCGTGGACCGCCAGGCTCGCGTCTTCCCCGGTCAGGATCCCCTTGACCAGGATCGGCAGGCGCGTCTGCGTCCGCAGCCATTCGACCGCACTCCAGGTGAGCGTGGCGTCGAACAGATCGTGAACGTAAGCCGAAAAGGAGGAGTGCGCGCCCCACCGCGCCGCATTGGTCATCGCCGCCTCGAAGTTCCGCATCGAGATACCTTCCGGCAAAACGAAATTGTTGCGCACGTCGCGGTAGCGGCGGCCGAGGAACGGCGTGTCGACGGTCAGGACGAGCGCGCGATAGCCGCACGCCTCGGCGCGCGCGACTAGCTCCTGGGTCAGCGCGCGGTCCTTGTAGACGTAGAGCTGAAACCACAGCGGCCCGCCGCACGCCGCCGCGACCTCCTCGAGCGTGCAGGTCGAGAGCGTGCTGCAGATCATGATCGTGCCCGCGGCCCGCGCGGCCCGGGCCGCCGCCATTTCGCCGTCCTGGTGCGCGAGCCGGTTGAAGGCGGTGGGTGACAGCAGAATCGGCAGGTCGACCGCCTGCCCGAGGACGGTCGTGCCAACGTCGATCGCGCTGACGTCGACCAGCACGCGCGGCCGCAGCGGGATCGCGTCGAAGGCCGTCCGATTGGCCGCCAGCGTCCGCTCGTCGCCGGCGCCGCCGGCATAGTAGTCGTAGGCGGACGGTTCCAGGCGGGCCCGAGCCAGGGTCTCGTAGTCGTCGACGGTCAGAGGTTTCACGCGCGGCGGATTATCTCATGTGCGATGTCCGACGTGCGAGGTGCGACGTGCGACGTGCCACGTGCCACGTGCTGCGTGCTAAACCTCGAACTTCAGCGCGACTGACGGATCGACGCGTGCGGCGCGGGCGGCGGGCAGATAACTGGCGAGCAGCGCGGTCGCGCCGAGGCCCGACGCGACGGCCACGTAGGTCACCCAGTCGAGCGGGCTGACCCCGAACAGCATGGACGACATCAGGCGGGTGAGCCCCGCCGCGCCGGCGATCCCGAGCACGATGCCGAGGCCCGACAGCACCAGGCCGTGCCGGAGGAAGAGGGCGCTCACGTCCCCCCGCGCCGCGCCGAGCGCCATCCGGATCCCGATTTCCCGCGTCCGCTGCGTGGCGATGTACGAGATCACGCCGTAGATCCCGACGACGCCGAGCACCAGCGCGACGCCGGCCGCGATGCTCAGCATCACCAGCGCGAACGACGTCTGCGCCATCGACTCGGCCTGGATCTCGTCGAGCGTCAGCACGTTGGCCACCGGCAGATTCGGGTTGACCGACCACACGGCCTGCTGCACTTCCTTCAACAGCGTCGGTGACCCGAAGCGGTCGTTGCGAATCGCATACGCCAGCGTCCGTTGGACCGACGTGTTTTCCGACCACAGATGGTGGACCACCACCGGCCAGTAAACGATCGCTGGCGCCGGCCTGGTCACCCCGTCGTCCCGCTCGTTGCCGACCACACCGACGACCGTACGCCATGGTGAGGAGGGGCCGCTGCGAATGCGGCGCCCGACCGCCCGCGCCGGGTCCTTCCAGAACTCGCGGGCCAGGTTGTCGGAAATCACCGCCACCGGCGCTTTCGTGTACGCGTCGTTCCACTCGAGCGCGCGCCCGGCGATCAGCGGGTTGCCCATCGTCTCGAAGTAGTTCGGGCCCACCCACTTGTAGCGGCGCAACGGCGGGATCCGTCCTTCGGGCGAGGGGAAGTCCTCCACGAAGATCGGATCGTTGCTGTCGAAGCCGTCCATCGTGATCGACGAGGTGACCCCGACTGATCGGACCCCCGGCACCTGCGCGATCCGACCGGCGATCTGCTCGTGGAGGCGCGCCGTCTGGACCGGATCGGCGACGAGCGAGCTTGGGATCGAGACCCGGACGGTCAGCACTTCTGCCGGACGCGTGAAGCCCGGATCGACCTTGCGCATCGCCTGGAAGGTGCGGATCATCAGGCCTGAGGCGACCAGCAGGACGACAGCCAGCGCGATCTCGGCGACCACCAGGGTGTTGCGTGCGCGATGGCGGGCGCGGCCGGCGCTCGAGAGCCGCCCCCCTTCCTTCAGGGCGTTCGCCAGCTGCGGCCTGGCGAGCTTCAGCACCGGGATGAGGCCGAACAGCAGGCCGGCGAACACCGAGATGGCGATGGTGAACAGCAGCACCGTCGCGTCGATCGTGATCTCTTCGACGCGCGGCAAGCCGTCCGGCGCAATCGCCCCGAGCGCGCGGATGCCGGCGTAGGCCAGGCCGAGCCCGGCGGCGCCGCCGAGCGCCGCCAGGGTCAGGCTCTCCGACAGCAGCTCCCACGTGATCCGCCGCCAGCTGGCGCCGAGCGCCGCCTGGATGGCCAGCTCCTGCTGGCGCCCTTCCGCGCGGACCAGAAAGAGGTTCGCGACGTTGGCGCAGGCGATCAGCAGAACGAGGCCGACGGTGCCGAGCAGGATCCACAGCGTCTGGCCCACGTCGCCGATGACGTCTTCGGACAGCGGACGCACCCGCGGTCCGATCCGCGCATCGTCGAACATCTGTCGCGAGAACCCCGGCGGGA
This sequence comes from Vicinamibacterales bacterium, assembly GCA_035250005.1. Lineage (GTDB taxonomy): Bacteria > Acidobacteriota > Vicinamibacteria > Vicinamibacterales > 2-12-FULL-66-21 > JACDCA01. The sequence goes on along the minus strand of DATFFM010000099.1, from coordinate 22,144 downwards.
GCGGAAAGCGTTCAACCGTGAGCGGGATCATCCGCGCGACATCGGCGTTCGCCTGTTCGATCGTGACGCCGGGCTTCAGCCGCGCGATCCCCTGGTAGCTGAAGTTGCCGACGTGGACCTCGGCGCGGTTGAAGCGGAACGGCAGCAGGACCTGCGGGTTCCGGTCGAGAAACCGGAAGCGCTCCGGCAGGATGCCGATGATCTCGTGCGGCTTGCCGTCGACCATCACCGTACGCCCCACCGCAGACGGGTCTCCGCCGAACTTTCGCTGCCAGTACACGTGGGTCAGCATGAGGCGGTCCGGGGCGCCGGGCTGGTCGTCTTCACGGGTGAAGCCGCGTCCGGCCGCGGGGTTGACCCGGAGGATCCCGAGCGCGCCGTCGGTGACGAGCAGGGCCTGCACCCGTTCGGGCTCACCGGTTCCGGTGATCGACACCGAAGCGCCATCCCAGAGCGCAAAGTCTTCGAACGTCCGCGACTCGTCGCGGTAGACGAAGTAATTGGTGGGCCCCTGGTTGAGCAGCGGAATGTTGATGCCGGGCGCCGTATGCCAGACTCCAACCAGCCGCTCCGGCTCGTGGAACGGCAGCGGTTTGAGCAGGACGCCGTTGACGACGCTGAAAATGGCGGCGTTGGCGCCGATGCCGATCGCGAGCGTGAGAATCGCGACAGCGGAGAAGAGCGGAGCCCGAAGCAGGCGACGGGCGATGCGGCTGAAGCGGCTCGGGATGAGGGCCATGACGAGTTCTTAGACGGCCCGGGTGACGAGAGGGTTCAGCGCCTCTGCTATTCTTCGGGTATGTCGCGAGCTCTCTATCTCCTTCTGGCCGCTGCCCTTATTCCCGCCGTGTCATGCGCGCGCAGGCCCGCACCCACGACGGTGCCAAGCGTACCTGCCGATCCCCGGGGGCGCCTGGTGCCTCGGCCGGTGAACGTGGATCTGCGCGCCGGCGAGTTCCGGCTCCTTCCCACGACACCGATCTATGCGGTCTCCGACCGGTATGCGTTCAGCGCGCGCTTCCTGGCTGCGCATATCGGGCTCGCCCTCGGCCAGCAGCCGCTGCGCGTCGAGGTCAATTCCACGCCGCCCGCCGGCTCGATCGCGATCCTGTCCGATCCCGACTCTATCGGGCTTGGCGAGGAGGGTTACCAGATCAGCATCGAACAGGCCCGAATCGAGATTCGTGCGGCCGGGCTGGCGGGCGCGTTCTACGGCGTGCAGACGCTGCGGCAGCTGTTGCCGCCGTCATGGGAGTACGAGGCCCTGCGACCGCCCGGCGGCAACCCGGCGGGCGCCACCATTCGCGCGATGAACATCCACGACCGGCCGCGGTTCGCGTGGCGCGGCGCGATGCTCGACGTGGCGCGTCACTTCCTGACCGTGGACGAGGTGAAGCGCTACGTCGACCTCCTGGCGCTGCACAAGCTCAATCGCCTCCATCTCCACCTCGCCGACGACCAGGGATGGCGGATCGAGATCAAGTCGTGGCCGAATCTCGCAAGGCATGGCGGGAGCACGGAGGTCGGCGGCGGTCCGGGCGGCTTCTACACGCAGGAGCAGTACGCCGAGCTGGTGAGCTATGCCGCGGATCGTTTCATCACGATCGTGCCGGAGATCGACATGCCCGGTCACACCAATGCGGCGCTCGCGTCATACGCCGAATTGAACTGCGACGGCACCGCCCGCGAGCTCTACACCGGCATCGAAGTGGGGTTCAGCGCGCTCTGCGTGGAGAAAGAGATCACCTACAAGTTCATCCACGACGTGGTCGGCGAGATCGCGTCGCTCACACCGGGCCCGTACTTTCATATCGGCGGCGACGAAGTGAAAACGTTGAAGCCGGAGCAGTACAACGCCTTCGTCGAGCGGGTGCAGGGGATCGTGCAGTCGCACGGCAAGCAGATGATCGGCTGGGATGAGATCGCGCCCACGAAGCTGCTCCCGACCTCCATCGTCCAGCACTGGCGTCCGAAGACGACACCCGCGGAGGCGGTCGCCAAGGGAGCGAAAGTCATCATGTCGGTGGCCGACCGGGCGTACCTGGACATGAAGTACGACGCACACACAGCCATCGGGCTGAACTGGGCCGGGCTGATCGACGTGAAGACGTCGTACGACTGGGATCCCGCCGCCGCGGCACCCGGCGTGCCCGAGAGCGCGCTCCTCGGCGTCGAGGCGCCGCTGTGGTCCGAAACGCTCGCGAACATCCGGGACTTCGAGTTCCTCGCGTTCCCCCGGCTGGCCGCGATTGCGGAAGTCGGATGGACGCGCCAGGAGGATCGGGAGTGGGACAACTTCCGCGTTCGCCTGGGCGCCCAGGGATCACGCTGGACGGCCCTGGGACTCAGCTTCTATCGCGCCCCCGAGATACCCTGGCGATAGCCTTTGCCGGCTCCATAAAGGACCCGGCCAGGCCGGGCGGCGGTCATGGCGCCGTTCGCGAACACGACCAGCCCGTTGACGATCACGTGCGAGAAACCCTCGGCGTAGGCGTGTGGCTTCTCGAAGGTGGCGGTGTCGCGGACGGTGGCGGGATCGAAAATGACCACGTCAGCCTTCATCCCGGGGCGGAGGATGCCGCGATCCGTCAGCTTCAGGCGCGCGGCGGGGAACGACGTCATCTTGCGAACGGCCTCCTCGAGCGTCAGCGTTTTCCTGTCCCGGACGTAGATCCCGAGCACGCGTGCGAAGGTACCGTAGCTGCGCGGGTGAGGATTGGCGCGGCCGAAGACCGGCACCTCGCCGTCGGATCCGATCATCGTGGTCGGGTGCTGCAGAATGCGCTGGACGTCCTCGTCGCTCATCGCGTGAAAGATCCCCTGGCAGCCCCCCTGCTCGAAGATCCAGAGCGTCACGTCCGCGGCGTTCTCGATCGTCGGTTCGAGCCCCCGCTGGGTCGTGAGGTCCGCGAGCGTCTTCCCGGCGAGCGAGGGGTCGAATCCGCAGCTCGCGAACTGGACGTTCTTCGGATCGCCGCCGCCGCGCGCGTCCCGGATCATCGCGATCGTGTCGGCGCGCACCTTTGCTCGCGTGGCACGATCGGTCAGGCGCGCGGTCGTCGCCTGCCGCCCGCCCTCGAGCGCCCAGGCTGGCATCAGCGCGGACGCCACGCTGGTGCTCGACGCCGTGTAGGGATACTGGTCGCTGGTCACGTCCACGCCGCGCGCCCGCGCCTCGTCGATCAGCCGCAGCGTGTCCCGGGAGCGGCCCCAGTTCGCCTTGCCGATGATCTTGTGGTGGGTGATCTGGGTCGGCAGGCCGCCCCCCTCGCCGATCGCAATCGTCTCGCGGACGCTGTCGAGTACCCGGACCGATTCTTCGCGCTGATGCGACTTGTGCATGCCACCGAAGCGGGCCGCTGTTTTCGCCAGCTCGATGACTTCCGCGGTCGGCGTGAACGAGCCCGGGACGTAGAAGAGCCCGGTGCTGAGCCCGAAGGCCCCGTCGCGCATCCCCTGCTCGACGAGGGCCTGCATCTTCACGATCTCTTCCGGCGTCGCCGCGCGATCCACGTTACCGATGACCGCCGAGCGCACGGATCCCTGGCCGATGAAGCTGCCGATGTTGACCGACTTCGGCAGCGCGTCGAGCTTCGCGAGAAACGGCCCCAGTGGCACCGGCGATCCGCCGTCCGGCCCCTCGATCACCGTCGTTACTCCCTGCCGCACGTAGTTGTCGGCGGTCGGCACCTCGAAGATCCCACGACGCGCGTGCGTGTGGATGTCGACGAACCCCGGCGTCACGACCCGCCCGCCGGCGTCGATCACCGTTGCGCCGCCGGGCTCGATGGCCGCCGCGGCCCCGACGATGGTGTCACCGCGGATGGCGACGTCACCGCGATACCACGGGGCCCCCGTGCCGTCCACGATCCGCGCATTGCGGATCACCAGGTCGTACGGGGTTGGTTGCGCCGCCAGCACGAGACCGAGCACGAGCGCCAGCCCGCAGAGGAGAAAACTTTTCATGACAGCAAATCCCAGCCTAGAGGTACCGCAGCCAGCCCTGCGAGCGTCGCGCTTTGATGGCCGCATACCAGCGGCACGCCGGATAGAGCAGAGCCACGACGATGGCGAACACCAGGTAGAGCAGCGGCAGGCTCCAGCGCTCGGGTGGCGGCATCGAAACGTAGGGGGCGGTCGCAAACCGGTCCGTCCCGGCGGTGCCATCCCGCAGAAGCCAGACAACAAGCGCGGTCGCGTGGATCAGCGGGATGTGGAGCAGGTAATAGAACATCGGCACGCGACCGAATACCGAGAACACGGCGGCGATGCGCCCGGTGGCTCGTTCGGCAAGCGGGATGAGCGCGATCGCGGGACCGAGCGTCATCATCAGGAACAGCTGTGACGCCGGATACTTGCTCTGATTGAGGAGCCGAAGGAGCGCTGGCGCCTCGTTCGGTGCGTCCAGGAGTACCGCCGCGCCGCCGACCAGCAGAAAGAGGCCAGTGGCGGTGAGGCCGATCCGCAGGCAGAGACGATCGCGTTCGACCGCCGGCCGCACGAGGATTGCGCCGAACGCGTACCCGGCCGCCATCACGCCGATCCAGGGGACGATGCTGTAAAGCACCGCGACCGTCGGCCCGTTTGCGCCGAGTATCACCTCCGCCCCGATCGGATAGATGAACTCCCAGACCGGTTGCAGAAACGGCGGCAGCGCGCTCCCGATCGCGGCGAACACCTGTTGAAAAAGGATCAGGCCGAGCGCGATCGCCGCAAGCGCCCGGATCGGAAGCCACACCAGGGCCGCGAGCAGGATCATGCAGCAGCCCAGCATCCAGATGACGCCTGCGAGCAGGAACGACGAGTAGTCGAAGTGGAAGGTCCACGACGCCCGGATCACCGTGAACTCGAGGACTACGAGGATGAGGCCGCGGATCGCGAGATACCGCGCCACGGTGCCGGCCATGAGGTCGGACGGCATGCCGTCGCGCAGCAGCTTGCGGCCGTACAGAAACGCCGAGGTGCCGGCGAAGAACACGAAGGCGGGCGCGCAGAAATGCGTGATCCAGCGCGTCAGGAACACACCGGGGTCGGGGCCGCCCGCCGGCACGCCCGAATAGACCCGCACGTGATCGATGGCCATCAGCACCATGACGACACCGCGAAGGATGTCGACAGAGCCGATTCGTGTCTGTGCCGGGGCGAGTCGCCCGGAAGCCGGCGCGGCCGTGGTCATGGTCATGATGTGCCCCTCGCGTCGGCACGATCATAGCGAAGTCTGCCCGGATTATGATGGGAGCAAGCGCAGCCAATCCGCGGATGACATGCAACCCGACCGCTCCCTCCAGAATTCCGAAGTGCGCTATCGCCGCCTGTTCGAAACGGCCCGTGACGGCATCCTCATTCTCAGCGCTGAAACAGGAAGGATCGAAAACGCGAACCCTTTCGTGACCGAGCTGCTTGGCTACACCCGCGAGGAACTGCTGGGCAAGCAACTCTGGGAGATCGGGGTGTTCACCGATGCCGAGAAGAACCAGGCCGCCTTCCGGCATCTGCAGCGCTACGGCGAAATCCGGTTCGAGAATCTGCCCCTGCAAAGCCCGGCCGGAGCACCGCGAGAGGTCGAGGTCGTCAGCAGCATCTACAACGAGGACGGCCGGCAAGTGGTCCAATGCAACATCCGCGACATCACGGAGCGTAAGCGGATCGAGCGCCAGCTGGAGGAGCAGGCGAAGAACCTTGCCGAGGCCGACCGGCTCAAGAGCGACTTCCTCGCCATCCTGTCTCACGAGCTCCGCAATCCGCTCGCCGCCGTCCGCTACGCGCTTCCGCAGATCGACAAAGCGCCGCTCGACGATCCGGCCAGGAAGGCGCTGACCGTCATCCGGCGCCAGTTGAATCAGATCGGGCGCCTGGTCGACGACCTGCTCGATCTGACGCGGATCGCAACCGGGAAAATTGCACTGAACCGCGAACCGGTGACGCTGGACACGATCATCAACGCCGCCGTCGACTCCGCCTCACCCGCCCTCCACGGTGCGCGCCACGCATTCGAGGTCGTGATGCCCGCCGAATCGCTGTGGGTGGACGTCGATTCGGACCGCGTATCGCAGGTGATCGGCAACCTGCTGATGAACGCGGCCAAGTACACGCCCCGCGGAGGCAGGATCACCCTGGACGCGAGCCGGCAGATCGACCAGGCGGTCATTCGTGTCATCGACAACGGCATGGGCATCGCCGAGGACCACCTGCCCCGGCTGTTCGAGATGTTCATGCAGGTCAATCCTCCCGAAAAATCGCAAGGCGGGCTGGGCATCGGATTGACGATCGCGAAGCGGCTGGTGCAGCTGCACGGGGGTTCGATCGAAGCGCACTCCGGAGGGCCCGGCCGCGGCACCGAGTTCGTCGTCCGGCTGCCGCTCGCCTCCGCTCCGGAGCGGAGTCGCGCCGAGGAGCGCGAGCCCTCCCTGTTCCCGGCCGTCCGGCGGCTGAAGGTCCTGGTGGTCGACGACAATCAGGACCTTGTCCAGATGATGGAGCTGTCGATCGAAGGCATGGGGCACGAGGTGCGGAAGGCGCTCGACGGGCGCACCGGGATCTCGGCGGCGTTGTCGTACCGGCCCGATGTGGTACTGCTCGATCTCGGCCTGCCGATCGTCAGCGGGCTCGAAGTGGCGCGCGAGCTCCGGCGGCATCGCGAACTGGCGCACACGCGACTGGTCGCCATGACCGGGCGCGGGCAGGAGGAGGACCGTCGACGCACCGCGGCGGCAGGTTTTGACTGCCACCTGACGAAACCTACCAACCCGGAAGAGTTGGAGAAGCTCCTGGCAGAGTTCGCGGCGGAGCCCGAGTAGCGCGGCGGTCAGCCGCGTGCGCCCTTCGACCGCAGCAGGGTTTCGAGTTCCACGCGCCGTTTCTTGCGCGCCCACTCCAGGGGAGTGGCCCAGGGCGCACCGGCGGCGTTCGGATCGGCTCCTCGCTCGAGCAGCAGTTCAACCAGCCCGGGTTTCCCGAAGCGCACAGCCAGGCCGAGCGGGGTCGAGCGGAACTCCTCATCGATCGCGTCGATTTCCGCCCCGCTGTCCAGCAGCAGCATCGCTTTCTGCACGTCACCCGTGTACGCCATGTCGTGCAACAGCGTCGTGTGGTGGCAGTTCATGTGGTTGGGGTTCATCCCCCGCTCGACGAGAAACGCGGCGATGTCGTACCGCTTGAAGTAGTACCAGGCGCCCCACTTGGTGACCTCCGGCACCCGCGCGCCGTAGCGCATCAGCAGCTCCAGCATCGCGCGGTTGCCGCGATTGGCCGGCATAGAGAGGATGCCCTCGCTCCAGAAGGCGAGCTCGTCCAGCGCCAGGTCGGGCCGCCTTCGAAGCAGCTCCTCGACCTCGGCCAGCGCGCCGACGTTCACGAGCTTCTGGAACCGGATCCGCTCGTCGTCGCGGACGTACTCGAACTCGCCCCCTTCTTCCTCTGGACGTGCCCTGTCCTCGCGTGCGTACCAGCTCTCGACTACCTGTGCGATCTCCTCGTACCCCCGGTCACGAGCGACCGTCGGCAGCGTCTCGCGGTAGGGATAAGTGAGGTGATTGGGGTTGGCTGCGCCGTGCCCGGCAAGGAACGTGACGATGGCGAGGTGCCCCTCGCGAACGGCGAGGTGGAGCGGCGGCATGTAGTTGTAGTCGCAGAGGACCAGCGCCGGCTGGGCAGCCGCGAGCTCCATCACCCGCGCCAGGTCTCCCGTGCGGCACGCGTTCAGCATGCTCCAGACGTCGGTGGTCGTCGAGAAGGTGCCGTCGCGCATCTTCACGCGCAGGCCGGCCCTGATCTCCACCGGCTCGATCATGGCGGGGCCGGTGTCGGGGCGGTAGCCCTGCGGGATGGGCGTGTTCTCGCTGCGCGACGCGTCGACTATGAGCAATTCGACCAGCTCGTCCCAGGTAGTTGCGCCCAGGTGGCGGGCGATCACCAGCCGGGCGTGCGGAAGCGCGAAGTATCCGGGCGGTCGATCCGCTTCGGGCAGGGCCGCCAGCCGCCGCGACACCCCCTCGCGCAATTGCTCCCAGGTCGGATCGCCGCCAAAATGTCCCGCCACCTCTCGCAGCGCTTCCGGCTGGCCGGCCTCATAGGCTCGAACGAGATCGCGAGCCAGCTTGTCGAATCTTTCGAGCGAGGGAGTGGTGCTCACCGTGCCCGACAGGTCCGATGCTGTCGATGCGTTCCCCGACCGCTCGGCCGCCGCCAGTCTGGCAGCCGCGCGGGCGAGGCCGCGTCTGCGCGCGTAGTCTGCGGCCGTCATGCGCTCGTGCTTCGTCCGCAGAGAAGGGTCGGCCCCACGCGCCAGCAGCAGTTCCACGATTGCCGACGCGATCTCGTCATCGTCGGGCAGCCACATGAGCGGACTGGCGCCGTTCGCGGTTTGCTCCCGGGCGAGCTCCGGATCTTCAGCCAGTACTTCCTGCAGCCGCGCGGCCTTGCCGAGCCACGTCAAGGTCCAGACGCTGCGGGAGACGGGCGCCAACAGGTCGATCATGGCCCGGTCGTTCCCGTATGACGCAATGCCGATCGGCGTGGCGTTCCACTGCGTCTCTCTCGGATCGATCTGAGCGCCGCGATCGATCAGCAGCTGCGCGACTCGGAGCGCGTTGTTGCCGGCGGCGACGTGAAGCGCCCGTCGCCTGTTCTCACCCTCGATTTCGATCGGCACGCCGAGATCGAGTAGCAGCGCAGCAGCATCGGCGCGGTCCGATTCTGCCGCCGCGAACAGCGCGGCGGGCGACTGCCGCCACTCGGGATGGCGGTGCAGGTGTGCGTCCACGGCGGCGCGATCCACGCGCAATACGTCTGCAATGAACTGCTCCTCCTCGGTGAGCGCCGGCGCCACGGGCGCCGCGCCGTATCGTTGGAGCAGCGCGGCCATCTCAGGTTGCTGGCGGAGCACCGCCTCCTGATAGAGAGTTCGCGCCGGGTTGAACTTCGGGTGGTACGACGGCACGGTGTCGGGCCGGGCGCCATGCCCGAGCGCCCATTCCGCCAATGCCAGATTCCCTTTGGCGATCGCGGCGTGGAGAACGAAGAACGCGCCTGGCCCGTAGCCGCCCATGCCCAGCATCCGCCACGCCGGATCCTGCCAGGCCGATAGATCACCCCGGCGAGCGTCGTGCTCGTAGGTCAGCTCGAGCCACCAGGTCATGTCGGTGCTGAAGTGGGTGTTGTAGAGGACCTGGATGTCGTACGGGCCGGCGCCACGGTCGAGAAGCAATCGGTAGAGCGCGGCCTTGTAGGGCTGACCACGGGGCGCATCCTGCTCGCCCTCGCCGGCAACCCCGACGAGCGCCGAATACTTCGACGCGCCGGCCATGTAGTAGCCGTTCGGATTCGCGCCGAGGTCCAGCAGCAGCGTCGCGAGCGCGACCGCGTACTCGTTGAGCGCCGGCAGCGGCAGCCGTGCGTAGCAGAGATATGTCAGAGGCTCCCATCCTCGAGGGCCGCCCTTGTGCGCGGCCAGCGACGGATTCTCTGAGAGCCGTCGACGGACCTCCGCCAGCTCGCCGCAGACGATGGCGGCGTGGAGGCTCTGGCGGGCAAGGGCCGGATTGTTCCGCAGCAGGCGCATCGCGGAGATCTCGTTGCTTGCGTGGGCCGAGACGCCGTGCGTGTTGTGATCCCAGCAGGCGAAGCTGAGGAACGTCTCTTCGAGTTCAGCGGCCGCCGGCGGCTCGAACACCGGCCGACGCTGCGTCAGCGCGGCCTTCAGTGCGACCCAGTTCTCGAACCCGTGCTCGCGCGCGAGCGCGTGCTGCACGTCGCGCAGGCCGGGCTCGCGAGGGCCATGGGGATACGCCCGTTCGAATCGGGGGCGCGCGGCCGCGACGCCCGAGCGCAGGGCGCGCAGCCAGTGTTTGGCCTCTTTGCGGAAATTGTCGAGGGTGCTCAAGGCGAAACCTTCCTTCCGTAATGCCTGTCGTCCGCTTAGGTCAGGCCGGAAGAAGGTTCGTGATCGTGCGAACCAGGATGGGTGGGAGACGGGCTCCCTTGCCGCGGACCGGAGGCGCCCCAAAACGCGCGCTGAAGAAAGTCTGCCGCGCCGGGGCGCCGGTGTCAAACCGATCGGGTCCGCTATTTCCTGAGCAGGTCGGTCGCCTCGGTCAGGCCGCGGGCGCGCGCGATCTGCTCCGCGTTCGTTCCGTCTCGCCGCTGAACCGTGGGATCCGCGCCATGGGCCAGGAACAGCCGTACAATCTCGGCCGCCGCCTGCTCGTCGTCGGGCAGATAGAAGAGCGGCGTCTCTCCTTGGTACGCCGTGCTCGCCAGTTGCGGCTCCGCCGTGAGCAGCTCGCGCAACCGATCCACCTTGCCCGCCGGGACGAGCGCCCAGACGTACTTGCTGAATGGCGCAAGCAGGTCCACGAGGTCGGGACGCTGGCCCCAGAACGCCGCGCCGATCGGCGTGTCGCCCCATTCCTTGGTGTAGGGATCGATAGCTGCACCCCGGCTGATGAGCAGCGACGCGACCTCCGCGGAGCCGTGATACGCCGCGTGGTGCAGCGCACAGGTACCCGCCGGGTTCGAGAGGTCCGGCGATACCCCGAGGTCCAGCATGAGCGCGACAACCTCGGCCCGCCCGCGTTCGGCGGCGGCGAAGATTGGACCCGGTTCCTGCAGGTATTCCGGGTGCTCGGTAATCAGCGCGCGCGCTCGCTCACGGTCCAGGCGGAAGCAGGCAGCAGCGAACTCCTGGAGATCGTCGCCAGCCGTCGTCCTCTGCGCTGCGCCGTAGCGAGCGAGCAGCCCCGCGAAGTCGGTCAATCCCGCTCGAACCGCCTGCTCGTACAGCGATCCAGCCGGAGTTCGTTTGTCGGCGGCCCGGGCCGGATCCGGGCTGGCGCCGTGCGCGAGCGCCCACTCGGCAATGCGCAGGAAGTTTCCCTTCAGCGCGTTGTGGAGCAGGTAGAACGCTCCGTGGCCATAGCCACCCATGTCGATCATCCGCCACTCGGGATCCGCCCAGTCCGCCTGCCGGCCGCGCTTCACCGACTCGCGATACATCAGCTCGAGCAGCCATACGAAGTCGTCCTCGGCGAGGTAGCGCTGCGACGCATGTCCGGCGAACACGTTGTAGAACACCTGGATGTCGTACGGCTCCGCGCCGCGCTCCAGGAGCAGCGCCGCGAGCGCCCTGGCTTCGGAGTGCACGGCTGCCTGCTCTTCGCCGCGTCCGACGACGCACGTGAGCGCGGTGTAGTGGATGTCTGGATTGCCGCCCGGGTAGAAAGCGCCGGGGTCGGCGCCTGCGTCGAGCAGCATCCGCGCGATCTGGACGGCGTTCCCGCTCCACGAGCCGGGGTCCGGGAACCTGGTCGAGCACAGATAAAGAAGGGGAGGCCAGCCACGCGGCCCGCCGACGCTTGTTGCCGCAGTCGAATCCTCGCCGAGCCTTCGCTCCACCTCCGACACATCACCGCATGCGACCGCGGTGTAGATGTCGTGCCGGGCAAGCTCCGGATGACGGCCGAGCAGTCTCGCGGCTGCATGGGCGTGCCGTGCGCGGTCGGGACCGCCGATGGCCCAGTCGAGACAGGCCATGCGAAGCAGTGAGGCGGCCCGGTCATCATCCGTGCGCGAGAGATGACCTCCGCCGGTCATCTCGGCACCACGCGAGGTGAGGATGCGCACAGCCGGTGCCTTGTTCGCCCGGCTGGCCCACTCGAGCGGCCGGACATTCAGGTCCGGGCACCAAGGCGCCGGCACTGCGCCTGCGGGCAGATATTCGCCGAACGGACGGTGGAGCGCCGCCGGATCCTTTTCGAGGATCTCCGGAATGCGATCGGCGCGGTCGAAGTCGATCGCGTCGAAAATGTCCAAGCCAGCGGCCAGCAGCCGCTCGAACGCTTCCGGCTTGCGCGCATGGTTCGCCCAGCCCGCCGGCGTGCCGCCATAGCGGCTGTCTCGCAACCGTGGACTGGCGCCACGCTCGAGGAGAACTTCGATGGCCGCCATGTTGCCGTGGAAGGCCGCGGCGTGGAGCGCCGTGTACCCGAGCGTGCCGTCGACGGAGGTTTCGGGCGAGTCGGGAACGTTGACGTCGGCGCCATGGCGGATCAGCGCGTCGAGCAGCTCGGCAGACCCATCGGCCGCAGCCCGGACGATGAGCGTTCCCCACCGGCCGCCGGGCTTCAGCGCGTCCGGATCCTCACGCAGCAGGCGTTCGAGCTCCGCGTTCTTCCGAAGCGCGAAGGCGGATGCCATCGTGAGCTTCGCCCCGGCATCGACCAGCATCTGGACCATCCCGGTGGAACCCCGCAGCGCCGCCTCGTCGAGCGGCGTCAGACCGCTCGCGTCCGCGGCGTTGGGGTCGGCGCCAACCTCGAGCAGCGCCGCCAGCGCGCGCGGCTGGTTCTTGACAACGGCGAGGTGCAGGGCGTGACGTCGCCGATTGACCTTGTCCATCGGCCGTTCGAGGTCTGATGGCTGCGCGGTCGCGCGGGCCCGCAGGGCGTCGACGTCGCCCGTTGCCACGGCCGACAACAGCGTGTGCCGCGCGCCGTGCGCGAGCAGGTACTCGGCGACGTCGTGGTGGTCGACGCCGGGGAAGCAGACCGCCCAGCCGATGATGTCGAGCGCATGATCGTCCACGTCGCCGGCCGCTGTCCGCGCGCCGTGTTCGACGAGCAGCTTCACGATGGCCAGATTGCCGGCTTCGGCGGCGAAGTGCAGGGGAAACGCGTTGTCCCCTTCATCCGGGATATTCGGATCGGCGCCGCGCTCGAGCAGCGCCCGCACCACCCCTTCGTGGTGGACGCCGAAGTGCAGCGCCGTCCTGAGGCCGGTATGCCCTGCGAGCGTACTGCGTTCGTCGATCACGTCGGGATGCGCATTCAGCACTTCGATGACCCGTTCGGCCTGGCCACGTTCGGCGGCGCGGAGCAGGGCCTGGACCGCCCGCTCGCGCGGCGAGCCGTCACGCTGGAGATCCGCGACCGCCTCCTTCAGCGCCGTCCACCCCTTCGCGCCGTACTCCAGGGCGAGCGCGTACTGCACATCTCGAAGTGCCGGCTCCGCCGGCGCCTGAGGCCAGGCGCGCCGCATCCGGTCGCGTGCGTCAGGATCGTGCGCGCGCAAGGCCTTCAGCCAGCGCTTCGCGTCTTTTCTGAGAGTGTCGAGGGACGTACTACGGGTGAGCCGACGAGCCACGTGACACCTTCTTTCCGTTCTCGCCCGAAGTCCGCTGAGTCACGGGCCGGAAGAAGGTTCGTAAGAGGTGCGAACCCGTTGGGTGGGAGCAAGCTCCCTTGCCGCGGACAGGAGGCGCCCCAAAAGCGCGCTGTCAACAGTCTGCCGGGATGGCAGGAGGGCTGTCAACTTCCAACTCCAAACTTCAAACTTCAAACTCCAAAATCCAAACTTCAAAACAGCCTGTTGGCCGAGTGAGAATTGCGCGTCTGGCGTTGAAGTTTGGCGTTTGAAGTTTGAAGTTTGAAGTTGACGCGTCTCAGTCCCTCAGCGCGACGAGAGGATCGAGGCGGCTGGCGCGGTAGGCGGGGATCACGCAGGCGGCCCCGGCGACAACGATGAGCAGCACGGTGATCGAGGCGAACGTCAGAGGATCCGTCGGCGTGACGCCGGTGAGCAGCTCGGTGAGCACCTGGCTCAGCCCGTACGCGCCGGCGAGCCCGAGCGCCAGGCCGATCCCGAGCTGCATCAGGCCGCGCCGCATCACGAGCCAGGAGACCTGCCGGCGGCCCGCGCCCAGGGCCATGCGCACGCCGATCTCGGGTGTCCGCTGCGTCACGGAGTACGACATCACCGCGTACAGCCCCACCGCCGAGAGCACCAGCGCGATGAGGGCGAAGATGGCGAACAGGGAACCGAAGACCCGGTACGGCCAGGTCGCCCGACTGATCATCTCGTCCACTGTCTGAACGGTGAACACCGGCTGATCCGGATCCACGCTCTGCACTTCACGCCGGACGGCATTCATGATTGCGACCGGATCCAGCCGGCTGCGGACGAGCAGTCCCGCGCTGCCGGGAGGTTCCTGGCGGTAGGGGATGTAGACGGAGCCGGCAGGCTGGGTCCCGCCCGGCTCGGGCAGATCCTCGATCGTGCGGCTGATGCCGACGATCGTGCGCCAGACCGGCGGCGGTTGACCGGCTGCGGGATCGCGCTGCGGGAATTTGACCCGCCGCCCGATCGGATCTTCTCCCGGGAAGTGCTGCGCGGCGAAGCGATCGTCGACGACGAGGACCTCGGAGCCGGGCGCACCGTCGGTCTCGGAGAACCCCCGGCCGCGAATCAGTTGAATGCCGGTTGCCCGGAAGAACGCAGGGCTCACGATCGTCGCGCCGACTTCCGGGCGATCCTCCCATTTGGTCGGCAGCGGCCGTCCGTCGATCTCCATCCGCCGGCGCCCGGCGCCGAATCCCGGCAGACTGGTCGCGATCGCGACGGCCTCGGTCCCGGCGATCGCACTGAGCTTTGGCGCCAACCGATCGTAAAAGGCCATCCGGCTCTCTGCCGTCGGGTATTTCGCCTGGGTCAGCGTCATCCTCATCGTCAACAAGTGCTCGGTCGGGATGCCCAGGTCGGCCGTGTAGATCTTCAGGAAGCTTCGTACCATCAGCCCGGCGCCGACCAGGAGCACCAGCGTCAGCGCGAGCTCGACGACGACCATGGTGCCGGTCAGCCAGCGCGCCCGGCGGCTGCCCGCGTTACCGCGTCCCCCCTCCTTCAGGAGCTCGTTCACGTTCACCTTCGAGACCTGCAGCGCGGGCGCGAGCCCGAAGAGGATGCCCGTGAGGACGCAGATCCCTCCCAGGAACGCAAAGACGACGTAATCCATCGAGAAGACGATCCAGTACGGCTTGCCGACGTCGGCCACGGCGGCGTCGAACAGCCGCACGCCCCCGATGGCGATCAACAGACCGAGCGCTCCCCCGAGGCAGCCGATTAGGATGCTCTCGACGAGCAGCTGTCGCACGACCCGCCAGCGGGTCGCGCCGAGTGCGACACGGACGGCGATGTCGCGGGCCCGGCGGATCGAGCGCGAGAGCTGCAGGTTCGCGACGTTCGCGCACGCGATCAGCAGCACGAACCCGACCGCCCCCTGGAGGGCCAGGAACACCGTTCGGATCTCGCCGCCATTGAAGCGCTCGTTGAACGTCTGCATCACGGCGCCGACATCCTTGTTCGTGTCGGGATACTCGGCCGCGAGCCTCGCGGCGATGCCGCTCAGTTCCGTCTGCGCCTGGGCGCGGCTCACGCCGGGCCGTACACGTCCGGCAACCGAGTACTCGCGCCGGTTCCGCCTGGCGTTCTCCGCGTTCGGAATGACCTGCGTCCACAACTCCGCACGCGTCGGAAACTTGACGCCCGGAGGCAGGACGCCGACGATGACCGCCGGCTCCCCGTTGATGCGGATCGCCTTGCCAAGGATGTTCGGGTCGGCGCCGTACCGGTTCGTCCAGAGCGTGTGGCCCAGGATCGCCACGCGCTCGGCGTCCTTCTGCCCGTCCTCGGGGCTGAAGTCACGCCCGAGGAGCGGCTGCTGCCCGAGCAGCCTGAAGAGATTGACCGACACCCGCGCGCCGCTCTGCTGTTCCGGCATCCCCCGGTCGTCGGCAATGTTCATCGTGTATTGGGCGAACGCCGCCATGTCGGCGAACGACCTGGCCTGAGACCGCCAGTCCTGGAGCTCCTGGTACGAGACCGGGTCCTGCCCGCGGCCCTCGGCCGGGAGCCTGCGGGTGCCGAGCACGTAGAGCCTGGCAGAGTCCTCGAACGGGAGACCGCGGATCAGAACGGCATTGACGAGGGTGAAGACCGTGGCATTGACCCCGATCCCCAGCGCCAGCGCGAACACCGCGGCGGCCGCCAGCCAGCGGTCCTTGAGGATGGCACGGACGGCCGTCCGGAGATCGTGCAGCATGCCAGCACCTGACGTAATCGGGGCACAAAGAGTTCACCTGCTGCTCAATACTCCGGATCCGGCAAAGCTCGACTCGACGTCAGCTCGCGTGTCAGGATGGGGCGCATCTCGGCAAGGACCGGGGGAAAGAGCACCAGCTGATCGGGGTCCGCGAAAACCGCGGCGAAATCGCCGGGGGTGAGCGCGCGCGCCAGCCGCGTGGCGAACAGATCGCGGAGGACCGCCAGGTAGTGATTCACGTCGTAGTCCCGTGGATCGCTCCCGGGGCCTCCCTCGGACCCGTCGTCGGAGGCGGGGAGCAGTGCCCCCTGCCCGCTCGACGTGCGATATACGCGAATGCGCTCGCCCGCGCTCCAGGTCGTGCGGCCGCACGCCAGCATGGCTTCGTACGGCAGTTCGCAGCGATCCGTCCGGCTGGCCAGGTACTCTTCAGGGCTCTTCGTCAGGCGGACCCGGGACGAT
This sequence comes from Vicinamibacterales bacterium, assembly GCA_035250005.1. Lineage (GTDB taxonomy): Bacteria > Acidobacteriota > Vicinamibacteria > Vicinamibacterales > 2-12-FULL-66-21 > JACDCA01. The sequence goes on along the minus strand of DATFFM010000099.1, from coordinate 5,811 downwards.
ACGTCGGCGGTCGCCAGCACGCGGGTGCGGAGGGCGGCGATCGCCGCGAGGTAGACACGGCGCACGCCGGCGACGTCGCCGACCAGCAGCCGCTCGACGGACCGGCGAAGAAAGGCTTCGCCGAACGGCTCCGCGCGGCTCGATCGAAACGCGACGCCTCGCAAGACGAGCCCGCCGCCGTATTCGAGGAGGGCGTAGTTCTTCGGCTCGTGCGAAAGCATCGCCGCGTAGCGCCCCTCGAACTCGAGCTGCACGAGCGGCGGCAGCAGCCGTGCCACGTCCGTGACGGCCCGCCGCTCGTCCGCTTCGCTCCAGGTTTCCGGCACCGAGAAGTACACGCCATCGGTATCCGCCTCGAGCAAGGTGACGCCGCGCGCCGCAAGCTCCCGGCACATCAGATCGAGCGTCTCGCGGCCGCGGCGCGTGACCTCGTTGGCCGCATGCACGTCGGCGAACCGCGTCAGACCGCCGCCGGCGCCGAGGTAGCCGTAGGCCGAGTTCACCACGAGCTTCATCGCCGCCGACATGGCCTCGTCGGTGTGCCGTTCCACGGACCCCGGCGGGGCGGCCCGGGCGCTCGCCTTCGCCTGCAGCCGCTGCTCGACGAGCCGATCCACCAGCGCGAGCATCGCGCCGAGATGGTCGCGGGCGGGGCCGATCCGGTGCGCGCGCATCAGCGAGGGATACAGGCTCGCGACGTCCGCCTTGACGACGCGGTGTGCGACGCCGGAGGCGAAGAGGTGCAGTGCCGCGCCCGTGTGTGAGGTGCCGTCCCCTGCCTGGTGCGCCGGCAGCGCGGATCCCGCCCGCAGGTACGCGCGGACCAGCAGCGGATCGATGACGCCGGTTGCCGCACCCGCATCGGCGAGCCGCTCGTAGCGTCTCGGCGCCATCTGCGCCAGGGCGAAGGCCGCGCCGCCGAACATGCGCGCCAGGGCCGCGGCCTCTTCGACGTCGGCGATGGCGTAGCGCCGCACGCGGTCCGGATCGCGGGAGTAGACCCGGTAGACCTGATCCCCGGCGATGTGCTCGCGATCCGGCCCCGCGATGCCGTAATGCCGCGCCACCTCCTTCAGACCATAGCCAGCCAGGTCCCGCGTCGCGAAGCCATGGCGCATGACCGCGTCGAGCGTGTCGATCAGCTCGCGGCCCGGTGCGACGAGCCGCACACGGCGAGGGGCGCCGTCGCTGCCGGCGTCGATGCCCCGCCGCGCCGTCCGCTGCCGCAGCCCGGCGCCCATCCGGCCCAGCGTGAGCGGCACGCCAAGGCGCCGGGCACGCTGGTCGAGGAAGGGGAGATCGAACCCGTGCAGGTTGTGGTTCTCGATCACGTCCGGATCCGCGGCTGCCACCACTCCCACGAGCCGGTGGATCAGATCGGCCTCACCGGCATCGTCGCGGCCGTGCGCTTCGAGGACGCGAGCCAGGCCGGACGGATGCCGTACCGCGATCAGGAAGATCCGGTCCCGCTCCGGGTCGAGGCCGGTCGTTTCGAGGTCGAACTGCATCCGGCGGACGCGGTCGAAGGTGAGATCGCGAAAATACGTCCGGCCGGTGGCGACGAGATACTGTTCCTCGGGCGGCAGCGCGAGGACGTGTTCCTTGCCCAGGTCGCGGAGGGTTTCGAGGGAGCGGCCGGCCCGGCGGGATGCCGCCGGCAGCACCACCGACGCAAGCGCCCGCGCGTCGGGCGCTTCGAGCAGGAAGCGGAGCGACCCCGGGCCGTCCAGCTCTCGATACGTCACCCGGCCCGCCGTCGCGCTCACCGTTCCGGCCCGCACGATACCCGGCAGGTCGTCGATCCGGTCGAGCAGGATCCACGGCCGGAACCGGTCGGCTTCCTGAATCAGTCGTCCGCTCGCCGGATCACGGCGCCAGATCGTCGCGCGTCCGGCGGCGTCCGCACACACGGAGACGATCCACGGCGTCGCATCCCATCCCCAGAGCCATTCGTCCTCGATCGCGTTCACGGTCGCTGGGGCGAATACGCCTTCTCACCGGCCAGGATCTTCACCGGGAGGCGATTCTCGCGGAGCGGGATGGGGCAGGTCGTATACGGATTGAAGGCACACGGCGGGTTGTACGCGATGTTGAAATCGAGCACGGTCGTGCCATCGGGCAGCAGGTCCGAATACAGGAAGCGCGCGGTCTCGTAGGTCTCCTGGCCGCTCGACGCATCGCGGAAGACGAAGTAGAACCGCCCGGGCCGGGTCGTGAACGGGCGCAGGCGCAGCGTCTGCCCGAGCAGGTGGAACTCGACCACCCCCTCGGTGGTGTATTCGTCGACGTCGCCGTAGGTGTTCACCACCTTGCGCCGCTCCGGTTGCGGATCCTTGATGAAGCGCCCCACGACCCGGTACCGGGCATCGATCGGGAACCAGGCAAAGCCGGCGAAGGCCTTCGCGAGCGGACCGTTCGGATCGCGCACGCGGACCGCCCGGTTGCCGCCGCTGACATGCACCACCAGCCGCGTGTCGCCCACCACGAGCTCGTCGGCCCCGCGCTGCGCATCGTCGCGCAGGTCTCTCGCGGCCGTCACTGGTTCGTCGTTGAGCCGCACCCCTGCACCAGGCGCGGGCTCGAAGCGGACGCGCTGGCCGGTCAGCTCGAAGACGCCGAGCGTGGCGGGGGCTGATGCGGGCAGGACGATGTCGTTGCCCGCGGCGCTGCCGGCGCGGTTGCGTCCAGGCTTCAGAACGTGGAGGCCGGCCACGCTGACCCAGTCGCGCCGGTAGTCGGCCTCGTGCTTGACGCGCCACTCACGCGCGGCCGCATCGCCGGCGTCGGGATCAGGCACGCGCGGCGGCGGGTCGCTCGACCGGCCGCATGCAGCCATCGCGAGCAGCGCGCACACGACGGCCAGCGTGTGTCGATCGATCCGGCCCACCTAGGGCTCCTGCTGGACCTTCCGTCGCGTGAGCACACCCGAGTCGACGGTCTGGCCGTTGCGGCTGATCGTGTTGAAGTACATCTGGTCGCCGTCGATCTCCGCGGCCATGAAGGCCAGGTCACGGTCGAAGCCGGCGGCCGTGAGGCCCGAATCGGACTCGATGTTGCCGCTCCGGAGCTTGCCGCCGGATCCCACGACGAAGTAGGCGATGTCTTTCTGCGGCTTGATCCGCTCGTAGAAATGATCGTGCCCCTGCAGCACGAGACTGACGTTGTACTTCACCAGCAGCGGCTCGAGGACGTTGCGCAGGCGGATGTCGGAGCCATGGCGCCCGCCCGACGAGTACAGCGGGTGATGGAAGAACGCGATCTTCCAGTCGCTGGTCGAGGCCTTGAGCTCGTTCTCGAACCACCGGATCTGCTCCGGCTCCGGGTAGGTGCTTTCCAGCGCAAAGAAGCGGACGTCGGGATTCGGGTTGAACGTGTAATACAACCGGCCGTCCATGTTGAAGAGCTTGTAATAGCGCTGCTCGCGGGCATCGTGGTTCCCCAGCGAGGCATAGAATTTCACGCCGGAATCGAGCAGCGGCTTGTACGGCGTTTCGAACTTCTTCCGGAAGTCCTGCGGCCGCTCGGAGCCGTACAGGTTGTCGCCGACCAGTACGACCGTCTGGTATTTGAACCGGCCGTGCACGTCGGCCATCGTCCGGGCGAGCTCGTACTGGGAATCGTCGCCGGTACCGAAATCGCCCAAGACGGCGAACTTGAAGGACCCCTCTTTGTTCGGGAGCGCCACGGCCTGTGCGGCGGGCTGCGCGGCTTCGGATGCGGTGGCCGATCGTCCGACCGAGAAGTCCACGCCCTTGCAGGCGGTCGCCGTCATGAACGTTACGGACAAGCCAGCGAGAACCAGCACGCGGGCTGGGTGCATGAGAACCTCCAGTCTCTACTCCGGCAACGCGTTTTCGATGTAGTCGGCGATCAGGTGCGCATGCGCGTCGAGCAGGATCAGGTGCCGGCCGATGAACCGGTACTCCATGTCCTCCGACAGCTTGGGCAGCGTCTGCAGCACCTCGGGCGGCACCGTCGAGATGGGCACCGTGTCCGGATAGCGCATGTTCACGCCGACCTTCATCCCGACCGGGTTTTCGTCCAGGATCGACGCCATCAGCTGCCGGCCCTCCGGGCCGTCGAACACCGCCGCGAGCAGCCGTCTGATCACCGGCCGTGCCTCGGGCGTGAAGAGCTCCCCCTGCTTCGCCGATTTTCGCGCCTCGCGGATCCTCTGCTCCAGCGCGCGCTGGTTCTTGTCGATCTGCTCGGGCGTTGCCTCGTCCGGCAGTTTGGGCAGACCCTTCTCGAGGTCTTTGTGGAGATCGACGTAGCGCTTCAGGCCGTCGTTCATCGTCGCGAGCGCCGCGGCATCGGCTTCGGAGAGCGGCCCGACGACGCGTTTGGTTGGCGGCGCAGCTTCGGGCGACTCGGACGTCTTGGGCGGCGGCGCCGGGACATCGCGGTTGCAGGCGCCTGACGCGATCACGATCACCGTAATGAGTGTCACGAGACGGACGCGCGATGCAGCCATAAGCTTCCTCCCATTGTGGATGAAGACGGCCCCGAATGGGCGCCCGAATGGACGTGGGGCGGCCTCAACCGGTATCGTTGAAGGTTGTGGCGGCCCTGTCGGGCTGCCCGGGAGACCATACTTGCCGTTCACCACTCTGAAGATCCACCCGAGCCTGCTCAAGAGTATTCGAGAGCTCGGCTTCGCGCGACCGACCCCCGTCCAGGCCGACGCCATCCCTCCGGCGCTTGCCGGGCGCGACGTGCTCGCGTGCGCGCAGACCGGCAGCGGCAAGACCGCGGCGTTCCTGCTGCCGATCCTGCACAACCTCATGGAGAAACCGCGCGGCCGGACGCGCGCGCTGGTGCTGGCCCCGACGCGAGAGCTGGCGGCCCAGATCCTCGAGGAGTTCAACGCGCTCGCGGTCCACACGCCGCTCACGGGCGCCTCTGTCTTCGGCGGCGTGTCGATGGGCCCGCAGGAGCACGCGTTCCGGAGCGGCGTCGACGTGATGATCGCCACTCCCGGACGGCTCCTCGACCACCTCCGCGCGCCCTACGCGAAGCTCGCGCACCTCGAGTACCTCGTGCTCGACGAGGCGGATCGGATGCTGGACATGGGCTTTCTGCCCGACATCCGCCGGATCCTGCGGCACGTGCCGCAGAAGCGACAGACGCTCTTCTTCAGCGCGACGATGCCGCCCGAGATTCTGAAGCTGACGCAGGAGATGCTGCGCAACCCTGAGATGATCCAGAAGGCGCGGCAGGCGACGCCGGCCTCGGGCATCACCCAGGCGGTCTACCCGGCGCCGCAGGACGTCAAGCGGTCGCTGCTGTTGCACCTGCTGAAGACCGGTCTCGTCAAGCAGGCACTGGTGTTCACGCGCACCAAGCACCGCACCAACCGGCTCGCCGAGTTCCTCGTGCGGAACGGGATCAACGCCGAGCGCATCCACGGCAACCGCTCGCAGGGGCAGCGCACGGCGGCGCTCGCCGGGTTCAAGTCGGGGCGCTACCCGGTGCTGGTCGCCACCGACATCGCCGCCCGCGGCATCGACGTCGAGGAGCTCGGGCACGTCGTCAATTTCGACGTGCCGCAGGCGCCGGACGATTACATCCACCGCGTCGGCCGCACCGGCCGCGCCGAAGCGGTCGGCGACGCCTTCACGTTCGTGGCGCCCGACGAAGAGTCGGATCTCCGCGACATCGAGAAGGCGATCGGGCGCCGGCTGCCGCGCGTGACCGTGCCGGACTTCGATTACACCGCCGTCCCCGAGGGGAAGCTCGAGATCCCGCACGCCCAGCGCATCGCCGAGATCCGGGCGCGCAAGCGCGAAGAACGCCAGCGCGCTGAAGCCA
>DATFFM010000098.1:0-3603 GCA_035250005.1 Vicinamibacterales bacterium | reverse complement strand
GCCGGGCAACATCGTCTTCATTTCGGTCGACAAGGGCACCGGCGGCATCAGCGACGAGGGCACCCCCGGGGCTATCTCGGAGGCCTTCATCGCCGGCACACAGCCGGGGTCCATCAAACAGTAGCCGACGATTTTGCGGATGTGCGGATTGGGCGATCAGAAGGCGGTGACGCCGCTGATCACCGAGGCGAACCGGCAGCGATCTTCCAGATCTAACGGTGCTGACTCGTGGTCCAACCCTCCTGCCGTGGTGTGCTCCCTTGGTGCCCTTCGTGTCCTTCGTGATCCTCGCGGTCCCGCCGTCAGCCCGTCCAGTCGTCGTTCCCGCCGCGCGTCACGGTTTCGGCACTGGGTGCACGAAGAACACCAAGGTCACGAAGGAGGCGACAACGTCAATCTTTTCAAAAAGGCAAAACCAGTCGCTGCTGACTCGTCGTCCAACCCTCCTGCCGTGGTGTGCTCCCTTGGTGCCCTTCGTGTCCTTCGTGATCCTCGCGATCCCCGCCGTCAGCCCGTCCAGTCGTCGTTCCCGCCGCGCGTCACGGTTTCGGCACTGGGTGCACGAAGAACACGAACCACACCAAGAAGGTCAATCCCAATCCACAATCCGCAACCCGTCGATCCGCAATCGAACTTCCCAATCGGCAACCGTGGTTACTCCTCATCCTGCGGCGGCGCAAGCGACCCTGTGGCCTTGCGCATCAGGTAGGTCTTGATGAACCCGTCGATATCGCCGTCGAGGACGCGGTTGACGTCGCCGACCTCCTCCTTCGTGCGGTGGTCCTTGATCAACTGATACGGGTGCAGGACGTAGCTGCGTATCTGGCTCCCGAAGGCGATGTCCTTCTTCTCCCCGCCCAGCTGTTCGAGCTTCGCCTGCTGCTCCTTCAGCCGCATGTCGAACAGCCGCGATCGCAGCACCTTCATCGCCGACGCGCGGTTCTTGTGCTGCGAGCGCTCGTTCTGGCAGGAGACGACGATGCCCGAAGGGATGTGGGTGATGCGGATGGCCGAATCCGTGACGTTGACGTGCTGCCCGCCCGCGCCGCTGGAGCGGTAAGTATCCACGCGAAGGTCCTTCTCGTCGATTTCGATGTCGGCGTCCTCCGGCAGCTCGGGCCAGACGTAGACCGATGCGAACGACGTGTGGCGGCGTGCCGCCTGGTCGTACGGGGAGATGCGCACGAGCCGGTGGACCCCCGCTTCGGCGAGCAGCATGCCGTAGGCGTAGTCGCCGTTGACCGTGAACGTCGCGCTCTTGATGCCGGCTTCTTCACCTGGTTGATAGTCGATCATCTCGCGCTTGAAGTTGTGGCGCTCCGTCCACCGGATATACATGCGAAGCAGCATCTCGGCCCAGTCCTGCGACTCGGTGCCGCCGGCGCCCGGGTGGATGGTCACGATCGCGCTCCGGCGGTCGTGCTCGCCGCCCAGCATCTTCTTGGTCTCGCCGGCATCGACCTGCGCGCCGAGCTCGTCGAGCGCACGCGCGAGATCCTCGAGAACCGGTTCGCCGGCCTGGGCCCACTCCACCATGACGCCGAGATCCTCGACGCGCGACTTGAGCGACCCGCCGAGATCGCGGTCTTCTTCGAGGCGGCGGCGCCGCTGCAGCAGCTTCTGCGCCGCCTCCTGGTCCTTCCAGAAATCAGGGTCCGCTACGCGCGCTTCGATCCGGGCGAGCTCCTCTGCGGGGCGGGAGGCGTCAAAGATAGCTCCGCAGATCCTTGGCGCGGCGGGCGAGGTCTTCGTATCTGCGGAGCTGTTCGTCGAGTTGGAGGCTCATGACAATAGTGAATGCTGAACGCTGAATGCTGAAGTAAGGCTGAACGTTCAATTCTAACGAATGCGGAAAGACACCGCCAAAGCGGCGCCTGCGACGGCCAGCGACAGCCACGCCACGAGATCGCCGATCCGGCTGTAGATCGTGCGGGCCTTGATGAAGCGCAGATCGGCGACGAGGATCGCCTCGTGAAACAGGTCCGTCTTCTGCAGCACCCGGCCGTAGGGATCCACGAAGCCGCTGATGCCGGTGTTGGCGGCACGCGCGAGGTAGCGCCCCTCTTCGATCGCCCGCATGGACGCCTGGTCCCAGTGCTGATACGCGGCCGACGAGCGGCCGTACCACGCGTCGTTGGTGATGGTCGTGAGGAGCTCGCTGCCGTCCTGCACGAAGCGCCGGATGAGGCTGGGAAAGATCACCTCGTAGCAGATCGCGGTGCTGGCCAGGTGATCGCCGATCGGCAGCAGAACGGGATCCTCTCCCGGCGTGAACGCCGACACTGCCTCGACGATCGGCCCGACGAAGAACAGCAGGTTCTGGAGCGGCACGTACTCGCCGAACGGCACCAGGTGCATCTTGCGATAGACCGCGCCCACCTCCCCGTTCGGACGGATGAGGAAGGCCGCATTGTAGTACTGCGACGCGGGCTGCTGATCCGGTGAGGTCGCTTTCAGGGGCTCGACCTGATCGCTCCCGATCAGCAGCGTCGCTCCCGCTTCGGTCGCGAGCCGGCGGATGGCGGCGCCGCGAATCAGGTCACGCTCGAAGTAGAACGGGGTGGACGATTCGGGCCAGATGATGAACGTCGCGCCACCGGCCAGCGCCTGGCGCGTCATCGCGAGGTACCGGTCGGTGATCGCATCGCGGAGCTCGGGGTTCCACTTGTCTTCCTGCTCGATGTTCCCCTGAATGACGGCGGCGCGCACCGGGTCACCCGCGCTGAGCAACGGCGAGGCCTGCAACCGCAGGTGCCCCCACACGGCGCATCCCCCGACCAGTACGGCCGCAACGGCGGGATAGGCCAGCCTCGCGCGACCGGTGAGGAGGATCGGCGCCGCCAGCGCAGCCGCCCCGAATGCGAGGAGCGCCGACAGCCCGTAGACCCCCGCGACGCTGGCAATCTGCGCGATCGGGAGCACCGTGACCTGGCTGTAGCCCAGGAGCTCCCACGGAAAGCCGTCCCAGAGGTACTGGCGGCCAAGCTCGGTCGTCACCCAGATCGGCGCGGCCAGCGCCAGCGCCGAACCGCCGAACGCGCGACGGCTTCGCGCAAGCAGGACGGCGAACACCGCCGGAAACAACGACAGGTAGGCAACGAGCAGGCATGCGGCGAAGACGGCCGTGATCGTCGACAGCCCGCCAAACGTCGTCATCGTCTGGATCAGCCAGTAGAGGGTGCCCCAGAAGTAGACGGCGCCGGCCAGCAGCCCGAGAAAGAACGCGCGTCGCAGCGAGCCGGCTCGCCAGACGGCAATGATGAGCGGAGTGAGCGCGACCCAGGCGAATGCCGGGTGCCCGTACCGGGGAAAGCTCAGCGCAAGGAGAGCTCCCGAGAGCAGGGCTAGCGCTTGATGTCCGGCTTGAATTGCTCTTCCTTTTCGAGCCGGCGCGCGACCTCCTCGGCCTCCCGGCGCTCGCGGTAGCGGCCGATCTGGACGCGGTAAATCGCCGGCGCGCCCGCGGAGGGCTGCAGCAGGAATGCGGGATATCCCTTGGCGATGAGCCCTTGAACAATCGAGCTCGCGGCTGACCGATTCTGCAGCGCCTGAACCTGGATGACCCACGTGCCCGGGCGGCCCGAGGTCGGGACTTTCACGGCC
>DATFFM010000097.1:0-9680 GCA_035250005.1 Vicinamibacterales bacterium | reverse complement strand
CGGCATCATGAGAGGATGCGCGTCAGCTCTTTGGCCGTGATCCGGAAGTGCGACGCCTTCCAGACCGGGACGCCGTCTCTCAGCAGGATGGCTTGCGGCGTCTCGTGCCGCACGCCGAGCCGGGCCGCCGCTTCATCCGACACCGCCCGGTGGCTCTGTACGGTAATCAGGTTGTACGAGGCCCCGGGCGACACTTCCGCGAGATGCTCGTGCAGCTCGTCGAACGCTTCGGCGCTGATGCCGCACGTCCGGCTGTGTTTGAAGATGAGCACGGGACGCTCGCGGGACTCGGCAATGGCCGCCTCGAGCGCGGCGGTATCGGGCAAGGTCTTGAGTTGGTTCATTGGGATGCCGAATTTTACCAACGGCGACGGCGTTTGCAGCAGAGCAGTATCATGCTCAGACGGGCGACTGATGAGACCGTGTGTGGAACCCGGCCTCGTCGAGGTGACGCCTCATCTGCGCGAAGGCGTCCCCGGCCGCAGGTGGAAGCTCCATCGTGCCCTTCTGCAGCAGGCGATCCACGTTGAACGCCCGGAAGCGGATGCCTTCCATATGGAATGCGGCGATCGCCCGCGCGAGCGCCTCGCATTCCTGCAGCAGGGCCGTACGGGCGTCGCCAGCCGGCTGCTGCTGCACAATGGTGATCAGGTCCTTGATGCAGCTCTCGGCGGCCTTGCGGGGATCGGCGGGACTCGTCATAGTCGTAGGCACAATTTAGCGGAGTTTCGACCGATCTTCAATGGCTGAGCACAACCGACGAGCACACATCGAACCGCCCGACCTCAGCGAAAAAGGGGGCATCAGGAACGGCGAGCCCCAGCGGTCCGACGACCGGTTGTTCATGCAGCTCCTCGCTTTCGGCGGTTGCCCGGACGCGCTCGCCGTCGCCGGCGCGCTCGCGCCGCTGCCCGTCAAGACCGTGGTCTACGAAGATCTGAACGACCCCGCCGGCATTGCCGTACTCGCGATCTCCCGGGATCCGAACGTATTCGTCGACACCGTTCGGCCGGCGCTGAAGCATGGGGAGCTCAAGTCGCTCGTGCTCAAGCCCGACTACACGATGTTTGGCCGGACTTACTCGCTGGGGTACGAGCCGGACCTGAACGACACGCTGATCGAGCGGCCGCTGCGCACGGCACTCAACCCGGATTGGCGCTGGGCGGTCTGGTACCCGCTTCGACGGAGCGGCGCGTTCGCGCAGCTGGCGGCCGACGAACAACGGCGGATCCTCGCGGAACACGGCTCGATCGGCATGGCGTTCGGCGCCGGCGATTACGTGCACGACGTCCGGCTGGCCTGTCACGGTCTCGATCGAAGCGACAACGACTTCGTGATCGGCCTCATAGGGAAGGAACTGTTCCCGCTGTCGGCGGTCGTGCAGTCGATGCGCAGAACGCAACAGACCTCGCTCTATCTGGATCGTCTCGGGCCTTTTTTCGTCGGGCGAAAGATCGGATAGCCGCGACCCCCACCCTCGGCGCTCATGGCCTGCATCCTGCATTGCCGGAACTGCTGCTGTGAGAGGAGATTTCATGCGAGCCATCACAACCGTCAGTCTGGCCGGCCTGGTCCTCCTGTCCACCGCCGCCGCCGGGTGCCAGCGCGAACCGGAGGTCCCCGCGGCGCAAACGCAGACGCAGGCCTCGAGCCCGGCGAACCAGCCGGCCACGGTCATCGGCTGCCTGCGAGCGGGGGACGCGGAGGGCACGTACGTCGTCACCACGGCACAAACGGTCGACGGCGCGCCGGCAGCGACCTATGAGCTCGCCGGCGATGCAGGGGTGAACCTCCAGGACCACGTCGGGAGGAGGGTCGAGGTCACCGGCGTGATCGATCAGCAGTCCCAGGTCGCCACGCGGCAGTCGGCGCAGCCGGCCGACAACGCCACCGGCACAGCCGGCAAGCCCGGCACGCCCACGGTCCAGACAGGAACCCAGCTGTCCATCAAGCGCCTCGAGGTCAAGGCCGTCAAGCGGACGGGCGGCGACTGCGAGCTCTAGAGCTGGCCCGGGTGTTGCTGCGTTAGGCTGCGGACGAGGTTGATGTGCCGAATGTGAAAGGACGTCGTCCGCGGCGCCTCACGCCCGAGGAGAGAAAGTCGCTGACCCACGGCGACTTCTGGATCCCCGACGTCGAGCGCGAGGTCTATCGCCGCGCCCTCGAAGCGCTCAATGCGGCGGGGCTCCAGTATGTCGTCGCGGGCGCCTACGCCATCTACGAGCACACCGGCATCTACCGCAAGACGAAGGATCTCGATCTCTTCTTCCAGCCGTCGTCGGTCGTCGCCGCGGCACGCGCGCTGCGCGACGCCGGTTTCGTCACCCGGCTCGCAGACGACCACTGGCTCGCCAAGGCGACGCACGGCGAACACTTCGTGGACCTGATCTTCGGGATGGGCAACGGCATCGCCTCCATCGATGAAGGATGGATCGCGCACAGTCACCCGGGGATCCTCGCCGCGACGCCGGTCAGGATCGCGCCGGCGGAGGAGCTCATCTGGCACCGCCTCTTCATCAGCGAACGCCACCGACATGACATGTCGGACATCGTCCATCTGATCCTGTGCCTCGGCGAGTCGCTGAACTGGGAGCGACTCGTCACTCGCGTAGGCGTGAACTGGCCGCTGCTGCTCTCGCAGGTGCTGATGTTCGCCTACGTGTACCCGGGCTACAAGGGCAACATCCCATCCTGGGTTCCCGAGCGCCTGCTCGGGAACGCGCACGAGGAGTTCGCCCGCGAAGACCAGGACGCCGACTTCACGCGCGGGCCGCTGATCTCCCGCTTCAGTTTCACGATCGACGTTCGCGAATGGGGCTTTTCGGATCCGCGCTCGGAGCTCGTCAAGGAGGCGCGAAACCGCCCGGAAATCAAAGCGATCGCCGAGGCCGACGTGTGGGACGAGCGCGGCGACGAGCGCACTGAACCGCGTGACGAAGCGGGGGCGGACGGGCCTCAGGCGCCCGCGGTCACACGGACCGCGGTTTGACAAGCCGCCGGCCAAGTCCCGATACTTTTCAGGTGATTCGAAAGCTGCTCGGCGGCCGGTGGTTCGGGGGGGCCGGGGATCCGGTCGAAACGGCGCTCGGGCTGCTCGAGCGCGACGTGATGAACGTGCTCTGGATCCAAGACGATCTCGCGGTCCGTGACGTCCAGACACGGCTGCCGCGGCGGGTCGCCTACACCACCGTCATGACCACCCTGGACCGCCTGTACAAGAAGGGCGTCCTGCAGCGGCGCCAGGCCGGGCGGGCGTTCCTGTATTCAGCGGCCCTGACGCGCCCGCAGCTGCAGGCGCAGCTGGCCGGGCAAGTGCTCGCCGGCCTGTTCCAGGCCCGCGACGGCGCCGCCGTCCCCGTCCTCTCGAATCTCGTAGACTCCGTCGGCTCGCAGGACGGCGGAGCGGAACTGCTCCAGACACTCGAACAGCTGGTCCGCGACAAGCGCCGGCAACTCAAGAAGGACAAGACTCAGTAACCGCCGTCCGGGCGCCGTGCTCGGTGCGCCACGTAAGCAGCACATCGCACGTCGCACGTCGAACGTTGGCACCTCGCACATCGCACATCACACGTCGAACGCTTTTATCGTCGCCGAAACCTCTGCGCGGCCCTGGCGTCGGTCTCGATTCCCGGCAGCGCCCAGTAGGCCCGTTCCGGCGCGCCGGCGGCCGCGTTTACGCCGAGCACCAGGCGCCACTCGCGGCGCGCGGGCTGGTAGAAGATGCTGAACTTCCAGCCTGAGTAGCGCCCGAGATCCACCTCGATCGGCACCCACCCGCGCGCGCAGTCGCTGGCGCTGACCGTCTGCGTGGCGAGCGGCTCGTAGATCCTGTCGTCGCTGATCCCGACCCGGAAGGCCGCCGACGCACCGGGCGGCCCGGTGACCGCGACCTGCGTGGCGAAAACCGCCCTTTCGGGCAGCCTCAGCGGCCAGATCACCCGGCTCGTGGGCGGCACGGCGAGACTCCCGTGAGACTGCCCGCCGCACTCGCGGTCCTCCATCTCGAAGCGCCCCGACACTGGCCGCGTCTCGGCGGCGCCGAACTGCTTGAGAAGATCGATGGCGCGCAGGCGTGGGCCACGTGACGAGTCGCACGCCGCCAGCGCCAGCACGACGAGCATCAGGCCGAGAGCTTCGAGTGCCTTCAGCATGCGGCGCCCATCCGGCTCGCGAGGCCTTCGGCCGCCGTCCGCCCGCTCGACCACGCCCACTGGAAGTTGAAGCCGCCGAGCCGTCCGTCGACGTCCAGCATCTCGCCGACGAGAAACAGCCAGGGACACGTGCGCGACTCCATCGAGGCCGGATCGATCTCGTCGAGTGCGATCCCGCCGGCGGTCGCCTCGGCATAGTTGTAGCCCCGGCTGTCGCTGACGGGGAGCGGGAGCTCGGTCAGCGCGTGTGACAGCGCGCGCCGCGCCTCGCGCGTCAACGCCGCCAGACGCATGTCGCGGTCGACCGCGAGATGACCGAGAACCGCCGATGCCACCGAAGCCGGGAGCATCTCCGCCAGGGCATTCTGCAGCGTGAGCCGCGGATGGTTCGCGGCGGCCGCCGTCCAGCCGGCTTCGACGGATTCGAAGCTGCGGCCGGGGCGCAGGCTGGCGCTGACCGCCGCCGTCTTCCCCTCGAGCCTCGCGCGCAACCAATGTCGCGACATGTCGAGCGCCGCGGGACCGCTGATGCCGAAGTGCGTCCACAGCATCGGGCCGCGAATCCGCTCCGTGATCCGGCCATCCACGCGGAGCGTCAGCTCGACCTCCTGCGCCACCCCGGAGATCGATTCGTTCAGTCCATCATGAAGCACGAGCGGCGCCAGCGCCGGAGTGGTGGGGACGAGCGAGTGTCCGAACGCGCGGGCAATCTGCAGGCCCGCGCCGTCGCTCCCCGTTTTCGGCAGCGACAGGCCGCCGGTCGCGAGGACGACCGCGGTGGCGGTCAGAGGCCCTCGCGACGTTTCGAGCCGGAATTTACGATCCTCACGGCCGATCCCGTGAACGCGGGTGGACGGACTGAGCGTCACCCCACACGCCCGCGCGGCAGCCAGCAGGCCGTCGAGCACGTCCCGCGACCGGTCGGATCTCGGAAAGAGTTTCGCCGTCGCTTCCTCCTTCAACGGCACGCCGATCTCTTCGAAGAACGCGATGGTCTGCGGCACCGGCAGCCGGGCGAGCACGCGCTTGATGATCGTTCTCCGGCCGCCCCAATAGTCCCGCTCCGTAACGACGGCGTTGGTCACGTTGCAGCGCGAGCCGCCGCTGACCAGAATCTTCGCGCCAATACGCGCGGCGCCATCCACGACGCGGACCGACGCCCGGCTGATGCGGCGCGCGAAGATCGCCGACGCGAGACCGGCGGCACCGGCGCCGACCACGATGACGTCGTGCTGCGGGACGTCTGACACGACACGAGTGTACGTCGCGCAGGTCGGGGATCGTGCTGGGGAGGCTACGGAACCAGGCGGACGGCGACTTCCATCCAGGCGTGCAGTTCGCGGGCGGCCGCATCGGTCAGCGCGAACGCGCCGCCGACCGCCAGCGCAAGCAGCGCCGCGACGGTCCCCAGCGGCATCCCGGTCGGGACGCGCGACGGATCCAGCAGGCGCCGGACGCGCTGTTCCAGGTTCGTGCCTTCGTAGAAGGCCAGCGCCGGCATCCACCGGGGCGCGGGCGGACCGCTCATGCCGGCGACGCGGACGAGTGCCGAGGCGAGCGCCGTTCGCGCCTCGGCCTGCTGCCCGGCAGCCGCATCGTCCGCAGACTCCTCGGCCGCCGCCGCCCAGGCGTCCATCATCTCGCGCCCGGCCTGCAGCCATGCCAGCGGATCGGGCAGATAGAGCATGGCGGCGCGGACGAGATTGTCGCCGCGGCGGACGTGCGCCGACTCGTGGCGGACGACGACATCGAGCTCCGCCGACGGGCACTCCTCGACGATGCGGGTCGAGAGCAGCAGCCGTGTTCTGAAGATGCCGGTAACCGCCGCAACCGGATAGGGCGTATCCACGATCCAGACGCGCGTGCCGTCGCTGCGAACGAGCCTGCGCCCGCAGGCGCGAAGCAGACGCGAGCACTCGACGGCGGCGCGAACGGCGGCCGCGATCCGTGTCGCCGATGAGATCACCAGCGCCAGCGTCAGCAGCGCCGCCGCGACCAGCAGCAACCCGGGATTCTCTGTCGTATCGGGTGGTTCATAGCGGAGAAACGCCGCCGACAGACAGAGCGCGAACACGAAGCCGGCGGCGACTGGCATCAGCCGCGCAGCCGCGAACATACGCGCTCGAGCGCTGGACGCCGCCTGGCGGCCACGCCGGCGGATCACAGGCCACGCAATCGAGGCCGCGATCGCGGCAAGGGTGCTCGCGGCCGCATACGCTGCGAGCGAGATGAGCACGAGCAGCAGGTAGTAGCGCATCCGGATCGGAAGTCGGCGTCTATCCTAAACCATTCGCGGAAGTACGGCCGCTGGTAGTAATTGACGGTGCGGGTTCTACTGGGGGACCGTTCCACGTGCATTTCAACGTCGCTAACCGCAAGGTCCACTACTGGGCGGCTTTTTCAGCCGCGCTCCCGCTCCTCGTCATCATCTCCAGCGGCATCCTGCTGCAGATGAAGAAGCAGTGGGACTGGGTGCAGCCGCCCGAACACCGCGGCAGCAGCACGGTCCCGGCGATCGATTTCGACCGGATCATGGCGAGCCTGCAGGGGATCCCGTCGCTCGGGGTCACCGGGTGGGATGATGTCGACCGCATCGACGTGCGTCCGGGCCGGGGGATCGCAAAGATCACCTTGATGAGCCGCTGGGAGGTGCAGGTGGACCTCGACTCGGGACACGTGCTGCAGACCGCCTACCGCCGATCCGACCTCATCGAATCGATCCACGACGGTTCGTTTCTCGCGGGCGACTGGACCAAGCTGGGCCTGTTCCTGCCGGCCGGGCTCGTGCTGCTCCTCCTCTGGCTGAGCGGCGTGTGGATGGTGTGGGTACAGCTCAAAGGGAAGCGCAGAGGCAAGCGGCTGAAGCAGCGCAAGGCGGCCGCGCTCGTCGCGTTCACGCTGGGGCTTCCGGCCCTCGCGCTGGCGCAGCAGCGCGCGCTCGCAGTGGATCCGCTGGTGGGCCACTGGGAGATTGCGCGCGAGGATGGTGAGACGATCGTCCTGGCCGACGCCCGGAAGTGGCGGACCGACAAGACCGAAACGCGGTTTCCGCTCGCGGCCGTCCGCGGCGTGGGCAACTTCACCGCCGGCGTGATGTCGGTGAAGTTCAAGCTGATCGCGGGGGAGTCGGATCAGATCGCCGGCCTCGCGTTTGGCATCTCGCCGGCCGCCGAATACTATTACGCCCGCTACAACACGAAGGACGGCAACGTCGCGCTCTGGCGCTTCGAGGGCGGGGACCGTCACCGCCTCCTCGATGGCACCGAACACCTGCAGTTCCCGCTGAACGTGTGGCACGAGCTGCGCGTCGAAGTCCGCGGGACGCGCGTGACCGCTGCGGTCAACGGCACGCTCCGCATCGAGCACACGCTCCCGGCGCCGGTCTCAGGGCGCGTCGGGTTCTACACCAAGCGCGACAGCACGACCGCCTTCAAGGCCTTCACGATCCGCTGACCCCCGCCTCGCTCAGAATCCACGCCGCGGCCGCCGCAAGGTTGTCGACGGTCTTGTCGGCCGACGCGCCCGGCGGGGGCACATGCTCGTCCGCTTTACCGTACCCGGTGCGGACCAGCACTGTCCGCGTGCCGGCGGCGCGCCCGGCCTGGAGGTCGTGCCAGCGGTCGCCAATCGTGAACGACTGCCCAAGGTCGATGCCGAGCTCGCCGGCGGCGCGCAGCAGCAGCCCGGGTTGGGGCTTGCGGCACTCGCAGGCCACGCGCAACGATTCGACGATGCCGTGCGGATGGTGCGGGCAGTGGTAGTAGGCGTCCACCCGTGCGCCGCCCGCCTCGAGCCGGGCCGAAATATGACGATGCGCGGCAGCCACGAACTCCTCCGTGACGATGCCTCGCGCGATGCCGGCCTGGTTCGTGATGACGACGACGATGAGGCCGGCGCGATTGAGCTGCCGCACCGCGTCCACCGTGTAGGGAAAGAACACCAGCCGGTCGAGATGATTCAGGTAGCCCGCCTCTTCGATGAGCGTGCCGTCGCGATCGATGAATACCGCGGGTTGACCCACGCGTAGGAGTGTACCGCACGCCTGTTCGTATCGAGCCGGCGCGCTGCAAGGAGTGCGGCTTCCTGTTCGATGCGGAGAAACTGCCGAAGCCGGGCAAGTGCCCGCGCGTCAGTCCTCGCTCAAGAGGCGGCCGTTGATCCAGAAGCCCCGGACCTTGCCCCACCACCGCTCGCTCTCGGGCAGCAGGTACGGGAGGTAGTCGTCGGGCTTCGTGTTCTGGTGAAGGTGCTCGTTCTGGAGGTTCTTGATGATCCCGACCACCGTCGCCTCCTGCGCGTCGGCGTCTCCGTCGATGATCAGCCGCTCGAGCAGGTCGAACACCCGGCGCAACGACTGCTGATCGCCGGCGGCGAGCACATTCGACAGATGGCGCGCAAACTGGGCCAGCGCGACGTACGAAAGCGGTTCGGGCTCGTCGGCATACTCGGCCAGGAACGTGTTCCAGACCGCCTCGTACGACGGGCACGCCTCCAACAAAAGCGGGAACAGCTGCGAGCGCGGGATGACCGCCACGGGATTTCCTCCACTTCGATGACCGGGCGCGCGTCCGCCGACTCCAATTGCCGGCCGCGCCGCCGCAGGTGAGTGAGCCGGATTATGTCTGGTGGCGGGGATTCTACACGTACTTACTTCGAAACGGGCTCGGATACGACCCGGCCGTCGAAGAGATAGATCTGTCTGGGGGCCTGTGCGATCCAGCGCGGATCGTGGGTGGCGATACACACCGTCGCGCCGCCGGCGTGCAGCTCGCCGAGCATCTGCATCAGCGCCTCGCCGCTCTTCGAATCGAGGTTGCCGGTGGGCTCGTCGGCCAGCAGCACGGCAGGGCGGCCGGCGATCGCCCGGGCGACGGCCACGAGCTGCTGGTGACCACCCGACAGGGAGCCGGGGCGCTGGCGAGCCCGGGCCAGCATGCCGACGCGCTCCAGAGCGGCGTCAACCGTCGCCTTGCGTTCGGCCGCCGCGGCCCCGCGCACCGTGAGCGGGTACTCCACGTTCTCGTACACGGTGAGATCGCCAATCAGGTTGAAGCTCTGGAAAATGAGACCGACGTCGAGGCTCCTGGCACGCGCGCGCTCGGCTGGTGACATCCGGTCGGCCGCCCGTCCGTTCAGCCAGTACCTCCCGGCGTTCGGCGTATCGAGCAGCGCCATGATCGACAAGAGGGACGACTTCCCGCACCCGGAGGGGCCCGAGACGCAGGCGTACTCGCCCCGCCGGATCTCCAGGCTGACGTCCCGCAGGGCGTATGTCTCCTCATCCGCATCGCCCTTGAAGACCCTGGTCACCCCCTCGAGCCGCATGACGACGTCGTCGTCGGCAGGGCTTCGAGGGGTGTCGGGCGCGTCAGGACGCGGCTGTTTTCGGTTCCACCACGACATCTGTCCCCCAATCGGCCCCAGTGGGTAGTTTGACGTAAGTCAGGGGCGGATCGATGGTCATTGGGACCGAAAGAATCAGAAGCTTGCCGCCACCACGACCCCGGCGGCGCTACGCGAGAACACGGG
>DATFFM010000096.1:0-16774 GCA_035250005.1 Vicinamibacterales bacterium | reverse complement strand
TGGGCGGTCACCGTGATCGGCCGGACCGTGATCGTCAGGTTCGCCCCGACGAACGTGAGGTCGTAGTTGCTGCTCAGCGCCAGCGTCCCCTGCGTGATCGCGTAGGTGCCGACGTCTTCCCCCGCCCCACGACCCAGCGCTCCAGCAAATACATCGCTGAAGACCAGGCTGCCGCTCGTGACCTGGAATGTGAGCGCCGGATCGGCCTCGCCGTAAACCTTGGTCTGGCCGTGGGCCGTCACCGTGATCGGCCGCGCCGTGATCGTCAGGTTCGCCCCGATGAACGTCAGGTTGTAGTTGCTGTCGAGCGCCAGCGTACCCTGCGTGACCGCATAGCTGCCGACGGCCTCGCCTGCCACACGCGTCAGTGCGCCCGTGAACGCGTCGCCGGTCACCAACGAGCCGAGCGTCACCTGATACGTGAGTGCGGGATCGGCCTCACCGTATACCTTCGCCTGGACGTCGGCCGTCACCGTGATCGGTCGCGCCGTGATCGTGAGGTTCGCGCCGACGAACGTGAGGACGTAGTTGCCGCCCGCCGCCAGCGTCCCCTGAGTGATCGCATAGCTGCCGACAGCTTCGCCCGCATCCCGGGTCAGCGTCCCCGTGAAGACATCGCTGAACGCCAGGCTGCCACTCGTGATCTGGTGCGTCAGCGTCGGGTCGGCCTCGCCATATATCTTCGTCTGGACGTCGGCCGTCACCGTGATCGGTCGCGCCGTGATCGTGAAGTTTGCCCCGATGAACGTCAGGTTGTAATTGCTGTCGAGCGCCAGCGTTCCCTGCTGAATCGCGTAAGTGCCCACGCTCTCGCCGGTGGCCCGCGTGAGCGCCCCCGTGAACGTGTCCCCTTCCGCCAGCGTTCCGGTCGTCAAGGTGTAGGTCAGTTCCGGGTCGGTCGTCCCGTACACCTTCGTCTGGCCCGCGTCCGCCGTGACCGTCACGGCCCGCGCAGTAATCGTGAGGTTCGCCCCGACAATTGTCAGGGTGTAGCTGGCGTCGAGCGACAGTGTTCCCTGCTGGATCGCATACGTGCCGACCTCCTCGCCTGCCGCCCGCGCCAGGGAGCCAGTGAAGGCGTCGTCGCCGACCAGCGAGCCACTCGTGATCTGGTACGTCAGTGCAGGGTCGGCGTCGCCGTATGGCTTGCTCTTGGCGTCCACCGTCACCGTGATTGCCCGCGGAGTAACAGTCAACGTACTCGATGCGGTTGAGGTTACGAAGCCGATGTCGCCGGCAAAGGTCGCGCCGACACCGCTATTGGTGCCCGCCAAGTACGTCCCGGCATTGATGCCCGTCAGGCTGGCAACAAGCGTCGCGACGCCAGATGCGTTCGTCGTGGCCTCACCGACGGCGCTGCCATTCAAGGTGAATGCGATGGTCTTGCCGCTAACGCCCGTCGCCGGGCTGCCGGAGGTCAAAGTCGCCGTCAGCGTAGCCGTATCGCCGTACGTTCCCGTGGCGGGACCGACGACAAGCGAAGTCGCAGCGGCTACCTGGTAGTGGCCAATGAGGTCCCTTGAACCGCTTTGAAAACCGACGACGCAAATAGTGCGGTCGGTCAAGGAGTAGCCGGATGCCAGCGCAATCGCCGGACTCCCAGGTGCACTCCAGTGGCTGAAGGCGGCACTGGCGTTGGGCGCGTTCGCGTTCTGGTTCGCAACTATGAGAATCGATTGACTGTTTCCAACGCCAACTGTCGCGCCGTTGGCATCCCCGGTGTGGTTCTTCAACGGATCCGGCGTACCACTGCAGTCCGTTGAACCAGGGTGGAGGGTGGAGGTGAAATTGAAATGTAGACCTCCGCTGGAAGTCACCTTGATATTTCCATCCGTGAAGGTGACCTGCGCCTGCGATGCGGCGCCACGAGCGGTCAGGAAAAACGTCACATTGAGGTGGTGGGGTTCGACTGTGAAAAGTTCCGCGCTCGCGATGCGCCCGTTCGCGTCCGCAACAATCGTAAAGCTGCGCGCCTCGTGTTCCGCTGGAAGCTCTCGCACGCCGAACGTCACTGCCTCATTCGGCTGCCAGCCACTACCCGACACGTGGACGATATCGCCTGGAGCGTAGTCGTTCTTCTCGGTGCGGATCGTCGCGAACCGGTACGCCTCCGAGCTGCTCACGCCAGCGCCACCCGCGATCATCGCGAGCCCTTCACCCGCCGGCGCCGCACCGTAACTCTCAGCCGACAGCGCCGCGCCCGACGCCTGTGACCTCGCCACCGTCATCCCACCCG
The DNA here is from genome assembly GCA_035250005.1 of Vicinamibacterales bacterium. Lineage (GTDB taxonomy): Bacteria > Acidobacteriota > Vicinamibacteria > Vicinamibacterales > 2-12-FULL-66-21 > JACDCA01. The sequence continues at coordinate 14,538 of DATFFM010000096.1, read as the reverse complement.
TCTGCCACACCTCGTTCAGCCACGGCAGATACAGCTCCGCGGCCGACGTCGCCTGCTCGACGACGACGCCGTTGATCACTTCTTCGGCGATCCCGCCCACGATCAGGACGGCGTTGTTGTTGGGGAGGCGGAACGCCTGGTGGCCGCGGCGCGCGACCATCGGGGTGGTCGTCGCGGTATAGGTGATGGCGCTCGAGACCGCGCTGAAGATCTCGGCCGACGCCACGTTCGACGTTCCGCTGTGGCCGCCGATGAAGACCACGCGGCCGTCGAGCAGCGTCGTCGCCGACAGCCCTTCGCGCGCCGTGTTCAGCGACGGACCGGCGGAAAGCTGCAGCGTGGCGGGACTGAAGACTTCCGTGGAGGCCAGGACCGCCTCGCCGGTGGAGCCCCCCGCGATGAGCACGCGACCGTCCTGCAGCAGCGTCGCCGCGTGACGCCTGCGGGGTGCCGCCAGGCTGCCGGCAACGGCGAACACGCCGGTTTCGGGATCGAACAGCTCGAGGCTCATCACCGCGCCGGAGGCGTTCTCGCCGCCTGCGACCAGCACGCGGCCGTCGGCCAGGACGGTCGCCGTGTGACCCCAGCGTGCGTCGGTCAGCCCGCTCGCGGACGCCCAGCTTCCGCTCGCAAATACCTCGGCGCCCCCCACGGCCCCCGTGGCGTTGCGGCCGCCCACCACCAGCACCCGGCCATCCTTCAACACAACCGCGGCGTGGTCGGCGCGCGCCTCGATCATCGCTGCCGCGGCGCCGAACGTGCCGTCGGGCCCGAACAGCTCCACCGAGGCGACGCTCCCGGTCTCGTCGGCGCCGCCGGTGACGAGAACGACGCCCGACGGCAGCAACGCCGCCGCCGCGCCATCCCGGGCGCCGGCGAGATTGCCGGTCGCAACCCACGTCCCGCTCTGGGAATCCGGCATTGACCCGACCAGCGCGCCTGATGACACTGCCGCAGCGATCGTGACCGCAAGCAGCAGAACGGCTGACCTCGTTTGATTATGGCTCATAACTTATTTAAATAGAGTGACTTACAACGCTCATCCGGGTGACATTCCTGCTGCCGACACGGACGTCCCCCGCCCTGAAAGGGAACCCGGCCGTTCCAGGGAAAAAGAAGAGATCTACTGTGAAGACAGGAGAAGGAGTCTAGAAGGCCGGTCGGGCGAACGCCATAGAACGTACGGCAGATTCTTCTATGCCTCGAGGGCGTAGCCGATTTAGGCCCCCCGCCACACAGAGGGAGATAGAATGGCCACTCTCAATCGGCACCCAGAAACGCCACGATGGCCGACTACGAGGGGTATTTCCCCCGAAACCGCGCCGAACGGGTCATCTCCGCCTGGCGCCTCTTTCTCGCGGTCTTGCTGACGATCGCCGGCGTGATCGATTCCACGGCGCCGCCGGAGTACGTTCCGCTCGTCCAGGTCGTATCCTTCGGTTATCTCACCTACTCGATTGGCATCGCGCTCCTGACGTGGACGCGCCGCTTCACCACCCGGGCCGTGCCGGTCGTGACGCACGTAATCGATCTCGTCATCTTTTCGGCGCTGATGTTCCTGACCGACGGCGCCGACAGCCCGTTCTTCCCCTACTTCGTCTTCGCCGCGATCTGCGGTGTGATTCGCTGGCAGGGCCGCGGGGCGCTCCTCACGGGGACCGCCGCGCTGGTCGCCTATATCGTCGCCACGTTGAGCGGCACGGACCTGCTGCCAGCCAGAGGGTTCAACGCCGCCGAGTTCCTGGCCCGCTGCACGCAGCTCGGCCTGGTCGCGGGATTGCTCGGATACCTCGGGGCGTATCAATACCGGCTGCACCGCGAGATCCGTGGCCTCGCGGCCTGGCCCCGGCGACTGCCGACGCACGGCCCCGAGGCGCTGCAGGAGGTACTCGGTTACGCCGCGACCGTTCTCGCCGCGCCGCGCATGGTGCTCGTGTGGGAGGAAGGCGATGAGCCTTCGCTGCGAATCGCCGTCCGGACCGGGGAAGAGTTCGAGATGTCGCGGCAGCGCCCCGACGCGTTCGACACGCTCGTCGCCGAGCCGCTGGCCCGTTCGAGCTTTGTCTGCAACGAGGCCGGCACCCTGGGGCGAAGGGTCCTCGTGCGCGTGCCGGGCGGGTTTCGGTTCTGGAGCGGCGAACCCATATCCGCGAAGTTCCGCCAGCGTTACGGGGTGAAGAGCGTCGTCGCGCTCCGCCTGTCGTCCGACAGCATCGAGGGATGGCTCTTCGTGCTCGACCGGCCGCGGGCCTCACCCGACGACCTCCTGCTCGGCGACATCGTGGGACGACTCGTCGCCGGGACTCTCGAACTGCAGACGCTGGTCGACCAGCTGCGAGAATCGGCCGCCGGCGAAGAGCGGGTACGTCTGGCGCGCGAGCTGCACGACGGCGTGCTCCAGTCTCTCACCGCGGCGTCCCTGCAGGCGCAGCGCGCCCGGCAATCCGCAGGCGCCTTACCTCCGGAGGCCGAGCGCCGGTTCGCGATGGTGGAGGAGACGATCCTCGCGGAACAGCAGGCCCTCCGCCTCGCGATCGAAGACCTCAAACCGGGAGCCATCCGCGAAACGACGGCCGTCGACGTCGTGCCCCGCCTACGCGAGGCGACGATGCGCGTGGCCCGGCAGTGGGACATCCGGGCGCACCTGAATCTTCAGACCGACGTGCCGCCGGTGCCGCAACGGACGGCCCACGAGATCACGCGGATGGTGCAGGAGGCTCTGGTGAACGCCGTCCGCCACGGCGGGGCCCGCGAGGTCACGGTCACCTGTCTCCTGATGGGGATGGAGCTGGCGCTGGCGGTTTCCTATCAGGGCAAAGGTTTCGTGGGATTCCAGGGGCGCCACGACCTCGCCTCGCTGAATCAGATGAAGGCGGGACCGCGAACCCTCAAGGAGCGTGTGTCGGCGGTCGGGGGCACCCTCGTCATCGACTCCGGCGAGCGAGGGGCCCGGGTCGAGATCCGGATCCCGATTACGCCGATACGCTGAACGCTACCGGTTCGTAGGTCGCGGCGATCCCGAACAGGTCACCCCGTGGATCTACCCGGACGACGTACCCCATGCACCTCACGGCGGCGCCGGTTCCGGTGTGCTCGAAGGGAAACACCAGCGCGAGTTCGTCCCCCGGGGCGAAACGGTCGGCGGTTTCGAAATACACGCTGTTCGAGCTGAGATCGATCGTTCGGCCTGAGCCATCACCGACCGCGATCGCCGCGTCGATGCGATAGCGCGGCACGCGTCGCCGTTCCTGAATCACACGCCCTCCGTCGAGTGAGTATGCGGAAGAGTAGAGCTTCTGCGCCAAAGAGTAAATAGACCTCCGACGAAAAATTCGATCCGGTCAGGCGTCCGCCGCCAAGCCGGGCGTAAAGCCGCCTACGGACGGATCCCGGCCATCTCGTCGTACAGGTAGGCCGAGGCGATCACGCCGCCGTGAAAGTTGTTCAGATCCAGCTTTTCGTTCGGGGCATGCGCGTTCTCATCCGGCAATCCGACGCCAAACAGCACGGATGGCAGGCCGAGGATCTCCTGGAAGGTCGCGACCACCGGGATCGACCCGCCTTCGCGGTTGAACACGGGGGTTTTGCCGAAGCCTTTCTCGATCGCCCGCCCGGCGGCCTGGACGAACGGGTTATCGAACTCGGTCATCCACGGCTTGCCGCCGTGCATGCGGGTCACCTTGACGTCGACGGTCTTCGGCGCCACCTTCTTGACGTAGGCCTCGAACAGCTGCGCGATCTTGTCGGGGTCCTGATTCGGCACGAGCCGCATGCTCACCTTGGCCATCGCGACCGCGGGGATCACGGTCTTCGCCCCTTCGCCGGTGAAGCCGCCGAGGATCCCGTTCACCTCGAAGGTGGGCCGGGCCCACACGCGCTCGAGCGTCGAGTAGCCGGTCTCGCCGAACAGCTTCGGCGCGCCGAGCTCCTTGGCATAGCGCCGCTCGTTGAACGGGAGGCGCTTCCATTGCTCGCGCTCCTCCTCTCTCAGCTCCTTGACATCGTCGTAGAAGCCGGGGATCTTGATGCGGCCGCCCTTGTCTTTCATCTGCGTGAGGATCTGCGCGAGCACCATGTTGGGGTTCGCGACCGCGCCGCCGAACGATCCCGAGTGCAGATCGCTCTTCGTGCCGCGCAGGTCGATCTGGAAGTACACGAGGCCGCGCAGGCCGTAGCAGATCGAGGGGATGCCCCGGTCGAACATCGGCGAGTCGGAGATCACGACGACATCCGCGGCAAGCTCGGCCTGGTGCGCCTTGATGAACTCGTCGAGGTTGGCCGAGCCGACCTCCTCTTCGCCTTCCAGGATGATCTTCATGTTCAGGGGCAGTTTGCCGTTCTGCTTCAAGTGGGCCTCGATCGCCTTGAAGTGCATGAAGACCTGCCCCTTGTCGTCGGCCGACCCGCGCGCGTAGATCTCGCCGTCGCGGATGGTGGCCTCGAAGGGAGGCGATTCCCAGAGCTCGAGCGGATCCACCGGCTGCACGTCGTAGTGGCCATAAAAGAGGATGGTGGGCGCCCCTTCGGCGCCCAGCCAGTCGCCGTAGACGACGGGATGGCCGGGCGTCTCGACGAGGCGCACGTTCTGCAGCCCGATGCGCCGCATCTCGTCGGCCGTCCACTCGGCGCAGCGGCGCACGTCGGGCGCATGCTGCGGCAGGGCGCTGATCGACGGGATGGCGAGGTACTCCTTGAGCTCGTCGAGGTAGCGGTCGCGGTTGGTGTTGATGAAGTCGATGACCTTGTTCATGGCTGTTTAATTGTAGGCCACTCCACAGGCAACTCTTCGCGGTCGCCCCACTCCTTCCACGAGCCCACATAGGTGCGGACACGCGGGTAGCCCAGGAGCCGCAGCGCCAGGTAGGCGTGCGCTGCGCGGTAGCCCCCCTGGCAGTACGTGATCACCTCGCGGTCCGGCGTGACCCCCGCCTCTTCATACATCCGGCGCAGGTCGGCCGCGGGCTTGAAGTCGCCGCGGGGCGTCAGGTTGCGGGTCCACTCGATGTGCACGGCGCCGGGGATGGCCCCCCCGCGCCTGGCGCGGACCGTCGTGCCGCAGTATTCACCGTCGGTGCGGGTATCGAGGATGACGGTATCGGGTCGGCCGAGCGCATCGCGCACCTCGCGCCAGGTGGCGATGGTCGGCTGCTCGCGCGTGCCCGTCCATTCACTCTTCGGCGGCGGGCTGGCGTCGCGGGTGGTCTCGAAGCCGGCGGCCGTCCAGGCTGTGAACCCGCCGTCCAGCAGGCGCACCGAGGGATGGCCGAAGTACTCGAGAAACCAGAACGCGCGCGCTGCCCGGATGCCGGACTGCTGATCGTAGACGACGACCGTCCTGGAGGCGTCGACGCCGTGCGTGGCCAGCACGTGCTCGATCATCCACATGAACGCGTCGAGCGGCGCAGGATCGGTGTCGATGAGGCTCACACCCCAGAGGTCGAGATGGATGGCACCCGGGATGTGCCCGGCCGTGTACTCCTCGGGCGGGCGAAGGTCGAGTACCAGCGGCCGCCTCGCCCCGCCGATCAGCCGCGATAATTCTTGAGGTGTCACCAGCAGCTCGGGGCTCGCGTAGGCTTTCATCGCTCGATCGTACTACGCGCCCGGTGCTGCGAGGCGGCGGCTTTCCTCAGCCTTCGTCGAGGTGCAGCAGGTGGGCCCGGACGGTGTCTTCGGCGGCCGGAGACAGCGCGGGCGGGAGGCCGGGATAGACGCGCGCGACGATCTCGGCCGGGGTGCGGCAGCCGGCTGCGAGCGCGGCTCGGATCTCACGGTCCCTCAGCTCGCGGTGGGCGATGTATTCGTCGATCAGCGCCGCCGGATCGTCGACGATCGGTCCGTGCGCTGGCAGCAGCCGGGCGGGCTGAAGCCCGCGGACACGCCGGAGCGCGTCGAGATACTCGCGCAAGTTGCCGCCGCGGCTCGCCGGGATCACGACGGTCCCGCCCCGCCGCGCCAGGTCGCCGCAATACAGATCGCGCGACGACTCCTCGAAGAAGCAGAAGTGGTCGGGCGCGTGCCCCGGGGTCTGGACGGCGCGGAGCCGCACGCCTCCCGGTTCGAACACCTCGCCGTCACGGAGCGGCTCGCCGGCGCCGCCGCCGCGGACGACCGCGCCCGGCCAGCGCGCCGTCAGTGCCGGAACCCCCGCCACATGATCGACGTGGCCGTGGGTGATCAGCACGAGCCCGAGCGCGCCACCCGACAGAGCGCGCGCGATCGCGTCGACGTGCTCAGGGTTGCCGACGCCCGCATCGATCAGCGCCGACGGCGCACCGGGGAAGAGATAGGTGTTGTTGCCGGTGGGCCCGGTCCACTCGGAGGCGTTGCCGGCAGGGATCAGCCACATCAGAAGTAGAGTTTCATCCTCGCGTAGACGAAATCGCTGTCGTTGAAGCGGCCGATCGTATCGCGGCCGGCGCCCGGGAACCATCCGCCCGACGCCTCCAATGCCAGGTCATCGCGCAGCTTTGCCATCACGATCCCGCGCAGGAAGGCGGAGCTTTCCGACGGGTTGAGGACGCTGAAGGCGCGAACCTGATAGCGCTCGCGCGCGAACGTCCGGTCGGCGGAGAGGACCACGGAGGTGTCCTGCCGCCTCGAGATCGTCCCCGCGAACGGCGAGGGGCCACTCGCGGCCCGCGGATCGTCTGGCGCGTCCCGGTGAAACAGCACTGTCGCGCTGAAGTGATAGTCCCCGGCCTGACGATCGACCCCCAGACCGGCGTCGAGCGAGCTGCCGCCGGCGACCGACAGGTCGCTGGCTTGAAAATTGTCGCGGACGAACGCAGCCACCTCCCCGCGCAGGCCCCAGTCGCCCGCGACGGTCTCGAAGTCGCCTCCGAGCATGGTGAATCGCGCGTGACTCGAACGCAGGAAGGCGCCCGCCGGGCCGCCCAGGGTCACCGACACGAGCGGGAACGGCTCGAAGCCGCGGTATGCGCTGAGGCTCCAGTCGAGGCGCCCGGTCGTCGCGCTGAATCGTGCGCCCCCCTGCGCGTTGCCCCAGCGTGTCGAGGGCGTCTGCTCGACGACAGTCAGCGGCAGCGTCGGACATCCGATCGCGAGACACACGGCGACATCGGGGGCCAGCGTCGGGGTGATGTTGAACGGGGACGAGGGCTCTTCGAGCCGGTCGAACCGCCCGCTCCGAAAGACCGGCACGTAGACCCCTTCGAGCGAGATGTCGGTGGTGAAGTAATAGCGGCCGCGGACGAGAGCGACCGGCAGTCGCGCTTCGCTCCGGCCCTCGAAGAAAAATCGCGAGACGTCGAGCGGATTGATCACGTCGGTCGGCTGGAGCTCGTCGAGCCTGCCCCACACGACCCGGCCGTAGCCGGCGTACAGGTCGAAGCGGCCGAGTCGTGCCTCGGCCGTGGCTTCGTGCACGCGCGCGATCGCGGTATCCACCCGCCGCGAGCCGTGGGCGGCCGCCCGTGGATCGTTCCGGCGGGCGACCAGCCCTTCGGCGAATCCCGACAAGGTGATCCGGACGCGCTCCGTCGGCGAGAGCTTCTGTTCCACGAACAGCCGCGCACGCAGCTCGCGCACGCTCGATCTTGCGGTCGAGGCTGAAGCAGGAGGAGCATCCGCGCCGCCGCCATTGGGGAACGCGTCGGCGAAGACCGAGAGGGTGCCGGTCGGGCGGGACACCGTCTGTGCGTTCGCGCTCGATCCAAGACCCAGAATCGCGAGTGCCGCCAGGCTGGCCGCGACCGCTGGCCCGCGGCGCAGCGTCTGCGCACTGAACATCCGCGGCAGGAGCTTGATGATCGGCGGCAGGATGAACACCTCGGCGAGAAACGCCACCGCCATCGTCAGCGCAAGCAGCCCGCCGAACCATGCCGTCGGCCGGTACTCGGAGAGAAAGAGGACCGCGAACCCGCAGCTGTTGATGATGGCGGTGGTCAGCGAGGCACGCCCCTCGTGAATGGTGGCGCGCTCGATCGCTTCATCGGTCGAGGCGCCGTCCGATACCTCGCGGCGAAACCGGTTAATGAAGTGGATCGTGTCGTCATCGACGACCCCGAGAGCGACGCTGGCCACCATGACGGTGGCGATGTTCATCGAGATGTCGAGGTACCCCATGACCCCCAGGACGGCGATCACCGGCAGCACGTTGGGCACGATCGTGAGCGCGCCGAATCGCCATGATCGAAACACGATGAAGATGACCGCGAACACCGTGAGGAAGGCCGTCCCGAAGCTGCTCACCTGCGACTCGACGAGATAGTGATCGAGCGTGGCGAACAGGCGTCCGGACCCGGTCGTCAGGACCGAGATCCCCGTCCCGGCAAACGCTTCACGGGCCATCCGGTCCGCCTCTTCGACGTGCCTGAGCACGACGTCGGAGCTCATGGACTGGAGCTTCACGTTGATCTGCGCTCGCGAGTAGTCGCTGGCGACGACCCGCGCGAGCTCGTGGCGGCCGTCGCCGCCGAGCGCGAAGACGAACAGCTCCTGCGCGATCGTCGCGCTGTCGGAGGGGATGACATTCGCCTCCTCGCGGCCGTCGTTCAGCTCCTGGTTGATCCGCTTGACGTAATCGGCCACCGACGTGACCTTGCGGACGTGGTCGAACCGGCGCAGCTCGTTCTGAAGACGATCCATCCGCTGCAGCGCATCCGGCGTCTTCAGCGACTCGGGGGGCCCCTCCAGCATCAGCTGAAAGCTGTAGACGCCCGAGAGCTCCTGATCGATGACCCGGGCCGACTGCCCGAGCGGATGGGAGTCGGCAAAGAAGTTGATGTGATTGGTGTCGACTTTCAGCCGCAGGATGCCGAGCGCTGCCACCGCGCCGATCATGAGCGACACCGTGAGGACGCGCGCCGGATGCGCGCACGCCAGCCTCGCAACCCGACGAAGCGGCTCGACCAGATACTTCTCGTGCGGCGGCACCTGCGAGGTGACTTTGACGAACGTCAGCAGGGTCGGCACGAGGATCAGCGAGATCACGAAGTCCACCATCACGCCGACCGCCGAACCGATCCCGAAGGAGCGAACCGCAACGACGTTGCTGGTCGCGAGCGACAGCATGCCGAGGGCGGTCGTCGCGCTCGCACCGAACAGCGGGGTGACGAGATGGGACACGGTCTCCTTGAACGCCGTCTCATCGTCTTCGTGCCGCCGCGCCTCATCCCATCGCTGCATGATGTGCACGTCGTCGGCGATCGCGAGCACGACGACGAGCGGGACGATCATGCTCGAGAGCACGTTGTAGCTGAACCCCATGAGCGAATAGAGGCCGAGGGTCCAGAAGAGGCTGATCAGGATGGCGAACATCGCCAGCATCGTCTTTTGCCACGAGCGGAACGCCGCGAAGATCGCGAGAATAGTGAAAAGCAGGATCGGCGGCGTGAACTTGAGCTGGTTGTCGAGCGTGATCCGGTTGTAGGTCTCGCTGATCTCCAGGCTGCCGTTGTAGTAGGCGCGAACGCCGCCGGGCAGCCGCGGGTCCACGAGGTCGTGGATCTGCTGGATGACGCCGCCGCGCACCGCGTCGATCCGGTCCTCGTCGAAGCTGACGACGACGGCGGTGACCGTGCCGCGCTCGGAGACGACGTCGCCGCGGAGCAGGTCGTCCCGCAGCGCGCGGCGCCGCACGTCGCCGGGTGCCTGCGTCACCGCGTCGTCCAGCAGCGGCCGCACGTCGAGCCCGCCGTCGTCGTCCGCGCCTGAGGTTCGGATGGCCTCGACGATCGTCGCCGTCGCGAGGCTGTCGACGCGCTGGACGGTGTCGACCCGCTCGATGTCGCCGGTCACCTGCTGGATGAACTCCAGCGTGTCGCGCGAGAACAGCCGCTCGGGCGTGTCGGCCTGGAGCGCGATGATCAGGCTTCGCGTGCCGCCGAACTCGCGCCGAAAGTGCTCGTAGTCCCGGTAGACGGGATCGTCCTTCGAGAACCACGCGGTGATGTCGTTGTCGATCTTGGTGATGTTCGCGCGCGGCGAGAGGACCAGCGCGCCGAGCACGAGCAAGATCGAGAGCGGGATCCGTCCGCGCCAGAGCAGCGCGGCCAGCGCGTTCGTGAACCGTCTTTCGCTCATCGAACGCCGCGCTCCAGCTCCCGGCGGGTGAAGTCAGACTCCGCCAGCCCGACGTTGTAGTCGGTCCGCTCTATCGTGAGCTCGGTGCGGGACTTCTCGATGGCGTTGGTCATCTCGGCGTCGGTCGCGGTCCAGACGCCTTCGATCTGCTCGAGTCTGCGGACGGTGTAGACCTTCTGCTTCTCGTTGCGCCGGTTGTAGATGTCGGCGGCGGCGACGACGAAGCTGTCCTTGAGGATGGTGGAGACCACGCGCGGGAACTCGGCCGAGGCGTCCTTGCGGCGCGACTCGATGCGCCAGGCGGGTCGCGGGGCGCCGCCGGCCGGCGGGGTCCACGACGCGTGCTCGTCCACGGTCGCGTAGGTGTACTCGTCGAGCTCGCGCCCGCCGATGTCTTCGTAGGTGAAGTCGCTCCCGACGAAGCTTTCCTGGGTTTCGGTTCCGGCGATGCGCCGTACGCGCCCGAGCGACGGGAGGTAGAGGAAGCGCTCGTCCTCTCCCGTCGGGTGTTCCCACACGAGAAACCCGGTGCCGCGGATGTCGTTCGGATAGGTGAAGCGGATCAGCAGGCGGTCGCCGTCCGGCGCTGCCGTGGGGACGCCTGGCCTGCCCCGTCCGCGCAGCGAGAGCATCGTCAGGGCACGCTCGCGGGCGCGGCCGTGGCGATCGAACAGCTTCATCCGCATGGTCGTCCGAGAGTCGCGTCCGGTGTCGCGATCCTGCACGCGCCGTGCGATGGCGTCCGCGGTGAGCTTCTCCTGTGGCGTCCGGCCGCCGGCCACGGGGCCGGCGAGGGCGGGAGCGAGCAGGGCGGCGAGCACCAGGGGGAACATCGAACCTCCAACCCCATTGTGTGAAGTCCTTCACAAAGGAGTCAATTCCTTAACCTTTCGGGGTCGTTTTGGCAACGTCGGGGGAGGGGTGATGGGGAGAGGGAAGGAAGGGAAGGGGTGGGGTCAGATCTCGATTTTTCAGTTTTTGAGGCGGTATCAGCCGAGAAAACTGAAAAATCGAGATCTGACCCCATCGCCGCGGCGGGCATACTGGGCACATGGTGCTGATTTTCGGGAAGGAGAATTGTCCTTACACGGCGGCCGCCCGTGAGGACTTCTCGCGGCGGGACATCGATTTCGAATACCTCGATGTGAGACAAAGCCCGGCCGACATGGAGCGGATGCTCGGCTACTCCGGCGGGCACCGCCGCGTGCCGGTCATCGTGGAGGACGGCAAGGTCACGATCGGCTTCGGCGGGACCTGAGCGGTCTGATCAAGCCGCCGGTGGCGGCTTCGATAACCCCGCTCTCAGCTCCTCCGAGATCGGCACCGGTTTCCCGACGGCGTAGTCGTACATCACCTGGACGCTCGTCGCATTCGCGACGATCCGCCCCTTCTGGTCCGCGACCTCGTAAACATACGTGAAGCTGGTTCGACCGATGCGTTCGAGCCCGATCCGGATCTCGAGCACGTCGCCGTACCGCGCCGGGATGCGATAGTCGATCTCCGCGCGCGCGAGAATCACGCCGGGCGTTCCATCGGGCAGCCCCTCGAAGTTGAAGCCCCAGACGTCGCGCCAGTGGGCGAAGCGCGCCTGCTCCAGATACGTCAGATACACCGCATTGTTCACGTGACCCATCGGATCGCAATCGCGAAAGCGGACCTCGAGTCGGTGGACATAGATCGCGTTCATGGCACCAGGTGCAGACAGAATACAGGAGCCAGCATCCGGGCCCTGCGGCTCCACTATAATTCGCCCACGGTGCTTTCCCCGACACAGGCCGAGCAGTTCACCGAAGAGGAACGCGCGAAGCTCGCGCCCTACTTCACGAATAGCCACAAGCACGTCTTTGCGCTGACCAACCTCCCCGAGACGGTCAAGGGAGCGTTGTTCGCGCGATACTCACGATCGGCGAAGTCGCTGCGCCGGCTGTTCCTCGACGAATTCGCTCCCGAGATGCCGGTGACGCATTCGCCGGGGGGAGAGGTCGGTCTCGCGCGTGCCGAAAAACTCTACGCACGCGTCTTCAACGAATACGGCGACGACTCGGTCGCGCAGCTGGGGGGCGCGCACATCGCCTGCGAGTACGTCTCGAACATCCTGACGAAAGTGCTCGAGTGGGGACGGCTGATGGCGTACCTCGAGCAATCCACGCGCTATGTGCCGTACACCGACAAGCTGCACGGGCGCTGGCGCTACCACATCCCCGACGAGGTCCGCGGACCTCTGCGCGAGCGGTACATCCAGACGATGGACCAGGCGTTCGGGCTGTACGCGAAGTGGATCCCCGCGATGCAGGAGCACTTCGGCGTGCGTTATCCGAAGAGCCCGGAGGACAGCGACGCTGTTCACCGGGCGGCGATCCGCGCCAAGGCGCTCGACACACTCCGGGGGATGATCCCCGCGGCCACGCAGTCGAACGTCGGCCTCTACGGCAGCGGGCAGGCCTTCGAGGCGCTCCTTCTCAGGATGCGTGCGCACCCGCTCGCGGAAGCGCGCGCGTGTGGCGAGGCGATGCTCGAGGAGCTGCGCAAGGTGATCCCCGCGTTTCTCACTCGAGTAGACGTCCCGGACCGAGGCGGCCACTGGAGCCGGTACCTGGACGACGTCCGAACCGCCACCGCGACGGTCGCCCGCTCGCTGCTCGACGGCATCGCCGCTGAAGCCCGCGACGAGGTCGTCCTTTCGGACTTCGATCCGGAGGGCGAGGTCAAGATCGTCGCGTCGGCGCTCTATGCCGTCTCCGATCTCCCCGACGATCAATTGCAGTCGATCGCACGCCAGATGGTCCCGGACGCGCGGGCGAGAGTGCTACGCGCGTACGTGGGGTCGCGGGCAAACCGGCGCCATAAGCCAGGACGAGCCTTCGAACGGACCGCCTACCGCTTCGACATCCTCACCGACTACGGCGCGTTCAGGGATCTTCAGCGTCATCGGCTGCTCACGCTCGAATGGCAGCCGCTGACGGTCAGGCACGGATACACCGAGCCCGAGGCGATCCGCGAGGCCGGCGCGGGAGACGACTGGGACCGCGTGATGGACGCGAGCGCCGCGCTGCACGAGGCGATCGCCGCCGAGGGCCTCGGACCCGCCGCACAGTATGCGGTGGCGATGGCGTACCGCGTCCGCTTCTACATGGAGATGAACGCCCGCGAGGCGATGCACCTCGTCGAGCTGCGAACCGCGCCGCAGGGGCACCCCGCCTATCGCCGCGTGTGCCAGCAGATGCATCGGCTGATCAGTGAGAAGGCCGGGCACCACGCGATTGCGGATGCGATGAAGTTTGCCGACCACTCGGTGGTGGAACTGGAACGCCTGGGTTCGGAGCGGAACCTGGAGAAGAAGCGAGCGCGGGCCGACTGAGCTACTCCTCCTTGATGTCCCTCCGGCTCCAGTAGCGCGTGAACTCCTCCAGGAACGTGAGCGACTCGAGCGATTTCATCCGGTCGAAGAACAGCACGCCATCGAGGTGATCCGTCTCGTGCTGGATCACGCGTGCGGTGAAACCCGACGCCTTGATCTCGATCCGCTTTCCGCCACGATCGTAGGCGCGGACCAGGATCTGCCGCGCGCGCGGCACGCGCCCGCGGATATGGGGGATGCTGAGGCAGCCCTCCCAGTCCTCGGTGAGATCGCGGCCAACGATGGCGATCTCCGGATTGATCAGGGTCATCTGCGGCACATCGTGCTGCTCATCCGCGTTCTCAGCATCGGCGTCCCCGGGGAACCCGGCGACGAAGAGCCGGACGCTTTCGTGCACCTGCGGCGCCGCGAGACCGACGCCCTGGTATTCGGACATCGTTTCAAACATGTCGTCGATGAGCTGCTGGACACCAGCGGATCGAATCTCGGCGGCCTCGAGCGGACGCGCCTTCGCGCGAAGGACCGGATGGCCCATATGCGCGACTTTCAGAATCGCCATGGGAGAATTATAGAGGTGGAAATCACCTACACGTTCTGCCCGACGTGCGCCGGATTGCTCGAGAGCCGGGTGCTTAAGACAAGCGAGCCCGAGCGGCTCGTGTGCACGGCGTGCGGGCAGATCCTTTATCTCGATCCGAAGGTCGCGGTTGGAACGATTATCCGCAGCGAGGACCGGCGGCTGGTGCTCGTCCGGCGCGCAATCGAGCCCGGTTACGGGCTCTGGGTGTTCCCCGGCGGGTATGTCGACCGGGGTGAAGAGGTCACCGGCGCAGCGGTCCGCGAAGCGCGCGAAGAGGCCGGTCTCGACGTCGAGCTCGAACGGCTGGTCAACATCTATTCGTACGCCCGGCGGTCGCTGATCGTGATCGTCTACGCCGCGCGCGCTGTCGGGGGGCAGCTGTGCCCCGACGAAGAATGCCTGGAAGCCCGGCTGTTCACACCGGACGAGATCCCCTGGAACCAGCTGGCGTTCGACAGCACGGCACGGGCGCTGCGGGACTATCTGGAGCGCTCGGGGTCAGATCTCGATTTTTCGGTTTTGCCGGGCCCGGAGGGACCGGCAAACCGAAAAA
>DATFFM010000095.1:0-18657 GCA_035250005.1 Vicinamibacterales bacterium | reverse complement strand
GACGCGACGATCTACTGGCAGACCTTCCCGGCACAGTACCTGCCGCTGGTGCTGTGGCTCGAGGCGGACCGCATGGCCACGCTTCGCATCGACGAGGCGGTCTTCAGGAACGAGCGCGAGGTCGTCAAGGAGGAGCGCCGCATGCGCGTGGACAACCAGCCGTACGGACGGCTGAACGAGATCGTCTACGACCAGGCGTTCACCGTGCACCCGTACAAGCATCCGACGATCGGCAGTCTGAAGGACCTCGAGGCGGCGTCGATCGAGGACGTCCGTGACTTCTTCCGCACGTTCTACGTGCCGGGCAACGCCACCCTGGTGCTGGCAGGCGACTTCGATTCACAGGAGGCGCTGAAGCTGGTCGAGCAGTATCTCGGGCGCGTGCCGAAGGCCACGCGGCCGGTGCCGCGCGACATCCCGCAGGAGCCGGCGCAGACGAAAGAGCGCCGGGTCCGGGTCGAGGAAAACTGGCCGCTGCCGGCCGTCGTGGTGGCCCACCACATTACGTTCGACGGGGATCCGGACTCATATCCGCTCCACGTCGCGTCAAAGGTCCTGTCCGACGGTCAGAGCTCCCGCATCTACCGGAAGCTCGTGTACGAACAACAGGTGGCGCTCGCGGCGTTCGGCGGCGCCAACATCATCGAGCACCCCAATCTGTTCTTCGCGGTGGCGATCGTGCAGCCCGGCAAGACGCCGGAGGAAGCATCCGCCGCGCTGATCGCCGAGCTCGACAAGCTGCGGAAGGAACCGATCACCGCGGCCGAGCTGCAGCAGGCCAAGAATCAGTTCGCGCGCGATTACATCTTCAGCCGCGAGTCGAACAAGGACAAGGCGCACACCTTGGCGCACGCCGCCGTCATTCACGACGACATCAAGACCGCCGACGGCGAGTTCGACATCTTCATGAACATGACCCAGGGCGACGTGCAGCGGGTCGCCCAGAAATACTTCACCCCCGAGAATCGGCTGGTGCTGACGATCATGCCGAAAGGCTCGGCAACCGGCGGAGGCCAGCAGTGACCGGGCGTGTGCTGCCGGCCGTGCTGATGCTGCTCGGGCTGACGTTTCCGGCCGCGGCGCAGACGCCCGGCTGGCCGAAGGAGCGCCCGCCGGCGCCGCTGGCTGCACGCTCCGTCAAGTTCCCGCCGTATGAGATCCGCACGCTGGCGAACGGCCTGCAGGTGATCGCGGTCTCGCATCACGAGCAGCCGGCGGTCAGCCTTCGCCTCATCGTCCGCGCCGGCGGGGCGCAGGATCCGGAGACCAAGCCGGGCCTGGCGAGCCTCGCCGCGTCGCTGCTCGACCAGGGCACGACGACGAAGAGTGCCGAGCAGGTCGCGCAGTCCATCGACTCGATCGGCGGCGCGTTGGGGGTCGGCGCGGGGGCCGACCTGACGTCGGTCTTTGCGGCAGTCATGAAAGACAGCCTCGACGTCGGGCTGGACATCATTGCCGACGTCACGCGCAATCCGGCTTTCGCGCCGCAGGAGATCGAGCGTCAGCGCCAGCAGATGATCTCGGCGATGAAGGTCAGCTACGAGGATCCCGACTACATTGCCGGCACCGTTTTCGACCGGCTCGTCTACGGCTTCCATCCCTATGGCAAGCCGGATTCGGGTACGCCCGAATCCCTCGCGTCGATCACTCGCGGGGACCTTGCGGCGTTCCATACCCGCTGGTTCGGCCCCAACAACGCGATCCTGGCCATCGTCGGCGACGTCACGCCGGAGCAGGCGTTTGCAGGGGCCGAGCGCGCGTTCGGCAAGTGGAGCCGCGTCGAGATTCCTCCCACCAAGGCGGCGGAGGTCCCGCCGCCCACCCGCCGCGTCGTCGTGGTCGACCGGCCGGGCGCGGTCCAGACCGAGATCCGGGTCGGGCATATCGGCCTCCCGCGCAAGCACAAGGATTTTCTCGCGCTCGATCTGGCGCTCAAGATCCTCGGCGGGGAAGGCGGCAACCGGCTGCACCGCGTCCTGCGCAGCGAGCGCGGGTTGACCTACGGGGCGGAAGCAGACGTGCACGCGTTGAAGGACGCCGGCGACATCGTCGCGAGCACCGACACGCGGTCCGACACGACCGCGGAGGCGCTGCGCCTGATCGTCGACGAGATCTCGCGGCTGCGCCGTGACCGCGTGCATCCGAGAGAGCTCGGAGACGCGCAGGCGTATCTCACCGGCAGCTTCCCGCTCACCATCGAAACGCCCAGCGCCATCGCGCTCCAGGTGCTGAACGCCGTGGTCTACGGGCTGGACCTCGAAGAGCTCCAGACCTACCGCGAGCGCGTGAACAGCATTACGCCCGACGACATTCAGCGCGTGGCGCAGCAGTACCTGTATCCGGACCGACTCTCGATCGTGCTCGTGGGGGACGCGAACGTCTTCGCGAAGCAGCTGCCGGCCGTCGGCTTCGACAAGGTGGAGCGGATCCCGCTGAGCCAGCTGGATCTCGCGTCCCCGGATCTTCGCACGCCGTCCCGATCGGGACCGGGACGGGACGAATTGGCGGCGGCGGCCCCGCGACTGGTGCCGGCGTCATTCGTTCGAGCCGGGACGACGGCGCAGGGGGACGCGGCGCGGCTGCTCGTCGACAAGGCCATCGAAGCCAAAGGCGGCCTCGCGCTGCTGCGATCGATCCGTACCGTGAAATCGGCTTCCGAGATGACCTTCGCGACCCCGGTCGGCGAGGCCAGGGTCAAGGCAACCGCATATGTCAGGTATCCCGGCCAATTCCGAATCGACGCCGAGGGGCCCGACGGTCTGCGCATCCAGACGTTCGACAACGGCAGCGCCTGGGTCGGGGACGGGAGGGCGTCCGAAGACGCGCCGGCGGTCGTCGTTCGCTCGATGGAAGCCGGCGTGCAGCGGGATATCGTCGCGCTGCTGCTGGCTCTCGCCGAAAAGCGCGTCGTCGGCCGTCGCGTCGCTGATGTGAGTGTCGGCGGCACGCCGATGCCGGCGCTCGAAGTGAACCTCACCTCGGCGGGACGGGTGACCCTCGTGTTCGATCCCGTGACCGGCCTGCTGGCGTCGCAGCGCTACGGCGGTGACGGCGGCGACCTGGCGACGGAAGAGACGTTCTCCGATTATCGTTCCGTCCAGGGCCTCCAGGTGGCGTGGCGCGCCACCTTGCGCCGTGAGAAAAATCCTCCCTTCCAGCGCCTGGTGCGCACGTTCGAGATCAACGTGCCGCTCGAAGCGTCTTTCTTCAAGAAGCCGTCCACCAAGCTGTAACGCTGGCCTGAAGCAAGCCGCACCTGCATCCCGCACCAGCACCCCACACCAGCCTGGAGCCCGGAGCCCGGAGCCCGGGAGATAATCCTTCGATGCGCGTGATGATTTCCTGCGGTGAGCCGTCCGGCGATCTGTACGCCGGCGCACTGGCCTCGGAGATCCGCGCACTCGATCCCTCAGCGACGATCACCGGCTTCGGCGGTGACCGTCTGGCCGCCGCGGGCGCGACCCTGGTCGAGAACTTCAGCGGGCTGTCGGTGACCGGCCTCCTGGAAGTCGTTCGCCTGCTGCCCCGGACGTATGCGACCTACCGGCGGCTGCTGGCCGACGCCGACGCCGTGCGCCCGGATGTGTTCGTCGCGATCGACTTCCCTGATTTCAACTTCATCCTGGCGCGGGCGCTGAAGAAGCGCGGCATCCCGATCGTCTACTACATCAGCCCGCAGCTGTGGGCCTGGCGCGCCGGGCGGATGAAGACGATGCAGCGCCTCGTCGACCGGGTGCTCGTGATCTTTCCGTTCGAGGAGGCGATCTACCGTGCCGCCGGCGTACCAGTGCAGTGGGTCGGGCACCCGCTGTTCGATGTGCAGCCGGCGCGCGAGCCGCGGGACGCGTTTCTCGCGGCCCACGGCGTCGATCCCACCCGGCCGGTGCTGGCGCTGCTTCCGGGGAGCCGTGCGAACGAGCTGCGGGCCATTCTGCCGGACCTCGCGCGCGCCGCGGTGCTGATCCACACGCGAGTGCCCGGCGTGCAGTTTGTCGTCGCGCGCGCGCCGCACCTGGACGGCGAATTGTTCGCGCCGCTCAGGGAGCTCGAAGCGCACGGCACGCGCGCGGTCACCATCGCCGGTCGGACCGACGACGTGCTGGGAGCCGCGGATGCCGCGGTCGTGGCCTCGGGCACCGTGACGGTGCAGGCCGCGCTGCACGAGTGCCCGATGGTGGTGGTCTACCGTCTGTCGCCACTGACCTACCGTGTCGGCAAGCCGCTCGTACGCGTCGACACCTACGCGATGGCGAACCTCGTGGCGGGCCGGCGCGTCGTGCCGGAGCTGATCCAGGATGACTTCACCCCGGAGTCCGTAGCACACGAAGCGTCGCGCCTCCTGACCGATCGCGCGCATGCCGAGCGCATGCGTGCGGACCTGCGCGGAGTCAAAGCCCAGCTCGGCAACCCTGGTGCGAGCCGCCGCGCCGCCGAGGCCGTCCGCGAGGTTGCGCGTGGCCGGGCCAGAGTAAACTGAGGCATGCGTTCCTCTGCATTGCTCGTCCTGTTGTTGTGCATGACGCCGTCGCTCTCGGCGACCGTTCTGCTGCCCGCTGAATTCCGCGAGATCGTTTCCGGATCCCAGATCATCGTCTACGGACGGGTGAGCGACGTTCGCGCGGAATGGGTTGACGGGCGCCGGCGCATCGAGAGTGTCGTCACGCTCGAGGCCTCGTCGTTTTACCGGGGCACGCCGACGCCCACCGTGACGTTCCGCGTGCCGGGTGGCGAGATCGGCCGCTACAAGAGCGTCACCGTCGGTGCGCCGGAATTCCGTGCCGGCGACGAGGCGGTGCTCTTCCTGAAATCGCAGGGGCCCGCCGTCCCGCAGGTGTTCGGGTTCAACCAGGGGCTCTTCCGGGTGCGCGTCGACGCGCGCAGCGGACGGCGTCTCGTGACGCTGCCGATCGTGATGGCGCGCGGCAGCGCGCCGGAGATAGTCAGGCGCGGCGCCCGCGACCGCCGCCCTCTGCCGCTCGAACAATTCGCGGCGCAGGTGCGCACGTTGCTGCGTCAGGGAGGTGCCCGGTGAAACGCCCGTGCCTCCTGTTCCTCACGCTGCTGTGCGTGACGATCTCCAATGGACCGGCCTCCGCTTACCTGAAGCTCGGCACACGCGTCGACGGCCGGACGGTGACGCTCCGCTGGGAGGAGTTCCCGGTGCGGTACTTCGTCACGAACGCCGCCGGCGGGGGCGTCAGCGCCACCGACTTCCGCGACGCGGTCGTCCGCGCGTTCGCGACCTGGGACGCCGTCGGCACAGCCGAGACCTCGTCCGAGCTGGTCGGCTTCACGGCGGCACGGCCGAACGACGATGACGGACTGACCGTCATCGGCTTCGTGAACCGTCCGGATCAGGATCGCACTCTCGGTGCAACATCGTTTCTCGTCGACACCGTGTCCGGTGAGATCGTCGAGGCCGAGATCTTTCTCAACTCGGTGTTCCCGTGGTCGGTCGCACCCAGCGGGCAACCGGACCGGTTCGATGTCGAGTCGATCGCGCTTCACGAGATCGGCCATCTCCTGGGCCTGGGCCACTCGGCGCTCGGGGAGACCGAGCTGCGCAACGGCGGCCGCCGCGTGCTCGCCGCCGAGGCCGTGATGTTCCCGGTGGCGTTCTCCGCCGGCAGCATCGTCGGGCGCACGTTGAAAGCGGACGACATCGCCGGGCTCTCCGACACCTACCCGAACACGGAGTTCCGCCGTGAGCGCGGGAGCGTGAGCGGACGGGTCACCAAGGGCGGCACCGGCGTCCTCGGCGCGCACGTCGTCGCTTTCAATCCGCGGACGGGCCGGCTCGTCGGCGGGTTCTCGTTGAACGACGAGGGCGGGTTCGTGATCGGCGGTCTCGAACCTGGCCCCCACGTGCTGCGGGTCGAGCCGGTGGACGATGGAGACATCGAAAGCTTCTTCAGTGGCATCGACGCAGACTTCCGGGCGAAGTTTCACGAACGGCTGGTGGTGGTGCCGCGCGGCGGCGGAGCGAACAACGTCGAGATCAGGGTGCAGCCCAAGTGAGGCCGACCAGACGCCGCGCCCGCGTGCTGGCGCTCATCGTCATGCTCGGCTGTGCGCCGGCGGCTGCCGGGGCGCAGGTTTATGTCGGGAGCGACAAGCCCCGCCGGGGCTCGGTGGAAGTCGCTGGCGGCGGGCTCTGGACGGGCAGCCAGGATCTTCCTCCGAGCGCCGCATTGCTGACCGTCAATCCTTCGGCCGGGCTCTCCTCATTCGAGCAGTTCACGAGCGAATCATCGATCGGTGCGGCCCTCGGCCTGCACGGGGCCGTCGCCGTGTACGTCACGCGCAGCGTGGCGATCGAGGGCGGTCTGCAGCTCTCGCGTCCGCAGTTGAAGGTGCGGCTCGCCGATGATGTGGAAGACGCACCCGACGTGACCGCCACCACGACCATGACGGCTTACCTGTTCACCGGCTCCGTCCTGTACCACTTCGGCGGCTCCGGCCGCACGGTGCCCTTCATTGCCGCCGGGGCGGGCCACATCCGGGACGTTCACAGCGGCAGCGAGCTCGTCGAAACCGGTCTGGAGTATCACGGCAAGGCCGGCGTCAAGATGTGGTTCGGCACGCTCCGCCGGTTCGGGCTGCGGGCGGAAGGCGGTCTGTCGGTGCGCGACGGCGGCTTCAGCTATGACGACGACCGCCGGATCGCACCGACGGCCGCGGTGTCACTCCTGTATCTGTTCTAGCGGTTCGCCGGCGACATCGTAGTATGCAATCGTTCGCCCGGCCCAGTCTGCGCCCGACTGGCCGTTGAGGCCTACCGCGATGCCGTCGTTCCAGGCAAGACGTGCCCGGTGCACGTGTCCGCAAAGCACCAGCCGCGTGCCGGCGGCAGACGCCGCGCGCCAGAAGCGGGCGAGCTGATCACCCGGGATGGCCATCGGGACGCGGACCTCCCGCACCAGGTACCGGAGTGTGCCGCGCGGCGTCCAGTGAAACTGCGGCGCCTCGAGCGGGAAGTGGTGCACGAGCAGGATCACGGGCGTGTCGCCCCCCAGCCCCGCCAGCCAGTCGGCCTCGTGCGGGCGCACGCAGCCGACTGCGTGCCGCACGGTCACGGCCTCGCGCGTGATGGTGAGCGGACGCCAGGAGACCGGAACGGTGTCGATCACCGCGATGCGCCAGCCGTCCAGTGGCTTGAGGAACGGGGCCGCCGACGCGACTCCGGGGGCGCGCGCCTCGATGGCCGCGTAGAAGCGCCGCCGGCGCGCGTCGATCAGCGGCGGCGGATCCCAGAATCGCAGCGCGAGCCGCCACAGGTCGGCCGTTCCGCGCGGATGCCCTCCGCTCGACGCGAGGTCGTGATTGCCGTGCAGGATCGTCAGGCGCCGGCCGTCCAGCAGGGCGCGCGCCTCGAGCGCGTCGAGCACGCGCTCGAGCAGCCGCGGATCCCAGCGGTCCAGCAGATCTCCGGTGATGGCGAGATGGGCGGGATGGCGTGCGGCGATGCGATCGAGCTGGTGCTCCAGCGCGGTCACATCGCCCTGATGTCTCAGGTGGAGATCCGAAAGGTGTGCGATGAGCACATCTCAGATCTTAGTATTCAGCGTCGAATCGTCGGCCGGCAGTGCGGCGTCGTCGACCGCTCCCTCGTAGCGGCGAGGCGTCTCGTACCGCTGCTCCACGCTGCGGTTCAGCACGTCGTCAGAATCCTCCTCGCGCGCCAGCTCCGGGCCCGGGCCCGGACGTACCCCCTGAATCCCCTCGTGGAGGCCGCTGTTTTCCTGCGTGGACTGGTCGGCCGTGCGTTCCGACGTCGGATCGGCCGGTGGCGTGCGGCGTCGAGTGCCCTTCATCGGTCCTTCTCCGTGTAGTCGCCTTCGGTACGCGTGGGGTCGGGGTTCGCGGTGCGATCCCGGCTCGTACCGCGATCCGGGAGCGCCTCCTGGCTGCCGATTTCCTCCGGCAGCGGGCGGTTGGTGATGCCACCCGCGTCGCCGGCGCCCTCGTCTTCGTAGAGCTGTTCGGGATTCTCGTCCCGATCCGCCTTGCGAACGGTATCCGGCTCGGAGCTCCAGCGTTCCCCCTCCGCTTTGTCCTTGTTGGCGTTCTGATTGGGTCGGTCCTGTTGTGCCATCCGCTACCTCCGCAGTCACTGTCGCAAGCCCCGTACCGTGCGCAGATACCGCTCAGTCACCCTTGAATGCAGCGCCGTAGTGGAGAATGATTTAAGGATGGCCTCGCTCAACTCCTTCAATGCCCGCACCAGGCTGACGTCCGGCGCGGGGACGATCGATTTTTTCAGTCTCCCCGCTCTCGAACGGGAGGGGTTTCCGCAGATCGCGAGGTTGCCGTACTCGCTCAAGATCCTGCTCGAGAACCTGTTGCGCTGCGAGGATGGCCGATTCGTCGGCGGGGCCCAGGTGCAGACGCTGGCCCGCTGGGACGTGACCGCCGGCCTTCAGCGGGAGATCGCCTTCACCCCGGCGCGCGTGCTCCTTCAGGACTTCACCGGCGTGCCGGCTGTCGTGGATCTGGCCGCGATGCGCGATGGCATGGTACGCCTCGGGGGCGATCCGGCCCGGGTCAACCCGCTGCAGCCGGTCGAGCTGGTGATCGACCACTCGGTGCAGGTCGATCACTTCGGCCAGACAAACGCCTCCGAGCTGAATGCCGCCCTGGAGTTCACGCGAAACAAGGAGCGCTATACCTTCCTGCGCTGGGGCCAGGAGGCCTTTCGGAACTTCCGCGTGGTGCCCCCCGATACCGGCATCGTTCACCAGGTCAATCTCGAGTACCTCGCCCGGGTGGTTTTCACGGACCAGTCGGGCGGAACGACGCTGGCGTACCCGGACACGCTCGTGGGCACGGACTCGCACACCACGATGGTGAACGGCCTGGGCGTGGTCGGATGGGGTGTGGGCGGGATCGAGGCCGAGGCCGCGATGCTCGGGCAGCCCATCTCGATGCTGATTCCCGAAGTCATCGGCTTCCGCCTGGTCGATCGCCTGCCCGAAGGCGCCACCGCCACCGATCTGGTGCTGACGATCACCGAACGGCTGCGCAAGTTCGGCGTCGTCGGTAAGTTCGTCGAGTTCTACGGGCCGGGGCTCGAATCGCTCACGATCGCCGACCGCGCGACCCTCGGCAACATGTCGCCGGAGTACGGGGCCACCATCGCGATCTGTCCGATCGACGAAATGACGCTCGACTACCTGCGGCTGACGGCGCGCGATGAAGCCCACGTGAAGCTGGTGGAAGCCTACGCGAAGGAGCAGGGGCTGTTCAGCAGCCCGGGCGCGCCGGACCCGGTCTATACCGCGACGCTGGAGCTGAATCTGTCGACCGTCGAGCCGAGCCTCGCCGGGCCGAAGCGGCCGCAGGATCGCGTCTCGCTGCGTCAGTCGAAGATGAAGTTCGCCCAGGCGCTCGAGACCATGCTGGCCGAGCGAAGGGGCAAGCCCGCGCTCGCTGCGATCAAGCCCGGAGAAACCTCGCCGGTGGCCGCCATGCCTGCGTCTTCGTCGGCGACCGCCATTCTCGAGCTCACGCCGGACTGCGACGATCTCGACCACGGATCGGTCGTCGTCGCGGCGATCACGAGCTGCACGAACACGTCGAACCCCAGCGTCATGATCGGCGCCGGGCTGCTGGCCCGCAATGCCGTGCAGCGCGGGCTGACGGTCAAACCCTGGGTCAAGACGAGCCTCGCGCCCGGGTCGCTGATCGTCACCGAGTACTACAAGGCTTCAGGGCTCCTCCAGTATCTGGAGAAGCTCGGCTTCAACATCGTCGGGTACGGCTGCACGACCTGCATCGGCAACAGCGGTCCGCTACCCGAGGCGGTATCGACTGCCGTCAGGGAGAAAAACCTGGTCGTGGCGTCGGTGCTCAGCGGCAACCGGAACTTCGAAGGCCGGATCCAGTCGCAGGTGCGCGCGAACTACCTGGCGTCGCCCCCTCTCGTCGTCGCCTATGCGATCGCCGGAAGGATGCAGATCGACATGACATCGGAGCCGCTCGGCCAGGGCTCCGACGGCAAGCCCGTCTACCTGAAAGACATCTGGCCGTCCGAGCGGGAGATCCAGGCGACGATGCTGACGGCGGTCAAGTCGGAGATGTTCCGCTCGAAGTACGCGGTGGTGTTCGACGGCGACGCGCGGTGGCGCGCTCTGCCGGTGCCCGCCGGCGAGCGCTTCGCGTGGGATGACGACTCCACCTACATCCGCAATCCGCCGTTCTTCGATGGGTTGACCCTCGAGCCGGCGGCGCCTGTCGACCTCGCCGGCGCGCGCGTGCTCGCGATGCTGGGCGACAGCGTGACGACCGACCACATCTCGCCGGCGGGCTCGATTCCCGCCGACAGCCCGGCCGGGAAGTACCTGATCTCGCGAGGCGTTCAGCCGCGCGACTTCAACTCCTATGGCGCCCGCCGGGGCAACCACGAAGTCATGATGCGCGGCACGTTCGCGAACATCCGGCTTCGCAACCAGCTCGCCCCCGGAACCGAAGGGGGCTGGACATCCGTGCTCCCCGAAGACGAGGTGACGACGATCTATGACGCGTCGGTCACCTATCGCCAGCGCGGCGTCCCGCTGATCGTGCTGGCAGGGAAGGAGTATGGATCGGGTTCCTCGAGGGACTGGGCGGCGAAGGGCACGCTGCTGCTCGGCGTGCGGGCCGTCATTGCCGAAAGCTTCGAACGGATTCACCGCAGCAACCTCGTGAACATGGGAATCCTGCCGCTCCGGTTCAGGGACGGCGAGAACGCCGCCTGCCTGAAGCTGACCGGACGCGAGACCTTCGACATCGTCGGCATGGCCGACTCCCTGGCGCCCGCGGCGGAGCTGCGGGTGCGCGCGACGTCAGCTGACGGAAGCGTGATGGAGTTCGGCGCGATCGCGCGCATCGACACACCGGAGGAGCTGGTCGCCTATCGTCACGGCGGGATCCTCCCCTACGTGCTTCGCCAGCTGGTGAAGGCCTGACGGACCGGCGCGGATCATGAGCTCGAACGCGGCGCCGCGAGCCATTTCGCCCCAGCAGGTGAAGGCGTCTGCCGCCGCCGCCGGCTTCGACCTCTGCGGCATCGCGCCGCCGGCCACCTTTCCCGAGCTCGCCTTTCTGCAGGAGTGGATCGCCCGCGGCTATCACGGGGGGATGAACTACATGGCGCGCAACGCCGAGCGGCGGGCCGACGTCCGCGCGGTCATGCCCTCGGCCACGGCCGTGATCATGCTCGGCACGATCTACAACACGGACCGGCCGTACTCCACCCGGAGCGACGATCCGGCAACCGCCGCAATCGCGCGCTATGCGTGGGGCGACGATTACCATGTCGTGATCGAAGACAGGATGCGGACGCTCGTCGGCGCGCTGCGGGAGACAGCCGGTCCGTTCGAGCATCGGTCGTACGTCGATACCGGCCCCGTGCAGGAGCGCGTCTACGCGAAATACGCCGGGCTGGGGTGGATCGGCAAGAACACGTGCCTGATCAACCGTGAGCTGGGCTCCTGGCTCTTCCTTTCGGCGATCATCTGCGACCTCCCGCTCGAGCCCGACCGGCCCGCGCTCGATCACTGCGGGCGGTGCACGTTGTGCATCGATGCGTGTCCGACCGGCGCCATTGCGGCACCGTACCAGCTTGACGCCAGGCGATGTTTGTCGTATCTGACCATCGAGAACAAGCACGGGATTCCGGAGGAATACCGGAACGCGATCGGCGCCCATGCGTATGGATGCGACATCTGCCAGGACGTCTGCCCATGGAACCGCCGCGCGGCGGTGACCGGCGACGCGCCGTGGCAGCCCCGTCCGGGTCTCGATGCGCCGCGTCTGCTGGATCTCTGGAACCGGACCGACGACGAGCTGAGGGGGTTGCTGAAAGGGAGCGCGATGAAGCGGGCGGGTGTGCGGCGGCTTCGCCGCAATCTCGCGGTGGCGATCGGCAACTCGGCTGATGCGGGGGCGGCCGGCGACCTCGAGGGGATGCAGGACGAGACCTGCGCGGATCCGGTCGTCGCCGAACACGTCGCGTGGGCGGCGGGAAAGCTGCGTGGCTGAACGGCCGGTTCGGGGCCGCCCGGGAGCCGCGGGCCGGAAGCGCCCGATCGAGCCTGGGCCGGGGCAGCCGGTGGAGGAGCTGCTGCCCGAGCGTCCGACGCTCCCGGCCGTCCGCGAGGTCTCGAAGGGGTGCAAGGCCTGCGACCTCTACAAGCGCGGGACGCAGACGGTGTTTGGCGAGGGACCCGCGCGCGCGGAGATCATGATGGTGGGGGAGCAGCCGGGCGACGCCGAGGATGTTGCCGGGCGTCCGTTCGTCGGGCCCGCAGGCCGGCTGCTCGACCGTGCCCTGGAAGAGGCCGGGATCGACCGCTCGCGGGTTTACGTCACGAACGTCGTGAAGCATTTCAAGTGGGAGCCGCGCGGCAAACGCCGCATCCACGCGAAGCCGAACGCCGCAGAGATCGGCGCCTGCCGCCCGTGGCTCGAGACGGAGATCGCCCTGATCAAACCTCGCGTGCTCGTCTGCCTCGGCGCCACCGCGGCTCAGGCGTTGCTCGGCCGGGCCTTCAAGGTGACGCAGCAGCGGGGTGAATTCGTGGCGTCGCCGCTGGCCCCGTTCGTGACCGGCACGGTTCATCCTTCGTCCATTCTGCGGGCGCCCGATGAGGAAGCGCGGCGGCGGGAGATGCAGGCGTTCGTGTCGGACCTCAGAAAGATCGCGAAGACGCTTGCCTCACGCACGGAGTAATTCATGACCGACGGATTTCGCCCGACCCTGCTGCTCTCGATGCCCCAGATGCAGGACCCGAACTTTGCCCGAACGGTCGTCCTGCTGTGCGACTACCTTCCGGAGGGTGCGTTCGGTCTGGTGCTGAACCGCCCCACGGATCTTCCGGCGAGCGAGATGGTGAAGCTGGAACCGCCGGTCGTGCCGGGCAACCAGCTACCGCTGTTCATCGGCGGACCGGTACAGCCGGAGCGTGGCTGGATCCTCGTCGGAGATCTGCCGGAAGAACCCGAGTTCCGGACCGTCGTAGAGGGCTTGTATCTGTCGACCTCGCCACAGCTCTTGCGGCGCGTGCTCGAAACGCCGGTGCACCCGCGCGCGCGGGTCGTCGCCGGATACGCGGGCTGGGGGCCGGGGCAGCTCGACGAGGAGCTCGCGCAATCGGCGTGGCTGATGGCCGACGTGCAGGTCGACCTGGTCTTCGACGTGGACGCGCACGCGATGTGGGAAACCGCGATCCGCCGTCTTGGGGCCGATCCGTCGATGCTGCAGACGAGCCCGGGTATTCATTGAGCGTGGCACCTCGCTTGCACTTCCAGCCGTTTTGAGGAGGCATTGAATGGCGGAAGAGACGAACCCACTCGAAGAGTTGCTGCAGGATGAGTTGAAGGATCTGTATAACGCGGAGGCCCAGATCGTGAAGGCCTTGCCGCGCATGGCGAAAGCGGCGTCATCGCCGGAGCTGCGGCGCGCCTTCGAGCGGCATCTCGAAGAAACGCGGCGGCAAGTCGACCGCCTGGATCAGATCGGCGAAGAGCTCCAGGTGAAGCTGACGGGCAAGAAGTGTAAAGGCATGGAAGGCCTGATCGCTGAAGGCAAGGAGCTGATGGAGGAGGACCTCGAGGAAGATGCGCTCGACGCCGGCCTGATCGGCGCGGCGCAGAAGGTCGAGCACTACGAGATCGCCGCGTACGGTACGGCGCGGACACATGCCGAGATGCTCGGCTACCGCCGGGTGGCCAAGCTGCTCCAGCAGACACTGAACGAAGAGGGGGCGACCGACAAGAAGCTCACGCAGCTCGCCGAGAGCATCGTGAATTACGAGGCGGTTCAGGCGTAACGGTCCGGCTGCGACGAGAGATGTGCGACGTGCGATGTGCGACGTGCGATGTGCGATGGTGCCTGGCGCCGCACGTCAGCACGTAAGCACCTCGCACGTCGCTGTCCCTACTTCAAAATCTCCGCGAAGAAGTCGAGGGCCCGCGGGTCCTTGCTTTGACCCAGCCAGAAAATCGCCTGCTTTCTCACGGCGGCATTCGTATTCTTTCTGGCAACCTGGATCAGAAGGGGAACCCCCTCGTCCTTCGGCAACTGGCTGAGCGCGAACACCGCCCGGCGCTTGACCTCGGTGTCGGGGTCGTTGTCGATGGCGTCGGTGATGGTGCCGGCGACCTTCTGACCCGCCAGCTGTGCCAGCCAGAACAGCGCGTCGCCGCGGACGGCGGGCGCCGGATGCGAGCGGGCCAGCCGCTCGATCGTCGGAGCTGCCGAGGGTTCCGAGTGGACGGAGATCGCCTGCAGGGCCGCGGACGTGACGCGGTTCTTGCGGTCGCGCTCGACGCCCACGAGCGACTCGAGGAGCGCGATGCTCTCGGCCGGCGCAACACCCTCGAGCCAGTGGACCGCCCGCCCTCCGGCATCCAGCGCGCAGTCTTCCGAATACGATCGGATCCGCTCGACCTGCCGGTCCACCACGCGGAACAGCACGACCATCCTGTCGGAGCCTTCGAGCTTGATCGGGCCCTGCGATCCGGCCGGTGGTGAGGCCACTCCGGCGGCCGGCCGCGGCGCGGTGCCGCCGCTCGAAGGCTCGATCCGGCACGACCCGCAGCACGGCCCGTCTCCGGCCCGCATCGTTCCGGAGAAGAACGTACTGCCGTCCGCGCTCGTCCAGCAGCACATCATCCGTTCGCGATCCTTTACCGGGACGGCGTAGGCGATCCACGCGATCTCGCTCTGTGCGGCAACCAGCGTCCGGAACGTCTGCGCGAGTCCGGAGCTCGCCGAGCGTGCGGTCACCTGGCCGTTGCTGATGCGCGGCTGTTGCCCGGCGGCCACCGCGCCGAGCAGAACGCACGCGGAGAGCGCCGTGACAAGTGTCAGGTCGCGTCTGGACATCGTGATCTCCTGTAGATCCTTCCCCGCCGAAGGCCTGGCGAAGCGGGTTACTTGCCGTTCAGAATCTCCAGCATGTAATCAGTTGCCACTTTGGAGTTCATGTGTGACAGGCGCGCGACGATGTCCCGCTTGAGGGCGGGGTCCGATTCCTTGCGCGCGAGAGCGACGAGCGCGACGTCATTGTTCTGCATCGCAAGTGCAGAGATGACGGTCTTCTTCACGTCCACGTCACGTTCGCCGCTGTAGATCCCCACCAGCGTATCGCCGCTCCCCTTGCTGCCGATCATGCCCAGACTGCGGATCGCACTGCGCCGGAGCTCGGGGTTCTGCTCGGTCCGGGCGATCTCCGACAGCCGGGTCGCGTTGCCGCCCATTGCCATGGCCGAGATGATGAGCTTTTTGATCTCGGGCGCCGTTTCCTTCGCATAGAGCTGCGAGAGCTCCGCGTGGCCTCCGTGCATGCCGAGCTGGCGGACCGCCTCACCCCGCAACTCTGCGTTCTGCTCACTCTGCGCCGCGGCGAGGATGCGGTCCTTTTCGCCGCCCATCGCCAGGGCGCGGAGGATGCGCTTCTTGCTGTCGATGTCGGTGGTTGCGGAGTAGATCTCCGCCAGCACCGCCCGGCTTTCGCGGCCGCCATGCTGGCCGAGGTACATGATGGCGCGGCTCTGAAGCTCGGGCGTCGAGTTCCCCTTCGCGATGCCCTTGAGCACCTCGCGCGCCTGGGGCGAGTTGCTCTGCGCCAGGACGAACAGCGCCCGTTCCTTGAGCTTCGGCGAAGCGGTCCCCTGAAGCAGCTTTTCGAGCATCGGGATCGCCTGCTCGGGTGCGGAGTTCTGCAGCGCGGCGATCGCCATCAGCTTCAGGTCCTCGTCGGCCTGGTCCTGCGGCCGGACCGGCTGGCCCGCGTTGCGCCGCACCTCGGCCTCGAGCGCCCGCGCCTGCTGCAGATAGCGGCTGGCCTGATGGTCGCGGGTCAGGATGCCAATGGTCGTGAGCGCCTCGGCCCGCTGCCCCAGGCGGTCCTGCGCGTACGCCTTCCAATAGAGCGCCGCGTCCACCTTGGCCCCTTTCATGGTGAGGACGTCGTTGAAGCGCTCGACCGCACGCTCCCACCGGCTCTCGTAGATGTGGCGCATGGCCTCGTCGTAGACGCGATCCCCGCGTTCCGTCTCGCGCTGCCGCGCTTCGTCTGCGCGCGCCTTGGCGCGCTCGGCGGCATCGCGCTCCTGCGCCTCGTACACGAACCCTTCGGGCTGCGCCAGGGCAGCGCCGGCGGCAGGCCCGCCCGTGAAGATCACGACGGCCATCAGCAAGTGTTTTGCATTCATCATTCGTATCCGTCTGGTTGTGTGATTCCGTTGTTCCGTTATCCGTGCTATCCGTTGTCAGGAGCTCTGGCCGGACCCTGACCTCGCCTGTGTTCGTGCCTTCTGCCGTTCCCGCACCGCGGACGCCACCACCCGGACCTTGAACAGCAGATCCTTCGCGGCGATCCGCTGCTGTGCCTGGTTCGCGTCCGCGGTCGCCACCAGCTCCGGGGCGGCGGCCAGCTCCACGAGCAGCCGCTCGAGTTCGTCGAGCAGCTGGCTGACCGCGACGTCCCCGGTCTGACCGGCGGCCTGACGGTACAGGCGATTGGCCGCCACCAGTTCTTCGGCCCGTTCCGCGGTCACGTCGAGAGTCCCGTCGTCGATCTCTCCGCTCACGACCTCGACGAGCATCGTCTGGGAGCGGTCGAGGTGTTCGGCGAGATCGACCAGCAGGACACCCTCGCGAATCTGTTCCGCCGAGGCCAGCTGCGAGGCACGGCCCGCCGGCGCCGGCTGAGTCATGCGGCCGGCGAAGAAGGCGCCGGCGACCAGCACCAGGATCGTCCCGATCCAGGCGAGGTTGCCGGGGGAGAGCGCGAGCCACGAGAGCCAGCCGGGCCTGCCCGGGAGCGCCGGCTCGAGACGTGCCCAGACCGTGCGCTCGAAGCCCTCCGGCAGCGCCGGTGCGGGCAGGCTGTCGACCGCAGCCATCACCCGCTGCAGCCGCGTGTACGCGCGATGGCACTCGTCGCAGCGCGACAGGTGAGCGGCGGCCTCATGCTCGCCGGCGGCCTCGAGCTCGCCGTAATAACGGAGCACGAGGTCGTCTTCTGTGATGTGTGGCGTGCTCATATCGTTACGCATCCGCTCGTTACGCATCCGCGACGAACGGTTCGAGTGCCGTGCGCATCTTGCGGACCGCCCGGAAAATGCTGTGCTTCGTCGCGTTCGTTTTCAACCCGAGCGACTGGCTGATCTCGTCGATCGAGCGGCCCTCGAAGTGCCGCAGCATGAAGGCCGCGCGTTCCATCCGGCTCAATCCCGTCATCGCGTCGCCGATCCGCCGCTGCACTTCGACGCTGAGCATGAGGCGCTCGGGCGAGGTGCCGGTGGCGTCGGTGCTCTCGACGGCGGCGCCGAACTGCTCGAGATCGTCACCATGACTGGCCTCGCGATGCGGCCGCGCCCGAATCAGATCGATCGAGCAGTTCACCGCGATCCGGTGCAGCCAGGTCCCGAAGTTCGCCCGCGACTCGAAGCGCGGCAGTTGCCGGTATGCCTTCAGAAAAGTCTCCTGTACGACGTCTTCCGCATCGGTGGCGCTGCCGGTCATCCGGTAGGCCAGCCTGTAGACAGCGCGGCTGTGGCGCTCCACGAGCGCGCGGAAAGCTTCGCTATCTCCGTCGCGGGCCAGCGCGACGGCGGCGGCGTCCGATTGCGGCATCCGATGGATTAGACGGGGTTTGACCGGGATGGTTAGTCGATTTTACCCACGGCGGAGCTGTCGTGTAGCGGCCGGTGACACTCAGGGGTGGTGCGGATTCTTCTCGCCATGGTGCGACGCCGGGGCCGGCGATTCGTTCACTTTTCCGAGAATGTCCCGGGTTTGCGCGATTTCAGTCTGCAGGGCGCCGATGCACGCTTCCTGCGTCTTGTGGGGCGCATCGGTGACCAGCCCGCAGAACGGGCAGCTCACGGCTTTCATCAGTGGTTACCTCGCGGACTCTTGCAGGGCACCCGGGGCTAGTGCAAGATGCAGACCTATCCCCCGATTCCCTGGCCGGTCTCCAGCAGCCGCTGGACGCCCGCGTCCAGCGGAGTGATGGCATAGTTGAGTTCCCTGGCGCTACGCTCACTGTTGAGCGGCCAGTCGTAGCGAAAAATCTGCACGATCCCGCGGGTGACGAGCGGAGGCCGCCCGAACCAGCGCGCGCGCGCTTCGTCAACGAACGCGGCGGCGGTTGCGGCAGCGAAAGGCAGCCGCCGCGGCAGCGGACGTCCGGTCAGGTCGCGCACGATTTCGAACACCCGCATCTGCGGCGCGTTCTCACCGCCGACGACATATTCGCCGAGGGCGCCGGCGCGCTCCACCGCCTCCACGTGTGCCGATGCCAGGTCGTCCACGTAGGTGTAGGACCACCGCCGATCCGCGCCGATCAGGCCGGGCAATCGCCCCTGCAGATGATCGCGAATCAGCCGACTGACCAGATTGCCTTCCGTCTCCGCGCCGGGCCCGTACACCACTCCCGGGAAGAGCGTCACCACCGGCAGGCCCGCTCCGGCCGCCGCGCGCACCTCTTCGAGGGCGCGCACTTTCGTCCGCTGATAGTCGTTGGCCTCGAGCGGACGGGACTTGCCGGCGGGCGGCAGGGCGAGAAAGGACGACGTGTACACGATGCGACGGATGCCGCGCTCGCGCGCGTCGTCCAGCACGTTGCGGACGCCACCGACGTTGACGTCGTCGAACTCCCGCGC
>DATFFM010000094.1:0-77907 GCA_035250005.1 Vicinamibacterales bacterium | reverse complement strand
GGCCGGCGCGGGCGG
This sequence comes from Vicinamibacterales bacterium, assembly GCA_035250005.1. Lineage (GTDB taxonomy): Bacteria > Acidobacteriota > Vicinamibacteria > Vicinamibacterales > 2-12-FULL-66-21 > JACDCA01. The sequence goes on along the minus strand of DATFFM010000094.1, from coordinate 77,892 downwards.
GAGCGCGGCCGGTGGCACCGCCGAAGGCGCTGCGGCCGGCGGGGCGCCGTACGACAGAAACTGCACCGACGCGACCTTCCGGCGGCGCCCCGAGATCTCGACCTCGAACTCCTCGGGTCGCAGATCCGCCATCGGTTTGCCGTCCCGGTCGACGATGTGTGCGTCCACGAGCACGATGTCCACGCCGGTCTCGAAGGTCGGCCGCGGGAGCTGCTGCGTCTGAGCAGACAGGAGAAGAGCGCCGGCGAGGAGCATCGTCACTTCAGCATCCCCCACTTCCTTCAGCATTCACGATTGGGTCTTCGGCACTGCATTCATCCCGCCTTCACCCAGCGAACCATCTCTGCGAGCGAGGCCGATTTGCCTTGCATCAGAATCCCCGTGCGGAAGATCCGGCCGGCGGCCCAGACGGCGGCGACGGTCGCGAGCGCCGTCAAGCCCACCGACAGCAGCACCTGCCAGAGCGGGGGGCCCGGCTGCAGGGCGATCCGCAGGAGCATCAGAAAGGGTGCGGTCGTCGGGAAGAGCGAGAGCGCCAGCGACAGCGTGCTGTCGGGCGCGCGCAGCACGGCCACCCAGGTGAAGACGGGCACCATCATGAACAGCATGACCGGCGTCATCATGTTCTGCGAGTCCTTCAGGTCGTTGCACGCGGCGCCGACGGCGATGAAGATGGAACCGAAAATCAGGACCGCCATCAGCAGAAAGAGGAGAAACCATGCGGTCATCGCCGGCGTGAGCGCGTCTGCATAGCCATACGTCCGGGCCATCATCAGCCCTCCGGCGATGTAGACCATGGCCAGCAGCAGTGAGACGGCCACGCATCCCAGCAGCTTGCCCATCATCAGCTCGAACGGTGTCACGGATCCGATGAGTACTTCACTGATGCGGCTGAGTTTCTCCTCGATGACGCTGTTGAGCAGCTGTGGCGAGCTGGCCATGATCACGATGAACATCAGCACCATCATCACCGCGGGCACACCCACGGCACGGAACTCATCGACTTCTTCGCCGGCCTTGATCGCGCCGCTGGCCTCCCTTTCGAACAGGCCCAGGTTGCTGCTGGCCACGGGCCTGGTCAGGCGCGCGACGACGGACGGGTCCACGGACGCGGCGCGGAATCGCTCCGCGAACGCGGCCCGCGTGACGGTGCTTCGGATCCAGTCCGGCAGCGCGCCGTAGGACGGATGGTCGGAGTAGTAGCGGATGGCGTTCGTCGAATCCGGATCGGCGATGTCGCGCGGGATCTCCACGAAGGCGAAGAACTCCTGGCTGCGCACACGATCCGAGAGCTCGATCCGGAGCTCGTCGGCGGACTTGCCCGCAGCGGAGATCTCGACCGGCTGGAATCGCGCCACCCCGTTCGCCGCGGCCGTGGCGTTTCGCGCTTCGGCCCCGGCCTGGAGCACCGGTCCGGCGATTCCGCTGTGATCGACATAGGCGAACCGGCGGTCGGTGGTGTCCCTCGCGTCCTTGGCGGTCCGCATCAGCAGCGTAGCCACCCCCATGATCACGGGCATCAGGATCAGCGTGAGCACGAACGCCTTGCTCCGGACGAGCGTGCCGAACTCAGACGATGCGACGATCAGCATCTTGTGCATCGTTCAGGAGACTCCCGCCTCCTCGTCCTGCGGGTGCGCGATCCGCACGAAAATGTCGTGCAGCGACGGGCGCGTGACCTCGAAGTGATAAACGGTGGTGCGGGCGATCAGCCGCTGGAGAAACGCCTGAGCGTCCCCATGGAGGCGGACCTCCTGGACCTGCCCGTAGTCGTTCAATGATTCGACCTCCGGCAGCCCGTCACACGCGTGGACGCCGGCCGCCGTGCGCAGGCGCACGGTGTCGGCGCCGTACTCCTCCTGAATTTCGTGGAGCGTACCGTCCAGCACCTTCCTGCCCTTGAAAATCATGAAGATGCGGTCGCACATCTTCTCGGCCGTCGACATATCGTGCGTGCTGAACACCACCGTCGCTCCGCGGGCACGCATCTCGAGCACGGCGTCCTTCAGAACCTGGGCGTTGACCGGATCGAGCCCGGAAAAGGGCTCGTCGAGAATCAGCAGGGACGGCTTCGAGATCACCGCCGAGATGAACTGGACCTTCTGAGACATGCCCTTCGACAACGTCTCGATCGGACGGTCCAGCACGCCCGGCAGGTCCATCCGCCGCGTCCACTCCTCGATCCCGGCATCGATCTCGGGTTGTGCCCGGCCCTTCAACGTGGCGTAATACCGCAGCAGCCGGCGTACAGTCATCTTCTTGTACAGCCCACGCTCTTCGGGCAGATAGCTGACCTGGTCGCGCGCCGCGGCGGTGCCGCGCGAGCCGAGCACCTCGATCTCGCCTTCGTCCGGGAGGATGATGTGCATGATCATCCGCAGCGTCGTGGTCTTGCCGGAGCCGTTCGGCCCGATGAATCCGTAGATGGAGCCCGTCGGGACGGCCAGCGAGAGATTGTCGACCGCGAAAACGGGGCCAAACCGCTTGGTGACCTGGCGCAGGACGATGGCATCGTTCATCGAGGGCCCATTCTGACCGGTTCGACCCGAATCACAACCAGCACCCGATTTTGGCCCAACGGTTGACACCTTGTGAATAGTTTCACATCATTAGCGTTGGTCCCCACGGCAAGAGCGGACTTTGCATAGGCTCTTGTCCGGCGGGTGCGTCTCCGGCAGTCTCAGTGTGCGCTGAGGACGGCCTGGGCAGGGCTCGGGCTTCGATACGATGAGTCAGATTTTCCATCGCCACTCCAACATCTATTCCCGGCTCAGCATCCTCGGCGTCGTCCTCTTCGCCCTGACGCTCGCTGGCGTCGTCGCCATGCTCCACCTGTCCGGATACAACACCCGGCAGAACGACTACGTCGAGCAACCCATACAGTTCAGTCATGCTCATCATGTCGGCGGGATGGGGATCGACTGCCGGTACTGCCACACGACGGTGGAAGAGTCCTCATTTGCCAACATTCCACCGACCAAGACCTGCATGAACTGTCATTCGCAGATCTGGACGGGGGCCCCGATCCTCGAGCCGGTTCGTGCGAGCTTCCGTGACAACACGCCCCTCACCTGGACGCGGGTCCACGACCTCCCCGACTTCGTGTATTTCAACCACAGCATTCACGTGAAGCAGGGTGTGGGGTGCGCGACCTGTCACGGCCCGGTCGACAAGATGCCGCTGATGTACCAGCAGGCGCCGCTCACGATGTCGTGGTGCCTCGACTGCCACCGAAATCCGGCCCGGTACATCCGGCCGCGTGACCAGGTGTTCAACATGGCCTGGGAACGGCCGGCGGACGACCCGGAATTGGGGGCCCGCCTGGTTCGCGACTACAACATCGGCAGTGTCGAACAACTCACGAGCTGCTCGACGTGTCACCGGTAGGGCAATGACCGCATCGAGCAGTCCGGAACCTCAAACGATGGATCTTTCTGCAATCCGCTCCCGTCTGGCCAGCGCCGAAGGCCGCCTGTACTGGCGCAGCCTCGGCGAGCTGACCGACTCTGCGCAGTTCCGCGAGTACCTGCACCGGGAGTTCCCGGAGCAGGCCTCCGAGTGGAACGACCCGAAGGGCCGGCGCGAGTTCCTGAAGCTCATGAGCGCGTCGCTGGCGCTTGCCGGCGTTGGCGCCTGCACCAGACAGCCCCAGGAGCAGATCGTTCCTTACGTTCGTCAGCCCGAAGACGTCGTTCCGGGCCGGCCGTTGTTCTATGCGAGCGCGGTGATTCATGGCGGCTATGCGCAGCCAGTCCTCGTGGAGAGCCATCTGGGCCGTCCGACCAAGATCGAGGGGAACCCCGAGCATCCCGCGAGCCTCGGTGCGGCGGACTCGTTCACGCAGGCCGAGATCCTCAATCTTTACGACCCTGACCGCGCGAAGATCGTCACGAACCGCGGCGAAGTGCGGTCCTGGGGTCACTTTCTCACGGCCGTTCAGTCGGCACTGACCGCCCAGGCGCCGCGCGGCGGCGCCGGCCTGCGTTTTCTGACCGGCGCGATCACGTCTCCCTCGCTTGCCGCATTGATGGCGGAGATTCTCAGGGCCCATCCGCAGGCGAAATGGCACCAGTTCGATCCTGCGGGCAGGCAGGGGCAGACCGGCGACGCGAATGCCCGGCCGATCTATCACTTCGACCGGGCCGACCTCGTGGTGACGCTCGACGCCGATTTCATCACGTGCGGGCCGGGCAGCCTTCGGTATCAGCGTGACTTCAGTACTCGCCGTCGGCTGACCGACGACCGCAAGCAGATGAACCGCCTGTATGCGATCGAAAGCACGCCGACGCTGACCGGCGCGAAGGCCGATCATCGCCTGCCGGTCAGGGCAGCGGACGTGGAAGGGATCGCGCGGGAACTCTCGGCCCTGCTCGGCGCCGTCCCCCAGGGCGAAGGGGCATCGGTGCCCCGCCCGGGCGAGCCCGACATCGCCGGGTGGGTCGCGGCACTGGCCAGGGACCTCCAGGCGCATCGCGGCCGGTCGGTGGTGGTGCCGGGCGACTTCCAGCCGGCTGCGGTCCACCAGATCGCGCGCAGCATGAACGAGGCGCTCGGCAACGTCGGTACGACCGTGACGTATGCCGCGCAAGTGGAGGCGGCGCCGACCGACCGCCACGCCTCGCTCGCCGAGCTGGCGCGCGCGATGGACGCCGGAGAGGTCCAGGTCCTCATGATCCTCGGCGGCAACCCGGTGTTCAGCGCGCCCGTCGATCTGAAGTTCTCCGAGAAGATGGCGAAGGTCGGCCTCGTCGCGTATCACAGCCTCTACGTCGACGAGACGGCGCATCTTTCGCACTGGAACCTGCCCGCCGCGCACGCACTCGAGAGCTGGAACGACGCACGCGCCTACGACGGGACGGTCACGCTCACCCAGCCGCTGATCGCTCCGATGTACGAAGGGCGCTCGCCGCACGAGGTGCTGGCGCTGTTCACGCCGCAAGGCGACCGCCGCGGCATGCAGATCGTGAAGGACTACTGGACGGCCGCGTACTCCAGCGGTGCCCAGTGGACGATCACCAGTCCAGACGACGAGCCGTTTGCGAACGCCGATGCGTTCTGGAAGCGCGCGCTGCACGACGGGTTCGTCCCCGGCACGGCGGTGACCGCCGGTGGTCCCGCCACTCCCTTCGACGCGCCTTCCTCAGGTCTCGACCCTTCGCGGCCCGCCCCCCCGGTTACCGGCGATCAGGGCGGCCTCGAAATCATCTTCCGGCCGGATCCCACGATCTGGGACGGCAGCTACGCCAACAACGGCTGGCTCCAGGAGCTGCCGAAACCTCTGACGAAGCTGACGTGGGACACGTCGGCGTGGATCAGTCCGAGGCTCGCCGAAGACCGCGGGCTGCACAACGGCGACGTCGTCGAGCTCAGATACCGCGGCAACGCCGCGAAGATGCCGGTCTGGATCGTGCCCGGGCATCCGCCGCAATCGGTCACGGTGTTTTTCGGCTACGGCCGGACGAGGGCCGGGCGCGTCGGCAATGCCGACGAGACCGCGCGGCAGTTCAACCCCTACCTCCTGCGGACGTCCGACGCGCCCTGGTTCGGCTCCGGCCTCGAGATGGCCAGGACCGGCGAGCGCTACCTGCTGGTCACCACCCAGGAACACCACGCGATGGAAGGCCGGGTGCCGGTCCGGGTCGCGACGCTCGAGGAGTACACGAAGGAGCCTGCCGTCATCGCGCACCAGGCACACGCCTTCCCGAAGACGCTGACGCTCTATCCGGACCACGTCTATGACGGGTACAAGTGGGGGATGGCGATCGACCTGACGTCCTGCACGGGGTGCGGCGCCTGCACCACGGCGTGCGTCGCCGAGAACAACATCCCGGTCGTCGGCAAGGAGCAGGTCTCGCGTGGCCGCGAGATGCACTGGATCCGCGTCGACCACTACTTCGCGGGCGATCTCGACAATCCCGAGTCATATCACCAGCCGGTCCCCTGCATGCAGTGCGAGAGCGCACCGTGCGAAGTGGTCTGCCCGGTTGCCGCGACGACCCACAGCAGCGAGGGCCTGAACGACATGGTCTACAACCGCTGCGTCGGCACGCGCTACTGCTCGAACAACTGCCCCTACAAGGTGCGGCGCTTCAACTTCCTCGAGTATGCGGACTGGTACACGACGACACTGGAGCCGTTGCGGAACCCCGATGTCACGGTCCGCAGTCGCGGGATCATGGAGAAGTGCACCTACTGCGTGCAGCGGATCAACCAGGCGCGCATCGACGCCAAGCGCGAGGAGCGCAAGATCCGCGACGGCGAGATCGTCACCGCGTGCCAGGCGACCTGCCCGGCCGACGCGATCGTGTTCGGCGACCTCAACGACCCGAATAGCCGCGTGACCCAGGTCAAGGCGCAGCAGCGCAACTATGGTGTGCTCGAGGACCTCAACACGCGTCCGCGCACGAGCTACCTGGCGGCGATCCGGAACCCGAATCCTGAACTGGAACCGGCGCGTCCCGCGGGCCAGACGGAACAGCACTGATGGATTCCAACACCGTCACTCACTATCCGCCGCCGCCGCCGGTCATCGAGCCGGGGCACACCTTCGAGTCGGTGACCGAGAAGATCAGCCGGATCGTTCTCGGCCCGAGTCACCCGGTGGGCTGGTTCATCACGCTGGGCATCGGCTTTCTGCTGCTGAACGTGCTGATGGTCTCGGTCGGTTACCTGCTGCTCAAGGGCATCGGGATCTGGGGCAACAACATCCCGGTGGGCTGGGCCTTCGACATCATCAACTTCGTCTGGTGGATCGGGATCGGCCACGCCGGCACGCTGATCTCGGCGATCCTGCTGCTGCTCAAGCAGGACTGGCGGACCTCGATCAACCGTTTCGCGGAAGCGATGACGCTGTTCGCGGTCGCGTGCGCGGCGATGTTTCCGCTGATCCACACCGGCCGTCCGTGGCTCGCGGCCTATTGGCTGTTTCCGTACCCCAACACGATGGGGGTCTGGCCGCAGTTCAGGAGCCCGCTGGTCTGGGACGTCTTCGCGGTCGGGACCTACGCGACCGTGTCGGCTCTGTTCTGGTATACGGGCCTCATCCCGGATCTCGCTTCGCTGCGCGACCGGACGAAGAACACGCACCTGGCCCGGCTGTTCGGCGCGATGGCGCTCGGCTGGCGCGGCTCGGCGCGCCACTGGCAGCGCTACGAGAAGGCCTATCTGCTGCTGGCGGGTATGTCGACGCCGCTCGTTCTGTCCGTCCACACGGTCGTCAGCTTCGACTTCGCGGTCGGCATCGTCCCCGGCTGGCACGCGACGATCTTTCCGCCGTACTTCGTTGCCGGCGCGATCTACGCCGGCTTCGCGATGGTCCTGACGCTCGCGATTCCGTTCCGGAAGATGTACGGGCTCGAAGATTTCATCACGATGCGGCACCTCGAGAACATGGCGAAGGTGACGCTGGTGACCGGGCTGATCGTCGTGTACGGCTACACGATGGAAGCCTTCTACGGCTGGTACAGCGCCAACCAGTACGAGCAGTTCATGATCTACAACCGGATGACCGGCCCCTATGGCTGGACCTACTGGATGCTGATCTTCTGCAACGGCGTCGTGCCGCAGACGCTCTGGATCAAGCGGTTCCGGACCAACACGACCTGGCTGTTCGTCATGGCGCTGATCGTGAGCGTCGGCATGTGGCTGGAACGGTTCGTCATCATCGTGACCTCGCTGCACCGCGACTTCCTGCCCTCGTCGTGGGACATGTATTACCCGACGTTCTGGGACTTCTCGACGTTCTTCGGCACGATTGGCCTGTTCGTCACGCTGATGTTCCTGTTCGTCCGGCTGCTGCCGATGATCTCGATCTTCGAAATGCGCACGCTGGTGCCCGCGGCCAGGGTCAAGGGGCCGAAGGATCCGACCGCCGACATCGACGTGACCTTCGGCGGCGGGTAGGTGCAACGACCATGAATGCACAGAAGCCGCTCTATGGCCTGATGGCCGAGTTCAACGACGTGACCACGCTGGTCGACGCCGCGAAGCGCACCCATGCCGACGGCTACCGCAAGGTCGACGCCTTTTCGCCGTTCCCGATCCACGAGCTGTTCGAGGCGCTGGAACTGGACGACAAACGCGTGTCGCGCGCGGTGCTGCTCGGGGGGATCGCCGGATGCGTGGCCGGGTTCGGTCTGTGCTACTGGGTGTCGGTGATCGCGTACCCCTTGAATATCGGCGGCCGGCCGTTCAACAGCTGGCCTTCGTTCATTCCCGTGACCTTCGAGGTCACCATCCTTCTGGCCTCCATAACGGCGGTGCTCACGCTGATCGTGCTGAACGGGTTCCCGGCACCCTATCACCCGGTCTTCAACGTCAAGCGGTTCGCCGAGCACGCGAGCCAGGACGGTTTGTTCCTCGCGATCGAGGCCGACGACCCGAAGTTCGATCGTGAGAAGACGCGCGCGTTCCTGCAGAAACTGGGCGCGAGAGAGGTGAGCGACATTGAACCGTAAGCCGCTCCGCTTCCTGTCCGTCATCTGCGTGCTGTTCGCTGCCGGCTGCAGGCAGGACATGCACAACCAGCCGAAGTACCGGCCGCTGCGCCCGAGCACGCTCTTCGCCGACGGCGCGAGCGCGCGCCCGAGCGTCGAGGGGACCGTCGCGCGCGGCACCCTGAACGCTGACGAGGCGCTGTTCACCGGCAAGACCTTCGGCGCGGCCGTCAAGGAGATGCCGTTCGCGATTACGGCCGCGGACCTCGATCGCGGCCAGGAGCGCTTCAACATCTACTGCACCCCCTGCCATGACCAGACCGGCAACGGCCGGGGCATGGTCGTGCAGCGTGGCTACCGGCAGCCGCCGTCGTTGCACATCGAGCGGCTGAAGCAGGCCGACCCGGGCTACGTCTTCGACGTGATCACCAACGGCTTCGGCGTGATGCCGGACTACAAAGCCCAGATCAACGCTCGCGACCGGTGGCGGATCGTGGCTTATCTCAAGGCGCTGCAGCTGTCGCAGCCCACCGTGGCCGACGCGCCAGCCGGGACACCGGGCGCATCGACCCCGCCTTCCGGCGGTCCGCCGCAGGGTGGCAAACCCCCGGCGCAGCAGCTCTCGGGCAGAGGCGGGTACTAGGCGCATCGGCGCCGCGCGATTTCTTACTTATGGCGATACACGCAATAACCCCGACCGACGTGCCCGCGCTTGCGCGGCTGCAGCAGCGCGCGCTGATCATCGGCCTCATCGGGATCGCGGCCGGGTTGTTTGGCGCGATCACGAACAGAGACCAGTTCTTCGCATCCTGGCTCATCGGGTTTCTGTTCTGTCTCGGCCTCGCGCTCGGGTCGCTCGGCCTCCTGATGCTGCAGCACCTCTCCGGTGGCCAGTGGGGAATGGTCGGGCGTCGCGTCTTCGAAGCTGCCAGCCGGACGATGCCGTTGCTCGTACTGTTTTTCGTCCCGATCCTCTTCGCGATGCCGACGCTCTTCAAGTGGGCGAGGCCGGAAGTCGTTGCCGCCGACCGCATCCTTCAGGCCAAGGCGCCCTACCTGAACATCCCGTTCTTCACCGGCCGCGCCGTTGTCTATTTCCTGTTCTGGATGGTCTGCGTCTGGCTGCTGACCAAGTGGTCCGCCGCGCAGGATCGGGGTGAGGAATCGACCGACCCGGCCGGCATGGTGCGGTTCCGCACACTGAGCGCGCCGGGCCTGCTGGTGCTGGTGCTGACCATCAATTTCTCGATGACCGACTGGGTGATGTCGCTCGATCCGCACTGGTATTCGACGATCTACGGCCTGATGTTCGTCTCGGGCTTCGGGCTCGCCGCGCTCGCGCTGGTCGTCGCGGTGCTCGCGGCGGTCGGGCCGGTCGGCGCCCTCGAGGGCCGGCTCACGCCGCGGCATTTCCACGACCTCGGCAAGCTGATGCTTGCGTTCACGATGCTCTGGGCGTACCTGAATTTTTCGCAGTTCCTGATCATCTGGTCGGGGAATCTGCCCGAAGAGATCCCTTGGTACATCGAGCGGATGCGAGGCGGGTGGGGCGTGGTGGCGCTGGCGCTCGTCCTCGGGCACTTTGCGCTGCCGTTCCTGCTTCTGCTCTCGCAGGACCTCAAGAAGAAGCGCCGCTCGCTCGCGCGCGTGGCGGTGTTCATTCTCGTGATGCGGCTGGTCGACACGATCTGGCTGGTCGGCCCGACCTTCGAACATCACGGCTTCCCCGTCCACTGGATGGACGTCGCGGTCCCTGCCGGCCTCGTCGGGATCTGGCTGTTCGTCTTCACGCGCAACCTCCACAGCCGCGCGTTGATGCCGCTCAACGACCCATTTTTGAAGGAGGCGTTTGCGCATGACGCCCACTAGCCACGACGACCACCTCTACGACGACGCGCTGCACAACGAAGACGTGGCGCACGAGCACAGCGATGTCAATGTGCGCGCCCTCATCGGGTTCGCCCTTGGCCTCGCCACGGTCGTCGCCGTCTGCGCGCTGGCGATGTCGGGTCTGTTCGTGCTGTTCGAGCGACGGGCTGCCGCAAACGATCCGGTGGTCTCGCCGCTGGCCACCCCCGTCGGTCAGTTGCCCCCGGAGCCGCGTCTGCTGATCAGCGAGCCGGAGGACCTGCAGCGGTTTCGGGCCGGACAGGCCAAGGCGCTCACGGGCATCGAGGACGCGAAGAAGCGGCTGCTGGACCAGGGGCTGCCGGTCCGTGCCGATGCGCCGGCCGACGCCTGGATGGGCACGCACGCCGCGGCGCGGGGCGAATCGTCCGGGGGACGCGCCATTCCCTTGAAGCCGGGCCGGGGGAATTGACCGGGGCAATGCTGAAGGTTGAATGCTGAAGGTTGAAGTAAGGATGCAAGGGTGAAGTTCCTCGCCATCGTCGCAGGAGTGTTCGCTGCGTCACTCGCGGTCCCGGGACCGGCTTCCGCACAGGGGCCGTTGCCGCGGCAGGAGCCTGGTGATGCCGCCAGCGCCAAGCCCGGGCTGTTGAGCAAGATCGGCATCGACCAGCGGCTGAATGGCCAGGTGCCCCTCGAGCTGCCGTTCGTCGATGAAGCCGGTCGCGACGTGAAGCTGGGGGACTACTTCGGGAAGCGCCCGGTGCTGCTGGCGCTGGTGTATTACGAGTGCCCGATGCTCTGCACGCAGGTCCTCAACGGAGTGACTGGCGCGCTGAAAGTGCTGAACTTCGACGTCGGCCGCGAGTTCGATGTCGTGGCCGTCAGCATCAATCCGAAGGAGGGCCCGGGGCTCGCGGCGGCGAAGAAACAGGCTTACGTCGAGCGCTACGGCCGGCCCGGGACGGCCGGCGGGTGGCACTTTCTGACCGGGCGCGAGGAGAACATCCGCGCGCTCGCCAACGCGGTGGGCTTTCGCTACGCCTACGACGAAGAGATCAAACAGTACGCGCACGGCGCCGGGATCGAGCTGCTGACCCCGAAAGGTGTCATCGCCCGGTACTTCTACGGCATCGAGTACTCACCGCGCGATATCCGGCTCGGCATCGTCGAAGCGTCGGAGGAGCGGATCGGCTCGCCGATCGACAGCGTGTTGCTGCTCTGCTACCACTACGATCCGGCGACCGGCAAGTACGGGGCGACGGTGATGACGATGGTGCGGATCGGCGCGGTGTTGACGATGATCGTGTTTGCGGTGTTCCTGTTCGTGTCGCTGCGCCGCGAACGGGCATCCGGGCACCACCCGGCGCCGGCAGCCAATCGAACCTAAACGATGTTCACGAACTTTCCGCTCTTTCCTCAGCAGGCATCGGCACAGGCCGGGCCGGTAGACGCGATCTATTTCTTCATGGTCGCGGTGACGGCGTTCTTCTCGATCCTGATCGCCGCGCTGATCGTGCTGTTCGCGATCAGGTACCGCCGCCGGCATCGTGAGGAAGTCGGCTACGCGATCCACGGCTCCCTGGCACTCGAGCTGCTCTGGACGGTCATCCCGTTCTTCATCGTGATGGTGATGTTCGTGTGGGGCGCCAGGGTCTTCTTCGACATGTACCGCCCGCCCGCCGGCGCGATGGAGATCTATGTGGTCGGCAAGCAGTGGATGTGGAAGGTCCAGCACATGGACGGCCAGCGCGAGATCAACGAGCTGCACGTACCGATCGGCCGGCCGGTGAAGCTGATCATGGGCTCCGAAGACGTGCTGCACAGCTATTACATCCCTGCCTTCCGCGTGAAGGCGGATGTGATACCGGGGCGCTACAACGTGCTGTGGTTCACCGCCACGAAACCGGGCACCTATCACCTGTTCTGCGCCGAGTACTGCGGCACCAAGCACTCCGGTATGGTGGGCTCGATCGTCGCGATGGAGCCGCAGGCGTTCCAGGCCTGGCTGAGCGGAGGGGGGGCGTCGGCGTCGCCGGTTGCCGCCGGGGAGAAGCTGTTCCAGGATCTCGCCTGCAACACCTGCCACATGGGCGACACGCAGGGTCGCGGCCCGGTGCTGACCAACCTGTTCGGCAGTTCGGTCCAGCTCCAGGGCGGCGTCACCGTCGTCGCCGACGAAGCCTACATCCGGGAATCGATCGTGAATCCGCAGGCGAAGATCGTCGCGGGGTATCAGCCGATCATGCCGACGTTCCAGGGTCTGGTCACCGAAGAACAGCTGCTGCAGCTGATGTCGTATGTGCGATCGCTGAGCAAGCAGGGGACCGCCCCGGCGCCGGCGGGCACGTCGGCGCCGCAGCAGCCTCAGGCGAGTGACGGGCCCGCGGTGGAGAAGAAGTAGGCGTTCAAATCTATGGCTACCCTGAATTATCTCAACAACGGACACGGCCTGGCGTCGTGGCTGTTGACGAAAGATCACAAGCGGATCGCGCTGCTGTACCTGGCGTCGATCACCGTCTTCTTCTTCATCGGCGGCCTGTTTGCCTTCCTGATCCGTCTGGAGCTGCTGACGCCCGCCGGTGACCTCATGACGGCCGAGAACTACAACAAGATGTTCACCATGCACGGCGTGGTGATGGTCTTCTTCTTCCTGATCCCGTCGATCCCCGCGGTCCTCGGCAACTTCTTCATCCCGATCATGCTCGGCGCGAAGGACCTCGCCTTCCCGCGGATCAATCTGATCAGCTGGTACATCTACGTGCTGGGGGGGATCTTCACGCTCACCGCCGCCCTCAGCGGCGGCGTCGACACGGGCTGGACCTTCTATACGCCGTACAGCACGGCGGCCGCCAACAGCCATGTCGTCACCGCGGCGCTCGGTGTGTTCATCACCGGGTTCTCGTCGATCCTCACCGGCCTCAACTTCATCGTCACGATCCATCGGATGCGCGCGCCCGGGATGACCTGGTTCCGGATGCCGCTGTTCGTCTGGTCACATTACGCGACCAGCCTGATCTTCATCCTCGGCACGCCGGTGATCGCGATCACGATTCTGCTCGTGGCGGCCGAGCGCGTGCTGCACTTCGGCATTTTCGATCCGGCGCTGGGCGGCGACCCGATTCTGTTCCAGCACCTGTTCTGGTTCTACTCGCACCCGGCGGTCTACATCATGATCCTGCCGGCCATGGGGGTGGTCAGCGAGATCGTGCAGGCGTTCGCGCGGAAGAACATCTTCGGGTATTCGTTCGTCGCCTTTTCGTCGCTCGCGATCGGGATCATCGGGTTCTTCGTGTGGGGGCACCATATCTTCGTAGCCGGGCAGTCGGTGTATGCCGGGATGATCTTCTCGATCCTGTCGTTCATCGTCGCGATCCCGTCGGCAATCAAGGTCTTCAATTGGACAGCCACGATCTACCGGGGATCGGTCAGCCTGGAATCGCCGATGCTCTACGCGTTCGGATTCGTCGGGCTCTTTACGATCGGCGGCCTGACGGGCCTGTTCCTCGCGGCGATGGGGCTGGACATCCACGTGCACGACACCTATTTCATCGTCGCGCACTTCCACTACATCATGGTTGGCGGCGCCATCATGGGCTATCTCGGCGGCATGCACTACTGGTGGCCCAAGATCTCCGGAAAGATGTATCCCGAGGCGTGGGCGAAGTTCGCCGCGCTGATCGTGTTCGTCGGCTTCAATCTGACGTTCTTCCCGCAGTTTCTGGTCGGCTACCTGGGGATGCCGCGGCGCTACCACATGTATCCGCCCGAGTTCCAGGTGCTCAACGTGATGTCGACACTCGGCGCGACGGTGCTCTCGGTGGGCTACGTGCTGCCGATGGTCTACTTCACCTATTCGATCTTCAAGGGCAAACCGGCGCCCGCGAACCCCTGGGGGGCGAAGGGGCTCGAGTGGGAGATCCCGTCGCCGCCGCCGACCGAGAACTTCCCGGTGACGCCGATCGTGACGCACGGCACGCATCAGTACGCGCCGAGCAAGGAGGTTGGAGTTGTCTGAGGGGTACCCGCAGGCTCCGACCGCCGGCGTGCCCGGGCACATGGCCATCCACGGAGCGGGAAACCCGCACGATGGGCACTCGCACCCGGATCATCCGAAGCTGCAGCACCACTTCGACGACATGGGGCAGCAGGCCGAGGCCTCTACGCTGGGCATGTGGGTGTTCCTGGTCACCGAGATCATGTTCTTCGGCGGCCTGTTCATGGCCTACCTGCTGTACCGCTACCGCTCGCCGGACGGCTTCGCCGAGGCGAGCAACCATCTCAACGTCATCTGGGGCGCGATCAACACCATCGTGCTGATCGTCAGCTCGCTGACCATGGCGCTCGCCGTCCGCGCCGCGCAGACGAGCGCGCGGCCGAAGGTGCAGGTCGGCTGGCTCATCGCCACGATGATCCTCGGCAGCGCGTTCCTCGGTGTCAAGGTGATCGAGTACGCCGACAAGTTCACGCACCACCTGGTCCCGGGGCCGGACTTCCAGTGGCCCGGCGAGTATCCGGCCGCCGCGGAGATGTTCTACTCGCTTTATTTCTGCATGACCGGGCTCCACGCGCTCCACATGATCATCGGGATCGGCATCATGCTCGTGATCACCGCGATGGCGTGGCGCCGGCAGTTCGACGCAGCCTATTACACGCCGGTCGAAGTGGCTGGCCTCTACTGGCACTTCGTCGACATCGTCTGGATCTTCCTGTTCCCGCTCCTGTATCTCATCGGCTATCACTACGGGGCACACTAGCGCGCCATGTCTTCAACCAACGACCATCACGTCGCTCCGGTTTCGCTTTACCTGACGATCTTTGGCGCCCTGATGGTGGGGACGATCCTCACCGTCGTGGTGGCCAGGTTCGATCTGGGGCCGCTGAACAACATCGTGATGCTGACCGTTGCGTGTGCCAAAGCGCTGCTGGTCGTGCTGTATTTCATGCACGTTCGCTGGGGCACCCGGCTGACGTGGGTCGTGGCGGGCTCCGGCTTTTTCTGGCTGCTGATCCTCTTCAGCCTCACGATGGCCGATTACATGAGCCGGGGGTGGATCGCCGGGACGCTCCGCTGATGCCGCGCTCCGCAGCGCGCACGCGCTGACCGTTCGGATCGAACGCCTTCTTTTCCCCGCCGGCCGGACGATGACCGCCGCTCGCCGAAGGCTTGTGTGCACGCCGGCTCGGGACCTCGTAGAGTCAAGAAGACCAGCGCGATGGCCCTTCCGGCGGATGGCTGGAGGTGGGCCGATCTCGTTGTATACTCACTTTCGCCTTTTTGGCGAAAGCCACAAAAGATCACAAGAAACGAACGTCGTGTCGACTCTGAACGATGAACTGGCGGCGCTGAAAATCGATCACTCCGACCGTGCCAGCGGGCGCCGGAAGGGAGTCTGGATCGGTGTATTGCTCGTGCTCGTGGCCATCGCCGCGGGCGGATGGTACTGGACGTCGCGGCTGCAGGCGGTGACGGTCAAGGTCGCCAGCGCGGTGATGAAGTCGGGTGCCGGTTCCGCCCCGGGCGCCGTTCTCGATGCTTCCGGGTACGTGATTGCGCGGCGGCGCGCCACGGTTTCTTCGAAGGTGACGGGCAAGGTCGTCGAGGTCTTCGTCGAGGAGGGGCAGACCGTGCGGCAGGGTCAGGTGCTGGCACGGCTCGACGACTCGCAGACCCGAGCCGGCCTGGCGCTCGCCACGGCGCAACTATCCGCTTCGAAGAAGGCCTTCGCGGAGGATCAGGCCCGGTTGCGCGAAGCCGAGCTCAACCTGCACCGCCGGGAGCGCCTGCTGCAGGACGGCGTCGTCGGGCGTGCCGAAGTCGACACGGCCCGTTCGGAGGTCGACTCGTTGAAGGCCAGGATCGCCTTCACGCAGGAACAGGTGGCCGTCGCCGAGGCACAGGTCAACCTCCGGAAGACCGATCTGGACGATATGGTGGTCCGCGCGCCGTTCAGTGGCGTGGCGATTTCGAAAGACGCCCAGCCGGGCGAGATGATCTCCCCGGTCTCGGCCGGGGGGGGCTTCACCCGCACCGGCATCGGCACGATCGTCGACATGTCGTCGCTCGAGATCGAGGTCGACGTCAACGAGAGTTTCATCAACCGGGTCCGCGCCGGTCAGAAAGTGGTTGCGGTGCTCGACGCATACCCGGACTGGTCGATTCCCGCCCGCGTCATCACCACCGTACCGTCCGCCGACCGGCAGAAGGCGACCGTCAGGGTGCGCATTGCGTTCGACCCTCGAGAACCTCAGGATCGTTCCGAGCGCGGTCGAGAGGCGACAAGCCCCGGGTCGAGCACCAGCGACTCGAGAGGGCACAGGCTCGACCCGCGCATCCTTCCCGACATGGGCGTCAAGGTCTCGTTTCTGAGAGACGAGGAGCCGAAGGCGGCCGCGCCGCCAGCCGCCCGCGTGTCCGTGCCCAAGGCCGCAGTCAAGTCGGTGGACGGACGATCGGTGGTCTTCGTGGTCAGGGACGATCGGGTGGAGCGGCGTGCGATTCGCGCCGGTCTCGAGAACGGCGGCGAGGTCGAGGTCCTTTCCGGCGTCAGCGCCGGCGAGCGCGTGGTGATCGAGGGCCCGCCAACCCTGAAGGATGGGGACCGCGTGAGAATTCAACCGTAGGCCGGCGCTCGACGCCGAACCTGCCGGTTCACGACCGACGACGTTGCGAAGGGTTCGTATTCGCCCGATGTTTCGAGGGCGCTGTTCGGAGCAGAAAAATGCCTGAGTCACTTGTCAGCATCAGGGACCTGCACAAGGTCTACCGCCGCGGCGGCGAGCGCATCGACGTACTCCAGGGGGTCAACCTCGAGATTCCCACCGGTGACTTCCTGGCCCTGATGGGGCCATCGGGATCGGGAAAAACCACGCTCCTAAACCTGATGGGAGGACTCGATACCCCGAGCGAGGGGTCGCTCACCGTCGGAGGGGACCGCATCGACAAGATGTCAGGCGGCAGGCTCGCCGCGTGGCGTGCCCGGCATATCGGGTTCATTTTTCAGCTCTACAACCTGCTGCCGGTCCTGACGGCTGCCAGAAACGTCGAGTTGCCGCTGCTGCTGACGAAGCTGGGCAGGGCCGAGCGCCGCAAGCGCGTCCAGGTCGCCCTCTCGGTCGTGGGGCTCGCCGACCGCGCAAGCCACTATCCCCGGCAGCTTTCGGGCGGGCAGGAGCAGCGCGTCGGGATTGCGCGGGCGATCGTCACCGACCCGACCCTGCTGCTCTGCGACGAGCCGACGGGTGATCTCGACCGGAAGGCGGGAGACGAAATCCTCGATCTGCTGCAGGCCCTGAACCGGGACTACGGCAAGACGATCGTGATGGTCACGCACGATCCGCACGCGGCGGCTCGCGCGAAGCGGACGTTGCACCTCGAGAAGGGGCAGCTCGTGACGGAGGCGGCCGCATGAAGTACCTGCCGCTCATCTGGCGGAATCTGCTGCGCCGGAAGATCCGGACGATCTTCACGACGGCGTCGATCTTCATCGCGTTCCTGCTCTTCGGCGTGCTGATGGCGATCAAGGCGGCCTTCGGCATGGGGATCGAGGTCGCGGGCGCCGACCGCCTGATGATGATTCACAAGGTCTCGTTCATTCAGCCCCTGCCGAAGAGCTACATGGAACGCATCCGCGGCGTGGAGGGGGTCGCGCAGATCACCCATGCGAGCTGGTTCGGGGGCATCTACCAGGAGCCGAGCAACTTCATCGCGAACATGGCCGTGGATCCGGACAGCTGGCTCGAGATGTACCCGGAGTTCAGCCTGCCGGAGGAGCAGAAGCAGGCGTGGTTCGCCGATCGAACCGGGGCGATCGTCGGGATCGATACGGCGACCCGCTTCGGCTGGAAGATCGGCGACCGCGTGCCGCTGAAGGGCACTATCTACCGCCGGCCGGATGACTCCCCCTGGGAGTTCACGATCGCCGGTATCTACGACTCGCCGGTCAAGGGCACCGACAAGACGCAGTTCTTCTTCCACTACGACTACCTGAACGAGACGATCCGCGAAAGCTTCGGCGGCGATCAGGTGGGCTGGTACATCGTAAAGGTGGAGAACCCCGCGGAAGCGGACCTGGTCGCCAAGCGGATGGATGCGCTGTTTGCGAACTCGCCGGCCGAGACGAAGACGGCAACGGAGAAGGCGTTCGTGTCTGATTTCGCCAAGCAGGTCGGTGACATCGGCGCGATCATGACCGCGATCGCCGCCGTGGTGATCCTGTTCATCCTGTTCGTCGCGGGCAACGCCATGGCGCAGTCCATCCGCGAGCGTACCGCCGAGCTCGCGATCCTGAAAACGCTGGGGTTCAACGACCGCAAGGTTCTCGGGATGGTCCTGTTCGAGTCCCTGCTCGTGGCGCTGTTCGGCGGCGGCCTCGGCCTGCTCGTGGCAGCGCTGATCATCGCGCAGGGAGATCCGACCGGCGGCTTTCTGCCGATCTTCTACTTCCCGCCGAAAGATCTCGTCCTCGGTTGCCTGCTGGTGATCGCGCTCGGGATGCTGTCGGGCCTGGTGCCCGCGCTCCAGGCCAGCCGCCTGAAGATCGTGGACGCGCTCCGGAGGAGCTGACAATGTTGTCACAGATTGTGGCCGTCACCGGCGTCAACCTCAGATCCATTCGCGAGCGGGCCGGTTCGTCGGTCGTGGCGATCGTCGGGATCGCCGGCGTCGTAATCGTCTTCGTGTCGGTCTTGTCGATCGCCGAGGGTTTTCGCGCCGCCATGACGAAGGCGGGGGATCCCGAACGCATTCTGGTGATGCGCACGGGCAGCGACACCGAGATGACCAGCGGATTCTCCGGTGAGGATGCGCGGCTGATCATTGACACGCCCGGCATTCAGAAGGGCCCGAACGGACCGGTGGCGTCCGCAGAGCTCTTTGTCATCGTCAATCACCCACTCGCGGCGACCGGGACCGACGCCAACGTTCCGCTGCGCGGCGTTTCGCCACTGGTGCTGCAGGTGCGCCCGGAAGTCAAGATCGTCGAGGGCCGCATGTTCGAGTCCGGCCGCAACGAAATCGTCGTCGGTCGCGCGGCGTCGCGGCAGTTCGCCAATCTTTCGGTCGGCTCGAACGTTCGCTGGGGTGAAAACACCTGGCAGGTCGTCGGGATCTTCGACTCGAATGGATCGGTCGCGGAGTCCGAGTTGTGGTGCGACGCGCGTGTGCTTCAGCCGGCGTATCGACGGGGCAACAGCTACCAGTCCGTGTATGCCCGGCTCGAGTCGGAGGATGCCTTTCAGGCGGTGAAGGATTCCATGACCGCAGATCCGCGGCTTCGGGTCACGGTCATTCGCGAGCCTGAGTATTACGCTGAGCAATCGCGCGTACTCCAGACGGTCATCAGAACGGTCGGCTTCATCATTGCCGGCCTCATGGGCGTCGGAGCGGTATTCGGCGCGGTGAACACGATGTACAGCGCCGTCGCCAGCCGTACCCGCGAGATCGCCACGCTGCGCGCCCTCGGATTCCAGAGTCTCCCCGTGGTGATCTCGGTGCTCGTGGAAGCTGTCCTGCTCAGCCTGGTCGGCGGCACCATCGGCGGGGGCCTCGCGTACCTCGCCTTTGACGGCTATCAGACCGCCACGATGAACTGGCAGTCTTTCAGCCAGGTAGCCTTTGCGTTTGCGGTGACGCCAGCCCTCCTGGGTCAGGCGCTCATGTACGCAACGCTCATGGGGTTGTTTGGCGGGCTGCTTCCGGCGTGGAAGGCGGCGCGGATGCCGGTCGTCACCGCTTTGCGTCAGCTCTAGCCCCCAGGCTGGGCCGGGCTGCCGTATCGAAACCCAACGACCCCGGACCGGGTGCCGTACACGACCAAGTCACTCCCGGTCGTGTAGCGTACCGGACCACCGCAACACTCGTCCGTACAACTGCTGGACTCCCTATCGGTTACGGAGTGTTCAAGACCGGGCTTGCTGTGCTTGCCGCCCGGTACACCTGTTGCTTTGTCATCCCCCACGCAAGAGTAAATGGACGGTTCGGTGCCAGTGGGAGAGCCCAGATGCGTATTGACGACGTGCTTCAGCGGATCCAGGGTGAGTTCGTGGAGATGCCCGGGCTTCGACTGACTGCCGCGCAGGCCCAGCGCCTGTGGGGTCTGGAGCGCGACGTCTGCGATGCACTTCTCGGCGCACTGGTTGACGCGAAGTTCCTTTCGCAAACCCGCGACGGGGCGTTCATCCGAACCGATGGAGCGCGCCCCACGCGTCTGCTGACGGCCACCAAACGCGGCCAGACGCTGGCGGTCGCATGACAACCGGCTTTGAGGGGATGAACAGGGCGATCACCCCTTCGTAACGTTTCACCCACCGGTGCCGACCGGCTGACCACCTGCCTCAGTCAGCCACACAGGTCGGCTCGCCATCCCCGCTCCCGGGCGATTAGCGCTCGCGGCCAGGCTCGTCGGGGGCCGAGACCACAATCTCGACCCCCGACACACTTCTGCCCTCCCTTGGCTGAAGGCTTCGCGGATTCACTTCCGCGTTCGTGCGTACGGGGCCGCGAGCGTGCCGGCTCGCGTCACCGGAACATAGACGATATCGCTGTCGGCGCCCGGCGCGAAGATGCCGAATCCCTTGTAATCGTCGATCAGGACCATTCGAGACGTGTCGATCCGCTCCGCTGCTCCGGCCGGATACCAGCGCGTGTTCTGAAACTCGATGAAGATCGAGTTGGTCCCGCTACGACGTCCGGGGCGCCGTGGTGAGGCGGCCCGCCCCGCCGTACCTTCGGCGCGGGCATCGTGCGGCGGGGCGATGCCGGTCTCGACCGGTTCAGGGACGTGCACCGGGATGACCCGTGCAGTCTGCGATGGCGGGCCGGCGGCCTGAGCGATGAAGCCTCGCGGAGCACCGGTCTGTGGCGGTGTCGGCAGCAGGGACGGCGTGCTGCCGGCCGTACCGGCGAGCTCGCCTGATCGAGGCCGTTCATAAGGCTGCATGCGCCCGCCAGCGAGCGGCGCATACACGATGCTGTAGGGTTCGATCGTCGTGCGCGCATATAGCGGGATCCCCTGGTAGAACCCGCTCCGGACCATCTCGTTGGGATTGAAGAAAACCGCGGGTCCCGCAGGGTAATACAGGTTCCCCGCGTAGGTAATCGGATCGCCGTTCAGGTACCACGATTCGTTCTCCGCCGTCACCGTCGGCAACGGCGTCGGCTGCATGAGGACCTGAGAGATGGCTGGTTGGCCAACAAACCACGCCAGAGCCAAGGTGAGCAGTGCCTGGGGAGCTCGACGGTTCATAACTGGACCTCCGGTGCATGCAGAGCCAGCTCCGTACCAATCCCGAAGAGCCGACTGGACCATCGTGGGTGTGAATTGGACTGGCCAATTTCCAGGTTTTGGTCTGCCACGATCAGCCGAATTGACGCGAATCTCGCAGCCAAGGGAACATTGGACTCTGTTCCGACCGGGAAGCGCGCCAGAGTATGTCCCGAGGAGGGCCGATGATTCAACAGATCGAGCAGCAATTCGAACGGAGCGCACGGCCGCTGTACGGGCACCTGGTCAGCCTGCTCGAGTCGGCGATCGCGCGAGGGGAGCTGCCGTCCGGCTCGCGGCTGCCGCCCGAACGCGAGCTCGCGCGAAGACTCGGCATCAGCCGGACGACGGTCGTGAGTGCCTACAGGGAGCTCGAATCGAAGGGTCTTCTGCGCGGATACGTCGGCCGCGGGACCTTCGTCTGCGCGGCACCCGAGCCGTCAGGCACACCGTTCGCCTGGCGGGGGAAAATCGCCTCCGCAGCGCTTCGCTCCAGCGATCCGACCATGAGGGATGCCCTCAGGCATTCGGCCGATACGCGAATGCTGTCGCTCGCCGCCGGCGAGCCGGCCATCGACCGGTTCCCGACCGAAGCCTTTCAGCGCGCCATCAGTCAGGTCTTGAAGAAGGACGCCGACGCGGTGTGGCGCCATGGACCAACCGAAGGCCAGCCGGCATTGCGTGAGGCGATCGCCGAGCGATTCGGTGTGCCGGCCGAGAGCGTGCTGGTGATCGCCGGCGCGCAGCAGGGCCTCGATCTGCTCGCTCGGTGCCTGATCGATCCGGGCGACGCCGTCATCATCGACCGCCCGGGATACCTCGGGGCGATCCAGGCCTTCCGCGCCGCCGGGGCAAAGCTGATCGGCTGGGATGTGGTGCCGGCCGACATCGACGAGCTGGAGGATCTGCTCGTTCGCTACCGGCCGAAGCTGATTTACACGAACCCCACGTTTCAGAACCCCACCGGGCTCACCATGCCGATCCGCCTCAGACGCGAGCTGCTGAAGCTGGCCGGACGTTACCGTGTGCCGATCGTCGAAGATGGTACGTATCGGGAGCTGTACTTCAAGGACGCGCCGCCGACTTCGCTGCACGAGCTCGACACACAGAACCTCGTCATTCACTTGAACAGCTTTTCCAAGGTCCTTGCGCCGGGGCTGCGCCTTGGCTGGCTTTGCGCGACGCCATCGATCGTCGATCAGATGGCGATCATCAAGCAGCGCCTCGATCCGCACACGCAGAACCTCGTGCAGTTCGCGATGGCACGCCTGATCCGCGATGGCAGCTTCGATGCGCATCTCGAGACGCTGCGAGCCGAGCACGCGCGGCGCTGCGGCCAGATGCTCGCGGCGATTCAAAAGCACGTCAGACCCGGTGCGCTGCGGTTCGCGCGCCCTCAGGGTGGGTTGTACCTCTGGTGCCGGCTCGCCGGCGGACTGAACGCGCGAACCGTGCTCCAGGAGGCGCTCGCCCGGGGGGTGGCGTTCGTACCTGGCGACGCGTTCTATCCGGATCCTGCCGGTCAGTCGGAACTGCGGCTCTGCTTCTCGAGCGTGCTGCCGTCGGCGATCGACGAAGCGGTGAAGAAACTGGCCCCGAGCCTTCAAGCCGGCGGTTCGGCGTCCCGTCGCGAGCTGATCGCGATCGCCTGACCGGCGGCGCCGGCTGACTTCCCGGCTGCAACCCAAGCCGCACGGGTGAGAATCGACCCGGCTATCGCGGCGATCGCGGCCGCACGGCGGCCGTTCCGTGAGCGGCCGGCACAGATGCGAAGAATCAGCGGAACCGGCCCCGACAGCACGCCGGCGGCGCGCGCGAGCGCCCCGGCCCCTCCCTCTTTGATCGCGCGCATGGCCGGCTCGTCGCTCAGCGCGACGTGTGCGGCCATCGCGGTCTCCACGGCGGCGGTTCCGATCCCGAGGGCATTCAGCGCGCGCCCGCGATGCCCCAGGAGCTCCAGTATCGACACGGCGGACGCGAGCCCCGACGCACCGAAGTGGAGCGGCAGCAGGGTCGCGTTCGCCGACCAGACAGGGATCGCCGTCGCCCCGAGCAGCACGCCGGTGTAGGTGGAGAGCACGAGGCCGGTTCCGGCCGACAGCAGGTCAGCCGCGTCCGACACGATGCTCACCGGCAGCCGTCCGCCGGTGGCACGATGCGCGAGGTCCGCGAAGGCTGACGCCGCGGCGGCGTTCGAGAACGCCACGAGCGTCCAGGCCCCGACCGACATCGGACTGCGCACCTTGAAGACCCGCAGCATGTTGAGAAAACGCTCCGGCCGCCCGAGGTCCGAGATCAGGAGCGGCGGCGAGAGCGCCGCTCCCGCGGCGGCGATCCATCGCGCATCGCGAACGAGCGTGTCGCTTCCCCCTGTGCGCCGCGCTACCGCCCCGATGAGCGCGGCGGCGCCGGCCGTGCCGCCAACGAAGAAGTAGGCAGGGACCTCCCACGTCCACACCGGCGCCTTGAGTGCGGGGTAATCGTAATAGGCGGGCCCGACCGGCGCGATCTCATTGCCCACGTCTGAGATCCTCCGCCCTGATGAACCGTCCGAGGCGCGGCGCGTACGCCCGCCAGCCGGTCTGCGTGATCAGCCGCTTCAGCGCCCCGGCGGCGTCATCACCCGTGACTTCGACCGTGGCCGTCCACACTTGCGGCGAAGTTCCGATCTCCAGAAGGATCGCGTGATCGGGCCGATCGAACCGGCCCCGGCCGTCGTCGTCAAACGCGATGCCCGGCAGAACCTGGGCGAGCGCCGAGCGGACACCGGCCTGTGTGCCGAGCGGCGGCGCGTGTTCGAGCTCCGACGTCGCCGCCAGCGGCGACAGGTTGACGAGCATCAGACGGCGAAACTCCATGGGTGCACCGGCCGCCTTCGGGCTGGCGTCCGGGCGGCCGGCTGCGATGGCTTCATCGGGTTCGGCTTCGAGTGCCGACGTGACCGCGCGCCGGCGCGCTTTGACCGAGAGGAAGAGGAACATGAGCAGCGCCGGCGCTCCGATCACGGCCTCAATCGCCGGGACCAGAAAACGCGGACGCTCGCGCAGGTCCAGGACGGTGAAGTCCTCGGTGAGGGGCGCCTTGATCGCCGTGACCAGCGCCCGCCGGGTGCGTATCATCTGGAGGCGCGAACGGGTGAGCCCCTCCACCTCCCGGGACGCGCGCATTGCCGTGACGATCCGGAGCATGGTCACCAGAAAGGCGTCATCGTCCGTGCCGGCCGGCTTTGCGACGATCAGCTCTCCCGCGAGCGACAAGATGGCGGGATCGGTCGTCGATACCACGATCGGCGCCGGCTGCGCAGGCGACGACGCGGCCGGGCGGATGGGGAAGAACAGCTCCGTGACCCGGCCTCCAGCCTCGCGGTACCCCGCGCGGATGTAGTCAAGCTGGCAACCGGTGATCTTCACCCACCGGCTCGTGGGCCGGGCGCGGAGGAACTGTTCGCACGTGACGACCGCCTGCGTCCGGCTGCGGAACGCATGGAAGAGGCCCTCAGCCCCATGAGCGAGAAGCGGAATGCTGACCAGCAGCAGCGCGATCCTGACGATCATCTGAAGCGGACCCCGAGAGAAATGCGAGTACGGCGCCGGCCGCCATCAGCCCGGCTGCCACCGCCGCCGACCGCCATGCCGGCATCAGATGGACCGTTGGCACCTCGGGTGCCGAAGGGAGATTGTACTCTTCGGGTTGGCCGCGAAAGACGAAGATCGCATGCGTACCCCCGACGCTCGTTTCCCGGGGGTCGTACACGAGGGCATCCGCGATCCCGCGCGCGCGGAGCTCCTCGACGCGGGCCACGGCCCGGGCGCGCAGTGTCTCGATCTCCCCGAACTGGATCGACTGGGTGGGGCACGCCGTCGCACACGCCGGCTGCAGGCCGACCTTCTGGCGGTCGTAGCAGAACGTGCACTTGAACGCCCGGCCGTCGTCCGGGCGGCGATCCACGACGCCAAACGGGCACGTGACCACGCAGTAGCCGCAGCCGTTGCAGATGTCCGGCTGGATGAACACGCCGCCGAACTCCGTGCGGACGATGGAGCCGGTCGGGCAGGCCTCGAGGCAGCCGGCGTTCTCGCAGTGCTTGCAGACGTCCGAGGAGAAGTCCCAGCGGAAGACGTTGCTGCGGTAGCCGGCGTCGGCGTGACCGGTCACCGCGAGATCAACCGCGCGCTCGACGAACTTCACGTGCCGCCACGTGGAGTGCCCGAGGCCGCCGGTGTTGTCGTAGGAGGTGCCGGTGAAGTTGAAGCCGTCCGCCGGGACCCCGTTCCACTCCTTGCAGGCGACCTCACAGGCCTTGCAGCCGATGCACAGCGTCGAGTCGGTCAGGAAGGCGGTGATCACGTGCTGCTCTCTGCCACGCGGATCGAACAGACCAGCGCCTTGGCTTCCATGATCCTCACGTTCGGCTCCTGCGAGATCGCCACGAGGTCGTTCACCACGTCCCCTTTCACGAGCCCGCGCCCGCCGAAATGATACGGCAGGCCGACCTGGTGCAAGGTACGGCCGCGGATCGTCATCGGACGGATGCGTGGTGTCACGAGCGCGCGCGCGCGGATCTCGCCGCGGGGCGTGGCGACGACGATCATCACGCCGTTCCGCGCACCCGTCTCGGCCGCCAGTTCCGGCGAGATCTCGGCGAAGAGCTCGGGCTGCAGTTCGGCCAGATGCGAGAGCGTCCGGGACATCCCGCCGGCGGTATGGTGCTCGGTCAGCCGGTAGGTAGTGAGGACGTGCGGATACCGCGGATCGCCAGGTGAATCGGCATACGCGTTGCCCTCGCGCGCCAGGGGATCGGCGGCCGGATTGGTCTGCTGCGCGTAGACGCTGTTGCGGACAGGTGATTCGAGCGGCTCGTAGTGGGCCGGCAGCGGGCCATCTTTCAACCCGCTCGCGACCCAGATCCAGCCGACGCCGTCGGGGTGCATGATGAACGGCGCGTCACCGCGAAGCGCCTCGTCACCGGTCGCCCCCGGCGGAGGAACGTAGTCCGGACGCTTGTCGCGGGAGAAGTCCGGGTTGTCGGTGCCGGTCCACTCGCCGCGTTCCTCGTCCCACCAGACCAGTTTCTTGCGTTCGCTCCACGGCGCTCCGTCCGGCCGCGCCGACGCCCGGTTGTAAAGGATGCGCCGGTCGGCCGGCCAGGCGTATCCCCACCCGTGGCCGTGGATGCCGGTGGCGTGGCGCTCGCGGGCCCGGTTGCGTCCGGCTTCATAGACGCCCGAGTAGATCCAGCACCCGCACGCCGTCGTCCCGTCATTACTGAGGAAGCGGAACCCGTCGAGCAGCTCGCTCCGGCCGCCGTGTCCGTTGATCTCGCGCAGCACGTGATCGATGTCGGGTTCAGCGTGCGGCCCTGCGGTCGGGTAGCTCCAGGTGAGTGCGTTGAGGCCGTCGTTCCGCGGCCTGGGGTCTGCCGCGGCGCGTGACTTGAGCCGGCGGCCGAGGTGGTATACGAACCACGCTTCGCTGCGCGCATCGCCAGGGGCATTTACGGCCTTCTCGTGCCATTGCAGCAGGCGCTGCGTGTTGGTGAAACAGCCGTCCTTTTCGGCGTGGGCGGCGGCGGGGAAGAAGAAGACCTCGGTGCCGATCTCCGCGGTGCGGAGCTCGCCGCGTTCGATCTCGGGTGAGTCGAGCCAGAAGGAGGCCGTCTCGGTTTCCACCAGGTCGCGCACGACCAGCCACTTCAGGTTCGCCATCGCCCGCCGCTCGAGGCGCGCGTTCGGCCCGCCAACGGCCGGGTTCTGGCCCATGACGAACAGACCCTCGAGCCGCGTCCCGCGGTCGGCCATATCGAGCCAGTAGCCGAAATGCGAATGATCGCCGCTGATCCGGGGCAGCCATCCGAACCCGAAATCATTGCCGCGCGTGGCCGCGTCGCCGTACCAGGCCTTCAGCAGCGAGACCACGAACGCGTCGAGGTTGGCCCACCACCCGGCGTTGGACCGGTGCTTCTCGAGGTATGCGTCCAGCGTCGCGGTGTCGGCACCGAAGGCCGGCATCGGGATGTAGCCGGGGAGAATGTCGTAGAGAGTCGGGATGTCGGTCGAGCCCTGGATCGAGGCGTGACCACGCAAGGCGAGGATGCCGCCGCCGGGCCGGCCGATATTCCCGAGCAGCAGCTGGAGGATGGCGGCCGTGCGGATGATCTGCACGCCGGTGGAATGCTGGGTCCATCCGACGGCATAACAGATGGCGGCGGTCTTGTCCGGCCCCGAGGCGCGGCAGAACGTATCCGCCACCCTCACGAAGGCGGCTGCCGGCACGCCACACACTTCTTCCACCATCCCCGGTGTGTAGCGGGCGTAATGACGCTTGAGGATCTGGAAGACGCACCGGGGATGCTGGAGCGACGGATCCCGATGCGGCTCGCCGATCGTCGTCGCATCTCCGGACCGGTCCTTCCCGTGCCCTGCCGACTCCGTTTCGTGCCCGACCGACTGGTCCGACTGGACCGCACCTTCGTAGCTCCACGTGTCGGGTGAATAGCGGCCCTCGGCCTGGTTCCAACCCGAGAAGAGCCCGTCGAGTTCCTCGGTGTCTTCGAACTCACGGGAGATGATCGTCGCGGCGTTCGTGTAGGGGATGACGTAGTCGCGGAACTCCAGCTCGTTGGCGAGGACATAGTTGACGAGCGCCCCCAGAAAGACGGTATCGCTGCCGGCGCGAAGCGGAACCCACACGTCCGACATCGCCGACGTGCGCGTGAAGCGCGGGTCCACGTGAATGACGGTAGCTCCGTTCTCGCGCGCCTTGATCACCCACCGAAAGCCGACCGGATGATTCTCGGCCATCGAGGAACCCATGATCAGGATCGCGTCGGCGTGCTGCAGGTCCTGCTGGGCCGTCGTTGCGCCCCCGCGCCCGAACGTCGTGCCCAGACCGGGCACGGTCGAGCTATGTCATATCCGGGCCTGGTTGCTGATCGCCACCATGCCGAGGCCGCCGGTGAACAGCTTCTTTATGAGGTAGTTCTCTTCGTTGTCGAGCGTGGCGCCACCAAGATGAGCGATCGAGGCACACTGCATCAATGGTGAGCGGTCGATCGGTCGATCGGCTGATCGGTTGAACGATCGATCGGTCTCGAAATGCCGGTCGCGCGATGCCCACACGCGTTCCGCGACCATGTCCATCGCGGTCTCCAGATCCAGGTCGGTCCACGCGGCGGCGAAGGGCGCACGATACTTCACTTTGGTCGCGCGGGCGGCGTGCGTGAGCAGCTCCTCGGTCGCTGCACCCTTCGGGCACAGGCGTCCTTCGGAGATCGGCGAGGCCGGGTCACCTTCCACCGACACGATCTTGCCGTCACGATGAAAGATCAGCTGCCCGCACCCGACGCCGCAGAACGGGCAGATCGAGCGCGCGACCTCGGCCCCGGTGTTGCGGGGTTTCAGCCGATGCGTGGCATCCGACATCGCTTCGACGCCGGTGCCGTCCGTGCCGGTGCGAAGCTGCTGGATGACCGGCCACCGGCCGAGTCTGCCGACCAGGCTCGTGCTCATACGCCGCAGTGTAATCCGGGTCAGAAGATCACGCCCGGGGCCAGCCTGCAATCGGGATCCAAAGCGCGCTTCACGGCTCGCATCTGATCGATGCCCTCTGCTCCATACAGCTGCCGCAGCAGCGCCTGCTTGATCGGGCTGCGCCCGACGCCATGTTCGGCGAGCGGGCACCCCCCGAGCCGCGCAGCCTCCAGCCCGAATCCGAGGATCGCCTGCCGACCCTTCTCCACGTCTTCGAATGACTTTGGAATGACGTTGGGGTGGACGTTGCCGTCGGAGATGTGCCCCCAGATCGCATAGTCGAGGCCGCGTGAGTCGAAGCCGCGCCGGTAGATGGCCTGCATCTCCGCAAACCGTTCGAACGGGACCACCATGTCGGCCGCCGTCTTGGCGATCCGATCGTCGACCGTCCGCTTCGCCGCGCCGACCCGCTGATTGACGCCGGCAGGGACCGCCTCGCGGACGGCTGTCAACTGCTGCATCCGCCGGCGATCCTCGGGCATTACGAGCTCGGTTGCGGCCAGCGCCCCCGCCTCGTCGAGCAGACGGCAGAAACGGACGATCGGCGTGTCCGGCGCACCGGCTGTCAGAGCGGCGGCGATCTCTGCATACGCACGTTCGGCGGTCAGGGCGCCGGGCAGTTCGAGCTGCACCAGCAGCGCCGCCTGGGTCTCGTCCGGCAGCGCCACGTGGTGGCGCGCAGCCGCGCCGTCCTCTAGAAGGATCTCGATGCACCGGCGATCCATGTTTTCGATCGCGGCCGCGTCGACCCCATGGATATCGCGCGTTCGGCGGGTTTCGATCGACGCGCTGCGTAGCGTGCCGGCGAGCGAGATCGCCTGCGCCTCCGAGCGGCAGGCGATCAAGGCGAGAGCCGTGGGCGGCGCCGGAGAAAGGATCCGGAACGTGACCTCAGCGATCACGCCGAGCGTGCCTTCCGAGCCGACGAAGAGATCGACCGCGTCCAGGTCCGGCGCGGCGAAATAACCAGCCGACACCTTCGCCACCGCGGGCATGCGGTAGCGCGGCACCGGCACGCGGCGCCCCTCGAGCTCGAGCCAGCCGCCATGGGCGTGTCTCTCGCCGCGCCGCAGCCGCAAGACGGTGCCGTCGGCGAGAACCACGGTGAGCGCTTCTACCCAGTCGCGCGTGCTGCCGTACTTGAACGTGGCTGCTCCCGCCGCATTGGTCGCGACGATCCCGCCCGCACAGGCACCGGTGAAAGTCGGTGCCGGCGGGAACCAGGCGCCGCGACGCGCGAGCCGCTCCTGCATGGTGTCGACCGTGACCCCTGCCTGCACGGTCATCGAAATCGGCGTCTCGCCGACCACGCTCGTCATGTTCGACGTCGAGAGGACCACCTCGCCCATCGGCGTCGCGCCCCCCGTCAGCGAAGACTGCGCGCCGATCGGGAGCACCGTGTCGGCGGCCAGGACCGCCTCGACCACCTCATCCAGCGAACGCGGAAGCACGACGCCGGCCGCATGCCCGCCAGGAAAGTGCGCCGCGTCAGCGAGATACATCCACGCTCCAGAATCAGTCATCGGCCGTGAGCAATCGCCAATCCGCAACGGCAGTACGCAATATATGATCATCCTCCATGTTCCGGTTCACGCTGGGCGTCGAGGAGGAGTTCCAGATCGTCGATCCCGACAGCGGGGAGCTCCGGTCGCACGTCTCCGAGCTCCTTGTTTCCAGCGCGCCCGCGCTGGGAGATCAGATCAAGCGCGAGCTCCACCAGTCCATCGTCGAGGTCGGCACCAGAATCTGCGGCGACGTGAACGAGCTCAAGTCGGAGATCTTCAGGATCCGGCGCGAACTGACCTCGTCGGCGGAGCGGGTCGGCCTGGCCGTCGCCGCCGCCGGCACGCATCCCTTTGCCGACTGGAAGGATCAGGTGCTCTCTCCCGGCGTCCGCTACGACAGCATCGTCGAAGAGCTGCAGCAGCTGGCGCGGTCGCTGCTGATCTTCGGGCTGCACGTGCATGTGGCCGTTCCGGAAAAGCAGACCGCGATCGACTTGATGAACCAGGCGCGGTACTTCCTGCCGCACCTGCTCGCGCTGTCGACCAGCTCTCCGTTCTGGATGGGGCGCGACACCGGCCTGAAATCGTACCGCACGACGGTCTTCCGCCGCTTTCCCCGCACGGGGGTGCCCGACCACTTCAACTCCTGGAGCGAGTACGAGAACTACGTGAAGCTCCTCGTCGATCTGAAATGCATCGACGATGCGCGAAAGATCTGGTGGGACGTGAGGCCGCATCCGACCTTCGGGACGCTGGAGTTCCGGGTCTGCGACGTCCCGACCCGCCCGGAGGACGCGGTGATGTTCGGTGCGCTCTGCCAGGCCATCATCGTCAAGCTGTACAAGCTGTACACGAGCAACATGGGCTACAGGCTCTATCGCCGCGCGCTGATCGAAGAGAACAAGTGGCGTGCCGCGCGGTGGGGGCTCGACGGCAAGCTGATCGACTTCGGGCGCGGTGCGGAGGTCCCGATGCGCGAGCTGGCGCTGGAGCTGCTCGAGTTCGTGGACGATGTCGTCGACGGGCTCGGGAGCCGGGAGGCGGTCAACCACGTGCATGCGATCCTGCGCGACGGCACCAGCGCCGACCGTCAGCTGGCCGTGTTCCGCCGAACCGGCGATTTGAAGACGGTGATGCACCACCTGATCGACGAAACACGGAGCGGCGTGGCATCGACTGGGAGCCGGCAATGAAAATCGGGTTGATGTGCGGCCGTGAGTACAGCTTTCCTCCCGCGTTCATCGAGCGGGTCAACCAGCTCGGTGCCAGGCACGGGATCACCGCCGAGATGATGACGCTCGGCGGCACGAGAATGGACGATCCCTCGCCGTATCGGGTCATCGTCGACCGCATCTCGCACGAGGTCGAGTACTACCGCGCCGCCATGAAGAACGCCGTGCTCCACGGCACCTACGTGATCAACAACCCGTTCTGGTGGACGGCCGACGACAAGTTCTTCAACTACGCGCTGATGGCGAAGCTCGGCTGTGCCATCCCGAAGACCGTCGTGCTGCCCCAGAAGGGCTATCCGGCCGACATCGACCTGGCCCCCGAGTCGCTGCGCAACCTGCAGTACCCGATCGACTGGGACGCGCTGCTCGACTACGTGGGCCGGCCGGCGATCCTGAAGCCCTACTCGGGTGGCGGGTGGAAGCACGTCTACAAGGTGAACGACACGCGCGAGGTGCTGCAGGCCTACGACCAGACGGCGCCGTACTGCATGACCCTCCAGGAGTTCATCGATTTCGATCGGTACGTGCGCTGCTTCACCTTTGGGAAGACCGACGTGACGCCGGTGGCCTACGACGTGAAGGCCCGTCGGTATCTGATCGATCACGACTACCTGTCGCCCGACACGGGCGCGCGGGTCGTGCGCGATGCCCAGACGATCAACCTGGCGCTTGGCTACGAGATGAACACCATCGAGTTCGCCATCAGGGCCGGCGTGCCGTACGCGATCGACTATCTGAATCCCGCGCCGGACTTCGAGCGGGATCGCATCACCCCGTTCTATTTCGACCTGGTCGTCGAGAAAATGGCGAACCTGGTCATCGATCGTGCGCTGAACGGTCACCTCTCCCAATGCTGGCCGCGATGGGAGGAGATGCTCGGCATCGGGCCCGCTTCAGGATTCACCGGCGCGCCAGGACCTGGTTGATGCAGGCGATCGATGAGTGGCAGAGCCTGCTGCGTCAGGGCGAGGAGTCGACCCCGGCGCGGTGCGCGGAGTTCGCCTCCGCGATGCGGGCGCGCAAGCTGACGTTCGGCGATCGCATCCACTGCCCTTTTCTCCGGCCGTTTTTTCTGACTGCCTCGGATGAAGCCCGCGTCCGCCGCGCCGCCGAGACGCTCGCCGCGCTGGGCGAGCGGGTAGCCCGCGAGGCGGTTGCGTCGCGCCCCCTTCGCGACCAGCTCGGGGTGACGGAGGCTGAAGAACGGCTGATCCGCATCGATCCCGGCTATGGACGGGCCAGCACTGCGTCGCGGCTGGACGCCTTTCTTCTGCCCGACGGCCTTCACTTTGCCGAGTACAACGCCGAGTCACCGGCGGGCCCGGGGTACACCCAGCGGCTCGCCGAGCTGTTCGACCGGCTGCCGGTGATGGCGCGCTTTCGCGAGCGGCGGACCATTCGGCATCACCAGACGATCGAGCCGCTGCTGTCGGCGCTGCTCGACAGCTACCGGGAATGGGGCGGCCGGGCGCAGCCGCCGACGATCGCAATCGTGGACTGGCGCGACGTGCCGACCTGGACGGAGTTCGAAATCCTGCAGGAGGCCTTCACCGCCGCCGGATTCCCCACTATCGTCTGCGATCCCTCGGAGCTGGAACTGGACGGCAGCCGTTTGTCGGCGCACGGACGGGCCATCGACCTGGTCTATCGCCGCGTCCTGATCAACGACATCCTGGCGCGGCCGGCGGAGTGCTCGGCGCTCGTCAGGGCTTACGAAACCCGCGTGGCATGCGTGGCGAATACGTTCCGCTGCAAGCTGCCCCATAAGAAGGCGTTCTTTGCGGTGCTTACCGATCCGCAGCACGCCCGGCTGTTTTCGCCCCTGGAGCATGCTGTCATCGCGGCGCACGTGCCGTGGACACGCGTCGTCGCCGATGTGGCGGCCGAGAAGGACGGCGCGGTGGCGCCGCTCCTCGACATGGCCCGGCGTGAACGGGAGACGCTGGTGCTGAAGCCGAACGACGAGTACGGCGGCAAGGGCGTCGTTCTTGGCTGGGAGACCGACGGTCGCACCTGGGATGCTGCGCTCGACAACGCGCTTCGCGACGGCAGAGGCACCTGGATTCTCCAGGAGCGCATCCCGGTTCGCCGCGAAGTGTTTCCGCAGTTCGACGACGATGGGTTTGTGACGGACAGGAATATGCTCGTCGATCTCGCGCCGTACCTGTTCCGGGGGCGGATGGCGGGGTATCTCATCCGGCTCAGCGCAACCGGGCTCGCAAACGTCACGTCGGGCGGCGGCCAGGTGCCCGCCTTTGTGATCGACGGCTGAGATCCTGAGCAGTTGTGCTTACAATTCAGCGATGTTCTTTGGTTCTTTTGCCGACGATCTTCGGCCCGGGGCCCGCAATGCGGTTGAAGTGTGCCTCGGGATTCAGCCCGGTGAACACGTCGCGCTGATCGCCGACGAAGCCAGCCGCGACGTGGCGGCGGCACTCGAAGCGGCCCTCGTGGACCGCGGAGCCGACGCCCTTCCTCTGCTGATCGAGTCGGTGACCTCGCGGCCGATGGAGGCGGCTCCCCGCGCGATTCTCGAGTCGCTCGAACACGCGGACGCCGGCATCCTCTGCGTCCAGCCTCAGCAAGGCGAGCTCGCCGCCCGCATGGCGATCGTGGCCGTCGTCGAGCGCCGGCGCGTGCGGTACGCGCACATGGTCGGCGTGACGCCGCGGATCATGAAGGAGGGGATGCGCGCGGACTACCGGCAGGTGGATCGTCTCAGTCAGCAGCTGTGTGAGCGGATGGAGGAGGCCACCTCGCTGACGGTGAAGACGGCGGCCGGGACCGATTTTCGCGCGACGTTCGACCCTTCGCTCGCGTGGGTCAAGACGAGCGGCATCATCAACCCCCGCTACTGGTCGAACCTTCCGGCCGGGGAGGTATTCACCACGCCGGGCTCGGTGGACGGCCGCTTCGTGTGCGACGGGACGGCTGGCGATTACTTCAACGCGAAGTACGGCGAGCTGCAGCGCCATCCGCTGGTGCTCGAGATCCGCGGCGGGCGGCTCGTG
Organism: Vicinamibacterales bacterium; assembly: GCA_035250005.1. Classification (GTDB taxonomy): domain Bacteria; phylum Acidobacteriota; class Vicinamibacteria; order Vicinamibacterales; family 2-12-FULL-66-21; genus JACDCA01. The sequence goes on along the minus strand of DATFFM010000094.1, from coordinate 43,068 downwards.
TCGGCCGAGTGCGAGCACGAGGAGCTGCGGCGCGACTTCTGGGACTACTGCCACACCGACGCCAACAGCGAGCGGGTCGGGGAGCTCGCCTTCGGCACGAACCTCGGCCTGCGCGAGATGATCGGGATCCTGCTGCAGGACGAGAAGGTCCCGGGCGTGCACATCGCATTCGGCGATCCGTACGGCAGCCAGACGCACGCCGACTGGAAGTCGAAGACGCATGTCGACGTCCTGTCGCGCCACTGTGACGTCTGGATCGACGAGCAGCAGGTCATCGCGGAGGGCCAGTACCTGCTCGGAGGCTTTCTCAATCCTTGAATCCCTGATCCCTAATCCCTAATCCCTAATCCCTAATCCCTAATCCCTGATCCCTGATCCCCCTGATCTCTGATTCTGAGTCGGCGATCTTCACCACCGCGCGAGATACTCCCGCATCTGATCGGTCCAGTAGGGCCAGTCGTGGCCGCCGCGGGGGCCCCAGTCGTCCAGATAGTGCCGGATCCCCTTGCGCGCGAGAACCCCCGACAACTCGTAGGTATAGCGGCTCTCCTCGAACGGCCCTGAGCCGGTCGCCAGCCGGATCTCGCAGGTCGCGAGCTGATCGAAGTACCAGGGATCGGCCAGATTGGCCAGGTAGTCCATGGGGTTGTGAAAGTAGAAGTTCTCGTCGTAGCCGCCGTCCATCAGCACCCGGAGGTCGTAGATGCCCGACATCGCGTAGCACCGCTTGACCAGGTGTGGGTAGCGAAAGAGTGTGTTCGCTGCATGATAGGCGCCGAGCGACGCGCCCATGGTGGCGATCGGGATGCCCGGGCTCTGACAGTGCGAGTGGATGAACGGGATGACTTCGTCGCGAAGGTACTCGTCGAACAGCCGCTGGCGCCAGCTGCGGTGAGAGGGATGCGCCCCCTTGTTCATGAATGAGTCGCTGTTGTTGGAGCCGACGCAGAAGATCTTCACGCGGCCGGCGTCGACGAAGTCGGCGACCGCCGCGATCAGCCTGTGTCGCTCGAGCTCCCACTCGTCGCCGTGGCTGGTGGGAAAGGCGAGCAGCGGCGGCCCCCAGTGGCCGAAGACCGCCACGCCCATCTCGTACCCGAGGCGCGGTGAGTGCCAGCGATGATGTTCGACATGCATCCAGGGCTCCCTGTCCTTCCAGCCGTCAGTTCCTCTTGCCCGGTCCGTACACCGCGCGCCCGGGTTTGGCGCCGGTGTGCTCCCCGTCTTTCAGCACGTGCCCGCCGTTCACGAACACGTGCACCACGCCGGTGGCGAACTGATGCGGCTTCTCGAACGTCGCGCGGTCGGCGATCGTCAGTGGATCGAACACCGCGATGTCGGCGAACATTCCCTCGCGGATGAATCCGCGCCGATCCAGCTCGAGATTCGTCGCCGGCAGCCCGGTCAGCCTCCGGACCGCTTCTTCGAGCGATATCACCCGTTCCTCCCGGACGTACCTGCCGAGCAGCCGCGCGAAATTGCCGTACGCGCGCGGGTGGGCCGACGATTTCGTGAACGGCAGCTCGGGTGACATCGACGCGGCGTCGGAGCCGAATGACACCCAGGGCAGCCGGATCTGCTTTCGCAGGTTCTCCTCCGACATCATGAAATAGACCGTCCCGACCCGCGACTGGTCCTCGAGCACCAGGTTCATGATCGTGTCCACCGGGTCTTCCCCGCGCAGCTTCGCCACTTCGGCCAGCGTCTTGCCGGTGAGCGGCTTCAGCTTCTCGTTCTTGAACCCCACGAGAATGACGCGGTCCGGCGACCCGGCCGCGACGTAGAGATTCTCCCAGTCGCTGCCGCCGGTGCGGATCGCTTCGGCGATCTTCTTCCGCATGTCCGGATCGCGAAGGCGTTTGTAGGCCTCGTCGTAGCCGCCGTCGAGGACCCACGGCGGCATGGCGGCATCCAGCCCCGTCGCCCCCGCGGTGTACGTGTACATGTCGGCGGTGATCCTCAGCCCTTCCTTCTGTGCGGCCTCGACTTGCGCGATGACCTGGTCCATCTTCGGCCAGTTCGCCTGGCCGGCGGCTTTCAGGTGATAGATCTCCGCGGGGATCTTCGCTTCCCGGCTGATCCGGATCAGTTCATCGACCGACTCGAGCAGGCGGTTCCCTTCGCTGCGCATGTGGGAGATGTACTTGCCGCGATAGTCCGCAGCCACTTTGCACAGCTCGATCAGCTCCTCGGTCGACGCGTAAAAGGCCGGCGCATAGATCAGCGAGGAGCCGATGCCGAGAGCACCGGCCGCCATCTCCTGCCGCACGAGCGCCCGCATCTGTTCCAGTTGCCCGGGTGTGGCCTTGCGGTCTTCGAGGCCGATGACATGTTCGCGGATCGTGGTGGCGCCAATGAAGGAGGCGACGTTGTTGGAGACGCCGCGGCGCTCGAGCTCGGTCAGATACTCGGCGAGCGTCGTCCATGTGATCTCGTACTTGATATCGCCCATCTGCTCGGTGGCGCGCTTTTTCATGGCGTCGGTGAGCGGACCCATCGAGCTCCCCTCGCCGAAGATCTGGAGCGTCACCCCCTGCCGGATGTCCCCCTGCGACCGACCGTCCACGAGCAGCGACTCGGTGGCCCATGAAAGCATGTTGATGAAGCCGGGTGACACGGCCAGGCCGGCCGCTTCGACAACGTTTGAGGCCTGTCCCCCAGCGAGGTCACCCACCGCCGCGATCCGGTCCCCTCGGATCCCGACGTCGGCACGCCGGCCGGGCGATCCAGTGCCGTCATAGACCGTCCCCCCGCGGATGATGACATCGAACAGCAGAGGTTGCCGGGGGGAGGCGGAGAGACCCGCCAGGGAGACCGCCAGGATCGCAAACACACCAAAATAGGCCATTTTCATGCCCTCAAGTATAGCCACCTGATCTGTGGTAGGATCGAATCGCTCCCCCCTGAGGAAGACGCGATGTCCAGCAAGACACGTCCCAGGGGTGTACTCCACCTCGTATCTGTATCATTGCTCCTGCTGGCGACCGATGTCGCCGCTCAACCCGCGGCCCAGACCCTGGCGGAAGCCATGGAGATCCCGGCGGCGGCCATCGAGTCCGCAACACTTGGATCCCAGGGCGCTGGTGCGAGCGTCAGGGTAGCTTCCAACTGGGGGTTCACCAACACACCGCGGGCGGGCGCCAGCCTGCTGGTGCTGTCCACGGGGACGGCTGCCGACGCGCTGACGGCCGGGCACGTGGCCCCGGTTCCGGGCACCAACTTCGTCTCCACGACCGCCGACCCGTTCGTGGGCCTGGCGTTCTCGCCGCCCGGATGTGACCTGCCCGACGGCAACGTCAACGACCTCACGATCCTGCGGGTACAGGTTCGCGCGCCGGCTGGCGCCACGGGGCTGAAATTCGACTACAACTTCTTCACCTCCGAATACCCCGAGTGGATCTGCAGCCAGTTCAACGACCGCTTCGTGGCGCACGTGCAATCGGCCGCACACGCGGGTAACGTGGCCTTCGACGCGAGCGGGAACCCCATCTCGGTAAACTCCGCCGTCTTCCCGGTCTGCAACGGATGCGCTTCGGGTGACGCGGCGCTCAACGGCACCGGCATGGACGCGGGAGATCAGAGCGACGGCGCCGCAACCGGCTGGCTCACGGCGGCCGCGCCGGTGCAGGCAGGCGAGCTCGTGACGCTGCAGTTCGCCATCATGGACGACGGCGACGGCTCGGATGATTCAGTCGTGCTCCTGGACAACTTCGAGTGGGTGATCAGCGCGGTGGCGCTCAGCGCCAATGCCGGCGACGACGTCAGCCTCGTGGCCGACACAACCGGCTTCGCCACGTTTTCACGCACCGGCACCGCAACCGGTGCCACCAGCTTCGAGTGGCGGCTCAACGGCGCCGTCGTCTCGACGACCGCCTCCGTCAGCGTCGCGCTCGGGGTCGGGACGCACACGCTCATGTTCTCGGCAGGCGACGGCACCAACGTCGCGAGTGACTCTGTCACGGTGACGGTGACCGGGTCGTCGCTCGTGGGGCCGCAAGGGCCTCCTGGGCCGGCGGGTCCGCAGGGGCCAGAGGGTCCGGCGGGGCCAGCGGGTCCGGCGGGGCCAGCGGGTCCGGCAGGTCCGGCGGGTCCCCAGGGGCTGCAGGGTCCCGCGGGCGAAGGCCTCGTGCCGGGCTCGCTGCTCTGGCTGGCCGAGGGCGCGAAGCCGCCGGCGGGCTATACCTTCCTCGGGACGCACCAGATCCAGCTGAAAGTGCCTGGTGGCGGCAACGAGGTCGTGCGGATCTGCGTTTATCGCCGGCAGTAGCCGGGTAACGTTCATAGGACGGGTTGCGGAGCGGGGACTCGTGCACGTGGAGTCCCGCTCCGCACCGTCACACGGGCGCCCCCTTCATGTCGATCACGCTCACCGTTTGTCGGGGTAACCCGGCTTCGGCAGGAGCTTGGGCGGCGGCGGCGATCCCGGCTTGACGTTGTAGCGATAGGCCTCGATGGCCCACTGGTCGCCGCTCTTTTCGACGACGAGTGTCGACAACCCGTCTGCGCTCGGCAGCGAATTGCCCGCCGCGTCGAGCACACCGCGAAGCTCCCACTTCGAATCCACCACCGCTACCGACTCGTTGATGCATCGCACGTTGCCGAACGAGAGGATGTGCTTCGAGCCCCTGAACTCCTTGCGCCTGAACTGCTCGGCGCGATTCTGCTGAATCACGACGCGGCCGCGCTCGGTGTATCCGTCCGCGTGCACGATGTCGCCCTCGATGGACCACAGGGCTGCCAGGGCGATCGGATCCAGGTTGGTCCAGGCGACGTTGAATGCCGGCTCGATCCTGCGAATCGACCGCTCGTCGCCCGGCGTGCACCCGTTGGGGCCGGGCGCCCCCAGCGAGGTGCGGGAGGTCGGGCCCCCCGGCGCAGGCGCCGCATCCCGCATTGACGGGGAGGGCAGAGCCGCCACTCGCAGAGCCTCGATATCCCGGAGCATCGTCGAGACGAGCCCTTCGACGATCTGTCGTCCCTTGTCGCGCGTGGCCAGCGTGGGATCTCCCCAGACGCCGCTGGGGGAGTAGACGCCGGTGGCGCCAGGGTTTCGACGAAAGCGCATCGGAGGGACCAGCGGGTTGACGTCCTTGACCGCCAGCTTCATGTTCACCGCCGCCGGATCGATGTAGAGCATCATCGAGGTTTCGATCTCGTCGGCGTGGGACCCGCGCTCCTGCCGCCGAATGGGCGCGGCGATTGGTTCGAGGGCAGCCGCGAGATTGGTGTAGTGCAGCAGGATGCCTTCCCTGGCGAGTGCGGCAGCTGCAGGCTCCAGCGCACGGACCGTGGAGATGCCGGTGTTGAGCACGTAGAAGCGGCGGGGGCCGTAGCGCGCGAGGCTCCGCGCCACCTGCACGGTGGAATCGCGCGCGGTGTCGAGCGTCAGAGAGGTGGACCCCGGGTATTCGAGGAATGCCGGATAGAAGTGATACGTGAGCGGCGGCGTGACGGCGACCGGAGCCGCGGCCGCTACACGATCGGCGAAGTAGTCCGCCAGGGTCAGGTCGTTGCGCAGCTTGAGATGGGGGCCGTGCTCCTTCAGTGCCGCGCCGAGAGGGATGACGACCACCCGGTCCGGCGTCAGAAGTCGTTCGGCTTCGACCCAGGTATGCTGCTCCAGACGAACGCCCTTCGCCGTGTCGAGCGCCTGACCGTTGCCGCCGGTCACCGACGCCGTCGTCAAAGCGATTGTCAGCAATAGGTATCGCATGTTTGTGTGCACGCTCTTAGGACGGTCGAGAACCGTGGCCGGATGGAACTGTACACTGGGTCCATGTCCGACTGGGACGCCGCGCAGTACCACCGTCTTTCGGATCCGCAGCGATCGTGGGGGCTGCCCGTTCTGGAGCGGCTGGCGCCGGCGCCCGGCGAGCGGATCCTGGACATCGGCTGCGGCACCGGCCGGCTCACGTCGGAGATCCATGCGCGCGAGCCGTCGGTCCGCCTGACCGCCGTCGATCGGTCTCGAACGATGCTGACCGAGGCGCGACGCGCATCCCCGTCGGACATCCGCTTTGCGCAGGCCGATGCGGCGCATCTGCCGTTCCCGCCTGGTTTCGACGCAGTGTTCAGCACCGCGACGTTCCACTGGGTTCCGGATCATCCGCGGCTCTTTTCCGAGATCCATCGCGTCCTCGTGGCCGGCGGCCGGCTCGTCTCGCAGGCTGGTGGCGGCCCGAACCTGTCGCGTCTCTACGCGCGGACGGCCGCGCTCGCGCGCGAGCCGGATCTTTCCTGCTGGTTCGAGGGCTGGCAGGATCCGTGGAACTTCGCCGGCATCGACGACACACGGGCGCGTCTCGAGCAGGCCGGCTTCACCAGGATCGATGTCTGGCTCGAATCGACGCCAACGACTCTGCCGGGTGCGCAGGCGTTCGGCGAGTTCGTGACGACGGTGTGTTTGAGGCACCAGCTGGATCGCTTGCCCGTAGAGCGTCGCGGCTCGTTCGTCCAGCGAATCACCGAGCAGGCGGCGGAGGACGACCCGCCCTTCACCCTCGACTACTGGCGGCTGAATATCGATGGACGAAAAGAGTGAGACCGGCCGGCTGAAACCGGCGGCTGCAGGCGATTACTCGGCCCGTCAGGCACGATACGCCTCGAGCCGCGACGAACAGCGCCGTGCATCCACCCTGCTCGCACGGCTGCGGCTGGGCACCTTTCTGCCCGCGATGGGAGCGCTGGTGTGGTGGCTCGGGTTCCGTGGCGGTGCCGTCGCGTGCGCGCTTGCCGCCGGCCTGCTTCTGGTGTTCTTCGTTCTCGTCGTCTTCCATGCCCGCGTCGAGGCCCGGGCGGCCTGGCTCGACGCGCTGCGGGTGATCAACGCACGCGGCCGGTCGCGTCTCGATCGCAACTGGGACGCGCTGCCGGAGGCTCAGGCGCCAGCCGGCATCGACGTCGAGGGCCACCCGTACGCGGTCGATCTGGACGTCTTCGGGCGCGCGTCGCTCTTTCAGTGGATTGGTCCGGCGGCCACCTTCTTCGGCCGCCTCACGCTGGCGCGGTGGCTGCTGCAGCCCGCGACGCCGGAAGAAGTCGCCCTTCGCCAGGGAGCGATCGCCGAGCTGGCGCCGCTCGACGACTGGCGCGAACACCTGGCGGCCTTCGGCGTCTCGGGCGCCTCCGCGACCGAGGAGTCGATCGAGACGTTTCTCCAATGGGCCGTTGGCACGCGCCCTCCGCTGCCGGCATTCGCCGCGATGCGCGTGACCGTGTACGCCATCGTCATCTCTTTCTGGTTACTGCTTCTGCTGCAGCTGACGGGAGCAATGGCGAACAGCTTGTGGGGCATCCCGCTCCTGGCCGGGATCGTTCTCTCGTTTTTCACGGCCGGTGGCGTGTCGCGGGCCTTCGAGCGGGCCGGGGCCGGCGAGCGAACGCTCAGGCAGTATGCCGGCATCTTTGCCCACGCGGACTCGCAGCCGTTCGCCGCGCCGCGATTGACGGGATTGAAACAGCGATTGACGGTGGACGCCGGCCGGCAGCCGGCGCCGGCAGCGATGCGCGCTCTGAACCGGATCCTGAGCTTTGCCGATCTCCGCCGTGGGGCGGCTATCCTCCACTTTCCAATCCAGGCCCTGACGCTGTGGGACTTCCACTGGGTGTTCGCCCTCGAGGCGTGGCGACGGAGGGCGGGGCCGCGCGTCCGGAACTGGTTCGACGCTGCCGGAGAGATCGACGCGCTCGCCTGCCTGGCTCGCATTCATCGTGACAATCCGGAGTGGTGCTTCCCGGAGATCAGCGCCGAACACCGGTACGTGGCCCTGGCGCTGGGTCATCCGCTTCTCCCGGACAGCCGCCGGGTTGCCAACGATGTGGAACTTGGCCCGACAGGCACCGTGCTTCTCGTGACCGGGTCGAACATGTCGGGCAAGAGCACGCTGCTTCGCGCCATCGGAGTGAACGCCGTCCTGGCCGAGGCCGGCGCCCCGGTGTGTGCCTCCGCCTTGCGCATGCCGACGTGCGACGTGCAGACCACCATCCGGATCCAGGACTCACTCGAACGCGGGGTCTCCTACTTCATGGCGGCGCTCGCACGGCTGAAAGGGGTCATCGACGCCGCCCAACGCGACGCGGCGACGGCGGGCGCCGGTGACGAGCGGGTGCTCTTTTATCTGCTCGACGAGATCCTGCAGGGGACCAACAGTGCTGAACGTGGGATCGCCGTGCAGGCGGTCGCCAGGCACCTCCTCGACGCCGGCGCCATCGGCGCCATGACCACCCACGACCTGAATCTGGCTGGCGAGGAGCCGCTCAGGAGCCACGCCCGTCTCGTTCACTTCACCGAAATCGTCGATCCGAACGGGGTGATGCGGTTCGATTACCGCCTGCGGGACGGGCTGGCCACGTCCAGGAATGCGCTTCGGCTCATGCAGCTCATCGGCATCGACGTACCTCAGCCTTAGCGGATCGCTGAGGTGGCATTTGCATTGCGTCCAAACCCGTCCGACAGGGAGGACAACATGAGCATTCGGCACTATGGGATCCTGGCTGGTGTAATCGGCTCTGCACTGGGAGCCTGGTGGTATTCGCGGCACCGAGCCACGCCGGTGGTCAGAAACAGCCGCGAACGCGGCGACGTCATTTTCGACAACACACCGACGGCCACGCCGCTGTCAGCCGAGGGTCTCATCTAACCAAAGCCGGCCGGTGAAGCTGCTCACCGTTGACGTCGAGCTCTCCCTTCCAGACATCCCGCCGCCCACAATGGGCGAGCAGTGGGTACTCGTACGCGTCCACGGCGAGCCGCTGGGCATCCTCCAGTTCGCGGGTCGCGGCTGCCGCCGCGCGGAGCTTGCGCAGACGATCTCCGCGCGCTTCGGCAAGCGGATCCTGCGGCATCTGGCCGGCGACAGCCTGGGCCGCACTTCCGCGATCTCCCCCGGCGCGATCCCCGGCCGCTGCCCGCGCCGTGCACCGTTCGATCTCCCGCGTGTCTCGGTCGTGGTCTGCACGCGCGACGGCGCCGGACGCCTGGCAGAGTGTCTCGATGCGTGGCTGGCGCTCGAGTATCCAGACGATCGCCTCGATCGGCTGGTGGTCGACAACGCCCCGACCAGCGACGCGACGCGCCGGCTCGTCGAATCGCGCTACCCCGCCATCAGGTACGTTCTCGAATCGCGGCCCGGGCTCGATTGGGCGCGCAACCGCGCGATTGATGAATCCACCGGTGACATCATCGCCTTCACGGATGACGACGTCACCGTGGATGCAGGATGGGTGCATGCTCTCGCGCGGACCTTTGCATCGGAGCCCGACGTGGACGCCGTGACGGGCCTGGTCGTGCCCGACGAGATGGACGTCGAGTCGCAACGGCTGTTCGAGCGATACGGCGGATTCAGCCGCGGTTTCGACCGGAAGTATTTCCGGGTCGACACGGTGTCGGGCGAGCGGGCCGCTCGACGGCATGGCGGAGCGGGGGAGTTCGGCACCGGAGCGAACATGGCCTTTCGCCGGAACGTCTTCGACCGGATCGGGCTGTTCGACCCCGCGCTCGACGTCGGGACGCCTGCCAGCGGCGGCGGCGACCTGGAAATGTTCTTTCGCGTGATCAAGGAAGGCGGCACGCTGGTTTATGAGCCATCTGCGGTCGTCCGCCATCGGCACCGGCGAACGTACGACGGTCTGCGGACCCAGCTGACGAACAACGGCATCGGCTTCTACGCCTACCTGATGCGCAGTGCCACCCATTATCCCGACGAGCGCGCCGCCTTTCTGCGACTCGCGGCGTGGTGGTTCTGGACCTGGAACCTCCGCCGGCTCGCGCGGTCGTTCATCAGCCCTTCGGCGTTCCCGCGCGATCTGATCCTCGCGGAGCTCGCCGGCTCCATCGCCGGGTTGCGCCGGTACTCGCGATCCAGGGAACTGGCGGGTCGTGTCGCGAACGGGGCGCCGTCATGAGCCGCTCGGCGAGCTGGCCGATCGCGATCCGCTCGGTTGACCTGTCGAAGCCACTCGCGCCGATTGGAGGCCTCGGCCGCTACTCCCGGGTTCGCGTCTTCGTCAGCCAAGGCGAGGACCTGATCGGGTCGGTCGATATCTGGCACCGCGGCGCGGAATCGGTGTCTGTCTCGAGGCTGACGGACGTGATCGCCGAGCAGTTCGGCCTCGTGCTGTTCCAGCGCGAGTTGCACGGTCAGCTGCTGAATCGCGGCCCGGCGATCGCGCCGATTCCATCCATGAAGGTGTCGATCGTCGTGCCCACGTGCGACCGTCCGGCCGACCTCCGGGGCTGCCTTGCGTCGCTCACGGCCCAGCGCACCCGACACAATCTCGAGATCATCGTCGTCGACAATCGTCCATCGGGCGAGATGGCGAGGCGCGTCGCAGCCGGGTTCCCGTCCGTCCGTCTGGTCTCCGAGCATCGTCCGGGGCTGTCATACGCGCGAAACACCGGAATTACCCAGGCGACCGGATCCATCGTCATCACCACCGACGATGATGTCGTCGCTCCCGATGGATGGATCGAGAAGCTGGTTCAGCCGTTTGCGCGCCCGGAGGTGATGGCGGTGACCGGCCAGGTGCTCCCGATCGAGCTCGAGACCGAGGCGCAGTGTCGGTTCGAGGCCTATGGCGGGCTTGGCAAAGGTTTCGCGCCATTCGAAGTGGACGCCGCATGGCTTCGCGCGCCGCGCGGCGCCGCGCCGACCTGGACGATCGGTGCGACGGCCAACGCGGCGTTCCGCGCGTCGATTTTCACCGACCCGGCCGTCGGTCTCCTGGACGAAGCGCTTGGGGCCGGAATGCCGACAGGATGTTCGGAAGACACCTACCTGTTCTACCGGATTCTCAACGCGGGCCACACGATCGTCTACCAGCCGTCCGCATACGTGTGGCACCGGCACCGCGCGTCGATGGACAGCCTGCGGGCACAGATCTATGCCTACTCGAAAGGCCACGTCGCGTACCACCTGACCACGTGGATGAAGGAGGGTGACCGGCGCGCGTTCGTGCGGCTGGCGTACTCGTTGCCGAAGACCTACCTTTGCCGGGCGTGGGAACGCCTGCGCCGGCACAGCGACTACCCGCTCTCGCTGATCGTTATCGAGATCCTGGGCAATCTCGCCGGCCCGCTGGCGCTGTGGCGCGCGCGCCGGCGCGTGCGGCGGCTGGGAGCGAGCGAGCGACGGAGCACGGAGCGCAACGATGCTGTACCGCTGGAAAGTCAGGTTTCTTAAGAGCCCCCGGCTCAATCTGCTCTGGCGGCGCTGGGCGGCGCGCCGCGGAGAGGCGGTCGGGAACTACAACGACCTGCCGCACCTCATCCGCCGCCATTCCCCGGGCAAGTCGTTCGCCGACATCGGCTGCATGTGGGGTGTGAACGGCGAGCATGCGTTCATCGCCGAAGAGGCCGGAGCGACGCGCGTAATCGGCGTCGACGTGTTCGGACCAACGCCCGAGTTCGAGGAGAAGCGTCTGGCCCGCGCGTCGAAGGTCCACTTCGTGCTGGGCGATGTCTCACGCCCCGAGACACTTCAACGGATCGGCTCCGTCGACGTCGTGTTCTGTGCCGGCGTGTTGTATCACCACCCGAGCCCGTTCGATCTGCTGGTGGCGCTCCGCAGGATCTGCAGGGAGACGCTCATCCTGAGAACCTCGACGATCCCGGAGGTGCGCGGGTTGCCCAACGCGGCGGTCTATTTCCCGATGTTGAACGAGCAGGGGCGGGCACTCTGGAACCTGAAGCCGCTCGGCGTGCTTCACCAGGCGGGGATCAGCAACGCCTTCCAGTCGAAAGACGGCTACGGCAACTGGTTCTGGGGCCTGACGCCCAGCTGCCTCGAATCCCTGCTGAAGACCGCGGGCTTCCGGGTCGACTTTCGTGCCACCGAAGCGTTCGCGCAGATCGTGGTCTGCACCGCGGTCGAGGCGCCGCTCGATCACCCCTTGCCGGGTGAGGAAGAGGCCCGGCTCCTCGGCGCCGAGATCTCCGCCGCCGGGATCGCCCGGCCGGCGTAAAGCAGCTGCGTCTTCCGCCGGGCGTGATGCCAGAGGCCCTGCGGATGGTACCAGCCGAGAATCGCCGCCTTGGTGAGCGCCGCGAGCCATGTGTGGTCCCGCACCGCCTGCCGGATCTCGGTCGCGAGATGGGCGCCGTAGAAATCCTGCCAGCGTCGCCAGCCCTCTTCGTACGCCGCGAGCGACGCGTCGTCGCCTTCGAGGAACGGCCGCTGGCTCCTCATTACCGCCAGCGTTTCGCGCAGCATCCGCCCGGCGTCACAGCTCATGTTGGCGTCGTGCTTGCGGTAGTGCGCCACGATCTGAGCGTGATCGTGGACGGGGTGATGACGCGCGATGTGCAGGTACATCTCGTAATCAGCCGCCGCATTGACGGCGCGGTTGAATCCCCCGATGCGATCCAGCGTGTCGCGCCGGAACATCACCGTCGCCGGCATCCAGATGTAGTTGCCGCGGAGCAGCTCGCGGTAGTGGTCGCGGACGATGCGCGGCTGCTCGGGCGTTACGAGCAGCACTCCGGCCTCGTCCATCATCTGGCAGCGGCCGAACACGAACGCGCACTCGGGGTGTTCGTCCAGCTTCGACGCGCCAAGGTCGACGGCGCCCTGCGCCAGGCGATCGTCGGCATCCAGAAAGATCACGTACCTGCCGCGGCTTTCGCGCAGGCCGCGGTTTCGTGCCGCCGCCAGTCCCGCGTTAACCTGCCGTACGCAACGGAATTCGTTCCTGGTCTCGAACCTCGCAACGACCTCGGGCGTGGCGTCCGTGCTCCCGTCATCGATGACGACGATCTCGGTGCGCACGGCCGGCGCTCCCACACTGGCCAGCGCTTCACCGAGATAGCGCCCGTGATTGAAGCAGGGCACGACGACCGAGACCACGGGGCGGTCAGCCACGCGCACCTCTCCTTGACGAGGCTCGAGACCAGAGGTGCGTTTCGACGGCGTATCCGCCCGGCGCAGTCACGCAATCAGGAGTGCGGACCATGATCGCCACCCTGCCCATGTTCGGCCACCAGCCGCCAGTCGTGCGGCGTATAGAAGTATCCTCTCATCGCCCTGCCGGGCTCGACGCAAAGGACCGTTCGCCCGTAGGACCAGTCGATCGTCTCTGACCCTGACCGCTCACGGATCGTTGCGCCGATGGCGTAAACGCCCGGCTGGAGCCCCAGGCCCGGCATCGAGAACTCGATTGCGCCGCGGCCGGGCAGGAGCGTCAGTTCGCCGCCCGCGACGGCCGTGCTCTGCTGACAGTGGAGAATGCGGCCGTCCCGGGAGTAGTAGAACAGCTCCACCACGGCGTCACGGACGGTCGCATCGACCGTGTAGTGCACCCTGGCGGCGAGCGGCTCACCGGTGCTGGCGTTCAGCACTTCCGCGCCGGTCCCGTCGTGGAACGTCACGGCCTCGACCCGCGCCGCGGCGAACGCGGCCCGGATCTGGGCGTCGGCCATGGCGGCCATGTGAGACGTCGCGGTCATGTGCTGGTATGCGGTGACGATGTCGTGGGGCGTGCCGTTCGCGACCAGGCGCCCTCTCTCGATCAGAGCGACGCGATCGCAGAGCTTTTCGATCGACAGCAGGTCGTGCGAGATGAACAGCATGGTCGTCCCGCCCCTGCGCAGCTCGTTGAGCCGCTCGATGCATTGCCCCTGGAACGCAAGGTCCCCGACTGCCAGTACTTCGTCGACCAGCAGAATGTCGGGCTCGAGATGGGCGGCCACTGCAAACCCCAGCCGGACGTACATCCCGGAGGAGTACCACTTGACCGGGGTGTCGATGAAATCACCGACCCCGGAGAACTCGACGATCCGGTTGAACTTCGCCTGGATCTCCCGTCGCCGCATCCCCAGGATGGACCCGCTGAGATAGACGTTCTCGCGGCCGGTGAGCTCGGGATGGAAACCGGACCCGACTTCGATCAGCGCCGCGACCCGACCGCCGAGTCGAATTTCCCCTTCGGTAGGCGTCGTGATCTGGGAAAGCAGCTTGAGGATCGTGCTCTTGCCCGCGCCGTTGTGCCCGATCAGCCCCAGGGTCTCGCCGCGGCCGACCTCGAAGCTGACGTCGCGGATGGCCCAGAAGTCCCGGGTGTCGCCTCCGCCCGCCGCCGGTTCGCCCGGCGCAACAACATCCCCCTTCGTCCGGCCTGCCTCGAGCGGCTGACGGATCCTGTACCGTTTGGAGACGTGGTCGAAAGAGACGTCGATCATGGCCGTGGACCTAAATGACGTCGGCCATGGTGGCTTCGGCGCGCTTGAACACCAGATACGCGAGCGGCAGCGCGCAGGCGGTGACGACGAATGCGTAGAGAAGAGGCCCGGCGTCGGGTGCCTGGCCCCGCAGCAGCACATCGCGGAAGGCGTTGATGATCCCTGCGAGCGGGTTGAGCAGATACAGCGGACGCCACGCATCCGGGACCACGCCGAGCGGATAGATGACCGGAGAGACGAACATCAAGACCTGCACCAGGACCGGCATCGCGACCCCGACGTCGCGCCATCGGACCTGAGTTGCCGACAGCAGCAGCGCGCCGGCGAGAGCCCACGCGGCCAGCAGAGCCACCACGGGCACAAGGTAGACGATCGCGAGGGTGACGGGGGCCTGAAACCAGATCATCAGCGCGGCCAGCGCCACCAACCCGAGCGCAAGGTCGAACAGCGCGGCGATCACATAGGTCAGCGGCAGGATCTCGCGCGGGAAGTAGACCTTGGTGATCAGCTGACTGTGGTTGACGAGCGAGCTGGTCGCATTGGTCAGCGCGGTCGAGAAGAACGTCCAGGGCAGCAGGGCCACGTAGGCAAACAGCGCATATGGCGCGCCTTCGCTCGGGATGCGGGCGAGCCTGGAGAAGACGACCGCGAAGATCGTCATCATCAGCAGGGGCTGGAGAACCGCCCAGGCGACGCCCAGCACCGTCTGCCGGTACCTGACGTTGATCCGATGAACGCTGAGGGTCCGGAGAAGGTCGCCGTAGTCGAAGAGGCGGCGCAGATGCCCGGCGGCGTTCGACCATGCAGAATCTGCCGGACGAATGACGATCGCTTGAGCTCGGGCCGCCATGACCCTCTTCCAAATAGCAAGATGAGTTCCAGAGTGGATCAGAGCCAGTTAGCCTTCTGAATTCAGGGGTTTGTGAGAGCCTCGTCGTGGTTGGCCGGTTCGGGAGAGGCGAAAATCGAGCGAGGGTGTAATTATGGCGACTCATGAGGTAGGTTCGCGATGCACTCCGGCAACCCGTGGCGTCAGCCTTGCACAATCGAGAGGCGTGGATGGTCCTACTACCCGGCGCCGGGTTCTTACACTCCAGGTCGCTTGCGCCCTCGCGGGCGTCATCGTGCTCGGCCTTTTCACCGCGTGCCGCCACGGGCGTCCCGGTCATCGATCCAGGGCCGCGGCCGACGCAGATGGACGGGACCATCAGCGGGACCGTCCGCGGGCCCGAAGGCACGAGCCCGATCGAGGGTAGAGCCGTCGAGGTCGTCAACGTCGAGACCGGCGAGCGCCAGAGGGCGACCACCAACAATGCCGGCGGCTTCACCTTCAAGGTCAAGCCGGGCAAGTACCGCGTTGAACTCGCCGTTCTCCACGGCGAAGTCGTGATCAAGAAGCCGTCGATCATCAACGTCAATCGAAGTGACGTCGATGCGCACGCCGACTTCCTCCTTGGATCCTCCCGCGTGGCAAGACCGCGAGGGCCCCGCCTGCGGGGCGATGACGGGCTCGGCTCGCCGATTGCCTGATCCCCGAGGACCGCGGCGGCTGCCGGGTCGCGACCGGCTGTACAATCCTGCTACGGATGACCCGCACGTATATCGGCGTGATCGTGTGTGAATTCGCCGTGATCGCCCTGCTCTGGGCGTTCAGCCGCGCGTTCGCCTAGATCATGCACCTGCTCGACTGGCTCGTGGTCGCGGCGTATCTGGTGTGGATCGTGTGGGACGGCATCCGCAGATCCCACTCGACCCACGAGCTCGAAGGGTACTTTCTCGCCAAGCGAAGCCTCCCCTGGTGGGCGGTCGGCCTGTCGGTCATGGCGACCCAGTTGAGCGCCATCACTCTCGTTGGAGCGACCGGCCAGGGCTACGCCGACGGCATGCGGTTCGTGCAGTTCTACTTCGGCCTGCCGATCGCGATGATCATCCTGTCGGTGACGCTCGTGCCGTTCTTCCACCGTGCGCGGGTCTACACCGCGTACGAGTTCCTCGAGAAACGCTTCGACCTGAAGACCCGGACCCTCGCGAGCATCCTCTTTCTTCTCTCGCGCGGCCTTTCGTGCGGCGTGATCATCGCGGCGCCCGCGGTGATTCTGTCGATCGTCCTGGGATGGAATATCACGCTGACCATCCTCGCGATCGGTCTGCCAACCGCGCTGTATACGATCATCGGCGGCGTGCAGGCCGTGACGTGGACCGACGTCAAGCAGATGATCGTCATCATCGCCGGCGTGCTCGCTGCGGTGGTCGCCCTGGTGCTCGGCCTCCCCGACGACGTGAGCTTCGGGGGTGCCTTGCACGTGGCCGGAGCAGCCGGCCGCCTGAACGCGGTCGACTTCAGCTTCGATTGGGATCAGACCTACACCTTCTGGTCGGGGCTGCTCGGCGGCTTGTTCCTGATGCTGTCGTACTTTGGCTGCGACCAGAGTCAGGTCCAGCGCTATCTCACGGCGAAATCGATCGACGAGGGGCGGCAGTCGCTGCTCATGAGCGCGTACTTCAAGATCCCGCTGCAGGCGCTCGTGCTGCTGACGGGTGTGCTGGTGTTCGTGTTCTACCTCTTCACCCAGCCGCCGCTGCTCTTCAATTCGAAGCATGCCGACACCATCCGGCAGAGCCCGCGCGGGGCCGAATATCAGCGGCTCGAATCCGAATTCGCCGGTGCGTTCCAGCAGCGGAAGGCCGCGTCGAACCTGATGGCGTCAGCCTCGGGCGACGAAAACGCGCGGGCGGCCTTTCGGTCCGCCGACGGGGTGCTGCAGGACGTCCGGCGCCGCGCTGCCGCTCTCGTCCACGAGGTCACTGGAGACGACGCTTACCTGGGCACCACGGGCGACACGCCGACGCCCGACGTGAACTACGTGTTCCCGACCTTCATCACCACGAAGCTGCCGATCGGCTTGGTCGGCCTGATGATCGCGGCGATCTTCGCCGCGGCCATGTCGAGCATCGCGGCGGAGCTGAACTCGCTCGCCACTGCGAGCGTCATCGACATCTACCGCCGTCACCTCAAGGCCGGCCAGACCGACGCCCATTACCTGCGCGTGTCGATGATCGCGACCGGTTTCTGGGGGCTGTTCGCCTGCGTCGTCGCGACGTTCGCCACCGGCCTGGGGTCGCTGATCGAAGTCGTGAACCGGTTCGGCTCGTTTTTCTACGGATCGCTGCTCGGGGTCTTCGTGCTGGCACTGGCGTTCCGGAAAACCAATGGTCACGGAGCGTTTTTCGGGCTCATCGCGGGCATCACGGCGGTGGCCCTCTTTGCGTGGCATCCGGCGACGAAGAGCGTATCGTTCCTGTGGCACAACCCCATCGGCATGATCGTCGTAGTCGTCGTCGGGGTGGTCGTCAGCCTGCTGACCGGCGGCGCGGGCGGCAGCATCCAGCCACCACGAACGGAGGCAGTGGAATGAAGTGCGCGTTCCTCGGCGTGCTTGCGCTCGGCGGCATCGCGGCTGCGCCATCCCTCATCGGTGCCGGGGTCCAGACCGCGCCCTACGACCTGCTGGTCGCCGGCGGGACCGTGATCGACGGCAGCGGCGCGGCGGGGCGTCGGGCGGACGTGGCCCTCAAGGATGGCCGGATCGCCGCGGTCGGGACCATCGCGCGCGCCTCGGCGAAAGAGGTCATCGACGCCAGGGGGATGACGGTGGCCCCGGGTTTCATCGACGTCCATACCCACGCGGATGACATCTGGGAGCGCCCGCTCGCCGAGAACTTCGTCCGGATGGGCGTGACCTCGATCGTCGCGGGCAACTGCGGCGGGTCCGCCAGCGACATCGCGGCCGCACTGGCGCACGCCGGCAGTGTCCCCGCCTCGGTCAACTTCGCCACGCTGATCGGCCACAACACCGTGCGCCGCGCCGTGATGGGGACGGAGAATCGATATCCGACGATCGCCGAGCTCGCGAAAATGAAGGCGCTCGTCTGGAAGGGGCTGGTCGACGGCGCCGTCGGTTTCTCCACCGGGCTCCAGTACGTCCCGGGCACCTACTCGAAGACGCCGGAGATCATCGAGCTGGCGCGCGTCGCCGCGAACGCCGGCGGGCTGTACGCGTCCCACATGCGGAACGAAGGCACGGCGCTCGAGGCATCGATCGAGGAGGCGCTGCGCGTCGGCGCCGATGCCGGCGCCCGCGTGCAGATTTCACACCTGAAGGTGGACAGCCCGAACCGGTGGGGCGCGAGCGAGAAGGCGCTGGCGATGATCGATGCCGCCCGCGCGCGCGGCATCGAGGTCGAAGCGGACCTGTACGCCTACACGGCGGCCAGCTCCTCGCTGGGCATCCGTTTTCCATCGTGGGCGCTCGAAGGCGGGCAGCAGAGGATCCAGGAGCGTCTGACCGACGCCGAGACCTGGACGCGGATCAAAGGAGAGATGCGAGGCCTCCTCGCCGAGCGGGGCCTGAAGGACCTGTCGTTCGCGCGCATCGCCTCGTACCGGGCGGATCCCTCGCTGAACGGGCTGTCGATTCTGCAGGCGGCCGAGAAACTCAAAGGCTCGGGCTCGCCGGACGCGCAGCTCGAAACCGCGCGCGAGATGATGCTGGCGGGCGGCGCGTCGATGGTCTACCACTTCATGTCGGATGGGGACGTCGAGCGGATCATGAAGCATCCCTTCGTCGGCATCGCGTCCGACAGCAGCGTTCTGGCACCGGGCGCCGGCGTGCCGCACCCCAGAGGCTACGGCAACAATGCGCGCGTGCTGGGCGAGTACGTGCGGTCACGCCAGGTGATCACGCTCGCCGAAGCGGTTCGAAAGATGACGTCGCTGCCGGCCAAGCACTTCCGGTTCGCGGATCGCGGGTTGATCAGGCAGGGCTACGCGGCGGATCTCGTCGTGTTCGACGCAGCGACCGTTCGCGACGCGGCGACTTTCGAGCAGCCACACGCCTATGCCGTCGGGATTCCTTACGTGATCGTCAACGGTGTCGTGGTCGTGAAGAACGGCAGCCACACCGGCGCGAAGCCCGGGGTCGTGTTGAGGAGCGCTCCCGCGGCGCAGTGACCCTGGCGGGCGCTAGTCTTCGTGGAAGGTGAAATACAACGCCACGGGTAGCAGCAGCGCACACAGCCCGAATGCCAGGATGCCGGCGAGCACGATCGGGCTTGCGAGCTGATCCGCGGCAACCGGAACCGACAGGCCCGACCACGCCGCCGCCGCATCCAGCATCCAGGTCAGCGACTTCCTGAACGTCGGCACGAAGATTCCGAGCGCCGTCGCGAGCAGGCCGGCGGCGCAGGCGATCGCGATCCCCTGAACGAACGAGATCGGCTGGGCGGCCCGCCGGACCGCCTCACGCCGGGACCGCATCTGCGCGCGCCACCACACGATCGCCGACGATGGCACCGGCGCTTCCTGCAGGAGCACCTGCTGGTCGTCGAGCAGCGGTCCGACGACGTCGAGCAGGTCCGTGCACGATGCGCACTCGGTGACATGATCGCGAAGCGCCGCATCGCACGCATCCGGCCAGCGCGAAGCCTGGAGCGCCTCGAGCAGCTCGTTCTCGCGGGTGCAGGCGGTATTACGCACGATCATCCGCCCTGCTGGTGCCGCCGCGGAGAAGCCCGGCGAGCCTGTGGCGCGCGCGGAAGAGCAGCGGCTTGATGCTGCCGGTCTTCAGCCCGAGCGCCGCGCCGATCTCCTGGTGCGACGACCCCTGCGCGTAGGCGAGCCAGAGCAGCTCCCGCTCGCGCCGTTTCAGCCGGCCGAATGCCCGGGTCAGATCGAGGCGGCTTTCGGTGCGGCCGGCCGAGGCGCTGTCGGCCGCGTCGGTTTCAATCGACCCGCCGACCTGCTCCGGTGCCGCAGCCTTCCGGCGGTAGCCGTCGCGGGCCAGGTTCGTGGCGATCTTGAACAGGTAGTGGCGGCGGTGGGTTTCGTCCTCATGCGCGACCCGTGCCCGCAGGAGCCGGTAGTACGCCTCCTGGAGCAGGTCGTCGGCCGCCTGACGATCGCCGGTGATCCGGGCCAGATACGCCCACAGCGGTCGGGCCGTCCGGTCGTAGAAGGCGCGGAAGACATCCTCGTCCATCTCGAACGGCACGTCGAGCTCACCCGCGGCAGCTTCGAGGCGTTCCACGTTCGTGGCACTGAACAGCGTCATGGGGATCAGCCAATGTGCTCAGGACGCGGCGAGGGCGTCTCGGGCAGCAGCCCCAGTTTACGCGAGAGCACGTAGGACGCGCCCGCAGAAACGATCGAGCCGGTGCCGAGGCAGAACCCCAGGACGGCCAGGCTCACCAGCACCGGCTGGACCTCTTCGATCGCCCGCCCGCTGATGACAAGGAATCCTGCCGCCAGCGCCAGCAGGATCACGCCGACCTGTACCGAGAGCAGAATCCGGCCAAACGGCGCCCCGATGCTGCGCACGGGAGCCGCGCTGGGGGCAATCGGGGTCGCTTCGAGAAAACGACGGCCGGCGGGGCTGTCCACGTACGCCAGCAGCTCCTCGTTGGAGGCGAAGCGGTCGAGGATCTTGTTGTGGACTTCGGCATTCACCTTCGAGATCCGGTGCCAGCGCCGGTACTCGACGACGTACTTGATCAGGCTGAAGAACGCGAACATCACCACGGCAAAGACTGCAAAGGCTCCCATGAACTCGAGGGCGTCGCGCCACATGCGCAGCGACTCCTGCCGGGCGTCGGTGGGCTCGTTGACGGCGTAGTTGGGATCGTAGCGTTCCAGGTAATAGCCCGGGTTCCGCGGCACGTCGGGGTACTGGGCGAAGAATGCCGCGATGTTCGGATACGACGCGAGATACGACGGATTGGTCATGAGCGTCGGGTCCAGCCGCATCACGCGGCCGAGCGCCGGCGGGTACTGATCGAGGACCTTGTAGAAGTCGCGCCGCGTTTCAGCGGCGTTCTGGTTGAGCGCCCCCTGAACGGGCGCCTGAACGTTCGCCCCCTGCCTGGTGGCTGCGGGTTCAGGCCGCTGGGGGGCGGCACCCACCGGGCTCGAACCGGCCGCGGCAATCGCGGCAGTCAAGAGCACGGCGGCAAATCCAGGTCGAACGCGTGAAACGATCATGCAGACTGGCTCCTTACCCTGTAATACGTCCCGGGCGGGATGGGGTTAACAAATAGTGAACGCTGAACGCTGAACGCCGAACGCCGAACGCCGAACGCTGAAGGTGAACGCTGAAGGCGCGGGAGCCTGATTTCGATCGTGACGGCGGTCCGGCAGGCGTCGCACCCGCGGATCCGGAGCCGGAAGATGCCGTCGCCGAGGTGGAGGTCGAAGCTGTATCCCCCGGCCGCCACCAGGTCCGGTCGGCGTGGGGCCAGGGCAGCCCCCGACACATCCACAGGACCGGTCGCGACCACGGCGCACAGCAGCAGCGCGCCGGCCAGAGAGGCATACGTGAGCAAGCGTCGCGTCATGGCAGCTACTGCCAATAACGCGCGGCGCCTGCGGGGGTTAACCGGGCGCTGACGCGCTCACGTCGGCGGCCCGCATCCGCGAGACCTCTTCGCCGATCCGTCGCAGCCCTTCACGCAGGAAGTCTTCGCGGCCGCCGAGCCAGATGCGGAGGTGCCCCTCGAGACCGACGTGCGAACCTGGAACGATCAACGTGCTCTGGTTCTTGCGTACGCGGTCCGCGATCTCGAGGCTGGGCGTGTCGCCCCGGTACTTGAACAGCGCAATGGCGCCGGCCTGAGGCTCGCGCCACGTCAGCAGATCGCCCAAGCTCGCCATCCACTCCCGGGCAATCGGCAGGTTGTGCCTGAGGATCTGGCGCGTTCTGGCGTAGCAGTGCTCCCGGTTCTGCGGCTCGACCGCCACGCGGGCAAGGCGGTCCGACATCTTGTTCGGGCCGATCGTGATGTAGTCGTGCTGCGTCCAGCAGGCGGTGACGAGTGAGGGAGGCCCCGCCAGCCAGCCGATGCGCACGCCGGGAATGCCGTACGCCTTCGACAATCCGCTCGTGACGACGACCCGCGCTCCCATGCCCCAGAAGCTGTTCGTCCGCGGTCGATCGACTTCGGCGCCGAGATACACTTCATCGGCGAGCAGCCAGGTGCCGGTCTGCTCGCAGCGCGCGGCGATGCGCGCCATCGCGTTTTCAGACAGCACGGCACCGGTCGGATTGTTCGGGTTTGACAGGTAGAGCAGCTTGGTGCGCGGCGTCACGGCGCGCTCGAACTCCTCCCAGTCCGGCTCCCAGCCCGTCTCCTGCTGCAGCCTGAAGGTCTTCACGCAGGCGCCAAGACTTCGCGCGACGCCGGGCATCTGCATGTAGTTCGGCACCTCCATCGCCACGTCGTCACCGGGCCGCAGCTGGCTGAGCGCGATCAGGTAGTTGGCCTCCGAGGTGCCGTTGGTCACTTCGATGTGGTCCGCCGTGGCGCCGGGGTAGTGGACGGCGATCCGCTGCCGCAGTTCGATGGTGCCATTGGACTGGCTGTAGCCGAGCGGGACGTCGAGGAACGCGTCGAGGTCGAATCCCATCTGCACCAGCTCTCGCAGCGACAGCGGCCGCACGCCGCTCTCGCTCATGTCGTAATCGACGACGTTCTCCCACGTCGACTGCATGCGTTCCATCTCGAAGAGCTCGATCGCCATGTTCACTTCCTGGATAACGTCCGTTGCCTCAACTCTTCCAGTCTCTCCAGCCCGATATTGCCGCCGCTCACGATCGCGACCACGGGGCCGGTGGCATTCGCCATCCCCGCGAGCGCCGCGGCGACACTGGCGGCGCCGGACGGCTCGACGACGACCTTCGCCCTGGCAAACAGCCACAGGACGGCGTCGATGATCTGTTCGTCGTTCACCGTGACGACGCCGTCGGCGAATGCCTGGGCGTGCGCGAAGGTCAGATCCCCCGGGCGGACCGGCATGAGGCCGTCCGCGATCGTCTCGGTCCCCGGCAGCGTCACCGGGTAGCCGGCGTCGAGCGAGGCTTTCATGGCAGCGGCGCCGGCCGGCTCGACGCCGATCACGCGGACCGAGGGCCTGGACTGTTTGATCGCCGCCGCGACGCCGGCCAGCAACCCGCCGCCACCCACCGGCACGAGGATCGCCTCGACGTCCGGCCGCTGTTCGAGGATCTCGAGGCCGAGCGACCCCTGCCCCGCGATGATCCAGTCGTGATCGAACGGCGGCACCATGGTCAGGCCCCGCGCCTCGGCCTCTCGCTCGGCCCGCGCCTTCCGGTCGATCGACGTGGTGCCCGCGAAGATGACCTCGGCGCCGAACGCCCGGGCTCCGTCGACTTTGATCTGCGGCGCGGTCGTCGGCATCACGACCACGGCCGGCGCGCCGAGCTCACGCGCCGCCAGCGCCATCGCCTGACCGTGATTGCCCGAGGAATAGGTGATCACGCCGATGCGGCGCTGCTCCGGCGTCAGCCTCGCGACCATGTTGTAGGCGCCGCGGATCTTGAACGCCCCGCCGGGCTGCATGCTCTCGCACTTGAGCAGCAGCGGCCGGCCGGCGATGTTCGACACATCGAGGAGCGGCGTGACCCGAGCCACCCCACGCACGCGCCTGGCCGCATCCTGGATATCCGCGAGCGTGATCATTGGTGGCGGGATTATAGACACGAAAGCCACGAAAACCCTTGCGGGTCTTCGTGGCTCCGTGATGGCAGGCACGAGCGGCCTGCGCTTGCTGTCTGGATTCTACGCCCGCCGCAGGCTTGTGCAGCCGTTTTTTCTTCAGCCTTCAGCCTTCAGCGTTCAGTGTTCAGCGTTCCGATCACCGCGTCGTCGTCTGCCGGGCGCCGGCGTTCTTCACGTATTTGTCCAGCCACTTGATCGTTTCGGCCACGACGTGCATGTTGGATTCGCGGGCCGCGTACCCGTGGGCCTCGACCGGGAGCGTGACGTACCGTACCGTCGCGCCGTGCCCCTTCAGGGCCATGTAGAGCCGCTCGGACTGGATCGGGAACGTCCCCGAGTTGTCGTCGGCCTCCCCGTGGATGAGCAGGATCGGCTCGTTGATCTTGTGCGCGAAGTTGAACGGCGACATCGCGTGGTAGACCTGCGGATTCTCCCAGTAGGTACGCGTTTCCGCCTGAAAGCCGAACGGGGTCAGCGTTCGATTGTACGCGCCGCTGCGCGCGATGCCCGCGGCAAAGATGTCGGAGTGGGCCAGGAGGTTCGCCGTCATGAAGGCGCCGTAGCTGTGGCCCCCGACGCCGATCCGGTTGCGGTCCGCGATCCCGAGCTCGACCGCCTTGTCGGCGGCCGCCTGCGCGCTCGCGACGAGCTGTTCCACGTATGTGTCGTTGGCGGTTTCACCCGGCCCGACGATCGGCATCGTGGGCCCGTCGAAGATGGCGTATCCGTGTGCCAGCAGCAGGAGGTGGGACGAGCCGCTGATCGTCGTGAATCGGTTGGGCGAGCCGGTCACCTGGCTCGCGGCGTCGGTATCGACGAACTCGCGCGGGTACGCCCACATCAGCATCGGCACGCGCTGCCCCTTCTGGTAGCCGGCGGGGAGATAGATGGTGCCGCTGAGACCGACGCCGTCCTTGCGTGAATACGTGACGAACATGCGGTCCGCCATCGCCTTGGTGATCAGCGGATGCGGATCCTTGAACTGCGTGATCGCCGTCCGCTTGTCGCCGGGCAGCTCACGGATGAAATAATTCGCCGGCTCGGTGCGGGTTTCGTACCGTGTCACCACGCGCTTCGCATCGTCGGTGAGCAGACCGACGACCGTCTCGTAACTCGTGTCGCCGGATCGGAAGAGCCGCTCCACCTGGAAAGTGGTGAGGTTCAGGCGGTCGAGAAACGGGCGGTCCCCTTCTTTCGACGCGCCGGCGCCCGTCAGGTAGATCGAATCCCCGGACTGCTCGATCGTATCGCCCGTGGCGCTGAATACCGGTGTGCCGGGGTTCGCATACTGGTCCTGCTGCTTGCGGTCCCACAGCTTGCGGGGTTCCTGCCAGGCCGGATTCAGGACCCAGGTGCGCGTCGTACGCGTCTTCCGGTCCGACTCGGTGAGGAGAATGATGCCCTTTTCGGTCCAGCTGGCGCCGCCGTAGCGGAACTCCGTCTTCGCGACCTCTGCCGGCTCGCCGGTGAAAGGCGCTTTCAATGTCATCAAGCGATCCCGGTGCGGCACCTCGTTTCGCAGGTCCCCCTTGTCGAGCGCCTCGACCCACATCAGCGCGGCCGGCTCCAGCGGCATCCAGCGGTACGATCGTGGGCCGGTGATGACGCCGTTGATCGGTACGGTGTCTGCCATCGGAACGTCGGCCACCGTCCGTACCGTTGCGCCGGCGCGGCTCCAGATCTCCACGTCCTGCGGAAACTGGCTCGACGGCAGCAGGCGCGAGAAGGGCCGCTTGAGGCGCGAGACCAGGACGAACCTGCCGTCGGGCGATGCGCTGGCCCGCAGAATCATGGCGGGCTTGCCGACGTTGGTGAGCCGACCGCTGGCGGCGTCGACGAGCGCCAGCTGTGACTGCATGTAGTGCTCGAACAGCGCTTCGTCGTGCGCGCTCGTGAGCAGATCCTGGTAGGTTCGAACCGGGCCGGCCTTGCCGTAGCTCTCCTGAATGTTCGGTCCGGCAGGGGCCTTCGGTTCAGCCGGGGGAGCGCCGCGTCCGGCCGGCACGAAGCCGCACAGCAACGCGGAGCTGTCGTCGAGCCAGCCGCAGGAGTTGTTCAGTCCGTTCACCGCCGCGGCGGAGACGGTCCGGACCGCCGCCGTCGCCACGTCCGCGATGTGGAGGTCGATCCCGGTGTCGCGTGTGTTCGTGAAGGCGATGCGCCGGCCGTCCGGCGAAAACATCACCGCGCCGATGCGCGCGTTGGCGGGCACCTGGATCTTCCGCTCGGCTCCGGTGGCCACGGTCTTCAGCGTGATGCCCGTTCCGGCCGACGCGCGGTGCGGCCCGTTGGTGCGCGGGTTGATTCGCATGCCGGCAAGCCGAAGCATCGGCTGGGACACTTCGGTGATCGGCGGCATCCCCGAGCGCGTCGTCAGGGCGATCACGTCGCGGTTCGGGCTCATTGAGACGGTTGGCAGCGGCTCGGCATTCATGATGTCGACGATGGCCGCGGGCGGCGTCATGTAACCGGAAACCTGCGTCGATCCACTCTGCGCGTAAGTGCCTGCGCCGCCGGCAATGAGCACTAGCGCGAGAAGCGCGGCCGTTCGATTTCTCATCCTTCCCTCCCTGAACGGCACGAGTGTAGTCCCGTGGCAGACGCGTTGCACCACCTTCTTCGATCAGGAGGCGTAATGTTGAGATGGCGACCGAAGCTCAAGAAGCTTCACGAACAGACGATCGTAATCACCGGTGCATCGAGCGGCATCGGCCTCGCGACCGCGAAACTGGCAGCCCGGCGCGGGGCCCGGGTGGTGCTGAGCTCGCGCAATGAAACAGACCTCCGGCGTGTGACGGCGGAAATCAACGCCGCGGGAGGCCGGGTCATCTTTGCCGTTGCCGATGTCGCCGATACGGCAGCGGTCGAGAGCATCGCGGCGGCGGCCGTCGCCGCCTTCGGCAGGATCGACACGTGGGTGAACAACGCCGGGATCTCGATCTT
The DNA here is from genome assembly GCA_035250005.1 of Vicinamibacterales bacterium. Classification (GTDB taxonomy): domain Bacteria; phylum Acidobacteriota; class Vicinamibacteria; order Vicinamibacterales; family 2-12-FULL-66-21; genus JACDCA01. The sequence goes on along the minus strand of DATFFM010000094.1, from coordinate 16,382 downwards.
CGGCAGGCTCACGGACGTGCCGATGGAGGACAAGAAGCGGCTCTTCGACGTGAACTTCTGGGGGGTCGTGAACGGCTGCCGGACGGCCGTCCGCCACATGCGGGAGACCGGCGGCACCATCATCAACGTCGGCAGCGTCGTCTCGGACCAGCCGGTGCCGCTGCAGGGAATCTACTCGGCGTCCAAGCACGCCGTCCAGGGCTATACGGATGCGCTCCGGATGGAGCTGGAGCACGACCGGCTCCCGATCGCGGTCTCGCTCGTGAAGCCGTCCGCGATCGATACGCCGTATCTCGACCACGCGCGCAACTACATGGAGGCGGCGCCGTCGTTCCCGCCGCCGGTGTATGCGCCGGAAGTCGTCGCCCGCGCCATCGTGCGATGCGCGGCCAGGCCGGTGCGCGAGATCACGGTCGGCGGCGGCGGACGGCTGATGACGCTGATGGGCGCCGTCGCTCCGCGCATGACCGACAAGTACATGGAAAGCGCGATGTTCGAGCAGCAAAAAGACTACGACCGGCCGAGCCGGACGATGGACAGTCTCTATGAGCCTGCGCGCGATGGGGAGGTGACCGGTCCATACGGCGGGCATGTCCGGAAGTCGAGCGCGTACACCCGCGCCGCGATGTCGAGCGCCGGCCGGGTACTGCCGTGGGTCGCGGCCGCCGCCGTCTTTGCGGCCGGCGTCCGCAGGTGGCAGACCTGATCACCGGAGCAGCTTGCCGGCTGCCTCGGGTGTGATCGTCACGCCGGCGAGCGCCAGTCCGCGCGCGAGCACCGGATCGTGCCGCGCCGCAAGGTCGGCGGGCCGGGGCAGTGAGACCTCGTCGGGTGCGACGCCGACCTTCTCGATGCTCGAGCCGTCCGACATTCTGACGTCGGCTACAGTGACCATCGTCGCGTAGAGCACCTGTTGATCGTCGGTGCCCGTGGCGTGGGAAAAAATGCGGCCCGTCATGACGGCACCGGCCGTCCGGTCACCAATGACGGTGCCGCGCTTCTCGAGCTGGATCACGCGCGCAAAGACCTCGGCTGCCGACCCGGTCTCGCTGTCTACGAGGACGATCAGTCCCCCGGTATAGGGTTCACGCCTGGGAGGCGCGCGGTACGTCTCCTCTTTCTTGCGGTCCTTCGAGATTGCGATGACGACCGGGCGATCGAAGAACCGGCTCACCATCGTGTTGAGCGTGCTGACCACACCGCCGCCGTTGCCGCGCAGGTCCAGCACCATCGTCTTGTACTTCCGCGCTTTCCGGACTTCGTCCTCGACCGGGCCGGCCTCCGAGAACACCGGCATCCGCCACAGGAGGACGTCCGTATTCAGCGCCACGCTGCGCTGCCGGAGTTCCTCCGCCGCCTTGTCCTGTTCGTTGAGCAGCTCGGTCAGATCGATGAAGCGGCTGGGCGTCAGTTTCGATTCCACGCTGATCGTGAGCTGGCGGCCGTCCGGCTTCCTCACGACCACGTGCTGGAGGGCCTGAGGGCGAATGATCCGGAAATACCGCTGCATCGCCCGGAGCGTGGCGCGTTCGGGCGTAAAGCGATTGAGCGCGAGGACCTGATCGCCGCGCTCGAGCCCCTTGGCCGCGGCGTCGCTCCCTGGCGTGACGTCGACGACCAGGGGCAGATCGCCGACCATGGCCATGCGCCATCCATAGGCGACCTCCAGATTGCGTCCGGGAGGAAAGAACACCGTGTGCGAATCGTCGAGCCGCATCACGGTGTCGGTGAGGACGGCGTACGCATCGTTCAACGTCGCCGCCTGCTCGAGTGCCGCGGCGGCCTTGCCGAAAACCTCATCGAGATTCAGGCCGCGATACGACGGGTCGTAGTAATGCTTCTCGATATCCTGGCGGATATGGCGCAGCATCTGCTGCGCGCGCTGCCGGTCGATGCGGCTGATCGGCGGCGCCTGCGCCGCGGTGACCGCCGCCGCGAGGAGGGATACGATCGGAATGGCCGCCCAGCGGGTCATGATCCTGTAGCAGAATTATATCCATGCGCCTTGCGCTGCTGCCGATCGCGTTGTGCGTCTCCATCGCATCGCAGGAGGCCGCGGTCGAACCCATCGTGTCGATCGGGATCTGGTATGCGGGCCCGGGCGCCCAGCCCCCCTCGACCAACACCGCCGATGCTGAGGTCCTGCGCCGCGACCTGGCCATCGTCCGCCGCGCCGGATTCAACGCCGTGACGACGTGGGTCACGTGGCGGGAAGCCGAGCCGAAGCGCGGAGCTTACGCGCTTGCCGGCGTCGAACGCCTGATTGCCGCCGCCGTGGAGGCCGACCTGAAGGTCTCGCTCGTCGTCTTTACCGATCCACCGCAATGGGCCGGGGTCGCTGCGCAGACCAAAGGCGAGGCGGAGTTTCTGAGCTACGTCACCAGGCGCCTGGGGCTGCAGCCCGGCGTGACCGGGATCGTGCGACACACTCCGGCAATCGATGCTGCCCCGAGCCGTATCCGGGTGGCCCCAGGCACGGCACCCGATGCACGCGTAGCGATGTGGTCGGCGATCGCCGGAGGCGAAAAGGCGGTCGCCTTTTTTGGCACGGACGATCCACTCGGGGCCGTCCTGTCGCTGGGCGAGACCGCTGGCGTCGTCACTCGGAACCCGGCGCTGTTCTTCCCCCTTCGTCCGCGCGCGAAGGGGATCGTCGGCATTACGGGCAACGGTCCGTCGGTCGACGTGCGGCTGCTGGAATCGGCCGACGCGTTGATGATCATCGGCCTGAACCGTGCGGGCTCACCACGCAAGGCGACGATTCAGTTCTCACCCGACATCCCCGAAGCCATCTGGCAGAACCTCGAGACCGGCACCGCCGTGAATTTCGTCATGGGGAAGGGGGGCCCGTTTCTCGATCACACCTTCGGGCCGCGAGATGCCGTCGTCCTGATGATCCGCAAGAAGCTGCGCTAGCTAGATCACCGAACGGATGCGCCGGCATCGGGCGTGAACCGCCTGGTCCACTGCGTACGCCAGCAGCCCCGCAGCGATCAGCGCCAGGAGCCACCGCCCCTGGACAAGGCCGGCGAGCTCGAGCATCGACCGGCGGCTGCCCGCGGCTTCGGCCGGATCATGTTCGAGGGCCGCGCGCACGAGAAAGATGCCAAGCGTCGTGATGATGCCCCCCCGGGCACCAACGCCGAACCGGCTGATCCGGCGCAGGGCCGGCCGTGCGGCAGGAGATATCGATGACAGGTCGACCTTCGCATCGTCCTTACCCCTGATGCTGTCGATGACCTCGCTCACCCCGTAGATGGCGACGACCGCGCCGGCGATGCCCACGGCCGCCGTTCCGAGCGGCAGGTCCATGATCCGCGCCGTCCAGACCTGTGCTTCGTCGCCGGCCGAGCCGCCGAGCCCGCGGAACAGCCTGAATGCCTCGATGCCGAGCGCGCCATAGATGAGCCCCCGGATGGCGTTGCCGATCCGTACGACGAGGCCATTGAAGGCGGTGCCGTGCCGGTCGGGATCGCGGATGGCGTCGAGCAGCCGCCACACGGCGTAGCCGCAAAGGCCTGCCGCGAGCACGATCAGCAGCACGCGCCCGAACGGTTGTGTGAGGACGACTCGAAGCGCGCCGCTGGTGTCGGTGACGCGGCCGCCCCGATTGGCGGCCGCCATGATCGCGAGCGTGCCGACGATCGCATAGATCAGCGCCTTGGAGGCGTACCCGAGCCGGGCGAGATGCTCGAGCATCACCTGAGCGCGCTGCTATAGAAAAGGTCGTGGTCTCCGGGAGGCGCCAGGCCGGCGGAGCGGATGGCGAGGGCGATCTGCGCCCAGTGTCGGATCTCGTGCACGAGAATGTGGAACAGCAACTTGCGGGCCGACATCGGCCACGCCTGGCCGCGGACCTCGATCGTTCGCACCTGGCCGGCCACGTCCTCATCGAGGTCGGCGACGTACTGCTCGAGCTCGCGCCGTACCGAAGCGCCGTAGTCGAACAGGGGCGGCGCGTTGTTGCCGGTCAGGCCGGTCTGTTCGCTGGGCGGCTCGCCGCGCAGGCGCTGCAGATGGCGGCGTTCGACGAGAAAGATGTGGTCGACGAGCTTGCCGACCGTGCTGAACCGGGGGGACGGCAGCGCCAGTTCAATGGCCTCAGGATGCGCCACGAAGAACCGCCGCCACTTGTCGCGTTCGTCGATCGTGTAACGCAGCAATTCGTCGTAAGCCAGCGTCAGCATCGCCGTTTTCTCAGCCGCAGCACGTGGCACGTCGCACGTGGCACGTCGCACGTCGCGGGTTAGAAGGTAGTCTATCAACGTCCATGTTCTCATCACGCGTCCCTGGCGAGCTGGCGCTGAATCGACTGTCGAACGCGATCGCCGGTCTTCAAGCGGCCGGGCGGCCGCTGCTCGATCTGACGTCCACGAATCCGACGACCGTGGGCATCGAGTACCCCGACGACTGCCTTGCGCCGCTTGCCGGCGAGGCGGCGCGCACGTATCGACCTGAGCCTTTCGGGTTGCCGGCAGCGAGGCGCGCCGTCGCGGCCGACTACGCGCGACGTGGAATCAGTGTTGCTGACACCCGGGTCGTGCTCACGGCCAGCACCAGCGAGGCCTACTCGCTCCTGTTCAAGCTGCTCTGCGCGCCGGATGGAGACCAGGTGCTCGTGCCTGCCCCGAGTTATCCGCTTTTCGATCACCTGACCAGGCTCGATGGCGTGACCAGCCGCCCGTACGCGCTCGAGTACCACGGACGCTGGGAGCTCGATGAGCACACCGTGGACGATGCGTGGACGGACCGGACCCGCGCCGTTCTGGCGGTCAGCCCGAACAACCCGACCGGATCGGTCCTCTCGGAAGCGGAGCTGGCAGCACTCGCGGCACGGTGCGCGGCGCGTGACGCGGCGTTGATCCTGGATGAAGTGTTCGCCGACTACGAGTTCCGCGAGCACGACCTGGGGCCCGGGCCTCGCTCGACACCCGTGGCGCTGACGTTCAGGCTGGGCGGCCTCTCCAAATCGGCCGGTCTCCCGCAGGTAAAGCTCGGATGGCTGGCGGTCGAAGGGCCTGATGATCTCGTTCGCGGGGCACTCGAGCGCCTCGAAGTCATTTGCGACACGTATCTTTCTGTTTCGACGCCTGTGCAGATCGCGGCCCCGGCGCTCATCGAGCGCGGAGGTGTCGTGCGCGAACAGATCCGGCGGCGGATCCTGGCAAACCTCGAGGTCCTCCGGGTGGCGGCGGCCGTGGACCCGTCGGTGGAACTGCTTGATACCGCCGGCGGCTGGTCGGCGGTGCTTCGCATTCCATCCCGGCATACGGAAGAGGACGTCGTCGTCGACCTGGTCCAGGCCTGCGGGACGCTGGTGCATCCGGGCTTCTTTTTCGACTTTCCCCGCGAAGCCTTTCTCGTGTTCAGCCTGCTGCCGGCCCCGTCGGTCTTCGCTGAGGGCGTCGGTCGCGTCCTGGAGCATCTGCGTGGCTGACACGGTGCACGGGCGTCGGGCCGGCGCGCTGGTGCCGCTGTTTTCGATTCCCAGCTCGCGAAGCTGGGGGATCGGCGAGATCGCCGACCTGCCGATCTTTGCGGAATGGGCACAGGCGGCGGGTCTCTCGGTCGTGCAGCTGCTGCCCGTCAATGAAATGGCTGACGGCCAGAGCTCGCCGTATTCGGCGCTCAGCGCGATGGCGATCGACCCGATCTTCATAGCCCTGCGGGACGTGCCTGAGTTTGCGGCGGCCGGCGGTGAGGGCGCGCTGACGGCGGAGCAGCGGAAGCGGCTCGACACCGTACGGCGCTCGCGGTCGGTGCGGCACCGCGAGGTGCGCGAGTTGAAGACCGAGGTGCTGGAGGGGCTGTTCGCCCGGTTTCTCGAGGAGCAGTGGCGGCCGGGGAGCCCGCGGGCCCTGGCGATGCGCGGCTACATGGAGCGCGAGCGCTGGTGGCTCGACGACTACGCGGTCTTCCGCGCCCTGCATGCCGAGAGCGGCGCGCAGTACTGGCTGAACTGGGAGCCGCCGCTGCGCGACCGCGACCCGCGGGCGCTGAACCAGGCGCGATCGCGGCTCGAGCGCGAGGTCCTTTATTACACCTGGCTGCAGTGGGTGGCTGGCGACCAGTGGGCGGCCGCGCGGCAGGCGGCGCGGGGGGTCGCGATCTTCGGCGACTTCCCCTTCATGGTGAGCGGTGACAGCGCCGACGTCTGGGTGCGCCAGCGGGAGTTCCGGCTCGACGCGGCAGTGGGCGTCCCGCCGGATGCGTTCTCCGAGACCGGGCAGGATTGGGGCCTGCCGGTGTACCGCTGGCACGTGCACGCGGCCAACGGGTACGAGTGGCTGCGCCAGCGTGCGCGCCGGTGCGCGGAGCTCTTCGACGGTTTTCGAGTCGATCACCTCGTCGGGTTCTACCGGACGTTCGTGCGCGAGCAGGACGACTCCACCTACTTCGTACCGGACGATCAAGACGCGCAGCGGGAGCAGGGGGAACGGCTGCTCTCGATCTTCCGGGAAAGCGGCGCTGCGATCATCGCGGAGGACCTTGGCGTCGTGCCGGACTTCGTGCGGGCCTCGCTCGAGAGGCTCGGCGTGCCCGGCCTGAAGGTGATGCGGTGGGAACGGGAGTGGGACACCGACGGCCAGCCGTTCAGACATCCGGCCTCCTACCCGGCGCGGTCCGTGGCGATCAGCGGCACGCACGACACCGAGAGCCTGGCCGAGTGGTGGGACAACGCCGATGCCGAGGAGCGCGCGAGCGCCGCGGCGCTGCCGCATCTGCGGGCGGCAGGGATCAGCGGGGAGGAGCCATTCTCGAATCGCGTGCGCGACGCGCTGCTCGAATCGATCTTCGCAGCCGGTTCCGATCTGCTGCTCGTCCCGGTGCAGGACGCATTCGGCTGGCGCGATCGGATCAATATTCCGGCCGTCGTCAACGACGAGAACTGGTCATGGCGTCTGCGCTGGCCGGCCGACCGCCTGCCGGCTGAACCGCAGGCCGCCGAACGCGCGACGTTCCTTCGGCGGCTGGCGAGGCAGAACAGGCGGTCTGATCCCTAATCCCTGATCCCTGATCCCTATCCCTAATCCCTCATCCTGGATCCCTAACCGGGGAGTCTCCTATAAAATCCGGAGCTATGGTTCCTACCGTTGCACCCGTCCTCTCCGAGACCGCCATCCAGGTCGCGCGCGAGCGGCTTGACGCGCACGTGCGGGAGATCGTGCGCTGGCATTTCGATCCCGAGTCGGGTTGCCCCTTCTGGCTCGAGCGCGCGAAGACGTTCGACTTCGATCCCGTTCGTGACGTCGGCGGCTATGCGGACCTCGACAAGTTCGGCTCCTTCCAGGACGAGTGGCTTCGGGGCGGGCCGGTCCGGCGCTGGGTCCCGAAGGCCTATGCGAACAGCCCGATTTACACGTTCGAGACGGGTGGCAGCACCGGCGTGCCGAAGTCGCGCATCAACGTGAACGACTTCCGCATCGACTACGAGAATTTCAGCGAGACGCTCCCCGACGAGTTCTTTCCGAAGGGGGCCGACTGGCTCCACGTCGGCCCGAGCGGGCCGCGGCGCCTCCGCCTGGCGATCGAGCACCTCGCACAGCACCGCGGCGGCATGTGCTTCATGGTCGATCTCGACCCGCGCTGGGTCATCAAGTTGATCAAGAGCCGGCAGATGGACCAGATGGAGGCGTACAAACGCCACGTCATCGATCAGGCGTTGACGCTCCTGCGGGCGCATCCCGGCATCCGCTGCCTGTTCACGACGCCAAAGCTGCTCGAAGCCCTCTGCGAGAAGGTCTCGCTCAAAAAGATGGGGATCACGGGTGTCTTCTGCGGCGGCACCGAGATGACGCCGCAGTTTCACCGCTTTGCGGTCGAGGAGCTGCTCGACGGGATCTACTTCGCTCCGACCTACGGCAACACGCTGATGGGCCTCGCGACCCACAAGATCCCCGTGGACCCGGCAGACAACTACGCGATCATCTACTATCCGCCCGCGCCGCGGGCGATGATCGAGGTGGTGCATCCGGATCAGCCCGATCGGCTGGTCGAATACGGCCGAACCGGCCGGGTGCGGCTGACGACGCTCACGAAGGAGTTCTTCATGCCGCGGTTCCTCGAGCGCGACGAAGCCGAACGCGAGCGCCCGTGCGCGACCTACCCCTGGGACGGCGTCCGCAACGTCCGCCCGTTCTCACGATTCGCCACCACGGTGGTGGAAGGGGTCTACTGAAACCATGAAGCCATTCCTTGTGGCCCTGATTGCCGCGTCGCATGTGGCGATCATCGGCGCCCAGTGGCCGCAATGGCGCGGCCCGAACCGCGACGGTGTCGTGGCGGCGGCGAACGTGCCCGCTTCGTGGCCGGCATCGCCGACCCTGAAGTGGACGCAGAAGGTCGGCGAGGGGTACTCCACGCCGGTGGTGGCCGACGGCCGCATCTTCGTCCACAGCCGGCAGGATCCCGACGAAGTCGTCACCGCCCTCGATCTTGCCACCGGCAAGCCGCTGTGGACCGCGCGCTATGCGGCGTCGTTCAACAAGAACAAGTACGCGAACGAGATGTCGAAGGGGCCGTTCTCGACGCCGCTGGTGGCGAAGGGGATCGTCTACACGCTCGGGACGACGGCGGTGCTGTCGGCCTTCGACGCCACGACCGGCGCGGTGAAGTGGCGTAAGGACTGGTCCAAGGCAATCGACACGTCGAAGCTGTTCACCGGCACCGCGATGTCGCCGATCGGCGACAGCGGGCTGCTCATCGTTCATGTGGGCGACGATACGGAAGGCGCGTTCCGTGCGTTCGATCCGGCCACCGGCGCCGAGCGGTGGTCGCTCCCCGGGCACGGCCCGGGCTATGCGTCGCCGATCGTCGCGGCGCTGGGCGGGACGCGTCAGCTGATCACGATGACCGACAAGGCGGTGGTGGGCGTCGCCGTCGCCGACGGGAAACAACTGTGGCAGATCCCCTTCCCCGACGAATGGAACGAGAACATCGTCACGCCCGCCGTGGCCGGCGACGTCCTCATCGTCTCGGGCACGCGCAAGGGGACGTTCGGCTATCGGATCACCAGGACTGGCGCCGCCCTTGCTCCGGTGCAGGTCTGGCACAACGCCGACGTCCCGATGTACATGAGCTCGCCGGTCGTCGACGGCGCTTTCGTGTATGGTTTTTCGAACCGTCGGAAGGGGCAGATCTTCTGCGTCGACGCGGCAACCGGCACGCTGAAATGGGCGACCGAGGGTCGCGGTGGCGCCAATGCGTCGCTGCAGATCGCCGGTCCCAACCTGATCGTGCTCACGACCGACGGCGACCTGCTGGTCGTAAAGAAGAACCCGGAGAAATTCGAGGAACTGCATCGCTACAAGGTGGCTGACAGCCAGACCTGGGCGCAGCCCGTCCTGCTCGGCCGCGAGCTCCTCATTCGAAACGCAACCGCTGTGAGCCTCTGGTCGTTGAGGTAGGGGTTGGAGAAGACCGCTTCCGTCGGGCTTCGGTCTTCGGTGTATCCTCGTTTCTTCCTCACCTCTCTGTGACGGGGAAGGAGCCTCTTCGTGCTCGCGGAGCTCATCGGTCACTATCGGGTCGTGGCCACGCTCGGCAGCGGCGGGATGGGCGTGGTCTGGAAGGCGATCGATACGCGCCTGAACCGGCCGGTCGCCCTCAAAGCGATCCGCGAGTCCGATCCGCAGAACACCGACGCCGTGCTGCGGCTGCGGGCTGAAGCTCTCGCGGCCGCATCCCTCGATCATCCGTACATCTGCAAGATCTACGAGCTCCTCGAAACCGGCGACGCAACCATCGTCGTGATGGAGTTCGTGGACGGCGAGACGCTGGGCGACATCCTGGACAGGTGCGTGCCGCCGCTCGTCGACACGCTGCGCTACGGGTCCGAGATCGCCGAAGGGCTTGCCAACGCCCACGCGCGCGGGATCGTTCACCGCGACGTGAAGCCGTCCAACGTCATGGTGACGCAGCACGGCCACATCAAGCTGCTCGACTTCGGCATCGCTCGGATCAGCAACGATCTTGCGCTCACCGAGAGCGCCCTGACACTGCCGGGCAACATCCCGGGCACGCCGCAGTACATGGCCCCCGAGCAGGCGCTCGGCCGGCCGCTCGATGGCCGGGCCGACCTGTTCTCACTCGGCGTGCTGCTGTATCGCTGTCTGACCGGGAAGCTGCCGTTCGAAGGGCAGACGCGCGACGAGTACATCCAGCAGATGCTCGCGGGGCGGGTGGGGCCGCTCGACGAACTGGCGCCCGAAACACCCCAGGCGGTGCGCGACATCGTCATGGCGTGCCTGAAGGTGGACCCGGCGCTCCGGCCGGAGTCGGCCTTCGTCGTTGCCGACACGCTCCGGCGCACCGCCGACGCCCTGAGCACCGGCACCGTGCCGGTCGCCACCAGGGCCCCTCGCGGCCTGCCTGGCGCGGCCGTCATGACGGCGATCGGTGCGGGCGTGCTCGCGATTGCCGCGGTGGCGGCGTACTGGTGGCGGCCTGACGGCGGCGACGAGAACGTCTTGCGCACCCTCGTCCCGGCCGTCACGTGGGCCAGCAGCGAATCAGGGGCCCGTGTCTCGCCTGACGGCCAGTGGCTCTCCTTCGTCTCCGACCGTCAGAATCAATCCCGCATCTTCGTGCAGGCGATCGAACGGGCCGACCCGGTCCCGGTCACGATCCAGGGTGCCGCGCTCAGCCATGCGTGGTCGCCGGACTCGCGTGATCTTGCGGCCCTGGTGCGGCAGGGGGACGACCAGTTCCTCATGGTCGTGCCGGCGTTCTTCGGCGGCACTCCCCGGGTGAGCATTCCACTCGACCGCAGGCTCACCGACGTCACGGTTCTCCGCTGGATCGGTGATGCCGTCTATCTGAACGTCTATCTGAACGTCAACCGAGGTCAACCCGGGCGTTCGCTTCTGCGAGTCGCGCTCGCGTCCGGTGCCGTGGACGACGTCAGCGCCGGATGGAAGAATGTTCCGCCGGTTGGCAACGGCATCGACGTCTCCCCCGATGGCAGCCGGGTGGTGCTGGCGGCGAGCGTCGGCCCGAGGACCGATCTGTGGACGGTGGCCACGGATGGTTCGGACCTGCGGCGGCTGATGGACGACGATTTCACGGACCGCTACCCGGTCTGGACCAGCGCCGCGACCATCGTGTTCGAGTCCAACCGGGGCGGCCAGCTCGATCTCTGGCAATGGTCGTCTTCCACTGGAAAGCTGACGTCCCTGACGTCGAGTCACATGCGTGAGATGGCCACCGGCGCGTCGAGCGACGGGTCCACCATTGCGTTCGAACAGACCTCGTCCTCCGTCAATCTCTGGCGGCTCGATTTCGGTGGCAGCAGCAGGCCCGACGTCCCAGCCGGGTACGGCCTCCGCCAGCTCACCGCGGATGCGCTCAGCGACTACTGGCCGTCCGCGAGCAGGGACGATGGGGTGGTGGCCTTTCAGCGCGCGAAGCCGACGCTGTTAGAGGGATTCCAGTTCTTCGATTCGCGCGTGCTGCTCGCGCCAATGAAGTCTGACGCGCCGCTCGAGCCGCAAGTGGTCGCCGATGGCTTTTCGGCCCGCCTGTCGCCGGACGGCCGCTGGGCCGCGTATTACCAGCGGATCCCCGACCGGTTTCACCTCCGGCTGGTGGCCCGGAACCTTCAGACCGGTGAAGGCCGCACGCTCTCGGACCGGTGCGTGCTGCCCAGCCTCAGCGCCACGTCGCTGCCGGTGGATTTCATTCAACAGAACGTGACCTGGAGCGCGTCGGGCGCGAGGCTGTTCTATCTCGTGGCCGGCGAGAAGGCGCACGAGATCCATTCGGTCGATCTGGACTCGCCGGGCGAGCCGTCACGCCTTCTGTCGGTCGGCCCCGGCGAAGCCAGCGACATCCGGCTCTCGTCTGACGGAGGAAGTCTGGCCTTCCTGGTTCGGATCAAGAATCCAGAGAACCGCAAGTCCGTCTCCGACCTGCGCGTGCACAACCTGCACGAGCAGACCACCCGGATCGTCACCCGGGAAGCGGAGGCGCAGCCGTTCCCGTACCTTCCGGGCTGGTCGCGCGCCGACGCCCTGATCCTGCAGCGGGCCACGCTCCGCCCCGACCAGTTGTACGAGCTGGAGCTCATCGAAGTGGGGCTCGACGGCACCCGGCGTGGGCTGGCCCGGGTGCCCGACAGCGTCATCCCGGTTGTGCGGATCGACCCGGACCGGGGTCGGCTGTTCGTCACCCGCTCGGCGGCCGGCATCCACAATATCCACGCGATGTCGCTCCGGGACGGCTCCATGCGGCAGGTTACGTCCAACCAGTCTCCGGGTGTATCGTTCTCCGGAATTCATCCACTGCGCGCCGACGCCATCGTTTTCGCCCGCGACGAGCGCAAGCAGGACATCTGGCTCGTGACCCGATCTGTCGATCGATAGATCGGGTGATCGACCGGTCACCCGATCGAAGGAGTGAGTATGCCGAGAGAGTGGGAGCCCCTACCTGAGGATGCGATGTCGCTGGCGGCGTTTCGGTGGCTTGCGAACACCATCGAGAACTTTGCGATCGAGTTGTATGCCACCGATCGCGAGTCGTTCCGCAAAGTGGAGGGCGTGTTGCGGAACACGCTGAAACAGCTCAAGGAAACGAGGAAAGATTTTGCGGTGTCGGAGGAGGAGAACGGCTGCCCGGACGGCTACGTGCTGTGCCACGGCATCTGCGCACCGTCATGCGAATACCTGTCGGAGGCCTCGGCCAGTACGGAGCGGGCGGCGCCGACTGGGCGGGGAAGCAAGCGCAAGGGCTATTAAGAACGCTGAACGCTGAACGCTGAAGGCTGAAGCATTGACTCTGTTCAGCGAAGCGTCCGGAAGGTGATGGAGTACCGCAGTGCCTTCACCGCCGGGATGCTGTGCTCCCACTCCGACCGCGCGGATCCGCTGAGGACGTAAGCGGACCGCGGCGGCAGCGGTACGTCCACCGTCTCCCATGCGCGGACCTGGCCGCGGCGGAAGCGAAAGCGGCACGCCGACAGGAGCGAGATCCCGATGACGATGCCGAAGGGGGAGGCGTCGCGGTGCCATCCGATCGAGGCGCCGGCGGAGTATTCGGTGATCAGCGCTTCGGCGAGCGCTTCCGGCCTGACGTTCGCGAGCGTACCGGCCTGTTCCCGCAGCGGCAGGAGGAATTCCGGAATCGGCGGTCCGGGCGTCGCTTTGAAGGTCTCGAAGCTGTATTTGACGCCGTAATGAAGCACCCGTCGTCTGGCGACGACCCCCCGCATCTTCATCTCGTGAAACTCCAGGGCCCGGATGCGCTCCAGCAGGCCGAGCTCATCGCCCGGCGTGACGAACTCCTCCCGGTAAACGAAGCCCTCTATTTGTGATGGACGCTCGAGCAGCGAGCCCTGGCGTGGCATGCCCTGACGCCTGCAACATGCGGGCCTCGAAGTGAAACTGGCTGCGATAGACTGGTGATCAGTCGGTCACACGATGCTTCACATCCCGATCCTCCGTCACGGCGTCCCCTACAAGAGCCTCGATGTGATCCGTATCCCGCATCACCGGACGCGCGAGACGTTCGCGGAGATGAGCCAGGCGAACGGCGGGATCATCCGCCGCGACCTGCGCGACGAGACCCAGGCTGAGGCCCGCGCGGCGCTGGCGACGCTCTCGTTCGAGCAATTGCTGGACGTCTGCACGCGGGCGGCGGGCCATTTTCTCCACGACACCCTGCCGCTCGGCGACGCGGAACAGTCACCCGACGATTACGTCCGGCAGCTGTCGGCGACCACCGGGATGCCGCACGCGCTGGTGCGGCGGAACATGACCAAGATCGCCGGGGTGATGACCGAGATGCGGACGGTGCTGCGCGGTTTGACGCGTGGTCTCGACCTGTCGCTGCTCGACGCCGGCTACGGCGAACATGGCGGGCATGCGCTGAGCTTCTACCCGCGCACGCAGTCGCTCGGTGTCGTCCTGCCGAGCAATTCGCCGGGCGTCCACTCGCTGTGGGTGCCTGCCGTCGCGCTGAAAATCCCGCTCGTGCTCAAACCCGGGAGTGCGGAACCGTGGTCGCCGTTCCGGCTGGCGCAGGCGTTCATGAAGGCGGGGTGCCCGCCGGAGGCGTTCTCCTACTACCCGGCCGACCATGCGGGCGCCGGAGACATCCTGCGGCGCACCGGGCGCAGCATGTTCTTTGGCGACGTGAGCGCCGTGGGATCCTGGGAGGGTGACCCGCGCGTCGAGCTGCACGGCCCCGGCTACAGCAAGGTGCTCGTTGCCGACGATCAGCTCGCGAACTGGGAGCGTCACCTCGATCTGATCGCCTCGTCCATCGCTGACAACGGCGGCCGGTCGTGCGTGAACGCCTCCGGGGTCTGGGTGGCGGGCTCGCACGCCGAGGAGCTGGCGCTGGCGCTGGCGAAAAAGCTCGTCCAGATCGGACCGCGCGCGGCGGAGGATCCGCAGGCGACGCTCGCGCCGTTCGCGGACCCGAAAGTTGCCGAGCGCATTTCGATCCAGATCGACCTCGGCCTCGACACGCCGGGCGCGCGCGAGATCACCGCCGAGCTGCGCAACGGCCCCCGGCTGGTCGAGCAGGGCGGCTGCACCTATCTGCTGCCGACCGTCGTGCTGTGCGACTCCGCCGAGCACCCGCTCGCGAACCGTGAGTTCCTGTTTCCGTTCGCGTCGGTCGTCAAGGTCTCGGCCGACGAGATGGCGCGGATGCCCGAACCCATGGGCAAGACGCTCGTCGTCACCGCCCTGACCGCGGACCGCCGGCTGGTGGACCGCCTGCTCGCCTCTCCGCAGGTGGATCGCCTGAACGTCGGTCCAATCGCCACCAATGTCATCAGCTGGGACCAGCCGCACGAAGGCAATCTCTTCGAGCACCTCTACGCCCGGCGGTCCTTCCAGGCGGCGGCCGCCTTCTAGAGCGCATGCGCATCCTGTCGTTCACAGGCGGCGCCGGCTCCATGTACTGCGGCAGTTGCCTCCGAGACAACGCGCTCGCGACCGAGCTGCTCCGGCGCGGCCACGACGTCGTGCTGACGCCCGTCTATACGCCGACGAGAACCGACGAGAAAAACGTCAGCGGCGGGCAGGTGTTCTTCGGCGGGATCAGCGTGTTTCTCGAGCAGCACTCGGCCCTGTTTCGACATACCCCTCGCTTCGTCGACAGGCTTTGGGATTCGTCGTGGGCGCTGAGGCTCGCCACGAAGCGCTCGATCAGCGTGGACCCCAAGAGCCTGGGCGAGATGACGGTCTCGATGCTGCGCGGCGAGCGCGGCTTCCAGGCGAAGGAGATCGAGAAGCTTCTCGAATGGCTGCGCGCCGAAAAGCGGTTCGATGTCATCAACCTGCCGTACTCGCTGCTGCTCGGCCTGGCTGAGCCGCTGAAGCGCGAGCTGAAGGCGCCGATCTGCTGCACGTTGCAGGGAGACGATCTCTTTCTCGACCAGCTCGGGGAGCCGCACCGACAGCAGTCGATGGAGATGATTCGCGCCCTGAGCGTGCACGTCGATGCCTTCCTGCCGGTCAGCGAGTACTACCGCGATTACATGCCGGGCTATCTCGGGCTGCCCGCGGCCAAGATGCGGCTGGCCAGGCTCGGTATCCGGATCGACGGTTTTCATCCCCGGACGGAGCCCAGGCACGGCCCCTTTACCCTCGGCTACTTCGCGCGCATCGCTCCCGAAAAGGGTTTCCATGCGCTGGCCGAGGCCTACGTTCGGTTGAGAAAACGCCCCGCAACCGACGGCACCCGGTTTCTCGCAGCCGGCTATCTGCCGCCGGAACATCAGGGCTATCTCGATGGTGTGCGCGCGCTGCTGAACAGTGCCGGTCTCGCCGGCGAGTTCGAGTATCGCGGCGAGGTGGACCGTACCGGGAAGATCTCGTTTCTTCACGAGCTCGACGTGCTTTCGGTGCCGGCCATCTACAAGGAACCCAAGGGTCTGTTCCTGATGGAAGCGATGGCCGCCGGCGTCCCGGTCGTCCAGCCGCGGATCGGCGCCTTTCCGGAAATCGTCGAGAGGACCGGCGGTGGGCTGATCGTGGAACCGGGCGACCCGGATGCCCTCGCGGACGGCATTCTGGCCCTGAAGCACGACCCGGCCCTTGCCGAATCGCTCGCGACGGCCGGCGCCGCCGGCGTTCGCGCGCATTACACAGTCGAGCGGATGGCCGACCAGGTCGAGGCAGTGTACCGGGAACTGGCCGGAGTCGCGAGGTGAAACAAGAGGTCAACTTCAAACTCCAGACTTCAAACGCCAAGGTCCAAACGAGGTCGTGGTTGGGCGTTTGAGGTTTGGCGTTTGAAGTTTGGAGTTTGGAGTGTTGAACGTCTCGAACGTTTCGAAATCGTATCCAACTCCGCGCGGCGAGCTGCCGATCCTGAGCGGTGTGTCGCTGATGCTCGAGCGCGGGCAGGCCGCGGCGATCATGGGCCCGTCC
>DATFFM010000093.1:0-2979 GCA_035250005.1 Vicinamibacterales bacterium | reverse complement strand
GGCCGATCTCCCGTTCCGTCATCTCGCGGCCTTCGACGGGCTGCCCACCGAAGCACCGGATCTGTTTCCCGGCACGGTGCCGCGCATCCTCGCGCTCGACATCGACGAGGAGCGGATCCCCGCGATGGTCGGCAACCTTCGCGCGGCCGGCCTGACCGGTCCGGCTCACGAGGATTCGATCGTCATCGGGCAGCAGGACGTCCGCGCGTTGACGCCGGAGTACGTCGCCGGCATGCTGCCGCGCGCATCCGACCTGCGCGCCGGCGTGTTCTGCTTCAACCCGCCCTACGGCGTCCGCATCGGCAGCGAGGCAGGGGAAGGGAAGCTGCTCGATCTGTACCGCGGCATGGGGCAGGCGCTGGCCCGCTTCCGCGGGTGGCGCGCCGCCTGCTTCGTGGCGAACCCGCGTTTCGTCGAGGCGTTCGGCCACGCACCCGCGATGACGAAGCCGGCCACGAACGCCGAGCTGTCGGGCGCCTTCCTGGTGTACCTCCTCTAGCAGCCCGTGGTGAAATCCACTTCTTGCGCGCGGCTGTTCAGCGCTCCGCGGCAGATGTTGTGTCGCCACCCACATCGACGCCTGCTTCGCGTGCCGCTTGCGTCTGCCCATCGCCATCGGCGACAGTGTAGTACGTGAGATCAGTCGTGTCGATCCCTTCCGACCAACTCACCACGTTAGCGGCGTCCGACGCGGTGTCTACGCATCAGGCACACGATTCAGCGCATCCCAGGGGCACGCCGATCATCGTGATTTCGCTTCTCGCCAGCATGTCTCTCGGAACCGCTGCTCTCGCCGATCCGGCTCGATCTGCCGGCGCCGAACAGTTTACGCAGAACTGTCAGACCAGCAATCCGCGCCTGGAGCGCCTCGCGTCGGCGATCGAGCGCGGAGACCTCCACTACGTTCGCTCCGCACTCGACGAGGGCCTGGATGTTAACGAGACGTGGCGAGATGTCCCCGCGCAGATATGCCGGTCCGTGCTCCTGAGGACCGTCTGGCACGGCCGGGACGACATCTTCAATCTGCTGTTGAAGAGGGGCGCCGATCCTCGCACCATTTCCGATGACGCGCTTGGCATTCCTGTTCGCACGGGACGGCTCGACATGACCCGAACGCTGCTCGGCCTCGGGCTGAGACTGCCCAACAAGTTCGAGATCGTTCTTGCCGCCATCGAGAGTGGCAACATGGCGATGTTCGATCTCGTGGCTTCGTCTGGCGTGACGATCGACGCGTCGACGGTGCCCGCCTGGGCTCTCACCGACGCTCTAACCCTGCATCTGGTCCCGAGGTATTTCCGGCCCAACGACACGCTGCCGAACGTCGGCAACGAAGCGTGCACCGTCCAGGAACTCTTCGGCTTGCTCAGCGCCGAACAGGATGGCTGCGAAGGCACGGTAGGACCGTTGTGGCTGCACTTCGTGGTCACCGGGAACATCAGGATGATGGAGCTGATGATCAAGAACGGCGCCGATCTGTCTTTGTCATCCGGAGTCTGGGATAACTCGACGACGCGACCGTTCAACGCCATGGACGTGGCCATCAGACGGAAGGACAAACGGATGGCGGACCTGCTGCGCCGCGCCGGCGCGCCAGCGGGAATCTGGGGCAGGAAACCGGTTCGGATCCCCGTCGCCGGACATCAACGATCCAATCTTTGGGCTCCGGGTACCGCGGCCAAGACCTCTTTGAACCGATTCTCATCGCCGGGATCGGCCGGTGCAAGAAAACCACTCGGCCATGCACGCGGCGCGACATTCGCGTTAGCCATGGAATCACGACACGCGGTCGCCTCGCCCACTTCAGTGCGACGCAGCGTTTCACCACGGGCTCCTAGGGAGCGGCCGCGGCGGATCCCCACTTGACAACCAAGTGGAGGTCGTGACATTTTCACTTGCGTGTCAAGTGAAGGAAAGAACGTCGAGCTGCTCCAGGGCACGCTCGACCTCATCGTGCTGCGAGCCCTGCACACGATGGGTGCGCTCCACGCCTACGCTCTTGCGACCCGGCTCGCGCAGGTCTCCGACCATCCGCTCTCGCTCAATCAGGGCACGCTCTATCCCGCGCTCGTGCGCCTCGAGCAGAAGGGCTGGATCAAGGGCACCTGGCAGAAGACCGAGAGCCACCGCGACGCCAAGTACTACAGCCTCACGAAATCCGGCGAACGGGAGCTGACCCGCCAGACCGAGCGCTGGCGCCGCCTCGCAGGGCTCGTCGACAAGCTGCTGCTCGAGAAACTCTGAACGCGGAACGCTGAACGCTGAACGCTGAACGCTGAAGGCAGAAGCCCGGACCTGGAGAAAATGCCTCTGCGTGTGGCGCCGGTCCATCTCATCTTGTAGACTTCAACGGCGCCGCTCGGACTTCTGCGGCGACGAGCTGAACGTTTTCCAGCAACTCCATAGCGCGAGCCCTGTCTCCTTTTTGGCTCTCGAGAGGACCACGATGTTTCGGATCATTTCGATACCCGCCCTATGCACGCTCCTCGCCCTGACTGCCACCGCGTCGTCTCCGCGAGCAGCGGCCGAGCCGACAGAATTGTTCTTCTCCGAATACATCGAGGGGTCGTCGAACAACAAGGCGCTGGAGATCTTCAACGGCACGGCCGCGGACGTGGACCTTCTGGCCGGCGGTTACAACGTGCAGATGTACTTCAATGGCAGTCTCTCCGCGGGTCTGACGATCAACCTGACCGGGACGGTGGTGGCCGGTGACGTGTACATCCTCGCGCAGAGCGCGGCTGCACCCGAGATCCTCGCTCAAGCGAATCAGACGAACGGCGCCGGCTGGTTCAATGGAGACGACGCCGTCGTGCTTCGCAAGGGGACGACCGTCATCGACTCGATCGGCCAGATCGGCTTCGACCCCGGGACCGAGTGGGGCGGCGGCCTGACGTCCACCGCAGACAACACACTGCGCCGGAAGCTCTCGGTGACCGCCGGTGATCCCACCGGCAATGACCTTTTCGATCCCTCAGTGGA
>DATFFM010000092.1:0-4729 GCA_035250005.1 Vicinamibacterales bacterium | reverse complement strand
CGCCAGGGGCTGCCGCCACGACGTCTGCTCGCCACCTACGCCCCCGGCACCGCCTTTCAGTTGGCGCCCGCCGGCACCGCGTTCCGCCTCGAGCCGGGCGGCATCATCGAACTGCAGATGCATTACACGACCAAGGGGGAGCCGGCCAGCGATCGCACGAAGGTCGGACTGATCTATGCGAAGGAGGCCGCGCCGGTCGAGCTGCGGCCGGGTCAGTTCATCAACGGGAGCTTCACGCTGCCGGCCGGCGCGGCCGATGTTGCGGTCGACGCCGACGTCGAGTTCCTGCAGGACGCGACCATCTGGGGCATCTTTCCGCACACCCATCTGCGCGGCAAGAAGTGGGAGTACAAGATGATCCTCCCCGACGGCACCTCGAAGACGATCCTGTCGGTGCCGAAGTACGACTTCAACTGGCAGACCTACTACATGTTCAAAGAGCCGCTGAAGGTCGCGAAAGGGGCGAAGATCGTTGCCACCGCCTGGTACGACAACTCGGCCGGCAACAAGTCGAACCCGGATCCAAAGAGCGACGTCAAATGGGGAGATCAGACGTGGGAGGAAATGCAATACACCGGGCTCCTCTTCACGCCGGTCGCGCCGCCGACCCCGATCGTAAAGTAGGCCCCGGCCCGCGGGTCGGGCTGACAGTGTCAGGACGAGAAGATGAGAACGCACCTCGCATTCGGCGCTTCAGTCATTCTGCTCGGCGCAGCCATCGTGGGCGCGAGCAGTCCGGAACAGTACGCGGCCAGGCCGGCAGCCGATGTCCCCACCTTCACCCGCGACGTCGCGCCTATCCTCTATAAGAACTGCGTCACGTGCCACCGTCCGGGCGAAATCGCGCCGATGTCGCTGCTGACCTACGGAGAGGCACGCAAGTGGGCCAAGGCCATCCGCGACGAAGTCGACGACGGGACGATGCCGCCGTGGCACGCGGACCCGAAGCACGGCCGGTTTGCCAACGACCGCAGCCTGTCGGCAAGTGACAAGGACACCCTGAAGAAATGGGCCAATGCCGGCGCGCCCGAAGGGGACGCGAAGGACCTGCCGCCCGCGCCACGCTTCGCCGAGGGCTGGCAGCTCGGGGAACCGGACAAGATCCTGCAGCTTCCGGTCGAATACAAAGTTCCGGCCGACGGCTTCGTCGAGTACGAATACTTCGAGATCCCGACCAGCTTCACCGAAGATCAATGGCTCGAGGGGCTCGAGGTCAGGCCCGGCAATCGCGCAGTCGTGCACCACGTCATCGTCTCCGCGCGCCCCCCGAAGCCGGAGCGGCGGCCGACCGGCTTCCGCGCCGCGCCGGGCATGGGGATCCCGCCCGGCCAGTCGGGCGGCGGGCGTGAGCCCGAAGGCGCACCGAAACGCCCGCGCGGCCTGAGCCTCTTCCCGCCACCGGAACGGGGCGGTGCGATGATCGGCGGCTTCGCTCCAGGCAATCAGTATCTGAAGCTGGATCCGGGTTCCGCGATCCTGATCCGGGCCGGATCGACGCTCGTCGTCCAGATGCACTACACGACGAACGGGACCGAGACGACCGACCGCACGAAGCTGGGGCTGTTCCTCGCGAAGCAGGCGCCGGCGGTGGAGATGAGGATGGGCTCACTGGTCAACGGCAAGCTCGACATCCCGGCCGGGGCGGCCGATTATTCGATCGCGGCGGAAATGACGACGACCGCCGACGTCACGCTGCGGCAGATGCTCCCGCACACCCACCTTCGCGGCAAGAGCTGGGAGTACACGGCGACGTACCCGGACGGCCGGACGGAAGTGATCCTGGCCGTGCCGAAGTACGACTTCAACTGGCAGACCGATTACGTGTTCGCGGAGCCGTTGAAGCTGCCGAAAGGCACGAAGATCCGGGCGGTCGCGCACTACGACAATTCGGCGGCGAACAGGTCGAATCCCGATCCGAAGGTGAACGTGAAATGGGGGGACCAGACCTGGGAAGAGATGATGTTCACCTCGTTCGTCTATTCCCTCGACGGTGTCACGCCCGGCACGGTGATCACGACGCCGCCGGCCGGTGGACAGCGCTGAAGGCTGAACGCTGAGGTAAGGGGCTAGTACGAATGCGGTACGGGCTGGTCGTCGCGATCGGCGTCATCGCGGCGACCTCCCTCCTCGCCCACGATCCCATTACGACCAAAGTCACCTGGGACCGCGAGATCGCGCCGATCGTGCAGGCGCGCTGCGTGTCGTGCCACTCGGCTGGCGGCCGCGGGCCGATGCCGCTCACGACCTACGAAGACGCGCGGCCGTGGGCGCGCGCGATCCGCGAGGAAGTCCTCGCCCGGCGGATGCCGAAGTGGCAGGTCGTGCGCGGGTATGGCGACTTCACCAACGATCCCTCGCTGTCGGCGTTTGAAATTGCCCTGATGGTCGCGTGGGTGGACGGGGGCGCTCCCGCCTTCGCTAAAGCTTCCACCTCCGCCGCGGCTTCCGGCGCGGCTATGGCGGACAAGTCGGCGGACAAGACGGCTGGAAAAACGGCGGACAAGCCGGCGGTGGTCAGAAACGTCACGATCCCGTGCGCCTCGCGGACGCTGCCGGCCGGGCGCCTCATCGGCCTGCGGCCCCTGCTGGCCGAGCGAGGTGCACTGCGGCTCACGCTGCGGCGGCCCGACGGCAGCGCGGAGCCGCTGCTCTGGGTCCGCGACTTCGATCCCGCGTTTGCCGAGACCTACTGGCTGCGCAACCCGCCCGCGGCCCCACCAGGCACGCGCCTCGTGGTGACCGACAATGCCGACGACACGTGCAGCGTCACCCTCTTGTTCGGCTGAACGCGACGCTCGACGCGGCCGCTGCTCGCTACGGCTTCACGGTGACGTCGAAGACTTTGGTGATCACCTGCCCGGCCCGCTGTACCTGAATCCACAGCCGGTAGTCACCTGCCGCGGGCATCAGCGGATGGAAGGAGATCGTCGGCCCGCCGGTCGACGCCTCCTCCGGGTGGCCGTGGATCGCGTCAGCCAGATCCCGCCGAACGATCAGCATGTGGGCCGGCGCCCCGAGATACGGCTGCAGATCGGTCACCGGCGCACCGGTTTTCGGATCGGTCAGGGTGAAGGTGAGAACCGCATGCCTGCCCGCCCTCAGATCCTGCGTCTCGAGCCGGATCAGCAGATCGCTCTCGACCCTCTGCGGCGCATGGACCGCCGGCGCGCCGTTGACGATGACCGCCTTCTGCACCATCTGCGACGTCCCCGTCTGCGGGAGGAAGTCGGCAATGAGCATGTACTCGCCCGGCGGCAGCGGATGATGCACAACGAAGGTCCCGCTGCCGGCCAGCTCGGGGTGCACGTGCGCGAAGTACTCCAGGTCGCGGCTGACGACGAACAGGTGAAGCCGCTTCTCGTGGACGGTCGCGAAGGTGGTGACGGCGGCGTTCGTTTCGGGCTCCCGCACGGTCAACCGCAGCCCGGTCAGCCCGGGGCCGCGCGTGTCGCGCACCTGCGTAACGTCCAGGTTGTACTCCCCGATCTTCGGCGGCGGAATCGCGACGAGAGTCATCCCGCAGACCGGGCACTTCCCTTCGTCGGCTGACCGCACGTCCGGATGCATCGGGCACCAGTACGTTTCGGCGCGATCCGCGTCCCGTACGATCTCCACCAGGACGCTGCCGGCATCGAACAGCATCGCATCCTCCGAGCTTCGCAGCGCAGCGGCGCCGGCCGCGACCAGCGTCTGTCCGACCGCGGACAGATCGTTGGCCACGAACGCGATGTGGTGGTACGGCACGGCGGGCAAGGCGCGCGAGACGCGCAGACGATTCAGGTCGCCCGGCGTCACCGTGAGCCCGCGCGCCGCCAGCCAGGCAACCGCCGACGCGTACGCGTCGGGCACCGTCATCTGCGACAGATCCGGCGGGGCCGAGTCGTCCAGACGATCGAACAGCAGGTATTCCGCACCGGCGCGAACGCCGACGCCAAGCCCGGGCACCACCACCCGCACGCCTTCGAGCTTCGGCGCCACGGCGTTCATCGCAGCCGATGGATCGCCCACGCGGTAGTGAATGTGATGGAAGCGGAGCGCCCGCGGCCCGGCGGGCGGCCCGGGGCTCTGGACGAACCCGCCGACAGCGAGCCACAGCAGCAGGTAGATCCGCAGATCTCGCATCGCCTCAATTATCCACGCGCGCGGGCATCACCTACAATGTTGCGATATGCGTAACGTCTGTGTCTCCGTCTGTACCCTCGCGCTTCTTCTCACGATCGGCACGCAGGCGCAGGGCCCTGCCCGGACGGACGCGTGGCTGGATCCGCATCGCGAGGCCGCCTCGCGCCTGCTCGGTGAAGCCGTGTCGTCACGCTTCGCCTGGGAACGCCTGGCGGAGCTCGGCGACACGTTCGGTCATCGCCTGACCGGATCCGACGCGCTCGAAAAGGCGATCGACTGGGCGGTGGACCAGATGAAGAAGGACGGCCTCGAGAACGTGCGCAAGGAACCGGTCAAGGTGCCGCACTGGGTCCGGGGCAGGGAGAGCCTCGAGATCGTCGCGCCCTACCCGGGCGCACTCGTCATGCTCGGACTCGGCAACAGCGTCGGCACGCCCGCCGACGGTCTGGAAGCCGAGCTGCTCATCGTCCACGGCTTCGACGAGCTCGACGCCGCCGGCGACCGGGTGAAGGGCAGGATCGTGCTCTACAACGTGCCCTTCACCACCTACGGCGAAACCGTCCGTCATCGCAGCACCGGCCCTTCGCGTGCGGCGGCGCGGGGCGCG
>DATFFM010000091.1:0-9086 GCA_035250005.1 Vicinamibacterales bacterium | reverse complement strand
TCGCCGCGGATCGCCACGAAGAAGTCGCCGGCCTCGACGGCGCGCGAGTCGATACAGATGCGGCCGACCGGCGCCGATACATCACCCGACACGATCCGCCCGCCGGCGGCGGCCGCAACGTCTCGGGCGGTGAGCGGGACGGCGGGCACGCGCTATGAAACCCTGGTGCCGGCGCGCCGCAGCGCCAGCGCGGCGCGCGCCACTTCGACATCGTCAAACGGGAGCGTCCGCTCGCCGATGACCTGGTACTTTTCATGTCCCTTGCCTGCGACGAGCACGAGGTCCCCCGGCGCCGCTTCGCGGACCGCCCGCTCGATCGCGGCTTTCCGGTCGGGGATGGCCAGACAGGGCGTGGCCTTCGGTCCCTGACCCTTCGGCCCGATGCGGTCCGCCGGCAGCACGATGCCTCGCTTGATGTCTTCGATGATCTCGTCCGGGTGCTCCGACCGCGGGTTGTCGGATGTCACGATCACCATGTCGCTGAGCCGGGCGGCAACGGCGCCCATCAGCGGCCGCTTGGTCTTGTCGCGATCTCCACCACAGCCGAAGACGGTGATGACCCGGCCGGCGGCCAGCGGCCGCGCGGTCTCGAGCAGGTTCTTCAGGGCGTCGTCGGTGTGCGCATAGTCCACGACCACGCGGACGTCGTCGGCGGCCGACGAGACGAGCTGAAAACGGCCGGGCACGTTGTCGAGGCTGCGAATCCCCTGCTCGATCGCACTGGACGGCAGCTCGAGCGCGGTCGCGGCGGCCACGGCGGCGAGGATGTTGTAGGCGTTCGGGCGGCCGACGAGCTTCGAACGGAGATGGAGCGTGCCGCGCGGGGTGCGGGCGTCGAACTCCAGGCCGTCCAGCGAGAACGCGATCGGCCCCGGGCTCACGTCCGCCGGCGCGTCGATCGCGTAGGTGACCGGGCGGGTCGCCGCGGCCGCGAAGTCGCGGCCCCGCGGATCGTCGACGTTCAACACGGCGACGGCCGCGTCCGGCAGCAGCTCGAAGAGCCGGCGCTTCGCGGTGAAGTACTCCTCCATGTCGCCGTGAAAATCGAGATGGTCGCGGGTCAGGTTGGTGAAGATGCCGGCGGCAAAGCGCAGGTGGTCGGCCCGCCGCAGCACGAGCGCGTGAGACGACACCTCCATCACGCACGCGCCGCAGCCCTGCGCGATCATGTCGCGCAGCATCCGCTGGAGCTCCGGAGATTCGGGGGTCGTTCTCGCCGCCTCCAGCTCGCGCCGGCCGATGCGGTAGCCGACGGTGCCGATCCGGCCGCAGCGGATGCCGGCAGCCTCGAACACCGCGGTCAGCAGGTACGACGTCGTCGTCTTGCCGTTGGTACCGGTGATCCCCACCAGCGTGATCCGCTCGCTCGGCCTCCCGTAGAACTCACTCGAGAGAGCCGCGAGCGCGTGCCGCGCGTCGGAAACCTGGAACCACGGCACGCCCGGCCCGGACGGGGCCGGCGTCTCGCTGAACACGGCCACGGCGCCGCGGGTCACCGCCTCGCGGGCGAACGCCGCGCCGTCGCTCTGCAACCCGCGCAGCGCCACGAACACCGATCCGGCCGCGGCCTGGCGTGAATCGTAGACAACTCCCGTCACCGGCACGTCGGGGCACGACTCCGCTGCGGGCAGCAACGCGCTGAACGGCGCGTGAGCTGCCACGGAGCGAATGAGCTGCCCGAGCGTCACTGCTGTGTGCCTCCCGCGGGGATCGTGGGCGCGCGGCGCCCGAGCTTGAGGACGGCGTCGTCGCCGCGGACGAGCGCCGCGCCGGCTTCCGGCGACTGTTCGATCACAAACCCGCTGCCGGCCATCTGCGCTCGCAGCCCGATGGCGGTGAGAGAGCGCACGGCTTCGCGCGCGCTGAGCCCGCGAAGGTCGGGCATGAACCCCGACTTGGCGGGCTCGAGCACCTGTTCGATCGACACCGGGCCGCGCACGGTGCGAATCGCCGCCGCCTCGTCGCCGGTGCGGCGCGCAACCAGCACGGGGGGCGGCGCGTTGAGCGTCGGGCCGATGCCGAGATGGCGCAGGGAGGCTTCGGCGATCCGTTTGAAGATGGGGGCGGCAACCGTGCCGCCGTACGCCGTAACCTTGCCGTGCGGCGAGTCGACGACCACGACGATCGACAGGGCCGGCTCCCGCGACGGCAGGAACCCGATGAACGAGGTGTTGTAGTCGACCTTGGAGTAGGCGCCGTTGACGATCTTCGCCGCGGTTCCTGTCTTGCCGGCGATCGTGTAGCCCTCGATCCTGGCCGCCGTGGCGGTGCCCCGTTCGACGACCGCTTCCATGATCTGGGTCAGGGTGGCGGCGGTTTCGGCGGAGACCGTCCGGCGGAGCGGCCTGGCCGTCACGGTCTCGCGCCGGCCATCCTTGATGAACGCGCGCACCAGCCTCGGCTCGAAGAGCGTTCCGCCGTTGGCGACCGAGCTGACCGCCGCGGCCATCTGCAGCGGCGTCACGCTGATCTGATAGCCCATCGACACCGATGCCAGCGCGCTCGGGTCGAGCTTGGACGGATTCCACACGATCCCGGCGCTCTCGCCCCTGAAGTCGGGCGACAGCGACTGGCCGAAGCCGAAACGGCTGATGTAGCGCCCGAGCCGCTCCGGTCCGATTCTCATGCCGGCCTTGATCGCGCCGACGTTGCTGGATTTGACGATGACGTCTTCGAACGACAACGTGCCGTAAGCATGGACGTCGTCGATCCGGCGGCCGGGGAAGGTGATGAATCCGGGCGCGCAGTCGATCAGGTCGGTGGGCCGCAGCACCCCCTCTTCGATTGCCGCCGCCGCGGTCACGAGTTTGAACGTGGAGCCCGGCTCGTAGACGTCCTGGATCGCGCGGTTCTTGCGAGTGGCGCTGCTCGAGGCCGAAAAGGCGTTCGGATTGAAGGTCGGATAGTTCGCGAGCGCGAGGATTTCCCCGGTCGCCGGCTGCATGATGATCGCGGTGCCGCCGGCGGCATTGTGCTCCTCGACTCCCGCGCGGAGCTCCCGTTCGGCGATGTGCTGCAGGTGCTGGTCGATCGTCAGCTCGAGTGTGTCGCCGGCGGTCGCGGGCCGCTCCTCACGGATCCCGATGGCTTTCTGCAGGCCGTCGGTCTGCAGCAGGATGCGCCCTTGCTGCCCGCGGATGCGGGAGTCGTACGCCGACTCGACCCCGCCGAGACCCGTGCCGTCGACGTTGACGTAGCCGAGGACGGTCGCGCCCAGCAGCCGGTTCGGGTAGTAACGCCGGCTCTCGGCGTAGACGGAGATGCCCGGCAGGCCGAGTGCGCGCACCCGTTCCCCGGCAGCCGGCGACGCCTGGCGGTCGAGGAAGGCGAACCGCTTGGGCTTGCGCCGCAGCGCCGCGGCAATCTCCTTGCGCTTCTCGGCGTCACACTCGTCAAGAGCCTGGCAGACGAGCCGTGCCGTCCCCTCGACGTCTTCCACCTCCACCGGGTCCGCGCTGATCGTGGCCGCGTCGACACTGACGGCCAGCACCTCGCCGTTCCGGTCCAGAATCTCGCCGCGCTTGGCGGCGGCCGGCACCGTCTTGAGCTGCTGCCGCTCCGCGCGGGCAATCATGCGGGTGTGATCCCAGACCTGCAGGTACAGCAGGCGCGCCTCGATCGCAACCGTCCAGGCCGCAAAGACCACGGCAAAGACAAGGAGCCTCGAGCCCAGGGTCTGCCGCCACTCGAAGGGCACCGGGGCGGGCTCGCGCCGCGCGATCCGCTGCGTGGACAGCGTCCAGGGAAGTTTGAATCTGCTGCTGACGTGTTCCTCGGCCACCGGGTACTCCTGCCGCGCTGCCCTCAGCGTGCCGCGACGACGGACTTGTCGGGCGGTGCTGCGGGCGTCACCCGCTCTATGACGATTGCCTGTTCGCGCGACGGCGCGATCAGCCTCAGCTGTTTCGCCAGCATCTCTATGCGCTCGGGGGAGCGGAGCACCTCGATCTGGAGCTTGAGCCGCCGGTTGATGGCCTCCTCGGCCGCCATCTGCTCCTGCAGCCGCTGCAGTTTGTAGCCGTGCTGCACGAGCGCGACCTTCTGCCAGGCGGAAAACAGCAACACCGCCACGAGCAGCCCGCCGATCGCGAGGGACCGGCGGATCTGCCGCTGACGCGCCTCGTCGACCTCGCGGACGATGAGGTTGTTGCGCACGTCCTTCTTGATGGCGTATTCGAAATCCGCGCCGCTCATGCGAGCCTCTCTATGGCCCGGAGCTTCGCGCTCCGCGCCCGTGGGTTGCGTGCCACTTCATCCTCACCCGCAACGACCGGCTTGCGCGTCAGGACCTGCCAGACGTCGCCGGCCGCGGCGATGGCGCGGAAGGTGTGCTTCACGATCCGGTCCTCGAGGGAATGGAACGTGATGACCGCGAGCCGTGCGCCCGCGAGCAGCCGGCGCGAGGCATCGGTCAGAAACGCGTCGAGCCCCTCGAGCTCCCGGTTCACCCAGATCCGCAGCGCCTGGAAGGTTCGAGTCGCCGGATCGATCCGCTGGTATCCGCGCGTCGGCACCGCCCGGCGCACCACCTCGGCGAGCGCCCCGGTCGATTCGATGCGCGCGGAGTCACGCCGGCGCACGATCGCACGGGCGATCCGCCGCGAGTGCCGCTCCTCACCGAACTGAAAGATCACGTTCGCCAGGTCCTCCTCCTCGACGTCGGCCAGGAGGTCCGCCAGCGTCGGACCCTGACTGCGGTCCATGCGCATGTCGAGCGGCTCGTCGCGCCGGAATGTGAACCCGCGGCCCTCCTCGTCGAGCTGCATCGACGACACGCCGAGGTCCGCCAGCACCCCGTTGACCCCGCTGATGGAGCGAACGTCCAAGACGCGCCCGAGCTGCCGATAATCCGAGTGCACGAGCTCGACCCGATCGCCGTAAATGCTCAACCGCTCGGCCGCGATGCGCAGCGCATCCGCGTCCCGGTCGAGCCCCAGCAGGCGATCCGCGCCGTTCTCGAGCAGCAGCGCGCTGTGACCGCCCAGGCCGGTCGTGCAATCCACGAAGAGGCCGCCGCGGCCCGGCGCGAGCAGCGCCACCACCTCCGCGGGCATCACCGCCTCGTGCCGGGGCATGGCGGTCATGCCTCAGATCCCGAATTCGGCGAGCGCTCTCGCGTCGTCGTCGGTGTATGGCTCGTGCTGGAGCTTGGTCACAAAGCGCTCGTGATTCCAGACGTCGAGGTAGTCGTACTGGCCGAAGACGTCCACGTCGCCCGCCATACCGGCTGAGTCACGCAGCCGCGCGTGAATGATCACGCGCCCCTGGTTGTCGAACGCGGCGGTCTGCCCGAAGTAATTGACCCGGTCGAAGAACTTGAGCCGTGCGGGATGCGTGGAAGGGACCTTGGCCATTTTTTCTTCCAGCGCCATCCAGACCGGCATCGGATAAATGCGTACAGACTCCCCCGTGAGGCTCGTGACGAACACATCCGGACCGTGCTGCCCCTCGACGAGGGTCCGGAACGCGTTCGGAATCTTGAGCCGCCCCTTGTCATCGATTTTGGCGGTGTAGTTGCCCCGGAGCACGTCTGTTTACTCCACTTTGCTCCACAAAAATCCACCGCGATGGTAAGGAACGGCGGCTGGGATGTCAACCGCAAAATAAAGAAGCGTATGGGGTTACGCTTGACTTTCGCCCCCTGAACAAAGGGCGAAGCAGGAAGGCTTCCCTGCAGCCGCGTGCTAGCATGTGCAGATTTGACTCATCCGGCGGTTCTTGCCGGAAGGGATGGTGAATCAGACCCTGATGAGCGTTCGAACGATCCTCGTGTGCGAAGCGCAGGTGCCATTCGTCCACGGCGGCGCCGAGATCCACGTGCGCGAGCTCGTCCGGGAGCTGCGCTCCAGGGGGTACCTCGCGGAGCTGGTCAGCGTTCCGTTCAAGTGGTATCCGAAGCAGGAGATCCTGCCCCATGCCGCCGCCTGGCGGCTGCTCGATCTGAGTCAAAGCAACGGGCGGCCGATCGACCTCGTCATCGCCTCGAAGTTCCCGACCTACTTCGCCCGCCACCCGCGCAAAGTGGCGTGGCTCATTCACCAGTATCGCGCGGCCTATGAGTTGTGCGGCACCGAGTACAGCGACTTCGCCCACACCGATGTCGATGTCGGGCTGCGCGACACGCTCATCCGGCTGGATACGGAGATGCTCGCCGAGTGCCGCGCGATCTTCAGCAATGCCCGCAACACTGCCGCGCGTCTGGAAAAGTTCAACGGGCTGAAAGCCGAACCGCTCTATCACCCGTCGCGACTTTCGTCGCTGCTCCGTGCCGGCGGGTACGGAAGCTACGTGCTCTCGGTCGGGCGCATCGAGGCGGTCAAACGGGTGGACCTCATCGTCCGCGCCATGGCCGGCGTGCGTCCGGACCTGCGGCTCGTCGTTGCCGGTGACGGCACTCAGCGCGAGAACGTGGAGCGCGCTGCGGCAACCGCGGGCATCTCGGACCGCGTCACGTTTCTGGGAACGGTGGACGACCAGCAGCTCGTCGCGCTCTATGCGGATGCGCTCGCGGTCGCGTACCCGCCTTACGACGAAGACTTCGGATACGTCACCCTGGAAGCATTTCTCGCCCGGAAGCCGGTGATCACCTGCCTGGATTCGGGTGGCCCGACCGAGTTCGTGCGAGACGGCGTGAACGGCTGGACCTGCGAGGCCGAACCAGCCGCCCTCGCGGCGGCGATCAACGCGGCCGCCGAGGATCGCGGGCGAACGGCACGGATGGGCGATGCCGGCTACGACCTCGCGAAGACGATCACCTGGGACGGCGTCATCGAGAAGCTGGTCGGCTGATTGCGAAAAACGGTGAAATAGCCATAATCGACGCTGTCCACGACATCCGGTGACGAAGCTCATCATCCAGATTCCCTGCCTGAACGAAGCGGCGACGCTGCCTGCGACGCTCGCGGACCTGCCGACCTCCGTCCCGGGCATCGACGTGATCGAGACGCTCGTCATCGACGACGGCTCGCGTGACGGCACCTCGGACGTCGCCCGGGGCGCCGGTGTGCACCACATCGTCCGTCTCACCCGAAACAAGGGGCTGGCGGCCGCCTTCATGGCCGGCATCGACGCATCGCTGAAACAGGGCGCCGACTTCATCGTCAACACCGACGCCGACAATCAGTACGGCGGGCACGAGATCCCGAAGCTGCTCGCGCCGCTCCTGCGCGGCGAGGCCGACATGGTGATCGGGGACCGGAACATCGCCGAACTGCAGCACATGTCGTGGCGGAAGCGTCAGCTCCAGCGGCTCGGCAGCTGGGTGGTGCGGCAGGTCTCGAACACGACGGTCCCCGACACGACGAGCGGATTCAGGGCCTACACGCGCGAAGCGGCGCTGCGGATGACGATCGTCTCCGAGTTCTCCTACACGCTCGAGTCGATCATCCAGGCGGGCAAGCGGCGGATGGCGATTGCACACGTGCCGATCGTGACCAATGCCCGCACGCGCGAGTCGCGGCTGTTCGACAGCACCTACGGGTACATCAAGCGCTCGGCCGCCACGATCGTGCGGATCTACGCGATGTACGAGCCGCTGAAGGTCTTCAGCTACATCGGCGTGACCGTCCTTGGCGCGGGCTTC
This sequence comes from Vicinamibacterales bacterium, assembly GCA_035250005.1. Taxonomy (GTDB): domain Bacteria; phylum Acidobacteriota; class Vicinamibacteria; order Vicinamibacterales; family 2-12-FULL-66-21; genus JACDCA01. Next base: position 1,504 of record DATFFM010000091.1, on the reverse strand, counting down.
CTGCTGGCGTTGCGCTTCCTTTACAACTACTTCACCGACGTCACCTTCGGCCCGCGCTTTCTGCAGTCGCTGATTTTCTCGGCCGTGCTGATGATCGTGGGGTTTCAGGTGCTGCTGATCGGTCTGCTGGCCGACGTCATCTCCGCCAACCGCAAGCTGCTCGAGGACCTCCTCTACCGCGTGCGCAAGCTCGAGATTCCCGAAGGGCGCAGGGATCGTTAGTGGCCGCACCGACCGCCGTCTCGATCGTCGTTCCCGCATTCAACGAAGCCGACTCGATCGCGAACCTCGTCACGGAGCTGCGCACCGCGGATCCCTGGCACGAGATCATCGTCGTCGACGACGGGTCGAAGGACGACACGGCGGAACGGGCCGCTGCGGCGGGCGCCAGGGTCATCCGCCATCCCTACAACAAGGGCAACGGGGCGGCAGTCAAGACGGGGATCCGCCAGGCGACCGGCGAATACATCCTGATCGTGGACGGCGACGGGCAGCACAACCCCGGCGACGCACGGCGGCTGGCCGCGCGCCTCGGTGAGTACGACCTGGTGATCGGCGCGCGCAGCAGCGAGACCCAGGCGACGCACGCGCGGCGGTACGGCAATTCCGCGCTCAACTGGCTGGCGGGATACCTCACGGACCGGGAGATCCCGGACCTCACGTCCGGGTTCCGCGGAGCGCGGCGGGAACACCTCCGGGAGTTCCTCCACCTCCTGCCGAACGGTTTCTCGACACCGACCACGACGACCCTGGCGTTCATCAAGGCGGGCTACAACGTCACCTTCGAGCCGGTCGAGGCGCGCACGCGAATGGGGCAATCGAAGATCCATCTCGCGCGCGACGGGACGAAGTTCCTGATGATCATCCTGCGGATCGTGACGCTGTTCAGCCCGCTGCGGGTGTTCCTGCCGATCAGCATCGCCTGTTTTCTGGTCGGCTTCGGCTACGCGGTCCGGACGATCGCGACGCAGAGCCACGTCACGAACACCTCGGTGCTGCTGATCATCCTGTCCGTGATCATATTTCTGGTCGGCCTGGTGTCCGAGCAGATCTCCGCGCTGCGCTTCGAGGGGCGGCAGTAGCGGCTGCATGGAGCGCGCACTCGGCCGGCGGCTGATACTCGGAGCGGCCGCGGCCGGCCTGCTCCTCCGTCTGGCATTCGGTCTGTTCTACTGGACGGGCAAGCCGCTGACGCACGACGAGCACGAGTACCTGGCGCTCGCGCAGGGTGTCAGCGAGGGGCGCGGCCTTCACTACCCGCCCGGCTACGAAACCGGCACTTCACCGCAGTTCGGCCGGGCACCGGGCTACCCGGCGTTTCTGGCAGCCATCGGCGCCGGATCTGACCCCGCGGCCACGGCCGCTCCGGGGCGCATAAAGGTCGTGCAGGCCGCGCTTGGCGCGCTGGTCGTGTGGATGATCGGCCTCATCGCTCTCCGGGCGGCGGGCGAACGCGCGGGGGTCATCGCGGCCGCGATCGCCGCCTGCTACCCGCCGCTGGTCT
>DATFFM010000090.1:0-8015 GCA_035250005.1 Vicinamibacterales bacterium | reverse complement strand
CGCCGGCGCCGGCGGCTGCGTCGTCGGCCCTTCACCAGGCGGCGTTGGTTCGGTTCCCTGCCCTGCCGCTCGCGCTCCGCGGCCGCGAGCGGGGTTCGGGTCCACCTGGTACGCGATCCATTTCGAGTCGGGCGAGAAGGTGCCGCCGGTGGCGTGCTGAACCGTCACATCCTTGCCGGTCTCGAGATCCAGGATGTGCAGCACCGGCTTGGTCTCGGTTGCCGGCACGTTCGTCAGCTGGAGGACGTAGGCGACCCACTTGCCGTCAGCCGAGAGCTCCTGCCCCGTGAGGCTGCGCCACTTGGGATAGTCCTCCACCGAAAGAGGCTTCTTCGGCGCTGTCTGCGCTTGCGGCAACGCGTAGGCGCAGGCGACGGCAACCAGCAGCGCGAGTGTCGACGCTCGCAGGGATCTCGCAGTGTGACGCTTCATCTGAATGACTCCTCGTGGGCGGGGACTGCGGGATGATATACCCGACCGCCGGGAGCCGCTAGGAGCGTGCGATGGCGCTCCTGTAGAGCGAGCCGAAACGTGCGCGGACCTCGCCGACCCGCCCGCCGAGCCCATAGGTGGAGAGCCAGAAGCCGGCCCGCGCTCCCCCCTCGGCCGGCTCGATTTCTATGAAGGCAATCGCGTCCCCGAGCTGGTCGATGGTGAAACCCATCTGCCACGTATCCGGGCTCGACGCCACGACAGTTCCCGACAGGGGGTCCCCTGCCGCCGTGGTCGTGCGATAGGGCTCGCCCGCTTTCGCCGTGCGCAGCGAGCCATCGACGGAAAGGCCTGCGGGCCCGAGCAGCGAGGCGAACGCCTGGGCGCGCGTCGTCTCCACCGGATCCCTGAAGGCGATGAGATCGCGCGGCACGCCCCGGTGGCGTTCGAGATACCAGCGCAGGTGCTCGACGAAGTAGCTCCAGCCTCCGGTCGTCATGTGGAACTCGTCATCCCAGTCGGGGCCGTCGCCAAATCCGGACTGGACGAGTCGGACGACCGTTCGGCCGCCGGCCGCCTCGAGGTGAAACTCCACTGCGAGCTTCACTGGTCCGCGGGTCTCCGTCCATCCAAACCGGCGATTGGGTTCCCACGCGGTGATCGGCGCTTCTCCCTCCGTGCCGCCCCCCCACGAGATCCAGATCGAGCCGCCAGGCCCCGGCCGCACGCGCGCGTCCACGGGAAACCAGCGGATCAACTGGTCGGCCTCGGTGAGCGCCTTCCACACCGCATCCGCCGGCGCGTCGATGGTCACCTCCTTGACGATCGAGCGGCTCACTTGACTCTCCGGTAGACCGTTTCGACCAGCGTCGTGGGTGGGCGACCGGGGAACTTGAATACCACCTTCGTCACGTAGGTGTCCGCATCGACGAGCCGGAGAACCATGTCGAACTTTCGCATCTCCTTCGGCCCGCCATGATCGTCGAGCGATTCGCCCGACATCACGATGGCCTTGTCTTCGCCGGGCCGTCCGGCGGCCGATACCCAGTAGGTGCCCATCGTGTCGAGCTCGATGATCGTGTACTCGTTCGTGCGGCGATCGAAGCCATAGATCGTCATGGCGTCGACCTTGACGTTCCCCAGCGCCCCTCCGGCCGCCGTCTCCGACGTCCGCTCCGAGACGAGGAACCGGCCGCCGAGGATCATGCGGTTCGTCGCCTTCCCGCGCCCCTTGATCGCATTCGGGGTGCCGGTCATGTAGGCGATCTCTTGCGTCCATTCGCCTTCGAGGGCCGCCAGTTCGCGATGGGGTGCGCCGGGGCGCGTCTTTTCGGTCATCGTCTCGATCTGCTCCGGCGTCGGCTTCTGCTGGCTGGCGGCGGAGACGGACGTGAAAACGACGGCAAACAGCATGGCGAACACGCGCGTCATCAGTGACCTCCTTCTGGTTGCTGGCGCCTGCGATGGCGGAGCGCGCGGCGCGGCTTCGGCGGTGGCGCCGGCGCGTGAAAAATGGGATGTGCACCGGCAAACAGGCGGTACGTCCGGCCGTCCGGTGCGCGCTCGTCGTGGTAGCGGGCCACGATCTTCATGACCGCGTCGGCCAGCTCGTTGCCGAACGCCTCTCTCGCGGCCGGCGTCGCGAGGCGCACCTCGGCATCGAGCGTCATTGTCGTGAGGCGCTTGCCCGCCTCACGCGCCAGCGCGGCGAGCGCCGCGACCTCGCGAATCGTCCGCGCGGCAACGGCCACCTGATACGTCGCCGAGAAGCGATCCGTGACGTCGGCCGGCGTGTCGCCGAGGCCGCCGAGCGCGTCAGGCGAAATGAGGTACCAGGAGGCGGCCGCGCGGACGATCCGTTCCTGAAGACCGCGGCGCTGCCGGCGCGCGACCTCTTCGAGCAGCCCGGCGCGCTCGAGCGCGCGCACGTGATAGTTGACCACCTGGCGCGAGAGCCCGAGCCCCTCGGCCACCGAGGTCGCTGAGCCGGGCGTCTGCAGCGCCACCAGCACGCGGCGGCGGATGGGATGCAGCAGCGCGCTGGCGGCGGTGTCACGGGCCACGACCGCGAGCCCGGATGAGGCGGCGTCGGGGTGGACGGCGGCGTCGCGCGGGGCGTCGAGGGTGCGCAGGCACCGGGCGCGTCGGGGCATGGCAGGCATTTTACAATTAGAAAAAATAGTTTGTCAAATAAGCCGCGGACCATCGGGATGCCGTGCTAGGATGCGCCGCATGAAAGCAGGATTCGGCAGACTCGTGACCGGTGCCGGGATCGCCGCCGCGCTCGCGGTCATCGCCCACGCCGCCACCGTGCAGCAGGCACCCGGCGCGGCGCCGGCGAGCCTCGACGCCGCGACCCGCACGGCTGTGATCGACGGGGCGATCGACCACATGCGCCGCGCCTACATCTTCGCGGATGTCGCCGAGCGGATGGCGGAAGCGATCCGCGCGCGCGCCACGAAGCAGGAGTACGACAGGATCGGCGATCCCCAGACGTTCGCCGACACGCTGACCGGCCACCTGCAGGAGGTCAGCCGCGACAAGCACCTCCGGATCGTGTACCGCGCCGAAGGGCTGCCCCAGCGGTCCGGGCCGCCGACCGCGGAAGAGCGGGCGCAGGCGCTGGCCGAGGAGCGCCGCCGCAACTTCGGCTTCGACCGCGTCGAGCGGCTCGACGGCAACGTCGGCTACATCGAGCTGCGCGGCTTCAGCGGTACCCCCGAGGCGCGCTCGGCAGCGGTCGCCGCGATGAACTTCGTGGCCGACACCGATGCGCTGATCTTCGATCTGCGCCGCAACGGCGGCGGCTCGCCGTTCATGATCGGCATCCTTTCGAGCTACCTGTTCACCGAGGTCGTACACCTCAACGACTTCTACGTGCGGGAGACCGACTCGCGGCGCGAGTTCTTCACGACCGCCGAGGTGGAAGGGCGGCGATACGGGAAGGACAAACCGGTCTACGTGCTCACCAGCAGCCGGACGTTCTCGGCCGCCGAGGAGTTCACCTACAACCTGAAGAATCTGAAGCGGGCCACGGTGGTCGGCGAGACGACCGGCGGCGGCGCCCACCCCGGAGGCGTGCGCCGGATCACCGATCACTTCGGCATCTGGTTGCCGAACGGCCGGGCCATCAATCCCATCACCAAGACGAACTGGGAAGGGATCGGCATCGAGCCGCACCTCGCGGTCGCCGCGGCGGATGCCCTCGGCGCAGCCCATCTGGATGCGCTCAAGAAGGTTCGCGCCGCCGCCACCGACCCGCGCCATCGCGAGCAGCTCGGTGCCGCCATCGCGGCGCTGGAGAAATCAGGCAGCGGAGCGAAATAGGCCCGGCTCAAACAGGGCCTGCCCCGGCGATCACGAGTGCGGGTCCAGAGCAGGAGAAAGTGCCATGCACCGCCTTCCGTTCTCGATCGCCATCGTCCTCTGCCTGGTTCCTACGTGTCCGGCCGCCGGCCAGGAGACTGCTCCGAAGGCCACGGGCGTCATCGCGGGTTCTCTCACCAGTGCCGACCTCGGGCGCCCCGTCAGAAAAGCACAGGTCCGCCTGGTGCGCGCCACCCCGCGCATGACGCGGACCACGACCTCCGACGCGGAAGGCCGTTACACGTTTGCGAACCTCCCCCCCGGTGACTACACGCTTTCAGCGTCGAAACCGGGCTACATCGAGATGGTGCTGGGGGCCCGTCGTCCGGGCCCGGGGGTCCCGGGCACGATGCTGACGCTGGCCGCGGGTCACAAGATCGAGAATCTGTCGCTGAAGCTCGCACGCGGCGGTGTCATCAGCGGCGTCGTCACCGACGAGTTCGGCGATCCGGCGCTCGGCGTGCCGGTCCGCGCCATGCGGTTCGCCTACAGCAACGGCCATCGGGTGGCGCAACCCGTCGGCAACGTCGTCACCGACGATCTGGGCGCCTATCGGATCGCCGGACTGCTGCCGGGTGAATATGTGATCAGCGCGGTGCCTCGCGACTCGGTTGCCGCAGCCGGAGCCAGCGCGGAGTCGCTCCGCCTTCGCCAGGCGCAGATCATGGCCTCGGGTAACGCGTTGGCCCGCGCGCAGCTCGAGGAGACACGCCGACAGGCGGCCGGCATCGAGACGCCGGACGCCTTCGGGTACGTGCCGGCTTATTTCGGCGGGAGCGCTTCCCCCTCCACGGCGGGACGCGTTCGGCTGGGGCTGAGCGAACACGCGGGAGGCATCGACATTCAGCTGGTGGCTCTCAGAACCGGAACGGTGTCGGGGATCGTAACCGACCCCGCAGGCGCACCTGCGACCGCTAGTATCCAGCTGCTCGATCCGCTGATGCCGATCGCGAATCTGGCGGTATGGTTCCGCCATTCGGGTCCCGGCGGTCGATTCTCCTTCACCGGCTTGGTCCCCGGCACCTACACGCTGCGCGCGCAGGGGACCAGAACGGTCGGCGAGGCCGGCGGTGGTGAATTGACGGCCGCGGTGGAACTGCAGGTCGCCGAAGGGGGCGTCGTCGATGGATCGCTCCGTCTGACGCGCGGCGTGTCGGTCTCTGGCAGGCTTGACCTTGGGGCGGTGACGGGACCGGTAAATCCCCGGCGCGTTCAGATCCGTCTGTTCCCGATTACCGGGCCCTCGGATTGGGAGGCCTCAACACGCCAGACTGTTCCGGATGCCGCCGGCCGATTCACCCTCGACAATGTCGCTCCGGGGCCTTACCGGGTGAGGGTGAGCGGGCTTCCCCAGGGGTGGATGCTCGCGTCGGCAGTGTTCGGCAGCATCGACGCCGCAGACGTGAATCTAGTCGTCAAGGCCGGGGAACCGGTAACCGGCGGCGTGCTTGAGCTGACCTCGAAAGCGAGCGCCCTTTCAGGGATGGTGTCGAACGCCGACGGCGAGCCGGCCGCGGATCGCCCCGTGATCCTCTTCCCCGCCAGCCGGGACCTCTGGGTCGCGGACTCGCGCCGGATTCACGTCGCCCAACCCGGGGCTGATGGCCGCTACGCATTTCGCGGTCTGCCGCCCGGCGACTACCGGATCGCCGCCACTGACCCCCCCGAGCCCGGGCAGCAGTTCGATCCGGAGTTTCTGGCGCAGCTCGTTTCGGCCTCGCGCGACGTGCGCGTCGCCGAGGGGGAGACACGGACAGAAGATCTTGCGATCGGTCGATCGGTCGATCGGTCGATCAACCGATCAGCCGATCAGGCGATCGACTCGCCTTATCCGCAGTACCCGGTGCAGGGCGGCGGCTCCGGCGTCGCGGCCTCGTTCAGGCTCCCCACCATGTTCGGGTGCACCGTGCACGAGTACGCCTTCGACACGTTGCCGAGCGAGATCGGCTGGGTGGACGCGCCGGGCTGGATGTCGCCCGTGTCGAACGACCCGTCGCTCAGCCGCACGCGATGCACGACGATGTCGTTGTTCTTCCAGATGACCTGCCGGCCGGCGGGGACCGACGCGGGGTTCGGCGAGAAGGACTGCTGCCCTTTCACTCCCACGATCGAGATCGTGACCGGTCCGGTTCCCGAAGGGCTCGGCCCCGCAGGATTGCCGCCGTAAGAGCCGCCACACCCCAGACCAAACGAGGCGGCGAGGGCGATCGCGAGGGTACCACGCATCGTGAGCTCCTTTGAAACGGATACCCTCCGTTAGAGCAAAACCGGCACCGAACCAGAAAACGTAAAAACTCCGGAATTGGCGCACTTTCGGGCCGGGCAGTTTACGAGTTGCGTAACGGCTTACGGCGTATCGACCGATCGCCGTCGGATCACCCCAGTAGCGCCCGGAGTATGCGAGCGAGCCAGAGCCCCGAAGCCGCGAACGCGACCGACCAGAAGATCCCGACCGAGGTGTGGCCGTACAGGAAGCTGCCGGTGCCGAAGAGCGCGGCATAGACGAACACGCACCCCAGCACCCAGCCGAGGACGGACTGCGCGAGGCTGTCGGGCGAGGGACCCACACCGGTCTCCCGGCGAATGCTCTCCCATCCGGGTCCCGCGGGCCGAACCGCGCGATAGAAGCGCATCAGGGTCTCGCGGTCCGTCGCGGGCGTCAGATGGGCGACGAGGATCCAGACGACGGTGGTGACGGCGACGGTAATGATGAGCGCCAGGTGCGCCGGAAGGCCTCCGCCCCTGCGTCCAGCGATGAAGAAACCCGCTGCCAGCAGGAACGACGTGACCATCGCGGCGATCTCGCTCCACGCGTTGATCCGCCACCAGAACCAGCGGAGCAGATAGATCAGGCCCGTGCCGGCGCCGATGGAGAGCAGCAGCTGGAAGCTGGCTTGCGCGGTGTCGAGCACGTACGTCAGCAGCGCCGCGAGCACCATCAGCAGCGCGGTGACCGCGCGGCCGACGCCGACGTAATGCCGCTCGAACGCATCGGTCCGGATGAAACGTCGATACAGATCGTGCACCAGGTACGAGGTGCCCCAGTTCAGATGGGTCGAGATCGTGGACACGTATGCGGCAAGCAGCCCTGCCACCATCAACCCGAGCATGCCCGAAGGCAGGAAACGCAGCATCGCGGGGTAGGCCAGGTCGTGACCGATGAGTGCGGGGTCCACGTGCGGCAGGGCGGCCGAGATGTCGCTCAGCTGCGGATACACGAGCAGCGACGCGAGCGCGACGATGATCCAGGGCCACGGACGGAGGGCGTAGTGGGCGGCATTGAAAAAAAGCGTGCCCCACGTCGCATCGCGCTCGGTTCGTGCGGCCAGCATGCGTTGCGCGATGTAGCTGCCGCCGCCGGGCTCGGCGCCCGGATACCAGACGGACCACCACTGTACTGTGATTGGAATGACGAACAGCGTCAGTGTCAGGCTCCAGTCGCCGAAGTCGGGAAGCAGTCGCAGCACCCCGGCATCCGACCTGGCAATCAGCCCCGAAAGTCCGCCGACTTCGGGCTGCCGCAGCGCGTAGTACGCGGCCGCCACCGACCCGGTCATTGCGATGGCGAACTGAATGAAGTCGGTGACCAGCACGCCCCACAAGCCGGCCGTGGCGGCGAAGGCCGTATTGATGACCGCACAGACGAGCAGCGTCTGGGTCATCGGCCAGCCCAGAAGAACGTTGGCGATCTTGACCGCGGCGAGATTGACCGTCGCCATGATCACGATGTTGAAGAACAGCCCGAGATAGACCGCCCGAAAGCCGCGCACCCAGGCGGCGGGCCGGCCGCTGTAGCGAAGCTCGTAGAACTCGAGATCGGTGAGCACCCCGGAACGGCGCCACAGGCGCGCGTAGAAGAACACGGTCAGCATCCCGGTCAGCAGAAAGGACCACCAGGCCCAGTTCGCCGCCACGCCCCCTTCGCGGACAAGGTTGGTGACCAGATTCGGCGTGTCGGTGCTGAAGGTCGTCGCCACCATCGACACGCCAATCAACCACCATGGCGCGGCGCGGCCGGAGGTGAAGAACTCGGTGGTGCTCGAGCCGGCACGGCGCATCAGCCAGATCGCCGGAGCGAACGACACCGCGATCGAGAGAATGACGATGGTCCAATCCAGCGACGTCAGATGCATGTCGGAGCCAACTCCAAACTTCAAACTTCAAAGCCGCATGATGCCTCGACTCGGTGGAGAGACAAAGCCACTGGACGGCGGATC
>DATFFM010000089.1:0-19424 GCA_035250005.1 Vicinamibacterales bacterium | reverse complement strand
GCGCGCCGCCGGGTGGATGATCGAATCCGGCGCCGGCATGATCCGCTTGCAGCAACGGACGAATGTGTCCACGACCAGCGGGTCGTACATCGAGCCGCGGCGCTCCAGCACGATGCGCAGCGCATCCTCGTCCGACATCCGGCCGCGATACGGGCGGTCGGAGGTCAGCGCGTCGTAGCAATCGACGACCGAGAGGATGCGCGCGCCGATGGGAATGTTCGTGCCCTGCAGACCGTCGGGGTAGCCGGTCCCATCCCAGTTTTCGTGGTGATGCCGCACGATCGGCACGACCGGGTACGGAAAGTCGATCGAGGAGAGAATTTCGGCGCCGATCGGCGCGTGCAGCTTCATCTTCTCGAACTCGGCGTGCGTGAGCCGCCCCGGCTTGTTGAGGATGTGCTCGGGGACCGCGATCTTGCCGGTGTCGTGGAGCAGCGCCGCCGCTTCGATCGCCTTGACAACCAGCGGGTCGGTCAGGCCCATCTCACGCGCGAGCGCCACGGCCGCTCCCTGCACCCGCCGGATGTGCCCGTGCGTCACGTCGTCTTTGGCGTCGATCGCCGTGGCCAGCGTTTCGATCGTCGACATGTACAGGCCGTTCAGCTTGTCGACGTGCTGCTTCGCGTCTTCGAGACGGCCGAACGACGAATGCAGCATCAGGTACGACACGAGCAGCACCGGCACCAGCAGCGCCAACGTGCTGAAGTGGAACTGCTGCAGCGCGATCACGACCAGGAGCGCGACCGACGCGCCGGTGGCGTAGCCAGGGCCCAGCCAGATGAAGTTCGATCGCCAGACGTCGTACGGTCGCTGACCGGTCTGGAAGGAGATCGCCGCCGCGATCAGCCCGCTGTTGATCGCGAAGTATGAACCGGCCAGGAGCGCCAGCGGCAGCAGCAGGTTCCCGGCCGGCGCCGGCCGCGCGAACAGCGGCTCGACCCCGCCGGCGACGAAAAACAGCGTCCCCGAAATCCACACCGCGAGCGACAGGTTGCCAAAGTTGAAGAGCGCCTGCTGGCGGCTCATGCGATGGCGCCAGGAGAGGAAGAGACTGTCGAGCGCGAGCGTCACGGCGCCTGTTTCCGGGCCGAACAGGAGCACGCTCGTGAAGGCGAACATCTCCGAGAGCGAAAAGCGCGCTTCGACGGAGGGAACCTTGACGGTGAGCCGGCCGCTGGCGAAGGTCAGGGCCGCGAAGATGAGAAACTGCGAGGTGGATGCGACGCTCTCGCGGGTGAGCGCATACGCGCAATAGGCGAAGACCGCCGCACCGGTCCAGCCGACGATCGCGACGTAGGCGCGCCCTCCCGGGGAGAGCGCGCCCCGTGGCGATTGACTCACCGCCGCGAATCCGCGTCAGGCGGCACGACGGCGTTGCCCCAGACGAGATAGCTCGATCCGGTGTAGTCCGTGTTGCCCCACACGAGGTACTGTCCGGATGGCGACTGCACGGTGTTGCCCCAGACCAGGTAATAGCTCGACGACCAGTCCGCCACCTCGCCCCAGACCAGCTGGTTGGCGGGAACGCGCGCGAGCGGATTAGACAGGCCGAGCAGGTGCAGCACGCCGCTTTCGGCCGAGTCGAGGCTCGAGAACAGACGGCCCAGATCCAGAATGCCGAGCAGCTGGATACCCGTGCCGTCGTACACGCGGTCGATGAGCGTGCCGGTGTCACGGAATGTCGCACCGCTCGAGGTACCGAGCAGTGTGTCCACCGTGCCGAGCAGCGACGACAGCAGATCGGTGTTGGCGAGCTTCATCGACGCCGCGAAATTCACCGTCCCGGCGCCGCCGCCGATCAGCCCACCTTCGGGCACGAACGTGGCGCCCATCTGGAGCGCCGCCTTGACCTGCGCGGGCGAGAGCCGCGGGTTGGCGTCGAGCAGCAGCGCCACGCCGCCGGCCACGACCCCCGTCGCCATGCTGCTCCCGCTCAGCCGCATGTAGGCGTTGCGCCCGGAACCCGCGATGTGCCACTGCGGATACGTCGACGACAGGTAGGACCCCTGCGCCTCGAGCGAGATCAGGCGCGTGCCCGGCGCCACGACGTCGGGCTTGACGGCGAACTCGAAACGCGTGGGCCCGCGAGAGCTGTAGTCGGCGACCCGGTCGTCGCTCCGATCGATCGTGCCGTTGGCCTCGATCGCACCGACGGTGAGGGCGGCGGGGGAGTTGCCCGGTGACGTGATGCCCCCCAGCACTGGCGCCCCAGCCGGCGTGCGGCCGTAGTTGCCGGCCGAAGCCACGACGACGATGTTGGCCGCCGCGGCGCGCGCGACCGCGCGGCACAGCGGATCGGTTATCGACGGCTCGGTGACCGGATGGCCCAACGCGAGACTCATGACGCGGATGTTGTAGCGGGTGCGGTTGGCGATCGCCCAGTCGATTCCGGCAATGACGTCGCTCGTGAGGCCCACGCCGGTTCGGCCCAGCACCCGCACGTCGACCAGACGCACGCCCGGCGCACTGCCGCCCCCGTACTGGTTCGTCACCCTATTCGCCGCGGTGGTGCTTCCTGCAATCGCCCCGGCGATGTGCGTGCCATGGCCGAATGCATCGCCCGGCGCGTCGGCCTCCCACGAGACCATGTTCACGCGCGCCACGACGCGTCCGCCGAGTGCCGTATGAGAGGCGGCGATGCCGGAATCGATCACGGCGACGCCGACGCCCGTCCCGTCATAGCCGCTGGTGCTGAAGAGCCCGAGCAGGCCGCCGCTGGTGCTCTGCCAGACCGACGAGGCGGCGGTGATCCGGTTGGTGAGCGCCATGTCGGCGGCCACCGGCAGATCTCCAGAGAGATGCGCAATCGAGCTGTCCCGCGACAGCCGGTCGAATTCCGCGGGTGAGAGATCGAGCGCGAGACCGCTCCCGAGATCACGCCGGAGCAATCCGCGCAGCCTGCCGCGCAGGGTCTGCAGCGTGGAGTCCCCGCCCTGCACGATCACGCGGACCCGTTCGCCCCTGGCGCGCGCGGCGTGAAGATCGGCAGAAATCGTAGGCCCTCGCTGGGCGGACGGCACCCCTGGCCACGAACAGAGGGCCAGCAGCACGATGACTATCAACGCTGGGGTCTTGCGCATAACTCTCCTGTGAGATCGGTTCGGGACCCGAACCGCAAAAACCGGTCCCTAACGGCCGAGGTTGGAGGGGCGCCTGCTAAAGAGTTGGCTGGTAAAGGATTGCCGCCGGGTCGCGGCGAATGACATTTTGGGGGATCCGGGGGCAGATGTTCCGTTACGGAACGCTGCCGCCCGGTCTTGTAGGCGGAAGGCGCTAGGAGCGAATCGTCGCTGGCTCGCGACGACCGCTGGCCGCAAGATACACGCCCGTGGCGGCCAGCCCGGCGGCTGCCGCCACCAGGGCCTGGGTCGCCGGCGCCCAGTGACGCTGGAGGAGGTCGAGCCGTGGCCGGGCGATCTTCCCGCCGCCCTGCAACGACGGAACTCCTTCGGCCGAGTCGTGCAGCTCCAGCTGGTTCGTGACCGATGTGACTCCGGGGACGGCAGCCGCCGCGGCAAGCACGTCGCTGAGCTCGTGCGCGAGGATGGGCCCGCGCAGGGTCGCATCGCCATCGTGTGTATCGACATCGATCGCTCGGGGATGCGAACACACCCGCCCCAGCTTCGCGCGCACGCGTTGCATCAGTCGCGCATCATCGACCGGCGCGCTGTCAAGTCTCCTTCGCGTCGCAGCCACCACACCCCTGGTTCGATTCGCGAGGTCGCGAGCGGCAGCGTCCAGACCGTCCCGTGTCTTCCGCGACGTACGGACGACCTGGTCGCGTATGAGTGCACGACGGCGCCCGCCGCGTGCAGGATCGAGCAGGTAGGCGAGGGCAGCACCGGCACCAACGCCGACCAGCAATTTCTGGCTCTTCATATTCGTCCTCCCGGTTGCCGCTTTCGGAGCAACCAGGGTGCCAGTGGAAGCACTGCTGCGAACGCCGCGGCATGAGGCACTCAGCTTGCAACACTTCACCTGGACCTACCGGAGGCTCCGTGATTTCAAAGCCCGACGGTCAGGCGTTTCAGGATCGCCGTGCAGCCGGCGTCGAACTCGCCGCTCGGCTGGACGCGTATCGCGGAGACGACGTCGTGGTGCTGGCGCTGCCGCGAGGCGGCGTGCCGGTGGCGTACGAAGTCGCGAAGGCTCTTCAGGCCCCGCTGGATATCTTCCTCGTCCGCAAGCTCGGCGTGCCCGGCCATCGCGAGCTCGCCATGGGCGCGATCGCGTCAGGCGGTGTCCGCGTGCTGAACGACGACGTCGTCGAATGGTACGGGATCACCCCGGCATTGATCGACGCCGTGACCGCCGAAGAACAGGTCGAGCTGCAGCGGCGGGAGCAGGCATACCGGGGCGAACGTCCTGCGCTCCGACTGGACGGCCGCACGGTGATCCTCGTCGACGATGGGTTGGCCACGGGCTCGACCATGAAGGCGGCGGTTCAGGCTGTGCGCGCCTATTCACCCAGGCGGATCCTCGTCGCGGTACCGGTCGGCGCGCCGGAAACATGCCGGGCGCTCAGCGGCATGGCCGACGAGGTCATCTGCGCCCGCACGCCCGTACCCTTTTCCGCAGTCGGATTGTGGTATCGGGATTTCGGCCAGACCAGCGACGAGGAAGTGAGCGAACTCCTTCGGCAGAGCCCCGAGACCGTCGGGAGGCCGCGATGAACAGCGACGCGCTCGACATCGTCCGCCTGTCGGCGCTCTGGTTCGAGCCGACGATGGATGGCTTCCCGCCCCTCATGGAAGCCATCGGCGACGCCCGGCTCGTCCTCATCGGCGAGGCGACGCATGGAACACACGACTTCTATCGAGCGCGGGCGGAGCTCACGAAGACGCTGATTGCGGACCACGGCTTCGATCTCGTTGCCGTCGAAGCTGACTGGCCTGACGCTTATCGCGTGAACCGGTGGGTTCTGGGAGCGTCGGAGGAGCCCGGCCCGGAGGCCGCCCTCGGCGACTTCACGCGCTTCCCTCGATGGATGTGGCGAAACGCCGATATCGTCGATTTCGTGACCTGGCTGCGGGAGCACAATCGCGGCAGGGCTGTTTCCGAGCGGGCCGGGTTCTATGGCCTCGACCTCTACAGCCTTCATCGATCGATTGAGGCCGTGCTGGGTTATCTCGGGAAGGTCGATCCGGATGCGGCCCGACGTGCGCGTCATCGATATGGCTGTTTCGAGATGTTTGGCGACGACCCTCAGGCCTACGGTTATGCCTCGTCGCTTGGGTTGTCGCGCGATTGTGAAGACGAAGTCACGGCCCAGCTCGTCGAGCTGCGGCGCCACGCGCTCGACTATGCCGCGCGCGACGGCCGGGTAGCCGCTGACGAGTATTTCTTCACCGAGCAGAACGCCCGTCTCGTCGCCAATGCCGAGACGTACTACCGCGCGATGTTCGGAGCGAGAGCGGAGTCCTGGAACGTTCGGGACCGCCACATGATGGAAACGCTCGAGGCGCTGCTCGCCCATCGAGGCGGGGCGGGGCGCCCGGCCCGGGCCGTCGTCTGGGCGCACAACTCCCATCTGGGTGACGCGCGCGCGACGCAGATGGGCGCCGGTGGTGAACTGAACCTGGGCCAGCTCGCGCGCGAGCGATTCGGGACCGATGCCTGGCTGATCGGCTTCACGACCCACGAAGGCACGGTCACCGCCGCGCGAAACTGGGATGATCCGGCCGAACGCCGGCATGTGCGTCCGTCGTTGCCGGGCAGTTACGAGCGGATCTTCCACGATACCGGCATCGCACAATTTCTCTTGCTCCTGCGTGAAGGACCGGCACGCGACGTCCTGTCGGCCGAAAGGCTGGAACGCGCGATCGGGGTCATCTACCGGCCGGAGTCGGAGCGGCTCAGCCACTACTTCCGCGCCAGTCTGCCGCGGCAGTTCGACGCGATCCTGCACATCGATCAGACGACGGCGCTCGAGCCGCTGGAGCGGTGGGCCCTCGACGAAGTCGACGTGCCCGAAACCTATCCGTCCGGAATGTGAGGGTGTGATGCCGCATCAGGCAACTCGGGAGGCCGTACGCATCGACACCGGCGTCGTGACGGTGGACGGCGATCTTCGGGTGCCGGACAAGGCCGGCGGGCTGGTCATTTTCGCGCACGGTAGCGGCAGCAGCCGCTTCAGCCGCCGGAACCGTGCGGTCGCGGGTGTGCTCGAGAACGCGGGGTTCGGCACGCTGCTGCTCGATCTGCTGACGCCGGCCGAAGAATCAGTCGACGAGCGCACGCGCGAACATCGCTTCGACATCGATCTGCTCGGGCGCCGGGTGGTTGGCGCGACCGACTGGACGCAGTCGCGTGCGGATCTGCGCCAGCTGCGGGTGGCGTTGTTCGGCGCGAGCACCGGCGCCGCGGCAGCCTTGATCGCCGCGGCCGCGCGGCCCGAGCTCGCCCGCGCGGTGATCTCGCGCGGCGGCCGTCCGGATCTGGCCGGGGATGCCTTGCCGATGGTTCAGGCCCCGACGCTGCTCATCGTCGGTGGTGATGACGAACCGGTCATCGACTTGAACCGGGAGGCGATGCGGCAGATGCGCGCGCCGGTTGAGCTCGTGATCGTCCCCGGCGCCACGCACCTGTTCGAGGAGCCCGGAGCGCTGGAAGAGGTGGCCCGCCTCGCCGCCGACTGGTGCCGCAGACACGTGCACCGCGACGGTGCATGAGCCTTCGCGAGATCGCACGCGCCGGCCGCTCGGATCGGTTACCATCGAAGTGTTTCCAAGGCGTCGTGACGATTCAGATCCAGTTGCTGCCGGCCAGAGACTGGTCGTCGGTCCATTACCACCTTGAATGATCCTGGCAAGACTTCGATCCCTCCACCATTACCGCTCCTTACGCGGCTGCGTTTCGTTCAGCATCAGACCACCCTCCTCATCGTTCTCATCGCGATCACCATCGCGGCATTCTTCCTGACCCGGTCGCTGGCGGCCGCGAACCGGGCGCTGCACCGGTCCGATGCGGCGCGGTGGCACGCGATCGGCAAGCAGCGGCTGGCCGAGAGGGACGCGACCGGGGCCGTCGCCGCGCTTCGCCGTGCCGCGACGCGACACCGCGACAGCCGCGACATCCAGCTGTCGCTCGCTGAGGCGTTCAGCGCGGCCGGCGACTCCGGCAATGCGCGCGACGTGCTGCTGAAGATCCGTCAGCGGTTCCCCGACGATCCGGAGGTGAATCTGCGGCTCGCGACGCTCGAAGCGGGTAGCGGGCACACCGACGAGGCGATCCGCAACTACCAGACCGCGCTGCTCGGTCTCTGGGGGTCGGAGCAGCTTGCGCAGCGCCGGCAGCTGCGGAGCGAGTACATCGAATTCCTGCTGGACCGCGCGCTGCCTCAACGGGCGCTGTCGGAATCGCTGCTGCTGGCCGGCGAAATACCCGACGACCTGCCGTCGCATCTCCGCGTCGGCGACCTGCTGCTACGGGCCGGGGATCCGGCGAGAGCACTGCAGCAGTTCGAATCGGCGCTCGACGTGGCGCCGAGCGATCCCGAGGCGCTGGCGCGCGCCGGTGAGGCCGCGTTCGAGGCCGGCAGCTTCCGGCTGGCGCACAAGTATCTGTCAGCCGCTCCCGACCGGCCCCGCAGCCGCACCCTCCGGCCGGTGGTGGAACTGATCGCTGCGCTGGACCCGCTGATGCCGGGGCTGGCCACACGCGAACGGCACCGCCGCGTCGCGACGGCCACCGACCGGCTCGCCGTCGAGGTCGAGCGCTGCCGGGTGACGGCATGCGCGACAGCCGGTTCGCGGTGCACCAGCATCGAGGGGCTGGCGAAAGAGACGGCCACGACGCGGGCGAAACTGGCGCGACGCGGCCGGCGCGGTGAATCGGTTGATGCCGGGCTATCCATCGTCGTGGCGCTGGCCGAACGCGCCTCGGCCGCTTGCGGCGCGAATCCACCGATCATTCGCGCCGTTGCGCTCATCGCCGCCCGTCATGGGGTGGGGCGGTGAAGCCTTCGAAGCCGCTCTCGTCCTACAGCCTGCAGCTTCGCGAGAGCCATCTCTTCGTCGCGGTGACGATCGTGGTCGGGATTCTGGCGGGGCTGAGCGCCGTCCTGTTCGCGGTCACCATCGACCTCCTCAACCGGCTCTTCTTTGGCGTCGATCCGTCCACGATGCGGCTCATCGCGATGCCGGCGCTGGTCAGCGTCGTCACCGGCCTCCTGATGCGCCACGTATTTCACGGCATCCGCGGCAGCGGTATTCCACAGACCAAGGCCGCCTATCACCTGAATGGCGGGATCGTATCGCCGCTCGTGCCCGTGGGAAAGTTCCTCGCGGGCACGCTGGCGATCGGGTCGGGGCATTCACTGGGTCGCGAGGGGCCATCCGTCCAGATCGGCGCGGGCCTCGCGTCGGCGATCGGCCAGTGGCTGCGGCTGCCGCCCGAACGCGTCAAGGACCTCCTGCCGGTCGGCGCGGCCGGCGCGCTTGCCGCCGCCTTCAACACCCCGGTAGCCGCCGTGATATTTGCGCTGGAAGAGATCATCGGCGACATGAACGCCACGCTGCTCGGCTCGACCGTCGTCGCGTCGGTCGCCTCGGTGGTGGTGGCGCGGTCGGTGCTCGGCAACGAGCCGCTGTTTCGTGTGCCGGCGTATCACCTGGTGCATCCCGCGGAGCTGCTGGCGTACGCGGCACTCGGCATGGTCGGCGGGTGCGTGTCGATCGTATTCTGCAAGGCGCTGCTGGGGTTACGGGGCTGGTTCCGCAGGCTCCCCGAGCGGACGGTCGTGTGGCAGCCGGCCATGGGCGGGCTGGCCGCGGGCCTGATCCTTGTCGCCGCCCCCCAGCTGCTCGGCACCGGATACGACTACGTGGATCGCGCGCTGAACGGCGGGGTCCTGCTGCAGATGGCGCTGGCGCTGGGCCTCATGAAGATCGTCGCGACTGTCATCTCCTACGCTTCCGGGAATCCTGGTGGCATCTTCGCGCCCACGCTTTACATCGGCGCCATGACAGGCGCCGTCGTCGGCACCATCGTCAGCCGCCTGGCTCCGTTCGCCGTCGCGGAACCCGGCGCCTATGCGCTGGTCGGCATGGGCGCGGTCTTCGCCGGGATCGTCCGCGCCCCGTTGACCTCCGTCTTCATGATCTTCGAGCTAACACAGGACTATCAAATCATCGTGCCGCTGATGGTCGCGAACCTGCTCAGCTTCTACCTGTCGCGGACCTTCCAGCCGCTGCCGATTTATCACGCGCTCCTGGCTCAGGACCACGTGCACCTCCCGTCGGCCGTCACGCGGAAGGCCGATCGGTCATGGACCGCGTGGCATGTGATGGAGACCCGGGTGCCGTTCGTGGGGGCCGATGCCACGATCGCCGATGCTGTGGCCACGCTGCGTGGTGACCCGGTGCGCCTGGTGGGTCGCGCCGACGCCTTCCAGGGAACGGTGACGGTGACACAGTTGCGCGACGCGCTCGCGGATGGACGAGGCACCGACCGGGTCGACTCGCTGATCAAGCAGCCGTCAATTCACGCGCATCCCGATCATCCGCTCGCCGTCGTCGTCGAGCGACTGGCGCACAGCGACGGCGTGATCCCGGTCGTCAGCCGGGCCGACGCGCAGGTGCTGCTTGGGGTGGTGACGGTCGAAGGGATCATGCGCGGCCTGAGAGGACGAACCGACGGGAGTCGACAGCAGGATGGAGGACCGCCAGCGCCGACGCTGCAAGCCGGCAGGCAGCCAGGTCCGGAGGAGGCCTGATGCCCTGACGCCCGCTGTCTACTTCCCGTCCCCTCGTGATGGAGGTGTTGGATGGCGGAGCAACGGGCGTACCGCGCACACCTGCACTGCGTGCGTGCCTTTTCTCAAGAAAACCGACGGTTCAGCCCTCCGGCACCGACAGAGGCAGCCAAGCGGTTGACCAACCGGCCAACCGCTTGGCCTTCAACCCCTTGCGGGCCGGCCCGTGCGGGAAGACCCGTGTGGGAAGCCCCGTGCGGGAAGCCCCGTGCGGGAAGACCCGTGCGCGCGGACCCGTGAGGGCTGAAAAGACTGCCCGCGTCAGACCGTGCGCCGACCGCTTACCAGACCCACCACGAACAGGACCAGCGCGATCACGAGCAGCACATAAATGAAGTTGCCCATCGTGTATCCGCTGACCAGGCCCAGCAGCCAAAGCACCAGCAGGATCACCGCGATCGTAAACAGCATCGTTTGCCTCCTGCCCCTTGATGGAGCACAAGGCATGCCGCCCTGTAATTCGTTGATTCCATTGAAAAACGGTTGAGATAAGGAATCCTGTGTAACGCTGGCTTCCACTGGCTGATGCATTCGATTAGCATTCTGACGCCCACTCCTTCTGGAGCTTACGCACCATGGCTCACCTCAGACGCCTCATCGCCACAACCGTCGTCACAGTTCTCCTGACCTCCGCCGGCGGGGCCCAAAACGCCCCGCCGCAGCCTGCCGCCGGCGGTGTAGATGCCTCGCTGCTCGCCGGCCTGCGCTGGCGATCGATCGGGCCCGCGCGCGGCGGCCGTTCGCAGGCCGTCGCCGGCAGCGCCAAGCGCCCGATGGAGTACTACTTCGGCGCGGTTGGCGGCGGGGTGTGGAAGACGACCGACGGCGGGATCAACTGGCGGCCGGTCTCGGACCGATTCTTCAAGACGTCGTCGGTCGGCGCGATTGCAGTGTCGGAATCGAATCCGGACGTCGTTTACGTCGGGATGGGGGAAACGCAGCTGCGAGGCAACATCATTCAGGGGGACGGAGTCTACAAGACGACCGACGCCGGCCGCACCTGGACGCACGTCGGCCTCGAAAAGACGATGGCGATCGGGCGCATTCGCGTCCATGCGGCCAATCCCGACATCGTTTACGTGGCGGCGCTCGGCGATCCGTACGGCGCCACGCCTGACCGCGGCGTGTTCAAGTCGACCGACGGGGGCAAGAGCTGGACGCGGGTGCTGTTCCGCGACGACAAGACCGGCGCGGTGGATCTGGTGATGGATCCGAAGACACCGGACGTGCTCTACGCCGGCTTCTGGGAAGCCTTTCGCACGCCGCATTCCCTGTCGAGTGGTGGACCGGGCAGCGGGCTGTTCAAGACCACCGACGGGGGAAAGAACTGGACCGAGCTGACGAAGAACCCGGGCCTGCCGAAACCGGTCTGGGGCAAGATCGGCGTAAGCGTTTCCGGCGCGGACTCCAATCGCATTTACGCGTTGATCGAGGCGCAGGACGGCGGGCTCTACCTCTCCGACGACGCCGGGGCCACGTGGAAGCTGGCGAACGCCGATCGGAATATCCGGCAGCGTGCGTTCTACTACACCCGTGTCTATGCCGATCCACAGGCCAAAGACACGGTCTACCTGCTCAACGTCTCGATCTATCGCTCGACGGACGCCGGCAAGACGCTGCGCAGCTTCAGGGTGCCGCACGGCGACAATCATGATCTCTGGATCGCGCCGAACGATCCGCAGCGGCTCGCCGAGAGCAACGACGGCGGCGCCAACATTTCGTTCAACGGCGGCGAGAGCTGGACGGACCAGGACTACCCGACGGCGCAGTTCTACAACGTCTTCACCACCACGCACGTCCCGTATCACGTGTGCGGCGCGCAGCAGGACAACAGCACGGCGTGCGTGCCCAGTACCGGCAGCGGCGAGCTGTACGCGGTCGGCGGCGGTGAGAGCGGCTACATCGCGCCGGATCCGGAAGACACCGACGTTTTTTACGCTGGCAACTATGGCGGCCTGCTCACGCGCATCAACCGCCGCACCGGCGAGCGCCGCAACATCAACGTGTGGCCCGACAATCCGATGGGGCATTCGGCGCGCGACATGACCGAGCGCTTTCAGTGGACCTACCCCATCGTGATTGCGCCGACCGACCCCAACACTCTGTACGTCACCTCGCAACACGTGTGGCGTTCGACGAACGAGGGTCAGAGCTGGACGAAGATCAGCCCGGACCTCACCCGGCACGACCCCTCGACCATGGGGCCGTCCGGCGGGCCGATCACGCTGGACCAGACCGGGGTCGAGACCTACGCGACGGTCTTCACGCTCGCACCGAGCCCGATCGACGGGCGCGTGATCTGGGCAGGCTCGGACGACGGCATCGTGCACGTGACCCGTAACGGCGGAAAGGACTGGGAGAAAATCACGCCGCCGGATCTGCCGGAGTTCACGCGGATCAGCCTGATCGATGCGTCGCCGCACGCCGTCGGGACGGCGTACCTCGCAGGCAATCGCTATCAGCGATCCGACCGCGCGCCGTACGTGTACAAGACGACGGACTTTGGCAAGACCTGGACGAAGATCGTCGCGGGGCTCCCCGGCGACGACTTCGCGCGGGCGATCCGCGAGGATCCAAAGCGCAAAGGGCTGCTGTTCCTCGGCACCGAAACCGGCATCTACGTTTCGTTCGACGACGGCCGACACTGGCAGACGCTGCGTCTGGACCTGCCGGTGACACCGGTGCATGGCGTCCAGGTGAAGGACAACGACCTGGTGATCGGCACCCACGGCCGGTCGTTCTACATCCTCGACAACATCTCGGTGCTGCGGCAGGTGAACGCAGCCATGACCAGCGAGCCGCTCGTGCTCTTCGATCCCGCCGACGCGGTCCGGTCGGTGTCGCGTGGGGTCTTCGTGGATTACTACCTGAAAGATGCCGCCGACAAGGTGACGATCGACATTCTGGATCCCGGGGGTAAGGTGATCCGTTCGTACGAAGGACCCGCGCGGTCCGCGCCGGACGCGGCCGGCCGGCCGCCGGAGATGGAGGAAGGGGAGGAAGGCGGGAGGCGTCAAGGGCCGCCCGCGCGCGTCACCGCAGCGAGGGGCATGAACCGGTTCACCTGGGACATGCGCTATCCGAATGCCGTGGAGCTTCCAGGCCTGATCATGTGGGCGGCGAGCACGCGCGGCCCGGCGGCGCCGCCCGGCCGCTACCAGGTCCGCGTGACCGCCGCGGGCGCGACGAAGACGCAGACTTTCGAGATCCGCCGCAACGCCGCCGTGCCGGGTGTGACCGACGCCGACCTGCAGGCGCAGTTCGCGCTCGCCATGCAGATCAACGCGCGCGTATCCGAGGCCAATCGGGCGGTGATCCGCATCCGTTCCCTCAAGGAACAGATCGCCGATCGCATCGGCAAGGCGGCGGATGCCTCGCTGAAGACCGCCGGCCAGGCACTGAGCGACAAGCTCACCGACGTGGAAGGGGAGATCTATCAGCATCGTCTCCGCAGCGGTCAGGACCCGCTGAACTATCCCATTCGACTGAACAACAAGCTGGCGGCGTTGCAGGGGACGGTGGAAAGCGGCGATTACCGCCCCACCGATCAGGCGCACGCCGTCTTCAAGGAACTCTCGGGCAGGCTCGACAAGCAGCTCGGGCGGCTCGACGCCCTGATCACGAACGACGTCGCGGGGTACAACAAGTCGCTCGAGGCGGCAGGGCTCCAGCCGATCGCCGATCGGACGATTGGGGATGGGAACTGAGCCAGGCATGACGCGCATCGCCGCGAGCAGTCAGGGGGAGGCGCGGCTCCGCATGCTCCGCCTCGTGCGGCGTGGCGATCGCCACGATCCGCGCGACCTGACGGTGTCGTTCAGGTTCGAGGGGGACTTCGAGCCGGCGTTCACCGACGGACGGGCAGAAGGGCTGCTCCCGGGCGAAACCATCAAGACGCTCGCGCACAAGATCACGCGCGAGCATGGCGCTCGCGAACTCGAGGAGCTCGGGCTGGCGCTCGCGCGTGAAGTGCTCGCGCGTCAGGCGCGCATCACCCGCGTCCGAGTCGAGCTGACCGAGCAGCCGTGGCAGCGGGTCGAAGCCGGAGGCAAACCTCAGGCACAAACGTTCGTCGCGGGCTCGCCGGAGCAGCGCATGGCCATCGTGACCAGCAACGGCAGGCAGTCATCGGTCGTGGCCGGCATCGGGCAGCTGACGGTCATGCGGAGCGCCGGTTTCGCGGGTTGGCCCGGCCGGCCGCACAGCCCCGATGACACCGGCGCGTCCGACGGCCTGCAGCGGCTGCTCGTCGGCGTGCTCTCGGCGCGCTGGACCTACACCAGCGGCGACGTCACGTTCGGCGTCTACCGCCAGGGGGTGCGCAATGCCGTCCTCGACACCTTCGCCTGGCATCAGAGCCAGTCAGTGCAGCACATGCTGTACGCGATCGCCGACGTCGTGCTCGCGACCTGCGAAGAGATCGCCGATGTCACGCTGAGCCTGCACGAGCGCCCGTACCGGCCCGCCGACCTCTTCGCCGCCGGAACCGAAAACCCCGATGAGCTCTTCGTGGTGGTCGAGGAACCGCTGGGCGTCGTCGAAGTCACGGTGGAACGGAGTACGTGACATGATCGTCGCCCGGCGCTTTCTCATCGGCGGACGCGTTCAGGCGGTCGGCTTCCGGATGTTCGCCGAAAGCTGCGCGGTGCGCGAAGGGGTGCACGGCTTCGTGCGCAACCTGCCCGACGGCCGCGTGGAGGCGGTGGTGGAGGGGGACCAGGAAGCGGTGGACCGTGTGGAGTTGAAGCTGCGGCGCGGCCCGACCGGCGCCCGGGTCGAGACGTTCGAAGTCGAGCCGGCGGCGCCGACCCATCGGGCCACCGGGTTTTTCATCCGCTGAGGAGCTGCATGGACGCGTTGAAGTCGAAGATCCGCCACGTGCCGGACTTTCCGAAGGCCGGCATCCTTTTCTACGACGTGACCACATTGCTGCGCGACGCGCAGGGGCTGCGGCTCGCCCTGGACACCATGACGGAGCCGTTCGCCGGCCGCGGGATCGAGCTGGTGGTGGGGATCGAGAGCCGCGGATTCATTCTCGGCGCGGCGGTGGCCGATCGCCTCGGCGCCGGGTTCGTGCCCGTGCGGAAGCTGGGCAAGCTGCCGGCCGAAACCGTGAAGGCGAACTATGCCCTCGAGTACGGCACCGACAGCCTCGAGATGCACCGCGACGCGATTCAGCCGGGTCAGCGCGTGCTGATCGTGGACGACCTGCTGGCGACCGGCGGCACGGCCGCGGCAACTGTCAGCCTGGTGGAAGGGCTGGGCGGGCAGATCGAAGGGATCACCTTTTTGATCGAGTTGATCGCATTGAAAGGCCGCGACAGACTGGCCGGGCACCTGATCCACCCGGTGCTCAAATACTAGTTGCCATTCGGCATGGATGGGGTAGAATCCGCGGACCCAGCAACTCATGCCGATCCTCATTGCCGTGGCGACGGTGGTGCTGGCTGCTGCTTTTGGGCAGCTGCCGGCGCAGAATTCGACGGCCGGAGAGCGTGTGTCGGTCACTGCGAGCACACAGCCCGACAGTGCCGGCCCGGGGGAATCGGTTTCGCTCCTGGTCGAGATCACACCCAAGGACGATATGCGGGTGTTCGCGCCCGGCGCGAGAGACTTCACCGCCGTCTCGCTGTCTTTCACCGCACCACGCGGCTTCTCCATCGGCAAGCCCAAATACCCGGTCCCCGAGCGTCAGACCGTACCCGGCACCAAGAGGCAGACGCCGGTGTACGACAGCCGTTTCCAGCTCGAGCAACCGATCACGATCAGCAAAAGGGCGAAGCCGGGAGACACGGTAAGAATCGTCGGTTCGGTGACGTATCAGGTCTGCGACGAGCGCACGACCTTCGCGAAGTCGTCGGCCCCGGTGTTCTGGACGGTGAACGTCAGATAGATCAATCGCCCGGCAACAGGCATGTACGAAAGGCCGCGGCAAAATCCGTGGCAGGAAAGGGCTCCCCATGTGCTCCAAACGTCTGGTCGCTTGTATCGTCGCGGCCGCGGTGGCCGGCATCCCGGCGGCGGCTGTCCACGCCCGTCAGGGCACGATCATCGTCACCGGTACCGCCCGGAAGGAAGCGAAGCGGCCGTATACCGACAATTCCGTCCGGGCACGGTCGGTCGCTGACGGCACGGTCGCCATGTCGGTCCCGCTCGATGCCACGGCCGGGTTCACCCTCTACGAATTGCAACCGGGCAACTACCTGCTCGAGCTCGTCAACCGCGAGGGAAAGGTCGTCTGCACCGAAGGTCCGCTGACGTTTACGAAGGCGACCAAGGACGTGTCGATCAACTGCGGACGCGATCGCCGACCACTACTGCTGCTCCTGGGGGCCGCCGCCGCGGCAGGGATCACCGCCGGGATCGTGGCCAACGATCCCGCGAGCCCGTCCCGATAGCCGACGCGCGGGCACCCCGGTGAACAGACCTGTTTACCGGGGTGTTTCCATGTACGGCCGTCGGTTTCCAGTATCATTGATGGCTCCCGGCAGGATGATCGCGCCCGTAGCTCAGCAGGATAGAGCACCGGTTTCCTAAACCGGGGGTCGCAGGTTCGAGACCTGCCGGGCGCACCAACCAGGAATGCTGAAGGCTGAACGCTGAACGCTGAAGTAGGGTTCAGGTTGAAGGTTGAAGGTTGAAGGTTGAAGTTTTGAAGTTTGGAGTTTGAAGTTAGACCATGAAGAGCACTGAACGGCACAAGCTGAAGGAAAACGAATTCGCGCGGTCGGTGTCGGCGGCGAGGGACATGCTGACGTCGCGGCAGCGCGACATCGGGCGGCTGGCGATCGCCGTGGCGGTGGTGGTCGCGCTGGTCGGGGGCTACACCCTCTGGCGCCAGTCCCGGAACGCGAAGGCGGACGCCGCGCTCGCGGCGGGGCTTGCGCTGTTCGAAGCGCCGGTGGTGCCGGTGGCCGCACCGGCGCCCGGCAGCCCGCTGCCGGTCCAGCAGCCTGGGACCTTCGCGACCGAACGGGCGAAGCTCGAAGCCGCGCTGCCGAAGCTGATGGAAGCCGCCGAGGCGTACCCGAATACGGATGGCGGGATCGCGGCGCGCTACTACGCGGCGTCGGCGCTGGCGGCGCTGGGACGTTTCCCCGAAGCCGAACAGCGTTACCAGGAAGTGGTCGACAAGGCCGGCAGCCGCATCTACGGCAAGACCGGACGGCTTGGGCTCGCCGACGCGCAAGCCGCGCAGGGCAAGTACGACAACGCGATCACGATCTATCGCGAGCTGAGCACCGATGCCAACAGCCAGGTCCCGGTAGACGGCGTGCTGATGGCGCTGGGCCGCACCTACCTGCGCGCCGGGCGTGCGGACGAAGCGGCCCGAGCGTTCTCGAGGATCGTGGACGAGTTCCCGCAGTCGGTCTATGCCGCGGACGCGCGGCGCGAGAGGGAAGAGGCGCGCAAGAGTTAGCGCTCGGTGTCGGTCTGGCGGCGTTGATACGCCTCGAGACAGAGGGCGGTCGAAGGACCCACGACCTCCACTCGTCGAAGGACGCCGCCGGGGATGAAGGCCATGTCGCCGGCGCTCAGGATCTCCGGCTCGCCGTCGATGGTGAGCTTCACGAGGCCGCGGACGACGGCAATGAGCGCTTCACGTGCCTCGGGGGGCGCGGCGGCCGCCAGGCCGGCCGGGTAGGTGCGGGCCGCCACCTCGAACCCGTACGATTCAATTTTCTGCTGGAGCGAGGCTTCCGACAGGGGGCCGTCGCGACGGACCTCCCATCGTTTGATTCGCGTCAGCGGCATGCCGGGTCCCTGCTCCATGCGTCTCTGGTTGCCGCGACACGATCGCGCCGGAGATCAGGCCGTTCGAGTGCGCCCGCCGCTGCTGGTCCACTGCGGCGCCGGCGCCGCAGCCGCAGCCGCCGCAACCTGGGGTTCGACGAGCAGCCTGACGGCGTATTCGGTCGGCGTGCCGGTCTTCTCGCTGCAGGCGCCCACCCGGAAGACGGCCGACAGCACGTTCTGCTTGCGAAGCGGGGCGGGGAGGTCGGGGCGGTTCCTCGCCTGCCGGTCGATCTGGAGATACACCAGCCGGTAGAGCGGAACGGTGAGACCGGTCCGGCACTCGAAGCTGACGCCCTGATCGCTGACGTCTTTCGTCACGACCGCCGCCATGCGGGTCTGCCCCCGGTGATCCTTCCAGACGATCTGTCCGGGCACTTGAATCTGATGCCGTTGCGAGACGCGCTTCTCGGATCGAGCGCCGGTTCCCTGAACGAGCCGCAGCCGCTGTTCCATGATCAAACCCTCCGGTTTGGTGCTCCGGACACAGCTATATCAAGTGCCGGACCGCCCAGCTGTAACCTGGTACCCGACCGGCAATTGTCTTGCTAACTCGTTGTAAATATGGTTCTTAATTGAAAAGTCAGGCCCTGGTGATCGGCACGGCTTTGTGGATACTCGGTATTCACTCAACCGTAGAGCGGTATACCAGCTACTCAGGTCTGCAGATAATCGTTGGCGATATCGAGCCGTTCCATCTTGAGATACAGACCGCGGCGCGTCAGCCCTAGCGTCCGGGCGGTTTGCGAAACGTTCCCGTTGCACTGCACGAGAGCCACCTCGATCATCTCGCGCTCCAGCTTCTCCACGGCACCCGCCAGCGTCGTCCGGGCGGGCCGGCTCCTCGGCGCCGGGCTCCCGGGGAGGGGCGCGGGAGCCGCCAGGCCGGGCGACAGCATTTCGGGTGTCACGAGGCCGTTGGCGGACGTCAGCGCGACGGCCCGCTGCACCTCGTTGCGCAGCTGCCGGACGTTGCCCGGCCATGGAAACGCATCGAAGATGTCGAGGGTCTCGGGGCTCAGGCGTACCCCTGGCTTGCCGAGCCGTTCACACGCATCCCGAAGAAAGAACGTGCTGAGGTGCGGGATCTCTTCGCGACGGTCGCGGAGGGGCGGCACGTGGATGCGGATGACACTGAGCCGATAGAACAGATCCTCGCGGAACTTCCCGTCCGCCACGCGCTGTTCCAGATCCGCGTTGGTGGCCGCCACGACCCGCACGTCAACCCGGTGCGGCCGGGTTTCCCCGACCGGCAGGACCTCTCCCTGTTCGAGAAACCGGAGCAGCTTCGGCTGGACGTCTATCGGCAAATCGCCCACTTCGTCGAGGAACAAGGTGCCGCCGACCGCCGTGCGCAGCACACCGGGCTGGTCCGACAGGGCGCCCGTGAAGCTGCCGCGTTTGTGCCCGAACAACTGGCTGTCGGCCAGCTCCCGGGTCGCGCTCGTGCAGTTGTAAGGCAGGAACATGTTGCCGCTGCGCGAGGATCCGGCATGGATGCCGCGCGCCACGAGATCCTTGCCGGTGCCGCTTTCCCCCGTGATCAGCACGGTCAGATCGTTGCCCTGCAGGCGCTGGATCTGATCGGTCACGCGCTGCATCGCGGCGCTGGCGCAGACGAAACCGGGGAGGAGCGGTTCGAGCTGCCGCTCCAGCGCGACGCCGCCGAGGTCGGAGGGGCGTTCCCGCGCCTGGCACAATTCGAACCCCTGTCGCAGGACGGCGCACAAGGTCCGGAACCGTTGCCGCAGAGCCTGGGGCAGCGGGCGGGACACCGACACCACCGCGTAGCGCGGGCCGTCGGCGTCGCGGCCGACCGGCTCGATCTCCAGCAGGCGCTGCCCGCCCTTCGCCCCGCGGATCGCCGCCGCGGCCA
>DATFFM010000088.1:0-40247 GCA_035250005.1 Vicinamibacterales bacterium | reverse complement strand
CGCGACCGGCCGCCCGACGTCTTTCGAGATCCGGCCGACGCTTTACGTGATCCGACACCCCGGGGCGAAGCAGGGCTCGCACCTGCGCCCATGGCCGGCTCCGTGTCCGGCGCGCCTTCGAGGCCGGCGTCCTCATCCGCTCCGGCCATTTCGACTTCGTCGCTGAGGTCGATGGTCCGGGGGATCTGATCGTCTTCTTCGTCTGCCATTTGGTTGCGTCCTCCTGTAACTCACGGCCTCGCAACATGCGGGCCATCCGGGAACCTGCGGGGCACGCCGCGCGTAGTATACGAAAGTGTTCGTACACTGAGAGGTCACGATGATCGATGCCTGGCGTCACGATGTCCGCTTCGCGCTGCGGCTGCTGCGCAAAAGCCCGCTCTTCACGGCGACGGCCGCTCTGTCGCTGGCGATCGGAATCGGCGCCAATTCGACGATCTTCTCTGTCGCGAGCGCGATGCTGCTTCGACCGATGCCCGGCCTCGCCCAGCCGGATCGGCTCGTGGACATCGGCCGGGCGGGCCGTGGCGGAGCCACCTTCGACACCGTGTCGTATCCCAATTACAGCGACATCCGCGATCGGGTGACGACGCTGAGCGGAGTGTACGCGCAGCAGCTCGAGCCGACACCGATGAGCCTGGGGGGCAATGGCGACGCTGAACGTGTGTACGGCGCCCTGGTCAGCTCCAACTACTTCTCCATTCTCGGCACGACGCCGCACCTCGGCCGGTTGCTGAGACCGCAGGATGTAGATACCCCCGGCGGGACGCCGGAGACGATCATCAGCCACGACCTGTGGACTCGGCGCTTCGCATCCGATCCGGCGGTCGTGGGGCGCCCGGTGGCGATCAACGGCTACCCCTTCACCGTGGTGGGAGTCGCGTCGCCTCGATTCCAGGGCACGACACTTCTCGCGGCGGACCTCTGGATCCCGCTGTCGATGCTGACTCAAGCGATGCCCGACAGGCGCGCGGCGCTCTTCACCTCACGCGGTGCGACGTGGCTCTTCATGGGTGGCCGGTTGAAGGAGGGGGCCACGCTGACGCAGGCGAACGCGGAGCTCGCGTCGATCGGCGCGGCGCTCCAGCAAGAGCATCCCCGCACGAATGCGACGATGACCTTCCGCGCGGCGCCGATCGCCGTCGTACCCGGGCTGACCAGGATGCTGGCGGGCTTCATCGGCATCCTGATGGTCATCGTCACACTGCTGCTGTTGATCGCGTGCGTGAACCTGGCCGGCATGCTGCTCGCGCGGGGGGCCTCCCGCACGCGCGAGATCGCGGTGAGGCTGGCGATCGGGGCCGGACCCGGGCGCATCGCGCGACAGCTGCTGACCGAAACCGCCGTTCTGTTCGTACTGGGCGGGGTCGCCGGCCTGGTGCTCTCGCGGTGGCTGACCAGCCTGCTGCTGTCGGTGCTGCCGCAGCTGCCCGTGCCGCTCTCGATCGAGATCACGACCGACTGGCGGGTCGTGGCCTTCACGATCGCGATGTCGATCGTCGCGGCGGTGCTGTGCGGCCTGGCGCCCGCGATCCAGGCGCGGCGGACGAGCCTGATCGCCTCGCTCAAGTCGGACTCGCTGGACGGCCGGTCCTCGCGGCTCCGCCTGCGCAACGTTTTCGTCGTCGGCCAGGTGACCATGTCGCTGGTGCTGGTGATCGCGGCCGGGCTGTTCCTGCGTGCGCTCGAGCACGCCGCCAGCGCGCCGACCGGGTTCGATCAACGGAACGTCGAGGTCGTCTCGCTCGACCTCGCGCTGGGGCGGCTCGACGCCGAGACCGGCCGCGCGTTCGCGAGAGACCTCCTCGAACGGACCCGGGCGCTGCCGGCGGTGACGCGCGCGGCTGTTGCGGTCGATCTCCCGCTCGACGGCGGGCGGATGGGGTTTGGCGCGCTGCGCATCCCCGGCGCGCCGGGCGGCA
The DNA here is from genome assembly GCA_035250005.1 of Vicinamibacterales bacterium. Classification (GTDB taxonomy): domain Bacteria; phylum Acidobacteriota; class Vicinamibacteria; order Vicinamibacterales; family 2-12-FULL-66-21; genus JACDCA01. The sequence continues at coordinate 38,325 of DATFFM010000088.1, read as the reverse complement.
GCCAGGAGGGGGGCGTGCCGGCGGACTGGAATGTCGTGGAACCGGGATTCTTCCACACGCTGGGCGTGCGGCTGGTCCGCGGGAGGGACTTCGACGCGCGCGACACGGTGGCGGCCCCGGCAGTCGCCATCGTCAACGAGGCGTTCGCCCGGTTTGCCTGGCCGGGCGCGGATCCGATCGGCCGCCAGATGGAAACCGACACCTCCGAGGGTGTGAGGCGAGTCACGATCGTAGGAGTTGCTGACGACGCGCGCTTCATGTCGGTCGCGGAACCGGCTGAGCCCTACGTCTACGTCCCGCTCGCCCAGGTCTACCAGGGCCGGATCAACTTGCTCGTAAAGACCGGGGGGCCGAGTGCGATCCCCGAAGTCCGGGCGCTGGTTCGGGCCATGAACCCGAACCTGCCGGTGACCGAAGCGCTCCCGCTCGCGGACATCACGGCGCTGGGCACGATTCCGCAGCGGATCGCAGCCGCGATCGCAGGCACGCTCGGCCTGGTCGGCCTGCTGCTCGCCGCCATCGGGATCTACGGGGTCACGTCGTATGCCGTGAGCCGGCGCACCCGCGAGATCGGGATCCGTGTGGCGCTCGGCGCCGACTCCCGCGACGTCATGCGCCTGATGCTCAAGCAGGGAGCCGTGCTCGCGGGGATCGGCATCGTCATCGGTCTCTGCCTCGCCGCCGCCGGCGCACAGGTGATCCGGAGCCTGCTCTTCGGCGTCAGCGGCGTCGATCCGATGACGTTCGGCGGCGCGTCCGCGATCTTCACCGTCGTCGCGCTGGTCGCGACCTACCTCCCCGCCCGCCGAGCGTTGTCGGTGGATCCGATGGCGGCCCTCCGAAACGAGTAGGCCCGACCTTCAGGTCGGGCGTGACCGCCTTGAGGCCGGGCGTGGCCGCCTTCAGGTCGGGCGTGACCACGCCTTTATACTGGCTCTCGTGTCGCGGGTACCGCAGCCTCCGGTCGTCGTTCGTCTGCTCATCATTGCTGTCCTGGTCAGTGGTACCCCCGGATGCCGTGGTGTGGACGAAACCGGGCCGCGGCCGCAAGCCACCAGCGCCCGCAGCCTGCTGCTGATCACGATCGACACGTTGCGCGCGGACCGGGTGGGCGCGTACGGCGACGCCTCGGCGCGCACTCCCGCGATCGACGCGCTGGCGGCGCGGGGGGCGATGTTCACTCGCGCATTCGCCCCGGCGCCGATCACGCTGCCGTCACACGCGAGTCTCATGACGGGGCGGTACCCCGCAGGCCACGGCGCGCGGCACAACGGCATGCGGATGGATCCCGCCGTGCCCACCCTTGCGGTGTCGCTCTCGCGTGCGGGCTTCGCGACCGCGGCGTTCGTCGCGGCATTCCCGCTCGACCGTCGGTTCGGGCTCATCGAAGGCTTTCAGACCTACAGCGATCGGATGCCGCGCGGGAGCGACGGCCGGCCAGCCAACGAGCGCGCCGGGCAGCTGGTCGTCGACGAAGCGGTCGGCTGGGTGCGGGAGCACCGCGGCGAGCGGTTCTTTCTGTGGGTCCACCTCTTCGAGCCGCACGCGCCGTACGGCGACGCGCGGACGGGACGGCCTGCGCCGGTGCGATATGGAGACGAGATCGCGGAAGCGGACCGGCAGGTCGCGCGGCTCGTGGAAGCGCTCGGCGATGCCCGCGCGTCCACGATGCTGGCGCTGACGTCGGACCATGGCGAAGCGTTCGGCGAGCACGGTGAGATCGCGCACAGCGTGTTCGTGTACGACACCACGCTGCGAGTACCGCTGATTCTGGCCGGGCCGGCGATTCCGCAGCGCGCCGTCGAGGCGACCGTCGGCCTCATCGATGTGGCGCCGACGGCCATGGCGCTTCTCGGCGCCGGCGCGTTCGATGCCGACGGCATCGACCTCGGCCCGATACTGGGCGGAGCGGCGCCGCGGAGCCGCACGCTCTACGCCGAGTCATTTGCCCCGCTGCTCGATTTCGGTTGGAGCCCGCTGCGCGCGGTGAGGTCCGACGACTGGAAATTCATCGCCGCGCCGAGGCCCGAGCTCTATCACCTCGCCACGGATCCCGGGGAGTCGCGCAACGCGATCGCCACCGGGCGTGAACGGGCGGCCGCCATGCAGACCCAGGTGGACCGCTATTCGGGCACCGAGCTGGCGTTCCCGAAGACGGCGGACCGCGAGACGGCGGCCCGGCTGCAGGCGCTGGGCTACACCTCCGGTCGAGCCACCGGCCGGTCGCGTCCGGACCCCAAGGACCGCCGCGAGCTCGCCGCCCGCATCGCGCAGGTCACATCGGGGGAGCTGCACGGGGAGGCGCTGGAGCAGCTGCTTCGGCAGATCCTGCGTGAGGATCCGCGCAATCCGCTGGCGAACCTGCGGCTCGGCTTCGTGCTGCTCGACACCAACCGCTGCCGCGAGGCGATGACGAACTTCCGGGCTGCCATCGATGCGAAATATCCGTCGGCCGATCCGCACCTCGGCCTGGCGGCGTGCCAGGCGCGGCAGGATCCGGCGGCGGCGGCGGCGACGCTGCGCGCGGCCGATGCGCTGGAGCCCGGCAATCCGGTCGTGCTCGCCAACCTCGGGCTGATGCTCTCCGACGGAGGGCGGCCGCAGGCCGCCGTCGAACCGCTGCAGCGCGCGCTGACCATCGATCCCGATCTCCACCAGGCGCGGTTCGGTCTCGCGATCGCGTTCGCGCGCTCGGGACGGCGGGCCGATGCCGCCGCTGAGGCCCGGGCACTGCTGGACCGCCTGCCGGCGAACGCGCCGCAACGCCCCGAAGTCGAACGCCTCCTCGCCGCCGTGAAGTAATCCCGGCACGTCACTCGTCACAGCGCCAACCGGTTGGACGGCAAATCCAATCGCGGGCTGGACCGCCTTCGACGGTCCCCGGGCGGTGGTCCCGGTCACGGGTGGGCGTCTCTTCATCCCGTGCGCCGCTGGTGCGCCGGTTGCTGACCTGGTGGCCATACAGGAGGCCTCAACGACATGAACATGAACAGGATCATCTTCGGGATGATGGCTCTGGCGGCGGCGCTGATCGCGGCTCCGCCCGCGCTCGCGCAGCAGACCACGGGCAACATCACCGGCCGGATCGTCGACGCACAGGGTGCGGCAATCCCCGGCGTTACCGTCACCGCGAACAACGCACAGACCGGATTCAGCCGGTCCGACGTCAGCGACGCGGAAGGCATCTACCGGCTCAACCTGCTCCCGGTCGGGACGTATGACATCGCCGCCGAGCTCGCGGGCTTCAACAAACTCGAGAACAAGGGGGTCGTCGTCAACGTCGGGCAGTCGCTCGACATCGGTCTGACGCTGACGGTCGCCAGCGTGCAGGAGAGCGTCACCGTCACGGGGCAGACGCCGCTGATCGAGACCCGCACCTCGTCGGTCGGCGGCGTGGTCGACGTCGCGCGGATCGAGAGCCTGCCGCTCAACGGACGCCAGTTCGCGAACCTCGCCGCCACCGTGCCCGGGGTCGGCCTCGGCTTCCATTCGGATCCGACCAAGAGCTCGCAGTTCTCGCCGCAGATCAACGGCGGCAACGGCCGCAACGTGAACTATCAGATCGACGGCGGCGACAACAACGACGATACCGTCGGCGGGCTGCTGCAGAACTTCCCGCTGGAGGCGATCCAGGAGTTCAACTTCGTGACCCAGCGCTTCAAGGCGGAGTACGGTCGCAGCAACGGCGGCGTCATGAACATTGTCACCAAGAGCGGCACGAACGAGCTGCGCGGGAGCGCCTTCACGCTGATGCGCGACAAATCGCTCAACGGCCGGACGTTCAGCGAGGAGATCGCCGGACGCGACAAGAGCGACTACCGCCGCTACCAGTTCGGCGGGTCGGTCGGCGGGCCGATCCTGCACGACCGGGCGCACTTCTTCGGCGCCTTCGAGCGCACTCAGCAGGACACCAGGCAGACCGTCGATACCCGCGGACTCTTTCCGTCGGAAGACGGCGTCTATGACACGCTGCTCCGCGAGAACCTGCTGACCGCGAAGGCCACCTCGAACCTCAGCCCGGCGCACTACGTGGCCGTCCGCTACGGACGGAACACGAACTCGCAGCCGTACGGTGCGGCACTGCGCAGCGCCCCGTCAGCCTGGAGCACGAGCAAGAACTCGTTCAATTCGATCAACGCCAATCACAACTGGGTCGTGGGCGGCTCGAAGCTGAACGAGTTCATCTTCCAGTACGCCGACTTCCGCAACCACATTCCGCAGAGCAGCGAAGGGGTCTGGCACATCTTTCCGAACGGCGTCCGCGCCGGTGCCAATCCAAACACGCCGCAGACCACCGAGCAGAAGAAATGGCAGTTCCGCAACGACTTCACCTGGAGCGTCACCGGCATGGGCGGGATCGGCCATGACTTCAAGGCGGGCGCGAACTGGATCCACGAGCCGCACCTCTTCATCACGTTCAACGGCGGCGCCGATCCTTCGCTCACCTACACCGCCGACACGCTCGACGCGCCGATCCGCCAGGTGACCTTCCTGGGCGGTGCCGCCGACGTCAACATCCCGATGGACCTGTACGCGTTCTACCTGCAGGACGACTGGCGCGTGAACAACCGGCTGACGCTGAACCTCGGCCTGCGCTACGACCTCGTGGACGGCCTGCTGGATCAGTCGAGCAACCCGAACTTCATCGCGCTGCAGGCCGCCGGTCAGGCCGGCCGGTTCGCGAACTTCCCGTTCTTCGAAGACTTCGGCCAATCGCCGCAGAACGACAAGGACAACATCCAGCCGCGAATCGGCTTCGCCTACGACGTGCAGGGCAACGGCAGAAACGTGGTGCGCGGCGGCTGGGGCATCTACACCGACTTCGGGTACACGAACTCGAACGTCCTGTTCCCCGCGCTCGACAGCGCGGGCGGGCACGGCAACGTGTTCTTCGTGAGCAACGCGGCAGGTATCCGCCGGGCCGACGGCGAGTTCTTCACCGCCGCGGACCCGCTCTCGACGATCGAGCATCTCAACCAGGTGCCCGCCGGTCGGGCGCCGCTCCTCGGCCAGGTCGCCTCGCCGAGGCTCGAACAACCGTATACGCGGCAGACGAACCTCGGCTGGGCGCACCAGCTGAACGCCTCGACCGCCGTGACCGTCGACTACGTCCGCGTCGAGGGGCGCGACATCAATATCCGCTTCCGCCCGAACACGCTCGAGAACGGGACGAACCGGCTGGCCGATCTCGCGCTGCGCCCGAACACGATCGCGTTCCGGACGGCGGTCAGCAAGGGTCAAAGCACTTACGACGGCCTGATCGTCGGGCTGCGTCGCCGCATGTCGAGTGGCTTCGACCTGAGCGCGTCGTACACGCTCGGCAGGGCCGACAGCATGATCGGCACGGCCAACGACGAATTGGACGCCAATATCATCCAGGACGCGCGGAACCCGCTCGATGCGATCAACCAGGGGCCGAGCACCCGGACCGATGCCCGGCACCGGCTGTCGATCAGCGCGGTGATCCGGGCGCCCTTGGGCATCCAGGTGGCGCCATTCTTCCTCTATCGTTCGGGGCTCCCGCTCCTGACGTTCGAAGGGATCGACACGAACGGTGACGGCAACGTCAACGACATCACCGCCTCGGCCTACCGTTACGCCGGCCTGAACGACGACGGCAGCGCGCGGTTCGAAGAGGACGGCGCCTGCGAGTCGGTGAACTGCAGCCGCCGGGCGCCGTTCTCGCAGCTGAACCTGCGCGTGAGCAGAGGCTTCCGGCTGTGGGGCACCGCCCGGGTCGAAGCCATTGGCGAGGTGTTCAACCTGCTGAACGCCAAAAACCCGGCGCTGCCGCTCACGTCGCAGCGCGTGAATACGACGACCGGCGCGGGGCTCGCGGCGTTCATGCAGCCGGTAGCGTATGCAGGGGATTTCCAGCAGCCGGAACAGAGAGTCGGCCAGGTCGGGTTCCGGTTCACGTTCTAGGGCTAACCCGTTAGTTTTGGAGGGTTGCGGGCATATGCCCGCAACCCTCTTTCTTCAAGCAGGCGTATCCACTCGTCACCGAAATCCAATCGCTTGGATTCAAGATCGCGGGGCACACCTCGGGACCCTCTCCTAAGTAACAGACCTGCCTCGGTTTAGTCCCTCGTTCCACCCCTATTTCCGTCACGGCGTTCATCTTGCTCGTCAGCCTCCTGCGTTAATTCAACCCAAATACGGGAGGTCAGACAGAATGAAGAGGATCATCCTCGCAGCCCTGGTGCTGGCATGCGCGGTGGCGAACAACGCCGCGGCGCAGCAGACCACGGGCAACATCTCCGGGCGAATCGTCGATGCGCAGGGATCGGCCGTCCCGGGCGTGACGGTCACCGGCCGCAACACCCAGACAGGCTTTGTCAGGACCGACGTCTCCGACGCGGAAGGCCTTTACCGCCTGACCGCGCTGCCGATCGGCACCTACGACGTGACGGCGGAGCTCCAGGGCTTCAGCCGGTTCGAAAGCAAAGGGTTGGTGCTCAACGTCGGCCAGACGATGGCGGTCGACATCAGCCTGACCGTCGCGAGCGTCAGCGAGACCGTCACGGTCACTGGCGAAACGCCGCTGATCGAGACCTCGAACTCGTCGGTCGGCGGCGTCGTGGATATGGCGCGGATGGAGAACCTGCCGCTCAACGGCCGCCAGTTCGCCAACGCCGCGATCACGATCCCGGGCGTCGGCCTCGGCTTCCACTCGGATCCGACGAAGAGCACGCAGTTTTCGCCCCAGATCAACGGCGGCAACGGCCGCAACGTGAACTATCAGATCGACGGCGGCGACAACAACGACGACACGGTCGGCGGTCTCCTGCAGCTCTTCCCGCTCGAGGCGATCCAGGAGTTCAACTTCATCACGTCGCGGTACAAGGCGGAGTACGGCCGCAGCAACGGCGGCGTGATGAACATCGTCACCAAGAGCGGCACCAACGACTTCCGCGGTTCGGGGTTCACGCTGTTCCGCGATGACCAGCTCAACGCGCGGACGGAATCCGAGCGGCTCGCCGACGTCGAGAAGCAGGACTACCGCCGCTACCAGTTCGGCGGCTCGCTGGGCGGCCCGATCGTGACCGACAAGCTGCACTTCTTCGGTGCCTTCGAGCGCACGCAGCAGGACACGCTGCAGGTCGTCGACACGCTCGGCCTGTTCCCGAACGAGGACGGTGTCTACACGACGCCCTATCGCGAGAACCTCGTGACCGGGAAAGTCACCGCCAACTTCAACTCGGCCAACTACCTGTCGGTCCGCTACGGCCGCAATACGAACTCGCAGCCGTACGGCGCGGATCCGCGGACGGTGCCGAGCGGATGGGGCGACAGCGAGAACACGTTCAACTCGATCAACGTGAACCACAACCTCGTGCTCGGTGGCTCGCGGCTCAACGAGTTCATCTTCCAGTTCGCGGACTTCGCCAACGCGATCAGCGCGCGCAGCCTGGATCCGCAGATCACGTTCCCGAACGGCGTGTCGGTTGGCCAGAACACCAACACGCCCCAGCAGACGCAGCAGAAGAAGTGGCAGTTCCGCAACGACTTCTCGTGGAGCATGTCCGGCCTGGGCGGGCTCGGCCACGATTTCAAGACCGGCGTCAACTTCATCCACCAGCCGAAGCTGTTCATCACGTTCAACACCGGCACGGGCGACTTCGCCTACAGCCTGATCACCGATGACATCGGCGGTCCGGTCAGCCTGGTGACCCGCAACGGCGGCGCCGCCGAGGCGAATATCCCGAACGACCAGTTCGGCGCGTACATCCAGGACGACTGGCGCGTCAGCGACCGGCTGACCCTGAACCTCGGCCTGCGTTACGACCTGATCGACGGCTTCGCCATCGACCAGTCGAAGAACCCGAACTTCGTGCTGATCCAGGACGCCGCCCGCGCGGGCCGCTTCGAGGGCCAGCGGGCCTTCCGCGAGTTCGGCCTCGAATCGAAGGAAGACAGGAACAACTGGCAGGGGCGCGCCGGCTTCGCGTGGGACATGCGCGGGGATGGCAACGACCTGATCCGGGCCGGCTACGGCCGCTACTACGACGTCGGCTACACCAACGCCAATATCCTGTTCGCCGCCATCAACGCGACCGGCATCGGCGCGGGTCAGGTGTTCTCCGTACGCAACCCGAGCGGGATCCTCAAGGCCGACGGCACGTTCTTCCACGTCGGTGACGACATCAGCACGATCGCCAGCCAGAACGAGGCCGGCGGTTCGCTGCCGCTGAACTCGCACATCGCGTCGCCGCGGATCCGTCAGCCCTACTCGGACCAGTTCTCGATCGGCTGGTCGCACCAGCTCGCCGAGGGCACCGTGTTCGACGTCGATTACGTCCATTCGGAGGGCCGGGATCTCGGCTGGCGTATCCCGCTCAACCAGCGAAACCCCGGCAGCGCGTCGCGCCAGTTCGCCGACATCCCGTTCAGCCCGGCGAACATCACGATTGACATCAGCGACGGCAAGAGCAAGTTCGACGGCGTCAACTTCGGCGTTCGCCGCCGGATGACCCGCGGGCTCCAGTTCTCGGCGTGGTATTCGCTGTCGTCGGCACGGTCCACGACCGGCAACGCGTCCGACGAGCTGAACATCAACAACATCCAGAATCACCTGGATCCCTACAACGAGGTGCAGATCGGTCCGTCGGGCCGGTCCGACGCGCGCCACAGGCTGTCGCTCTCGGCCGTCTGGCAGGCGCCGTTCGGCATCACGGTCTCGCCCGTCTACCGCTTCCGCTCGGCGCTCCCGGTGAATATCACCGAAGGGCGTGACCTGAACGCCAACGGCATCAACAACGATCTCCACAGCACCGCCTTCGCCTTCGACGGCGTCAACGACGACGGCACGGTGAACATCAAGGAGCTCGGCCCGTGCGAGAACATCAACTGCGGCCGGGGCGCGAGCCAGTCGCAGCTGAACCTGAGGGTCTCGAAGGGCTTCCGGATCTGGGGCACCGCCCGGGTCGAGGCCATCGGCGAGGTCTTCAACCTGCTCAACGCCAAGAACCCGTCGGCCTTCAGCGGCGCGCGGTTCCTCGCGACCGGAGCCGCGAACCCGAGCTTCCTCGTGCCGCAGAACTACTCGGGGGACTTCCAGAACCCCGAACAGCGGGTCGGACAGATCGGATTCCGGTTTACGTTCTGATGGTGACGACGTAGCGCAGGCCTTCAGGCCTGCCTGACCGACGTAGCGCAGGCCTTCAGGCCTGCCTGACCGACGTGAGGGCCGGGCGGCAACGCCCGGCCCTTTTTTATTCCGGCAGTTGCGTGTGAGGCAGTCGCGTTGTAAATGGAGAAAGGCAGGCCTGAAGGCCTGCGCTGTAATGTCAGCGAGGCAGGCCTGAAGGCGCTGCAATGTCAGCGAGGCAGGCCTGAAGGCCTGCGCTACGGCAGCACGATCAACGCAGGCCCTTCAGCAGCTCCGCCGCAGCCTTCCGCTCCCGCGCCGCTGAAGCTGGAGCCGTCGCGAGCAGCTCGCGATAGACCGCCGCCGCCCGCTCACGCTGCCCGCTCTCCTGATACGCAATCCCGAGATTCAACCGTGCCTCCTGCAGCTGCGGATGGCGCTTCAGCGCGCGTTCGAAGAGCGGCACCGCCTCGGCCGAGCGGCCGGCCTGCACCCGCAGCGCGCCGAGGCCGTTGAGGGCATCGGCGAACTCCCCGTCCGCCTCGAGCGCCCGTCTGTATGCGCGCTCGGCGCCGGCAGGATCATCCAGCGAGCGTCGTGCGTTCCCCAGATTGGTCCAGTAGGAGGCGTTGGTCGGGTCCTGCCGGGCCGCACGTTCGAACGCAGCCGCGGCCTCGGCGCTGCGCCCGGCGTCGATGTGCAGCAGCCCCAGGCCGTTCTGTGCCATCGCGCTGGTACTGTCGAGCGCGAGCGCCGCCTGCTCGGCGCGCGCCGCCTCCTGCAGGTCGCCCGCTTCGCGAGCGGCGACGGCCAGGTCGTGAAAGAGCGCGGCATCGCCCGGCCATCTCGCGACGGCGGCCTTGTACACCGGCACCGCCGCTCGCGGGTCGCCCGCCTCCAGCAGCGAACGGGCATAGGTCGAATGAAAGACCGGCGCGCCGGGATGCTGCTCCACCAGGCGTTTCAGCAGACCCGCCGCCGCCGCGGCCTCGCCGGCCTGCAGCCGTCCGAGCGCGTGCTCGAACGTCGTCCAGGCCGCGATGACGCGCGCGGGATTCGGCGCCGCTGGATCGTCGATGGTGAGCGGGCTCGATCCGCTCGCGTAGCCCAGCGCCCTGAGCCGTTCTCCCGCCTCAGGGGCGATGGCCGCCGGGCTCCGGGCGCCGGCCTGGATCTTCTGAAGCGCGGCCGCCATCGCCGTGACGACCCCCGGGTGGTCGGCCGCGACGTTTCGCTGCTCGGCTGGATCGGCTGCGATCTCATAGAGCTCCGTCTCCGACGAGCGAATCAGCTTCCACCGGTCGTCCGCAAGCGCAGACAACGCGTGCCAGCCGACCCGTCGCGGGTAGCGGCTTTCCGCATAGACCGGCGCCGGTGGTCGCGCCGCTCCAAGGCCCGCTTCACGCAGCAGCAACGGTGCAAGATCCGCGAGCGACATCGGCGCGGCATTGTGATCGCGGACGGCTGCGGGCACCGCGATGACCAGCGGCACCCGCAGTGCCGCGTCGTAGGCGAGCATCCCGTGCGTCGCCTCGCCGTGTTCGCCCAGCGACTCGCCGTGGTCCCCCGTCACCGCCACGACTGTGGATGCCGCCAAGCCGCCCGCTTCGAGCGCGTCGAGCAGGCGGCCGACCTGCGCATCGGCGTACGCGACTTCGCCGTCGTAGGCGTGTCCGCCGGCCTGCCGGTAGGCCGGCGGCGGCGCATAGGGCGCGTGCGGATCGTACAGGTGGACCCACAGAAAGAAAGGCTGAAGGCTGGACGCTGAACGCTGAAGGTCGGGGGCCGGACGCTGAAGCCAGGCGAGCGCGGCATCGATCACCTCCACGGCCGGCCGTTCGGCTTCGAGCTGCTCGGCGCGCGTCGGGTTCCGCCGCACCGCATCGTCGTAGGTCTCGAAGCCGTCGTCGAGCCCGAACCGCCGGTTGAGAACGTAGGCCCCCACGAATGCGCCCGTTCGATAGCCCGCATCTTTGAAGCGGCGGGCGATCGTTGGCGTCTGTCGATCGAAGATCGCGCCATTCTCACGGACCCCGTGAACCGGCGGCATCGTACCGGTCATCAGCGACACATGGGACGGGAGCGTCAGCGGCGCGGTTGCGCGAACGTTGGTGAACGTGGTGCCGCGGCCGGCCAGCCGATCGATCGCGGGAGTGAGCCCGCGCCCGACACGGTCGGCGCGAAGCGTATCGATCGTGATCAGGACGACGTTCGGGCGGCGGGATGACGAGTTCGGGATGCGGGGTGCGGAGGTGCCGACCCAACCCTTCTGCCATGCCAGAAAACCACCGGCGGCAGCGACGAGAATCAGGACCACGGCCGCGCGCTTCACGTGGCCATTATCCCGCACGCCCTCGACCCGGCGCATTGGAGCGGCGAAGGCGCGTAGACTCAGGTGTTCGTGCTCTGATCCGCCAGAATGAACGGATGCCTCTGACACGCCGCCTTCGCCCGGCGGTGATCGCCGCGCTCGCGCTCGCTGTCGCTGCAGCCGCACTCGCGCTCTTCCTGCGTCGTGCGCTGGACGGCGACGCACTGCGTTCGGCGGCCGAGACCCAGTTGTCTTCGATGCTCGGCCAGCCTGTCACCATCGCGGCGATGGACATCGACCTCTTCCCGCGCGCCGCCGTCGTCGGTACCGGCATCAGAGTGGGCCGGACCCCGAAGATGAGGGCTCCCGCCCTCGAGATCGGGCGGATCGCCTTGCTGCCGCGTCTGCGGACGCTCGTCGGCGGGCCGATCGTGATCCAGGACCTGCGCCTGGACGGCTTGGTCGTGTCGGTGCTGCGCGACCGCGACGGCGGCTGGCATGTGCCGGCTGCGGTGCCGGCGCCGGGCGCTGACAAGGGAGCCGGGGTCGTGATCGACCGGGTGCAGGTCACGCGCGGCCGGGTGGTTGTGTTCGACGAGGCAGACGCCGGAACCCTGCGTGAGGCGTCCAGCATCGATGACATCGGCGCACAGGTCGCGCTCGCGACGGGTGGGCTGCAGTTCTCCCCCGTCACCGGCCGGATCGGCGGCGCGCGGATCTCAGGCCAGGCGCGCACCGATGCGGCGGGCGCGCATCTCGAATTCACTGCCGGGGCCATTGCAGACGCCGACCTGCCGGCGCTGCTGGGGCTCCTTGGCAGTACGCGGCCGGAGTTTCTGCGGCTGCACGAGTCGGGTGCTGCGACCGTCGCCCTGCGCATCGACCGCGCGACATCGGTCCTGGCGGGGAGGGGCAGGCTGCGAGCTGCGCAGGTCGGGCTCGAGCCGCTGCGGCTTCAGGCATTCGACGCGCCATTCACGCTCGACCGCAACCGGCTCGCCTTCGATCAGACGGCCTTCACCCTGTACGGGGGGACCCATCGAGGCTCGATCGATATCGACCTGAATCCCACGCCGCCGCGATGGCGGATCGACAGCCACGTGAGCCGGCTCCGGATCGGCGATTTTCTGAACGCCTTGACCGCGACGGATGCGCGGATCGACGGCATGGCAGTCATCGCGGCCACGCTCCGAGGTCCCCTCAACGAGTCGCTCGCGGAAACCCTGACCGGCCGCGTGCAGCTCACCGTGGAAGACGGCGTCATCCGCCAGTTTCCACTGCTGGCCGCGGTCAACCGGGCCGTGCGGCTGACGGCGAGCGACGGGCCGGACACCCGCTTCGAGCGGCTCACCGCGACGTTGGCCCTTGCCCGTGGACAGGCGGCCACCGACGATCTGCGGATGTACGCGGGGCACGTGCGCGTCGAAGCCGCGGGGAGGATCGGATTCGACCGCTCGCTCGACATGACGGGGAAAGCGGTGCTCTCGGCCGAGCGCGCGACTGCGGCGATCCGCAGCGTGCACGAGCTCTCAGGCCTCCGCAACCGCAACGGAGAGCTCGAGATCCCCCTCACGATCGCCGGCACGCTGGACGCGCCATCGTTCAATCTCGACCTCCAGGCCATGATCCGCAAGGGCATTCAGGACGAACTGAAGCGCCGGCTGCGGAACATCATCAGGCGGTGATGGGGGCTAAGGCTGAATGGCATTTGGCATTCAGACCGCCGTCAGTGCCCTACTGCCGCAACGCCGAGACGGGATCGATGCGCGACGCACGGCGCGCGGGGATGTAGCAGGCAAGCGCCGCCGTCAGGAGGACGCTGCCGGCCACGGCCGCAAAGGTCACGCGGTCGGTCGGTTGGACGCCGAACAGCATCGTCTGGACCAGCTGCGCCGCGGCGAGTGCCAGCGCCGTGCCCACCGCGAGACCCGCCAGGGCGAGCAGCATCCCCTGCCGGACGACCATGCGCAGGACCTGCCCCGGGTCGGCGCCGAGTGCCATTCGAACGCCGATCTCAGGCACCCGCTGGCTGACGGCGTACGTCATCACACCGTAGACCCCGATGATGGCGAGCAGCAGCGCCAGGGCGGCGAACGTGCCCAGCAGAACCACCGACGCGCGTCGGCCGCCCGAAGACTCGGCGACGAAGGCGCTCATGGGCCGGACCCGCCATGACGCAGCCCCGCTGTCGAGGCTGAGGAGGACCGCGCGAAGCGCCGGGCCAAAGCCGGCGGGGTCGCCGTCGACCCGCACGGCAATTGAAGCCTCTGCGGCTGCGTAATCGCTCCACATCATGTAGACGGCCGGGGCCGCCGGCCGCTCGAGACCGTCGTGATGCACGTCGCCCACGACCCCCACGACGGTGCGCCACGGGGCGTTGGGATTCGGCCCGAGTCGAACGCGCGTGCCCACCGGATTCCGCGCGGCGAAGAACCGCTCCGCAAGCGCCCGGTTGATCAGCGCCACCCTCGGAGCGTCGTCTGGCTGCGAAGCCGGGAACATCACGCCGTCCTGCAGCGGGATCTGCATCGCATCGAAATAGCCTGGGGTTGCCGCGCGGAGGGAAACTTCGGGCGGTTCGCCGTCATGACGAGGCTGCCCCTCGATGGTCAGCCATGTCGTGGGGCCGGGAACAGTCAACGGCAGGACGTTGGTAATGCCGGCGGCCCTGACGCCCGGCGTGGCGGTGAGCCGCTCTGTGAGGGCTGCATGAAACTGGTAGATCTGGCCGCGCGTACCGTACCGGGACGGCGGCAATTGCATGTCGGCAGTCAGAACCTGCGCCGGGTTGAAGCCCATCGGTACCTGCTGGACTCTCTGGAAGCTGCGGATCGCGAGCGACGCACCGGTGACGAGAACGACCGCGAGCGCCAGCTCCGCGATCACGAGCCAGCTGCCGAGTCGCCGTGCGCCCGGCCCCTGACCGGCGCGCCCTCCTTCCGCCAGGCCACGCTGCACGTTCGAACGAGCCCCCTGCAGTGCCGGGAGCAGCCCAAACAGCAGCCCGGTCGCGAGCGATGCCGCCGCCGCGAAGGCGAACACGCGGCCCTCGACCATGACGTCCGTCAACCGCGGCAGGAACCTGGCCGCGAGGGCGGCGAGGATCGGCGTCGATGACAGGGCGAGCGCCAGCCCCAGCCCGCCGCCGAGCGCGGCAAGCAACAAGCCTTCGGTGAGCACCTGCCGTACCAGCCGGGCCCGACCGGCGCCGATCGCGGCCCGGACGGCAAACTCGCGCCGCCGGCCGTGACCGGCCGCGAGGAGGAGGTTGGCGACGTTCGCGCAGCCAATGAGCAGCACGATGCCGACCGCCGCCGCCACGACGTGGAGGGGCTGGCGCAGGTCGCCCACCGTCTGCTCGGCGATCGGCACCAGCGTGACCCCGCGCCTGTCGTTGGTCGCGGGATAGAGCTGCTGGGCGCGCGCGGCGATGGCCTCCATCTCGGCGCGCGCCCGCTCCAGGGTCGCACCATCCTCGAGGCGTCCGATCACCGTCAGGAAGTGCTGGGCCCGCATGGCTGCCGCGGCTGGCGGGAGCACCATCGGCCGCCAGAACTCGACCGCTTCGTCGAGCAGGGAGAACCGGCGCGGCATGACGCCGACGACCTCGTAGTCGGCGTCGTTCAGGCGGACCTGCCGGCCGACGACATGCGGATCGCCGCCGAACCGCTGCTGCCACGCAGCGTGGCTGACCAGCAGGACGCGGTGATTCCCGGCCTTGCCGTCTTCAGCGGTGAACCCGCGGCCGAGAAGTGGAGCCACGCCGGTCACGGTGTTGAAGTTCGGCCATACCACCGCGACCGCGACCCGCTGTGCCTGACCGGCGTCGGCGAGGGTCGCGCTGCTGGCCACGAATGCGCAGAAGCCGCCGAACGCACGGCTCTGCGCCATCCAGTCCATGAAATTGGCGGGTGCCACGCTGTAACGGGGTTTCGCGTTGACCTGGTCGTCCTCCCAGATGACGAACAGGCGTTCGGGATCGTGGTAGGGCATCGGGCGGAGCAGGACGGCGTTGATGACGCTGAAGAGCGCGGTGTTGGCGCCGATACCGAGCCCGAGGATCAGCACGATCAGCGCGGTGAAGCCTGCGCGGCGCGTTGCCAGCCGAAGCGCGTAGCGGACGTCCTGCATGAGCATGTCCAGGCTCCATTCATGAAAGAAGAGTGCGACGGCATCGGCCACGGCACCTGAGGCCCGGAGCAGGTACTGCGCGCGCGAGGCTCCCTGCCGGGCGGCCGCCTGCCAGGCGAGCTCGGCGTTCCATTCGTCGCGGAACTCGCGGCGAAATCCGCCGGGTACGAGCAGGGAAGCAAGGCGAACGAACATCCGGGCGAGGCTAGGCATTGCGGGGCTTGTCAAGGAGCCGCGCGGCGCTCAGAAAGCGCTGCTGGCCCTGGTCGAGGGCCGCCTTTCCCGGAGCGGTGATCTCGTAGTAGCGGCGCGCCGGGCGCTGCTCGGCGCGGGCGATTCGCTCGCTCTCCCAGCGGGAGCGGACGAAGCCGAGGCGCTCCAGCCGGCGAAGCGCCGGGTAGACCGTGCCGGTCTGCAGGCCGGTGACTTCCGCGATCTCGAAGCCGTACGGCGCGCCCGAGGCAATCGCCTGCAGCACCAGGGTGGTCGGATAGGTCACGTTGTAGCGCGCCATCTCTGGAACTCTATATAGGTAATATTCTAGATAGTCAAGGGCCGATACTGAAGGCCGAATGCGGCCCTTCAGCATTCAGCCTTCAGTATTTCGGCCTCCGCTAAAGCTTCGGCGAACCCGCCGGAGCCCTGGCGAAGGCGGGCAGCCTTGCCAGCGTCAGTACCGATAGTGTTCCGGCTTATAGGGGCCTTCGACCGGCACGCCGATGTACTTCGCCTGCTCGGGCGTCAGCTTGGTCAGCTTCACGCCGAGATGATCGAGGTGCAGTCGGGCAACCTCTTCGTCGAGGTGCTTCGGCAGGATGTACACCTTGTTCGCGTACTGATCGTTGTGCTGGTGGAGCTCCAGCTGGGCGATGACCTGATTGGAGAACGACGCGGACATCACGAAGCTGGGGTGGCCGGTGGCGCACCCGAGGTTCATCAGCCGGCCTTCGGCCAGCACCATCACGGAGTGGCCGTCGGGGAAGCGGAACTCGTCGTACTGCGGCTTGATGTTGATCCGCTCGACACCCTTGTGCTTCTTCAGGCCGGCCATGTCGATCTCGTTGTCGAAGTGGCCGATGTTGGCGACGATCGCCTTGTCCTTCATCCGCGCCATGTCGTCGGCGGTGATGAGGTTCAGGTTGCCGGTGGCGGTGATGAAGATGTCGGCGCGCTCGACGACCGCTTCGAGCGTGTTGACTTCGTAGCCTTCCATCGCCGCCTGCAGGGCGCAGATCGGATCGATCTCGGTCACGATGACCCGGCAGCCCTGCCCGCGCAGCGCCTGCGCGCACCCCTTGCCCACTTCACCGAAACCGGCAACGACCGCCACCTTGCCGCCGAGCATCACGTCGGTGGCGCGATTGAGACCGTCGATCACCGAGTGCCGGCAGCCGTAGATGTTGTCGAACTTGCTCTTCGTCACCGAGTCGTTGACGTTGATCGCCGGGAACAGCAGCGTGCCGGCCTTCATCATTTCGTAGAGACGATGGACGCCGGTGGTCGTCTCCTCGCTCACGCCGCGGAGGTCCTTCGCCACGTTCGTCCAGCGCTTCGGGCTCTCCTGCTGCTCCTGGCGGAGCAGGCGGAGAATGACGCCCCACTCTTCCGGATCGCTGGCTTCGTCGAACTCCGGCACCCGCCCCGCCTTTTCGAACTCGACCCCCTTGTGCACCAGCAGCGTCGCATCGCCGCCGTCATCCACAATCAGCGTCGGCCCCGAGCCGTCGGGCCACATCAAGGCTTCGCTCGTGCACCACCAGTACTCCTCGAGCGTCTCCCCCTTCCAGGCGAACACGGGGATGCCGCGGGGCGCTTCGGGAGTCCCCGTGGTCTCGGGACGGCCCACCACGACAGCTGCGGCCGCGTGGTCCTGCGTCGAGAAGATGTTGCACGAGACCCAGCGCACGTCGGCGCCGAGCTCGGCCAGCGTCTCGATGAGCACCGCCGTCTGGATGGTCATGTGCAGCGAGCCCATGATCCTCGCGCCGGCGAGCGGTTTCTTCCCCTTGTAGCGCTCGCGCAGCGCCATCAGCCCTGGCATCTCCTGCTCGGCGAGCCGGACTTCCTTCCGGCCGAACTCGGCGAGCGAGAGGTCCTTGACCTTGAACGGTTCACGGCCGGCCTTCACCGCCGCGTCGAATGCATGTACTTCCTGAACGACTGTACTCATCGCAACTCCTTCACGTGTTCACAGTGTGGCGCTCGCCACGAAGAGCGCCGGTCCCTTGGCGGCGGTGTTGCTGGCCAGCGGCACTATTCTCACGCCGCTGAAGCCCGCCGCACCGAGCAATTCGCTGATCTGTGTCTGACCGAAGCCCAGCCATACGTGCCCCATCTGCTGACGGTACTCCTCGCGATCGTGCGGCAGCATGTCGCAAATCAGCAGGCGGCCTCCGGGGCGCAGGACCCGGGCCGCTTCCCGCAGGGCTTCGGCGGGGCCAGGCAGATGGTGCAGCACGAGCAACAGGGTCGCCGCGTCGAGCTCGGCATCGCCGATCGGCAGCGACTCGAGATCCCCGCGCCTGACGTCGACATTGTCGTAGTCGCGCAGGCGGCGCCGCGCGCTCTGCAGCATCTCGGCCGACCGATCGACCGCGACGACCTGCCGGACGAACGGGGCGAGTGCGGCCGCGACCTGACCGGTGCCGCATCCCAGATCGCCGACCGTCCACTGCGGATCCAGCAGACCGGGCAGCGCCTGAAAATGCGAGGCCCGGCCGAAAAGGTCCTCGCGCAGCTTGTCCCACTGCCCCGCTGCCGACTCGAAGAACTCGCGCGACTTCGACTGCCGGCGGCCGATCACCGCCTTGAGCCGCCGCGCATCCTGATCCGCCGTCGCGCTGCTGCCAACCTGGTCGCGCAAGAGCGCCCACAGCCGGCGCGCCGACGGACCGCGGTCGAGCCTCAGCGTGTAGAAGCGGCTCGTGCCCTCGCGCCGCGAGGTGACCCAGCCGGCATCGAGTAGCGTTTTGAGATGCCGGCTCACCGTCGACTGCGGCAGCTGCAGTACGGCGCAGAGCTCGGTGACCGTCAGCTCGGTCCGGTCGAGGAGCAGCAGCAGGCGGCTGCGCATCGCATCCGACAGCGTGCTGAGGTCATCGAAGATTCCGGGTTCCGCAACAGTCATCAATCCTCTGGGCCGCGGCGCCGGCGCGGCATCCATCCGTATATCCGGATTAAGTGTTGCACGGTTCCGGGGGGAGGTCAAGCGTCGCCCGTCATAAGGCCGGGCCCCGGGAACGCAGCCACAGTCTTTTGCACAGGAACATCGACGCCGGAATCAGCGCTTCAGCACCTTCCCAGGCAGGGCCTCGGTGAACCTGCCGTCCGCGATTACCGGCTGGCCGTTCACGAGCACGTAGGCCATCCCCTCGGCGAGATGATGGGGATCGGTATAGGTGGAACGCTCGACGATCGCCGCTGGATCGAAAATGACGATGTCGGCTGCGGCCCCCTCGCCGATCCGGCCGCGGTCCTTCATGCCGAAGGTGACGGCCGGGAGGCTGGTCATCGAACGGATGGCATGTTCGAGACTGACGGTGCCGCGCTCGCGCACATATCGGGCGAGCTTCCGCGCAAAGGAGCCGTAGTTCCGCGGGTGCGGCCGGCCCTCCCCCATCGCAACCAGCCCGCCATCGCTCGACGTCATCGTGTACGGCTGGCGCATCAGCTCCGCGATGTCGTCTTCCGACATGTTGAACGACACGATGGACGGCGACTGCCGCGCGATCAGCTCCAGCGCCGTCCGGACGGGCGGCTGCTTGCGCTCCGCCGCGATCCGTTCGAGGCTCTTTCCTTCGAGGGAGGGATCCGGGCGGTAGAACGCAATCAGGATCGACGCCGCCCCCCCGCGCCGGCGCAGGTTCTCGGTGGCAACCTTCTCGGCGCGCTCGAAGACGGCGCGCTGTTCCGCGGTCATGGCGGCCGGCGTCGCCAGGTGTTCCGCGGTTGGTGCCGGCACGCCGTCGGGCAGCAGCGCCGCCCGAAGGCTCGTGGAAGAGGCCTCGTACGGATACTGATCGGCGAACACCTGCACCCCACGGGCACGCGCCCGGGCGATGCGGTGCGTGATCGCGTGGCCCAGCCCCCAGTTGTCAGGGCCCAGCGCCTTCGCATGGCTGACGATCCCGATCGTGCCGGCCGCCTCGGCGATCCTGATGACCTCCTCGACAGCAGCGATCACGCCGATGCTGTAATTGGCTTCGTCGCGGATGTGGCTGGTGTAGACGCCGCCGAACTCCGCCGCGACTTTCGTCAACTCGATCACTTCTTCGGTGGTGGCGTAGCTGCCCGGCGTGTAGAACAGGCCGCTCGACAAGCCGAAGGCCCCCTGCTCCATCGCGCGCCGAACCAGCGCGCGCATCCGGTCCAGTTCTTCCGGCGTGGGCGCGCGGTTGGCGCCGCCGATCACCGTGCTCCGGGCCCGGCCGTGCCCGATCAGCAGCGCGACATTGGGCCCGATGCCGCCCGACTCGAGTGCCGCGCGCTGGGCGGCGAGGTCGGCCGGGCCGCCGCCGTCGGGGTTGGCGACGATCGTGGTGACGCCCTGCGCCAGGAGCGGCTGGGCCTGGCGAAGTGCAGGACGGGTCATGGCCTCGGCTGCGTGCGAGTGGACGTCGATGAACCCGGGCGCGACGATCCGGTCGGCCGCATCGATCACCCGTGTCGCGCGAGCTCCGGTGAGGCGGCCGACGGCAGTGACGACTCCTCCCCGGATGCCAACGTCGAGCCTGAGCCAGGGATTGCCTGAGCCATCCATGACGCGCCCGTTCTGGATCAGAACGTCGAACGACGGCTGGGCTTGCATGACCGCGATCGACGCGATTGCCGCAAAACCGGTCAGAACACAGAAGACCGCACGCTTCAGCTGCATGGCTGGCATTGTAGTCGGGGCCGGGCACGCGGTGTGCTTGGATGGCCTGACGAGTAGGAGCATTTATGTCCAGTGGAAGGATGAATCTCAGCCCGCCTCGAGCCGACAAGAGCGTCTGGGACAAACCAGGCTTCAGCGCCTCGCTGTCATCCTATGATCAGGAGCGCTGGCTGGCTGCCGGGTCCGGTTCGGTATTGACGCTGCTCGGCGCCCGGCGCGGGGGGCTCACGGGAGGCCTGATGGCGCTGGTCGGCACCGGGCTCGCCTTTCGGGCGGCAATGGGTCGACACGACTTCCGCGCCGCGAGCAACTGGCTGAACGGCGCGCTGCGGGAACGCGGCTACATCGGCCGCACGGATGTCGTCCAGGGCGCCTCGGAGGAGTCGTTCCCCGCGAGCGACTCGCCGTCGTGGACGCCGACCACCGGCGCGAGCACCGAACGCTAGGGGCCGGCCACCCCCGCCAAAGGAGAAGCGAATGGACTATCTGCAGCTGCAGTTTCCGGAAGACGTGCGCGAAATCCGCGTCCGCGAGGGTCGTAACATCAGCGAAACCGAGCGATGGATCTCGATGGCGGCAGGCGCCGGGCTGGCCGCGTACGGGCTGTCGCGCCGCAGCCCCAGCGGATGGGCGATGGCCGGGTTCGGCGCGCTGCTCGTCCGGCGTGGCCTGAGCGGCCACTGTGAGACCTACCAGATGCTCGGCCTGAACACCGCCGGCACCGGCGACGACACGCGCCAGGCGCTTGGCGGCCCGGCGGGCGTGATCGTGGAAGAAAGTGTCGTCATCAACCGGCCGATTTCGGAGCTGTATCGGTTCTGGCGGAACCTCGAAAACCTTCCACGGTTCATGACTCACCTCGAGTCGGTCGAACGGATCACCGACACGCTCTCCCGATGGCGGGCGAAGGCTCCCGCGGGCACGACCGTCGAGTGGAACGCCGAAATCATCAACGAAGTGCCGGACCGGGTCATCGGATGGAAGTCGATCGAAGGATCCGACGTCGTGAGCGCCGGCTCGGTGAACTTCGACGAGGCCGGAGGGGACCGCGGCACACGGGTGCGGGTTCGCCTGCAGTACAGCCCGCCCGGGGGGAAGATCGGCGACGCGGTTGCGCGCCTGGTCGGCTCCGACGCGGCCACCCAGATCCGTCAGGACCTGCAGCGCTTCAAGCAGCTCGTCGAAACCGGCGAGAACGCCACCATGTAGGCCCGACCTTCAGATCGGGCGCGTACGACCTCTCAAATCTCGTTGTTCGCCATCGCGGCACGATCCGTGAGGACGGTGGCGAACGACTCCGTCCATTTCGATTGGCTGTTGCGCCCACGCCGCTGCCGATCCCCCTCCGCCCCGCCCGGTCCGGGCAGGACCCTGTTCGCAACCGCCATCGCGCGGGCGACCGAGCCCGGCGCCGCGTGGTTGACGCGGACGGCGATTTTGGCCGGGAGCGTGATCGTCAGTTCCGGGTCGCCATACCGGCAGGCTTCGATGATCTTCCGGGCCGCCCGCTCCGCCGATATCGTCAGACCCGGAATCGAATCCGAAATCGCAAACCAGGTGTACTCCAGCTGGTGCTGTCCCTTGAAGTCGGCGTTGAGGGGACTTCCGGTCCGCATCAGGCCGGGCGCCACCGTCGTCACGCGGATCCCGTACTGATCGAGCTCGGCGCGGACTGAATCGGAGAGCCCCGCGAGCGCGAACTTGCTCGCGCAGTACGGCGCCAGGTGCGGCACGGCTATCCTGCCGCCGATCGACGACACGTTGACGATGCGCCCGAAGCCGCGGCGGCGCATCGACGGCACGCACTCGAACATGAGGTGCAGCGGCCCCCAGAAATGCGTTGCCATCGCACTCTCGAAATCGGTGATGGTCATGTGCTCGAGCGGACCCACCTGGATCACGCCAGCGTTGTTGATCAGCACGTCGACTGCCGTCCACCGGCTGAGCACTCGATCCATCGCGAAACGAACGTCGGCCCGGCGGCGGATATCGCAGCGGATGGTCATCACCTCGGCGTCGTGCGGGAGCTGCGCTCGTGCGCGGTCGAGCTCCTCGGAATCGCGCGCGAGCAGACACAGCCTGGCCCCCTCGGCGGCGAGCTGGCGCGCGAGGACCAGTCCGAGGCCGCGCGAGCCGCCCGTAATGATCACAACCCGCCCCTCGAAGCTGATCGCGTGGCGATTGCGCAACCCGCGTCTGGCCGCGAGCATGGCGGCCGCGCCGGCGCCCAGCGCGAGCATGAGTTTCTGCTGCCGCGTCATTCGGTTGCCTCCAGAAGCCCTCGAAGCGTCATCGCGTCTCTCGGCGCGTGACCTCCGACATCGTTGTTGAAATACGCGTAGACCTCGACACCTGCGCTGCGCTGCTCGTTGAGCCAACGCGCCCAGCGCTCGAGCCGGTCCCGCGCATATCCACCGCTGTACGTGCCGCCGGGCCCGTGAAAGCGGAGGTAGACGAACGGCCCAACGCGCTCCTGTCCGGTGGCGGATCCCTTCATGTCGTGCAGGCACCGCGCCACACCGTAGCGCTCCAGGAGTCCCGACACGTCGTCGACGTACCACGCAGGATCGCGAAACTCGACCACATGCCGGATCCCCGTCGGCAGTGCCTGCAGAAAACGGTCCAGCCTGCCGAGGTCGAGGTTCAAGCCCGGCGGGAGCTGGTAGAGGACCGGGCCGAGATGCGGGCCCAGGGGACGCATCCGATCGAAGAGCCGAGCGAGCGGCTCCTCGGGGTCCTTCAGCTTTTTCATGTGGGTCAGGAACCGGCTGGCCTTGACCGCGAACAGGAAGCCCATCGGGGCGCGGTCCGCCCAGCGCGAGAACGTGACGGCTTCAGGCAAGCGATAGAAGGTGTTGTTGATCTCTACCGTGTCGAACCGGTCCGCGTAATACTCGAACCAGCGGGCCAGCGGTACGCCCGCGGGGTAGAAATCGCCGCGCCAATGCTTGTACTGCCATCCGGAGCAGCCGATGCGGACGGAGGGCCGGGTGGCGATTCGGCGGCTGAGCTCGTGACGGGCCAAGCCGCGACTATTCCGGCTCGCGATCTCTACGCGTCGAGCTGACCTCGCGCTCCGCGGCCAGCCAGTCCTCCATCGCGTCGCCGCCGGCGCCGCCGCGCGCCAGGTACAGCTCGTACGCGCGCATCGCGATCCGCTCGCGATCCGGGGCGGCTACGGTGGCGTCGCCTGCCGACTGCGGGGCCGCCGCGGTCCCTCTCTCTTCAGTCTTCCCTCGCTTTGATGGTTTCGCCATGGACGGTCCATGCGCAATCTGTGTACCGGTCGGATAACCGCACTGTCGGCGCGTCCGAAACAATCGGGCGACAGACTTCCATACACAGGCGTTCGGCGACAGACAAGGGCAGGATTCCGGGATTCCGGCGCGCGATCCTTTCCGATCGACCGGGCGGATTGATGCAGCAGCCGATGCCCGAGGGCAACCAGCGAGGCGCCCGGACCGGGCTGCCAGCCGCGCTGCGGCTGATCGAGTAAAATGTCTTCAGGAGTTTTATGGCCCAGAGATCCCGACCGACCCTGATGAAGCGCGAGCGCGAGAAAGCGCGCATGGAAAAGCAGAAGATGAAGGAAGCGCGTCGCGCCGACCGGCCCCAGCGGCCCTCGGATCGGGCCGCCGGCGGGGTCGACCCGGATATCGCCCACATCCAGCCCGGGCCCCAGCCTCTGGCCGACTGGCAGATCGAGCTGCAGCAGCAGGAGGAAAAGGACCGGGAAAAGAGCGAAGAGGGCGCCGACAAGAGCTGATCCGGAGCCGACCTGCCCACCCGGGGCGAGCCGGAGCCCCGGCCATCCTTGCCCGAGCGCGCACTCCCGGGTTCAACGAACGCACCAGCCGTCTTGTCGTGAGTTCGCCGGAACGCCGTTGACAGCTATAGCCACTGTGCATACATTCAGCGTGTGCACATCGTTCCCGCAGAAGTCGACGCCCTGCTCCCGCTGCCGCCGGCGACCTTTCACATCCTGCTGGCCCTCGCGGGAGAGGAACGTCACGGCTACGCCATCATCCAGGATGTCGCCGCACGCACCGGCGGCGAGGTCCGGC
Organism: Vicinamibacterales bacterium; assembly: GCA_035250005.1. Classification (GTDB taxonomy): domain Bacteria; phylum Acidobacteriota; class Vicinamibacteria; order Vicinamibacterales; family 2-12-FULL-66-21; genus JACDCA01. The sequence continues at coordinate 13,855 of DATFFM010000088.1, read as the reverse complement.
TCAGCGCCGGCACGCTTTACCGTTCCATTCAGCGTATGCAGGAACAGGGGCTGATCGAAGAGAGCCGCCGACGCCCCGCGCCCGACGAGGACGATGAGCGCCGGCGCTACTACCTGCTGACCGGATTCGGCCAGGCGGTCGCGCGGGCCGAGGTGCGCCGGCTGACGCAACTCCTGAAGCTCGCCCGCGCCAGCGGGTTCGCGCCGGGAAAGGCATGATGCGCTTCGATCGCGGGCGGCGGCGTCTCTGCTCCGCGTAAACGGCGCGGCCTCTACCCTGTCGACAGGAGGAAATCCAGGGTGTCACCGGGCCTGTTTGACGCCCGACTTATCCCCGCGGCAGGCCCGTTCACCAGTACAATAGACAAGCCAGCCCTGCCCGCTAACAAATGCGGCGCGTCCGTCGTATCACGTCCATATGCCCGAGGTGTTCGAGAAAGGCGACCGGGAAGAAACCGGCGTCGGCAGTTACTTCGTCGCGAACTACCCGCCATTTTCCGTCTGGACGGAATCGGCGGTCGATGCCGCGCGCGATGCGCTGAACTCTCCGTCGGCCCGGGTCCCGCTCGGCCTCTACCTGCATATCCCGTTCTGCCGGAAGCGCTGCCACTTCTGCTATTTTCGTGTCTACACGAACAAGAACGCCAGGCAAGTGGAGGAGTACCTCGACATCCTCGCCGCCGAGTGGGAGATGTATCTGGAGGCGCCGGCGCTCGCCGGCCGGGCCGTGGACTTCGTGTACTTCGGCGGAGGCACGCCGTCGTTTCTCTCCACCGCACAGCTCGAAGGGCTGGTGTCGCGTCTCACCGCGCGCTCCGACTGGAGCCGGGCGGCAGAGATCACGTTCGAGTGCGAGCCGGGTACGCTGACCGAGAGCAAGCTGGCCGCCATCAGGGGCTTCGGCGTGACCCGCCTGAGCCTCGGCGTCGAGAACTTCGACGACCGGATCCTGGAGCTGAACGGCCGGGCGCATCGCTCGCCGGAGATCATGAAGGTCTATGGCTACGCGCGCGACCTCGACTTCCCCCAGATCAACATCGACCTCATCGCCGGCATGATGGGCGAGACCGACGACAACTGGCGCGCGTGCATCGAGCGCACGCTGGCGCTCGAGCCTGACAGCATCACCATCTACCAGATGGAGCTCCCCTACAACACGACCATCAGCGGCAACCTGCTGAAGGGAACCGGGCAGCTCGAAGCGCCAGTAGCCGACTGGCCGCAGAAGCGCCGGTGGGTGATGGAGGCGTTCGAAGCGCTCGAGCGTGCGGGGTATCACGTCGGCAGCGCCTACACGGCGGTGAAAGACCCCTCGGCCACCACCTTCGTCTATCGCGATCGCCTGTGGGAAGGCGCGGACCTGGTGGGGCTCGGCGTGGCGTCGTTCGGGCACGTCAACGGCGTCCATGTGCAGAATCTCGATACCTGGGAGACGTACGGTGCCGCGGTTCAGGCGGGCCGGCTGCCGCTGTCGCGCGCCTACACGCCCAGCCCCGATGAGCGGTTGATCCGCGAGTTCATTCTGCAATTGAAGCGCGGCTCGGTGCGGCCGGGCTACTTCGTCGAGAAGTACCGCGTCGATCCGATGATGCGCTTCGCGCCGCAGCTCGCGTCGCTGCAGGCCGACGGCTTTCTCACCGAGCTCACGCCCGGCCGCATCGCGCTGACGCGCGATGGCCTCATGCGCGTCGACTCGCTCCTCCACCGCTTCTTCCTGCCCGAGCACACGGGCATCCGCTACACCTAGATCAGTCACACGCGCATGGTCCACGAGTACGATGTCGTCGTCATCGGCGGCGGCCCGGCGGGAGCCACGACGTCCACGCTCATCGCGCAGCGCGGGCTGAAGGTCGGCCTGTTCGAGCGCGAGAAGTTTCCCCGCTTTCACATCGGCGAGTCGCTGATCCCCGAGACCTACTGGGTGCTCGAACGGCTGAATATGCTGCCGAGGATGCAGGCGAGCCATTTCGTCAAGAAGTACAGCGTCCAGTTCGTGAATGCCCTCGGCAAGGAGTCGGCCCCTTTCTACTTCTGGGACAACAAACCGCACGAGTGCTCGCAGACCTGGCAGGTCGTGCGCAGCGAGTTCGACCAGATGATGCTCGACAACGCGCGCGAGCACGGGGTCGACGCGCACGAAGGGGTTCACGTTCTCGAAGTGCTCTTCGAAAACGAGCGCGCCAGCGGCGTCCGCATCAAGGAGGCCGGCGGCGCCAGACGGGAGATCCGGGCCAAGGTCGTCGTCGACGCCAGCGGCCAGGCGGCGCTGCTCCAGAACCGCTTCAAGCTGCGGGTATGGGACCCGGTGCTCAACAAAGGCGCGATCTGGACCTACTGGAAGGGCGCGTACCGCGATGCGGGTCGCGACGAAGGCGCCACGATGGTCCTGCAGACCACCGACAAGCAGGGCTGGTTCTGGTACATCCCGCAGCACGACGACATCGTCAGCGTCGGCGTGGTGGCGCCGTTCGACTACCTGTTCAAGAGCCGGAACGGCTCGCACGAGGACACCTACCGGCAGGAGGTGGACGCGTGCCCGGCCGTCAAGCGGCGGATCGCCGGCGCCGAGCGCGTCGCCGGCTGCTTCGTGACCCGCGACTACTCGTACCGGGCCAAAGAGGTGGCCGGCGACGGCTGGGTGCTCGTCGGAGACGCGTTCGGATTTCTCGATCCGCTGTATTCATCCGGGGTCCTGCTGGCGCTGAAATCGGGTGAGCTGGCGGCCGATGCGATCTGCGAGGGACTGGAGCGCGGCGACACCACCGCGGCGCAGCTGGGCCGCTGGGGCGACGGCTTCAACGCCGGCGTGGACCGCATGCGCCGTCTGGTCTGCGAGTACTACGATGGCTTCAGCTTCGGCAACTTCGTCCGACACTATCCGGAGCTCCGCGGCACGGTAACCGATCTGCTCATCGGCGACCTGTTCACCGAACGGGTCGACAAGGTCTGGGCGCCGATGGAATCGCTCTACCCGGCCGGCAAAAACACCATTCCCACCTGGAAGCAGGGGCTGCCGCAGGATCAGGTCCCCGACAAGGCCACCGAGTTGATTCTGCCCGAGGGTGGCAGACCCTAGCGGCTGCCGGTCCGCGATTCGCGGTATAACACCGCCATGCAGCTCCGCTGCCTCCCGGTGATCATCGTGCTCGAGATCGGGACGCTCGCGGTCGCGGGCGCCGGCCCGCAAAACTTGAAGGACATCGAAGTCAATCAGTGGATCACGGCTGCTCGACAACATGAACCGGGGATCCTGGACGAGCACGTCCGCCGCGTGAGCGACTGGCCGCGCGACAAGTTCGGGCGCGTCCTCGGCCGGATCCTGAACAGTGGCAGCGACGGCATCCTCCTGCGAAGCGCGACGCTCCTGGCTGACATCTCCATCCACATCCCGGTCGATCAACGGCCGCAACTCTCGACCCCCGGCTACGGGATCATCGCTCAGGACGGTCAGCGCAGAGGGATCGCCACACTCGACTCGCACCTTGCTGCCGGGAGGCGCCTGCTGGACGGCATCGGGTCGGACCCGTCGGCTCGCGATGCCGCGGCGAAGCGTGCGCATGCGGTCGCGTGGTACCGAGCAGTCTCGGCGGTGCTCGCCGCCCGCAGCAACCTCGCGGATCTTCAGCCTCACGTCGACCGGTCGCTCGCGCGCTTTCCCGACAGCGCCGGCGTCCTCTTCGATGCCGGTTGCTTCGCTGAAGCGTACGCCTCGCCGGCGCTCCAGGCTCCGCTATCGGGGCAGCAGGAAAAGTCCAGTCAGATGAAGCCGGAAGAGCTTCTGCGAAGCGTCAGGCGCAAGCCAGCCGCGCTGCTCGCCGAGGCGGAGCGGCACTTCCGCGCGGCCGTCGAACGAGATCCCGCCTTCACCGAGGCGCGGGTGCGGCTCGGACGCGTCATGACGCTGCGCGGCCGGCCGGCGGAGGCGGTCCGCGAACTGCGGCGCGCGACCGGCCTGACCGCCGACGACAAGGTGAAGTACTTTGCGTATCTGTTTCTCGGCGACGCCCTGCAACTGTCGAGTGACGACAGCGGCGCGCTGTCGGCGTTCAGGACCGCGGCGGCGTTGTTCCCATCGGCCCAGGCTCCGCAGCTCGCGATCGGCCGGCTGGCCGGGGAGCAGGGTGATTCGACCACCGCTCGCGCGGCAATCAAACGGGCACTCGAGGCCACCGACGATCCGGACGAGCGATTCGACCCGTGGTGGATCTACTACCAGGGCAACGGCCGACACGCCGAGGCGATGTACGCCGAACTCGCCGCGCGGATGAAACAGCTGATGCTTCAGGACGACGACATCTGGAGGGCCCGGCGGTGAGATCCTGGCTCCCGCTGCTGGCCCTGCTCACCGCCGCCACCCTCGCGCCAGCCGCACAGGTCAAGTTCACGGCCCGCGTCGAGTCGGTGCGGCTCGACGCATTGGTCACCAGAGGCGGGCAACCGGTGCTCGGGCTCACCGCCGACGACTTCGAGGTCCGCGACAACGGCGCGGTGCAGAAGGTCTCGCTGCTCGGAGCGGGTTCCCTGCCCCTCGACGTGATCCTGGCGCTGGACGTGAGCAGCAGCCTGACGCCGGAGCGATTCGCGATCCTTCGGGGCGGAACCGATGCGCTCCTGACGGCGTTGGAGAACGACGACCGCGCGGCGCTGGCGACGTTCAGCCATGACGTGGTCGGCCGGCAGGCGCTCACGTCGGCGTTCGATCTCATTCGGCGCACGCTCGAGGACGCCGCGCCATCGGGCGCGACGTCACTGATCGACGCGATCTACGCCGCGATCGCGATGGCGGAACCGGGCGACCGCCGCTCGCTGCTCATTGTCTTCAGCGACGGAATCGACACGACCAGCTGGCTCCGGCCCGATGCGGTCCTGCGGGCCGCACAGCGGTCGGAGGTCGTCATCTATGCCGTCTCCACCGCGGGCGCGAAGCAGATGCCGCAGGTGCTCAAGGAGTTCACCGAAGCCAGTGGCGGCAACGTCCTCGAAGTGGAGTCGGCCGGGCTCTCGTCCGCCTTCGTCCAGATCCTCAACGAGTTCCGCCGGCGCTATCTTCTGAGCTACAGCCTGCAGCGTTCCCCTTCACCGGGATGGCATCGCCTCGACGTCCGGGTCAGGCAGCGCGGCGCGACGGTGAAGGCCCGCCCCGGATATCACGTGGCCGCCAGGTAGCGCAGGTCATAGAATTGGTCCGTGGCCAGCGAATTCAAGTACCGCCGCCGCGTCCAGTTCGCCGAAACCGATCTCGCGGGCATCGTCCATTTCTCGACGATGTTCCGGTATCTGGAGGAGGCCGAGCATGCGATGTGGCGCGCCGCCGGCCTGACCATTGCGGAGCGCGGCAGCGAGATCGGCTGGCCCAGGCTCGGCGCCGCCCTCGAGTTCCGCAACCCGCTGCGATTCGAAGAGGAGTTCGAAGTCTGGGTGCGCATCGCCGCGCTGAAGACGCGGACGCTCGAGTACGAATTCACCATCGTCCGGGGCCAGACGGTGATCGCGGTGGGGACGATGACGTCGGTGTGCGTGCGGAAGCATCCGAACGGCACGATGCGCGCCGCCGAGATCCCGGCGGAGATCGCGGAGCGGCTGCAGGCGGTCGCGCGGGCGAGCTAGGCGTCACCCTGTGTCCGTCCATTTCGAGGGCGTCACGTTCGGTTACCCCGGCAGGCCGCCGGTGCTGGATCGGTTCGACCTCCGCGTGGAGCAAGGGGAGGTGGTCGCAATCGTCGGCCGCAGCGGCGCCGGCAAGACCACCATCCTGAAGCTGGTCAATCGGCTGCTGCTCCCCGCCGAGGGTGCGGTGGTGGTGCTCGGCCGCGACACCCGCGAGTGGGATGGGATCCAGCTTCGGCGCCGCGCCGGCTACGTCTTTCAGGACGTCGGGCTCTTCCCCCACATGTCGGTCGAAGCCAACGTCCGGGTCGTGCCACGGCTCGAGGGCTGGACCGGGGAGCGCGCGCAGGCGCGGGCAATAGAACTCCTCGACCTGGTGGGGTTGCCGGCGGCGGAGTTCGCCGCGCGGGCGCCCAACGAGCTTTCGGGCGGCCAGCGGCAGCGCGTGGGTCTCGCACGGGCGCTGGCCGTGGACCCGCAGGTGCTGCTGATGGACGAGCCGTTCGGAGCGCTCGACCCCGTCACGCGCGCCGACGTCCGCCGGGCGTTTCAGGCACTGCAGGCGCGGCTCGGCACGACCGTGATCCTCGTGACCCATGACATGGGTGAAGCCTTCAGCCTGGGCCACCGTGTCGCCGTACTGGACGGCGGGCGGATGGTGATCTGCGACACACCGGCGGCCGTGGCCGGGTCGAAAGATCCCGCCGTCCGTGCCTTTCTCGATGCGCTGCCGCCCGTGCCGGGGCCGCAATGACCCTGCTCAGGTTCTGGCAGGCGCATTCGACCGAGCTCCTGACGCTGCTGCGCCAGCATGTCGTTCTCGTGCTGCTGTCGACCGCGGCGGCGGTCGCGATCGGCGTACCGGCGGGCGTGATGGCCGCCCGCCGGCCGTCCGCCGGCCGCGCGATTCTCGGGCTGGCGAGCGTTGCCCAGACGATCCCCAGCCTGGCGCTCCTCGGGTTCCTGCTGCCGCTGCCGTTCGTCGGCGGGATCGGTCCACGCACGGCGCTGATCGCCCTGACGCTCTACGCGCTGCTCCCGATCGTACGGACCACGGTGACGGGGCTCGCGACCATCGACCGGTCGATCATCGAGGCGGGTGTGGCGATGGGCATGACGCGGCGCCAGCTGCTGACGATGGTGGAGCTCCCGCTGGCGGTGCCGCAGATCGTCGCGGGGATCCGGGTGGCGGCGGTCATCGGGGTGGGCACGGCGACGATCGCAGCGGCGATCGGGGCCGGCGGCCTCGGCGAATACATCTTTCGCGGGCTTGCGATGGTGGACACGACCACCATTCTCGCCGGAGCGATTCCGGCCGCCGCCCTGGCGCTGCTGGCCGACGGCGCCCTCGCGCTGACCGAGCGCCGGCTGCGTCGAGGGCAGGCGACGGGCAGGTCCATCGCGACCGGCGCGGGCATCGCCGTTTTGCTGCTCGCCCTGCTGGCCGGGAGCGCCCTCGCCTCCGGGCGACGCTCGGCGGTCGTTGTCGGATCGAAGAACTTCACCGAGCAGGTCATCCTCGGCGAGCTGGTTGCCCAGGCGCTCGAGGCCGAAGGTGTCACGGTGATGCGGAAGCTGAATCTGGGCGGCACCTTCGTGTGCGACCGGGGGATCCGCAGCGGAGACCTCGACGTCTATGTCGAATACACCGGCACCGCCGTGTCGGCGGTGTTTCACGAAGTCGTGCCGCACGATCCGGCGCAGGCCCTCGCGCGGGCGCGCGAGCTGTATGCACGCGCCCAGGTGAGCGTGCTCGAGCCCCTGGGCTTCAACAATACGTTCACGATCCTCGTGCGCGGGGCGGACGCACGCGCGCGAGGGCTGAAGACGGTGGACGACCTGCGGCCGCTCGCACCCGGCTGGCGGCCCGGATTCGGGTACGAGTTCCTCCAGCGGCAGGACGGATACCCGGGCCTGGTGCAGACCTATGGCCTGTCGTTCGGATCGCAGCCGCGCGGCATGGACCTGTCGCTCATCTACCGCGCGCTCGCCGACCGGCAGGTGGACGTGATCGCCGGCGACGCGACCAGCGCGCTGATCGACGCGCTGGATCTGGCGCCGCTCGACGACACCCGGCGCTACTTCCCTCCCTACGACGCGATCCCTGTCGTCCGCACGGCGGCTCTGCTGCGGGAGCCTGCCATCGGCCGGGCGTTTGCGAGGCTGGCGGGCCGCGTGTCGGACGCCGAGATGCGCCGCATGAATGCCGCGGTGGATCTCGAGCGCCGTGATGTGCGGGAGGTCGTCCGGGGATTTCTCGCGCGGATTACTTAGGCCGTGGGTCCGCGAGCGACGCCCCTGAAGCCGGCATCCGCCCGCTTCGCGCGAGCCCGACCGCTTCGACCAGCGCACGGGCGGTGTTTCTGACCTCCTGCTGCAGGGCCGTATCCCGGTCGAGCGCTTCGTGACTCGTCGCGTATGGCTCGTAGTACCCGATGTAGCGGTCGAGACTCGCGTGCGGCGTGGCGGGCACCAGATGCATGTCGGTCAGCCAGTCGGCAAGCGACCGCCGCAGCGTTTCAGCGCCAACGGTATCGCCGTGGACGATCACCGAGAAGACCCGTCCGGCCAGGTGCCTGGGATAACCCCAGCCCTTCAGCTCCAGCGCCTTGGCTTCGTCCGGCTGCTTCCCGTGGGTCGTGGTGGGATCGGGATTGCCGCCATCGGCACAGACCAGCCGGTCGATCATGAGCTTCAGCACACTCGGAGCCTGGTACCAGTACACCGGTGTGACGATCATCACGCCATGCGCCGCGACCCAGCGCGGGTACAGCTCGCTCATCCAGTCGTTCACCTGACCGAGCGCGTGATTGGGATAACAGGAACACGGCCAGTGGCAGAGCGGCATTGCCGTTGACACGCACGCCTTGCAGGGCAGGATCTGGCGCCCGTACTCGGCCGTCAGCACACTCAGGTCGAGCAGATCGCACGTGAGGCCGGCCCGGTCGATTTCTTCGCGCGCCATCTGCACGAGGCGAAACGTCTTCGACATTTCGCCCGGGCAGCTGCGGTCCGTACGCGCCGCCCCGCAGATCAGCAGGATGCGCGACGGGGATTCAGGCAGCTGCTGCCGGCGTTCTTCCTCGAGGATGCGCGTGCGGGCGGCAAGCCATTCCAGCGGCAGCTCGAACTCCGGGTCGGCGAACCCTGGACCGGCCTTCGTCGTGCGCGGACTCTTGTGATACTCGTGGTACGCCTGCCAGGCGATGTCGACGGCTGCGTCGACCTGCGGCGCGACCCTGTCGAAACCGGGATCGTAGAACCGCTCCCGGAGCCGCCGCTCGAACTCCTCGCGCGACAGCGCGACGTCGGTCTGCCCCTTCCGCACCTCAGGCATGTCCGGGCCTCCTCAGCCAATCTCCAGCGTCATCTCGATCATCGTGCTCCGGAACCCCTTGCGCCGGAAGAGCCGCTGCGCCTGTTCGTTGCGCGAGGCGGTCCAGAGAAGCACGCGCGGCACCCCACGGCCGCGGAGCCAATCGACGGCGGCATCGAGCAGCTCGTCGGCAAGCCCGCTCCGCCGGTGGCCCTCGTCGACGAGCACGTCATGGATGAACCCGGCGCGCTCGCGCAGCTCCTTCCAGCTGCGCGGCTCGACGCTGGCGTAGAGGTAGCCGACAACCGCGCCGTCGCGGTCCGCGACGAGCACCAGCGCATCCGCTTCATTCAGCTGGGTCGCGAGAAAGGCGGCATATCCCCGTTCGGCGTCAACCCCGGCGCGCATGAACCGGTCGGGATCGAACTCGTGATGCGCGCGCAGCAGCATCGCGCCCAGACGCCCGACCGACGGCAGATCCGCACCGGTCGCCCGCCGGATCCGTTGTCGTTCGCTGTTCGGGGCTTCCACGTTGCACCGCGCAGAGAGAATTACGGCTGCGCCGTGACGCCTGCGCCGCGGTACGCGTCAAGCGCCGCCGTGTTGAAGCACGCGAAGATCACGCGCCGCAGCGATCCGGGATCCGTCAGTTCCGCGCGCACGGTCGTCACCGCGACGGCCGTCGCCTCGTCCAGAGGGTAGCCGTAGATCCCGGTGCTGATCGCCGGGAACGCGATGGATTCGAGCCCCTCGCTCTGTGCGAGCTTCAGCGAGGCGCGATATGCGGATGCCAGCAACCCGGGCTCGCGGGCGTTGCCCCCCTGCCATACCGGCCCCACGGCATGAATCACGAACCGCGCCGGCAACCGGAAGCCCGGCGTCACGCGCGCCTCACCGGTCGGGCACGGCGCCAGGCGCGCGCAGGCGGCCGCCAGTTCGGGCCCGGCCGCGCGGTGAATCGCGCCGCACACCCCGGCACCGGGGGCCAGCGCCGTATTCGCCGCGTTCACGATGGCATCGACGGCGAGCGTCGTAATGTCCACCAGGCGCGCGTCGATCTGCACTGTCATGACGAATCCAGTCGTCCGTATCAGTTCAACAGCTTGAAGGCGTGGATCCAGTCCTGCCGCAGGAAGCCGGGAATGCACCACAGGATGCAGAGGGGCTCGATCGCGCGGGCGGCCTCGACCGATCCCATATCCGCGGTCTCCCACCCGAACTGATCGAGGATCCCGGTTACGGTCCTCTTGGCCGCAGCGTCATTGCCGCAGATGAACATCGTCGGCTTGCCCCCCTTGAACTGCGGGTTGACCATGCTGGCACTGCCGACCGAGTTGAAGGCTTTCACGAAGCGGACGTCGGCGAACTCGCGGTGCAGCCGTTCCATCAGCGACTCGTCGAGCGTGGTGAAGAACTTCAGGACCCCGTTGACGGGTGGCGTGTCCTCGATCGGGTTTGTCGCGTCGATCACCAGCTTTCCCGCCAGGTTGGCGGCACCGGCGGCGCGCAGCACGTCCGCCGCCGCCTTGCCCTTGACCGCCAGGACGACGATTTCCCCGAACGCGGCCGCCTCCGCAGAGCTCCCGGCAGCCCCTTTGGGATTGTGCGCGAGCCAGGGTTCGAGCTTCACCCGGTCCCGCGTGCCCAGCATCGCTTCGTGGCCATGCTTGAGAAAGCCGGCCGCCAGCGACTTCGCAACTTCTCCCGATCCCAGAATGCCGATTCGCATGTCGTTCTCCGAGCTTATCGTCGAGGCTGCTGGGCAGGGTTTCCGGATAGTGCCAGGTCGAGAAACCTGCGAAGCGCGCCGCGCTGCGACTCCCGCAGTTCGAACGGGAAACCGAGTGCCTCGCCGGTGATGCGATGTTCGGCCACCATTCGTTTTACGGTGTCGATCGACACCATCTCAGATACATAGTCCGAAGGCGTCCCGCTGATCAATCGGCCGCCCTTGGGCGCCAGGTCCAGCTTATGCGTGTCGTCCAGCAGGAACCAGAGATCCGCCCGGGGGGCCCAGAATACGCCCGCGTAGGCGCGCACGTCGATCTCGGTGATGGCACCAGCCGGTCGCTTGCCCGCGAACCGGCACGTAAAGGTCAGAAGAGGTGCAGCGTCGCCGCTGGCGGACCTGGGCTCCAGCGTGAGCCAGACCTCTGACTCGTTCCGTAGTTCCCAATACACCGCGCGGATGTCCCCGTCTCCAGGCGGCGGCAGCAGCTGGTCCGCCGAACCGGGGCCGGCCAATGCACCAGAGATCGCCAGGATGACCCAGAGAACGATGCGCCTGTCAGTCCGCTTCACGTCTCGCCTGACACTCGAAGTAGTTCCCATCGTACGCCGCCTTGCCGGTGATCATCGCCCAGACGCCCGCGATCAGGTACGCCGGGATGAACGCCGGCCCCCAGGTCTCGCACTGCCGGACGTGCACTCGCTCGTGACAGCGTGCCGCATCGAGCGACTTGCGGTCACGCCCAATGACGATGTGGCCGAACGTCATTGCGGCAGCCCCGCCGTGTAAGGGTATCCAGTGGCGCAGGATCGCGCCGATGACGGGGGCGTGCACTTCGACCACGCCGTCGACGATTCGCAGGCGACCCTCGGCCTGCATGGCGAACGGGAGGAACAGCAATCCAATCAGAGTATTGGGCAAGGCCCACAGATAGCGGAGCAGCGCGACGGGCAGGCGTAGTGCCATGACTCGCAAGAAAAATTCAGACTACAAACTACAAACTGCAAACATGAACTGGAGATTGGGAGTTTGGAGTTTGTAGTTTGGAATTTGTAGTTTGGAGCGGATGACCTAGGAACCAAATGCCCAAGATCAGCAGAACGCCGACAATCACGCTGAGCCAACCACAAACGCGCGTCAGTACACTGTACGCTGGATGCATGGCCACAGAATCGTATGGAATATATCTTCCCAACGGACTCTTGGCACTCTGGCGTCGCCCGAAGCGCAGCAAGGCGTCTCCTGCAAACGCGAGCAAGGCACCTCCGAACACAAAAAAGAACGAAATAATTGCGCCGTATTGTGAGTCTGTCATCGGCCAATCCAATAAGGCCAACTGCGCTGCAGCCCCATCAGTCGGTTAATACTAAACAATCGCCTCAGCTGCGCTTTCAGCTCGTTTCACAGCAACTGACATTCGAGGAAGGCGAGCTTTCGTGCCTCCCGGACGTCGCCTCCCTGGAGGCGCTGGACTTCGCGTCCCTGGAGGCGATGCCGGCCGTATTGCGAAGCGTGCGGCTGGAGCGGAACGAGACGGAAGATTTTCCCGACGTGGCCGGCGGGGAGATCCAGTTGCTGTTCGCGAAGTGCCTCGTCCGGTCACACCAGTCCGGCGTGACCTACCGGATTCCGTCGTTCCGGCTGACGACGAGGATCACCGAGGCCGACATCGCCGCCGGTATCGGGCAGGTCGCCGTCGGTTTTCACGGTATCGCGCGCATCGAGGTAGTGGATCGGAACGATGAGCCGCTCGCCCGCGAGCACGTGTTCGGTGTGACGGAGCCGGGAGTGTCGCTCGAAGTGAAAGGCCCCGAATATGGCCCGCTCCACGTGCTGCTCCCGCCAGGCGAATACCTGGCGTATCTGGCGGGTCCGCGTCCGGTTCATGTCGAGTTCGCGGTGCGTGAGCCCGAGGAAGACGTCGGCACGATCAAACTGCGCGATCCGGGCGACAGCGACTCCGCAATACCGAGGTAAAGCGGGTCTCGGTCTCGTTCGGTGCCCTCACTCCGTTCTCAGCGCAATCACCGGATCGATCCGCGTCACCCGGCGCGATGGCAGATACAGGCCGAGTGCCCCCGCGGCGGCGGCCAGCGCGACGACCCCGGCATAGGTCGCCGGATCGCGCCCCTCGACGCCGTAGAGAAACGACGCCAGCAGGCCGGAGGAGGCGGCGGCGAAAACGACCCCCAGCACGATCCCCCCCGCCACCGGGGCCAGCCCGTCTTTCATCACCCCCAGCCGCAGCTGCGGCCCGCTCGCGCCCAGCGCGGCGCGCACGCCCAGCTCGCGCGTGCGCACCGCCACCGCTTCGGCCGCGACCCCGTAGACCCCGGTCGCCGCCAGCAGCAGCGCGGTCAGGGCGAACACCCCGATCACGCCGAGATTGAAGCGCCGGGCCTGGACCGACAGGCCCACCCACTGCTCCATGCTGCGCACGAACGAGGCCGCGACCTCCGGATCGACCCGCGCCACCTCGCCGCGCACGGCGCCGGCCAGCGACAGCGGATCCTGCGGCGTCCGGACCGCCACGTACATGTTGTTGGCGAGCCAGATCGACGTAGCGTCGGGCACCTGAGGCAGCGGGACATAGATCTCGCTCGGGCTCGCCACTTCCGGGCCGAGGTGCCTCACGTCGTCGACGATCCCGACGATCTCCACCGCGCGCGATTTCTCGGTGTCGTCGCGCACTTCGATCCGCGAGCCGACTGCGTTGCCCGCCGGCCAGTAGGTCCGCGCCAGCCCGCGGCTGACGATGGCGACCGGCATCGCGCCGCGGCGATCGAAGTCGTCGAAGGCGCGGCCGCTCAGGACCGCAATGCCCAGCACGTCGAAGTAGCCGGCGCTCACCATCCGGTAGTGCACGTCGGGCCACGCGGCCGGTGCCTGCGCTTCGAACCCGGGCAACCGGATCGTTGTCGTCGCGAGGTAGTTGTTCATCGGCACGACATTGGCGGAGGCGACGGCGGCGACTCCCGGCACGCTGCTCAGGCGGGCCGCCAGCGCCTCGTGAAAGGCGGCCAGGTCGCTGGTGCGCGGATAGCGCGCGCGCGGCAGCGACAGCCGCAGGCTCAACACCCCCGCCGGCTGAAATCCGAGCTGCACGCGCTGGACCGCGAGAAAGCTCCGCACCAGCAGCCCGGCGCCGATGACGAGCAGCACCGACAGGGCGACCTCGGCGCACACGAACCCGGCGCGCAGGCG
>DATFFM010000087.1:0-2568 GCA_035250005.1 Vicinamibacterales bacterium | reverse complement strand
TGATCACGAATGCGATGGCCAGCAGAGCCACGAGCGCAAGCACGAAGACGAGCGCGAAGGACCGAGTTGGAGCTTCCGGGGTTGTCATGCCGCACCTCCCGGATCAGGCACGACCTCGAGGATGGTCACCGAAGCCGGCGGACGGTCGGGCATATCTCCGCCCGGGCCGAAGATCACGAACGCATAGCGCCCCTCCCGGAGCGTGAGCTCCGCGTAGGCCGGCCATCCACCTTCGGTCGCCGTGCCCTGGTAGTCGCCTCGGGCCAGGCGGGCGGCGGCATCGTCGCCGAGTGGGAGCGGCGCGTCGTCGTCACCGTACCCGGAGCTGATGAAGGCGAAGATGTCGCTGAGGCCTTCTTCCCCCGGTGACTCGACCACGAAGTGCACTTCGCCGGCATGGACCGTGGCGGGATTCAGGCGGACCGCTGATTCGATAACCGAAACATGGACGACCTGTGCGCCGACCGGGATGCGCGGCGGGCTTCCCCACACGACGACGAGCGCGGCGGCGAGCGCGACGAGGCCGACCGCGATGCCGGCCCCCAGCGCGAGCGCCGCACGCATCGCGCGCCGTTCGACCACGATCGTCCCGATTGCGGCCACGGCTGCCGCCAGTGCGAACGCGACCGCGTACCACGTCTCCTCCGCCTCGAAGGCGGGGCGCGACGATCCGGCGGCCTGAAGGAGCCACAGCGCGGCGATCACGGCGAACCAGACCGTCACGGCAGCACCAGCCCAACGGGTGGCGCGAGCGTGTCCGATCCGCTCGCCGGCAGAACCCAGGACCCTGGCGGGGATAACAAGCATGACCAGGAGCAAGAGGGCCGGCACGCCGATGAAGACGAGGTTCATCGCGACGCTCGATTGCCACGCGATGTTCTCGCCGCGGGCGACCTCCACGATGACCGTCATCGTGGTGCCGATGACGAGCACGGCCGGCGAAAGCAGAGCTGCCGCGATGGCGCCGGCGAACACGGAATAGATCACTCCGGCCGATGTCCGGGCTGGTTCGGGCAGTCGAGCGTCATCGGTCATGTGGTGGATCGTGCGCACCACGGCCTGCGGCCCCACTGCGGTGTGGTCTGCACGCGGTTACCGAATCGGTGCGTGCGCCGGACCTACTCGCGCGGAGCGCGAATCAACGGGGAATGCCGCTCCAAACCATGGCGCGACCATCGGGGTGCGCCATGGCGGTATTGGGCAGCAGGATCGGCAGCTTGGCTGGAGCCGTGGTGCTCGTCGCGCCGGTGGATGGCAGCGGCGCGGTGACCTGGGGCGCGGACGGGGCAGACGTGGTTGGTGTGCCAGCCGGCGGACGGATGACGAAGCACGCGGGTCCGGCCTTGCGCTGGCTGGCCTGCGCGGCCGTCGGACTGCCGGTCGTCTTGACGTAGTTGCAGTACAGGCCGCCGACCGGCGCGTCACTCGGGACGGCAAGCGTCATCTGGAGCACGAACGACTGGTTGCTCGGCACGAACGAGACGATGTACTTCAGCGCCGGCACGTCGTTGATGAAAGCGCAGTCGAGGATGGTGAACTGCTTGCCGACGCTGGCCGCGTTCAGCGGATAGCTGATCTCGAAGATCGCGGTCCCGCCCGGAGTCTGGGTGCCGCCGACGACGCGCATGTCGGTGTTGCCATCATTCGACGGCAGCACGCCGGTGCAGCCATTCGTGCCCGACTGGAGCACCACCTCCGCGCCGAGAGCGGGCGCGGCCGCTGCGACGGCGCACGCCACGGCCAGGGCCGCGGAGACAAGCCTGCGATGCACGACGGCGCTCATCGCCGCATCCTCGGGCCGGTCTGCAGCGGCCGATAGCGGACCATTCGTACGGAGGGTGGGCGTACGTCGGACGGCACGTTCGCTGCGGCGGGCGCGTTCGAGCGTGTGAGCGTGACCCGGCCGATGGACGGCCGGGCTACAATGGACTGAATCTCGTCGCCGGCACGGCGACTGCAGGCGGATCGAACTTGACCGCGGAAGCCGACTCACGGATCTCGCCATCCGTTGACGCGCGGCCGGTCGACTCACATAGGCGACCCACGTCCGAGCAGGGCGCCGGGCCGGACGTAAGGAGGAGACCGTGGCGACGACCCAGCTTCGCGACCCGGCATCGGATCTCGAAGCGACTTACCGCAATCTCTCGACGGCCGAGCTCTACGAGCACGCCATCCGCAACGGCGAGGGCCTGATCTCGGCCCACGGCTCGCTGGTGGTGCGCACCGGTGAGCACACCGGGCGCTCGCCGCGCGACAAGTTCATCGTGCGCGAGCCGTCGAGCGAGAAGAACATCTGGTGGGGCGACGTCAACCGGCCGATCACCGAGGCGCACTACGACCGCCTGCGCAACCGCCTGCTGAAGTACATGGGCGATCGGCCGATCTACAGCCAAGACCTCTACATCGGCGCGCACCCCGCGCATCGGCGCAGCCTGCGCCTGTACACCGAGACGGCCTGGGCCAACCTGTTCGGCAGGAACCTCTTCCGGCGGCCACCGGCCGAGGACCTCATCGGCTTCGCGCCGAACTTCACGATCCTGGACGTCCCTTCCTTCAAGGCGGATCCGG
>DATFFM010000086.1:0-2834 GCA_035250005.1 Vicinamibacterales bacterium | reverse complement strand
CAGGTTCTGATCGCAAATCTGATGGTGCCGCGCCGGCCAACCTAGACTAGCGCTATTGTCACGCTGCTAGTAGGGCCAGCCCACTCGAGCGCGTCCAGCTCCGCCCTGGCCCGGGCGCCGATGACGCCGTCCAACGCCTTCTCGACCCTGCCGCAGGAGCCGCACGATGACCCAGCAAATAGAGCTCTTCTACGATTTCCGCAGTCCCTACAGCTATCTCGCCTTCACCCAGCTCCGGCAGATGGACGCCGTCATTAGGCTGCGGCCGATGAAGATTCTCAAGGTCATGGAGAAGGTTGGCAACGTCCCGACGACCATCACCTGCGCAGCGAAGGGCCGCTATGCGCGCGTCGACGTGGGACGCTGGGCGCAGCGCTACGGGGTTCCGCTCAACCCCTCGGACATGCGCGCCAACGACGGCGACGCCTGCTCGCGCGCGGTGCTGTCGGCCGAGGGGCCGGAGGACGCCGCCGCCATCACACTGGCGCTCTACCGGGCGATCTGGAGCGAGGGGAAGACGTTGGCGAACGCAGCCGATGTCGTTGCGGCGATCGCTGACGCCGGGATCGACACGGAGCCGATCGCCGCCCGGATCGACCGCTCCGAGATGGCCGCCCAGCTCGATGCCAACACCGACGAGGCGGCGGAGCGTGGCGTATTCGGATCGCCGACCGTCTTCGTCGGCGAGGCGATGTTCTTCGGTAACGACCGGCTTGAGTTCGTGCGCGAGGAGCTCGCGCGCCTGGAGGAAGCCGCATGACCGACACAGCCAAACCATTGGCGCTGATTACCGGCGTAGGCCCCGGCACGGGCGCCGCGCTCGCGCGACGCTTCGCCGAGGGCAACTATCGCGTGGCGATGCTGGCGCGCAACGCCGATCGCCTTTCGGCGCTGAAGCGGGAGATCCCGAACTCGATCGCGGTGCCGTGCGACGTCAGCGATGCGGCAGCGCTGGAGCGAGCGGTCGCGCAGGTCGGCGACCCGAAAGTGGTCGTCCACAACGCGGTCGGCGGCGCGTTTGGCACCTTCGAGCAGATCGAAGCGGAGACGCTCCGGCGCAACTTCGAGATCAACACGATGGCGCTGTTCCACCTTGCTCGACTCATAGCACCGGCGATGGTGGCCGCCGGCGAAGGCGCCATCATCGTCACCGGTAATACCTCGGCACAGCGCGGCAAAGCGAATTTTGCAGGTTTCGCGCCGACCAAGGCAGCGCAGCGCATCCTCGCCGAATCGCTCGCACGCGATCTCGGGCCCAAAGGCGTCCACATCGCCTACCTCGTCGTCGACGCGGTGATCGACGTGCCCTGGCAGCGCGAGCGGCTGCCGGACGCGAAGGACGACTTCTTCATCTCGCCCGCCTCAATCGCCGCCGAGGTCTTCCATCTCGCGCACCAGCCGAAGGACGCCTGGTCGTTCCTCGCAGAAGTGCGTCCCTTCCACGAGCCGTGGTGAGCGTTGTGGACGGCGAAACCAATGCCGCGCCGGACGGCCTGCAGCAGCTTCAGGCGATGCCGGGTGGCGGCTTCAAGGCGCCGATCGGCCAAACGCTCGGCTTCGATCTGGTCGAGGTTGAGCGCGGACGGGTCGTATTCGAAGGCAAGCCCGACCGCAGCGTCTACAACCCGTTTGGCGCCGTCCATGGCGGCTATGCCGCGACGCTGCTCGACAGCGCCTGCGGGATCGCCCACGCATTCCACGCGGGTCCGGGCCGCGGCCCCGAGACGAGCCGCTGTGCGGCTACGTCAGCCGCGCTCGGCGTGGACGCATGAGGTCGACCTCCGGCCGTTCAAGGAACCTTTCTGAGGGCTGCTCGTGAGGAGCCGCCTGCCGCTTCCACTGCCGACTGCATGCCCGTGCAGCCCGTGGCGCACATCGGCAATCCGCAGCACGAATCCGAGTGACCCACACCTCGAGATCTTCACATGACCGATGCACCACAAGCCGACGTAGGCGCCCGGCACTCGGTCCCATTGACGCACGACAGAGCGGGCCTTCTGCGGGCGGCCGCTCGCGCGAGGGGCCCAGCCGGGCACCGCGGCGATCAGCGCCAGCTACACCACGCGGGGCGCGATTCCTGTCCGCACGGCATCCGTACCGAATCGAGTTGTTCGATCCGTGCTCACTTCGCTTGAGCGCAGCACTTTCGAACCCGCCGCCCAACTGGCACCGCATACCCAATTGATCTGGCTGGATTTTCACAACCGTACCAAAATGGCCGTGGTTCGGTTGTGTCAGAGAAGGGGGCCGGAGAGAAACGGAAAACAGCCCAAAATGGGCTTCCGGGCCGGTGCTCGTGGTTCGGACAAATAACCGCGAACGCCCGCATTCTGCGGCATTCCGGCCGTCTGCGCATCACGCAAAAAGAATGTCCCGACTGGGCGTGTTGGCGGAGGGAGAGGAGCTGTCGTCAAACCCTCTTCTGTAATCGGGCTGCGCGGGTCAAGGGCTCCAAGCTGGCACCGGCTCCGCGGATGGTCGTCTGGCAGGGGCCACTCTTCTGTCCGAGGTCGGCGCGTGTGGCCGCCGCAAGTTGGAGTCAGGCACGGGCCCGGTGCATCAATCTCCGAGGCTGCGTGGTTGCCGATCGAGCGCGATCTTTCGGTCACCACGGAGGGTTCGTCGATGTCACCGCTGCCCCGCGTCCCTGCCGGACGCTTCCGCCGGAGCGGAACTCGTGGTCTGGTCGAGGCTGAACGCCTGGTTCGCAGGCTCTGATCCAGTGGCGATCCTGGCCGTCGATCCGATCGTAGGGGACCTTGGGCGCGCGGGCGTCAAGGCGGGCGAAGCCCCCGGCGCAGCCGGCCCTGGCCTTGACGCACGCGCATCCAGAT
>DATFFM010000085.1:0-10156 GCA_035250005.1 Vicinamibacterales bacterium | reverse complement strand
TGTGTAGAGGTGCATCCAGCCGTCGCGCTCCGACAGAAACCAGACCCGGTTGCTGTCGGGCAGAAAATCCACGCTCGATCCGCCGAACCCGATCTCACGAATCCACGCATCGTCGTGCAGCGTGTCGATCACCTTGGTCTTGCCCGAGACCGGGTCGAGCGTCACGAACCAGCGGTCCTTGTTGTCAGCCGAGCGCGCGCTCGCCACGACAAACTTCCCGTCGTCTGAAACCGCCGGCATCGACCAGCGGATTTCACGCTCGGCCGCCCGGCCCGGTTTGCCGTCCGGCCCGGTCGCGCCGGCGGCTTTGGGTTTTTCTTCGTCGGAAACCGGCGGAGCAAAACTGCCGTCCGCCCACACCGACTTGCCAGTCTTGAGGTTGAGGATCGCGAGGAGCCGGCGGTCCTGCGTGTCGCCGACGTTCGTCCGCGCCGGGATGTCTTCGACGTATCCGCTTTCGGTGACGTAGCTCGGCACGATCGTGTTCTTCGCGCCACCCGGACGTTCGTTCACGACGATGAAGGCGTGCGTCTCGTCGGGGGAGAGCATGAGGTCCGTCGCCGACTGCTGCTGGGAGGCCAGCTCGAACTGCGGCAGCCGCTCAGCCTTGGCTTCGTCCTCGCGTTTCTTGCGCTGCTCGGCGCGCTCGCGGACGGCGTCGATGAGCTTCTGCTCTTCTTCCTTGATGAACTTCTGGCTGTCGGTCAACCGCGGCTCCTGGCGGCGCTGCGTCACGTCGGTGAGCTGGGTCACGAGGGCGCCGGAGCCGTCCACCGGCACGATGAACAGATTGCCGCCGCTCACGTACGTGACGTGCGTGTCGTTGCGGGCCCAGCGCGGATTGCCCTCGCCGCCGCTGGTCCTGGTGACCTGACGGCGCGTACCGGAGGCCAGCTCGTAGATCACGACGTCGCCGCGATCCCCGAACAGGATCCGCTTGCGGGCCTTGTCCCAGCGTCCGTTGGCCGGCGGCGCGTTCTTCGCTTCCGCCTCCGACAGCTTCTTCGGCTCGCCGCCGCTCCGGTCCACCACATATGTGGACGCCTCCTCTTCGCCGGGCTTGCGCCATTGGAAGTAGAGCTTCGAAGAGTCGCCCGACCAGCGGAGACCGCTCGGCGGATAACCCACCAGGTCCGGGCCGCGCATGATGCTGTCGATCGTCATCTCGACCCGGGCAGGAACCGATGCGGCCGGCTTCGCTGCGGGCGGCGGCGCCTTCGTCTGGGCCGAGGGGAGGGAAATCGAAAGGGCCGCCAGAAAAGCGGCCGCGATACCAACACGAAATCGGTTCATCGACGTCTAATCCTTCGGTGCGCTGGAGTGCGGACGAACGGCGGAGGTCTGAGCGGCGACCAGTATACCTTTCGGCAACCAGGGGTTCGGGGATCGGCTCTCTTCAAGAACGGGTTCCAAGGGTTCCAAGGGGTTCCAGGGGGTTCCAAGGTTCCATGGGGTTCCAAAGGGGTTCCATGAGTTCCAAGTTCCGAGCCTGCGCGGAACAGGAACCTAGAACCATTGGAACCCTTGGAACCGCCTTGGAACCCGTTTGGAACCCTGATGCGGTTCTTGCTATTTAACTTTCGACAGCACCTTCAGGTTTTCAAGTGGAGAGACGTGCAATGCGTTTGAAGCAACAAATATCGACTCGTCCTGCGGTCGGCGCCGCCGCCGCGCTGGCCGTGTGCCTGTTCGCAACCGGCCGGCAGGTGTCCGCATCCGAACAGCAGGGCACGCAGCAACCTCCGGCGGTCGTGGCGCCGGCGCCGGCACCGCAGTCCACGGGTCCTGAGCTGCGGATCTCGGCAGACGATGCCGTTCGGATGGCGCTCGAGAACAACCTCGGGGTGCAGTCCGCCAGGCTCGGGCCACAGATCGGCACCTATGGGGTCGCCCAGGCGCGAGGTGCGTTCATACCGACCCTCTTCTCGAGCACGCAGACCCGAAGCGCGACCTCGCCGCCCGACTTCTTCGCGAGCGGCGGGTCAGGGGATGTCACCACGCGGGAGAGTCTGCAGACGAACTTCGGGGTCAACCAGAGCCTCCCATGGGGGGGCGGGCGCTACAGTCTGGCGCTCGATGCGTCCCGGCAGACCGTCAACTTCATCTCCAGCTTCAACCCGCAGTTGGGCTCCAACCTCTCGGCCCAGGTCACACAGCCGCTGCTCCGCAACTTCCTGATCGACGGCAACCGTCAGCAGCTCATGATCGCGAGGAAGAACGAAGAGATCGCCGACATCCAGTTGCGCCAGCAGCTGACCTCCACCGAACGTTCCGTGCGCAGCGCGTACTACGACCTGATCGGCGCGCTCGGGCAACTCGACGTGACGCGGCAGTCGCTGGAGCTCTCGCAACGATCGCTGAAGGATAACGAACGGCGCGTGGAAGTGGGGACCATGGCCCAGATCGATATCCTCGAGGCGCAGGCCGAAGTCGCGCGAAATGAGGAAGCCGTCATCATCGCGGAAGCCAGCATCAGGAGCTTCGAAGACAATCTCCGCACGCTCATCCTGAACCCCAAGCAGGCGGACTTCTGGACGGCGCGGATCATCCCGACCGAACGCCCGACGCTGACGCCACAGCCGGTCGACGTCGAAGCGGCGGTGCAGGCGGCCCTGGCCAACCGGACGGACATC
The DNA here is from genome assembly GCA_035250005.1 of Vicinamibacterales bacterium. Taxonomy (GTDB): domain Bacteria; phylum Acidobacteriota; class Vicinamibacteria; order Vicinamibacterales; family 2-12-FULL-66-21; genus JACDCA01. The sequence goes on along the minus strand of DATFFM010000085.1, from coordinate 7,523 downwards.
GCGCAGGCGCGCAAGCGGCTGGAAAGCACGCAGATCGGCCTCGATTTCGCCCGGAACCAGAAGCTGCCCGACGTCAACCTGATCGCCAGCTATAACACCGTCGGCGTGGCCGGCACCGTGTTCGAGTTCGACCCTCAGGGCGGCTTCCCGCCGACGGTGCTCAATCAGACCCAGCGAAGTTTCGCCGACGCGTTGCGCGACGTCTTCGGCAACGACTTCAAGACCTGGAGCGTTCAGCTCCAGATCAATTACCCGATCGGCACGAGTCAGGCAGACGCGGGCCTGGCCGCGGCGCGGCTGGAGCGCGAGCAGGAGGTAAACGGCATCAGGGACCTCGAAGTCCAGGTGACGGCGGACGTTCGCAACGCCGGCCGTCAGGTGAGCACCAGCCAGCAGCGGGTCGAGGCCACGCGCAAGGCCCGCGAGTTCGCCGAACGCCGGCTGGAGGCCGAGAACAAGCGCGTGACCGTGGGGCTCTCGACGACGTTCCAGCTGTTTCAGGCCCAGCGGGATCTCGACAGCGCCAAGCAGGGCGAGCTTCGCGCGCTGATCGACTACAACCGCGCTCTGGTGAACTTCCAGGCCGTGCAGCAAGCCCCCCTCACCGGGCGCTGAAATCGAATGCGGATTGGTGATTGTGGAGTGCCGACCACTCCACAATCCGCCATCCGCATGTTCGTCCGGGTCAGTAAGCTACACTTCCCTGCGTGAAGCTGACCGTCACGGTCATCACCTACAACGAATCCGCACATATTGCCGCCGCGCTGGACTCGGTCGCCTGGGCCGACGAGATCATCGTGGTCGACTCCGGGAGCACCGACGGCACGGTCGAGATCGCGCGCGCGAAGGCGACGCGGGTGATCACGCGCGAGTGGCCGGGGTACAGCGAGCAGAAGAATTTTGCGGCCGCGCAGGCGACGCACGACTGGGTCCTGTCGATGGACGCCGACGAGCGCGTGACGCCGGCGCTGGCGGAGGAGATCCAGGCCCTGCTCCGGGCCGGCCCCTCGGCGCGCGGCTACCGGGTCCGGCGCGTCGGCTATTACCTCGGGCGATGGATCCGCTCGACCGACTGGTTCCCTGACTATCAGCTCCGGCTCTACGACCGCCGCTCCGGGCGTTGGAACGGCCTGAGGATCCACGAGTCCTTCCGGCTCGCCGAGGGGAAGCCGGGGATGCTGCAGGCGGAGCTCGAACATTACGCGTACCGCGACATCTCCCATCACCTGAAGAAGATCGACGCGTATACGACGCTCATCTCGGAGCAGTGGCACGAAGAAGGACGCCGTGCGAGCCTGCCGGCGCTGGCGCTGCATCCGGCGTTCGCCTTCCTCAGGAACTACCTGCTGCGCGCCGGCTTCAAGGACGGCACGCCCGGCCTGCTCATCTCGATCCTGAATTCGTACTACGTGTTCCTCAAGCTGGCGAAGCTGTGGGAGCGCCAGCGCCGATAATGTTCTCGCTCCACATCGACACGGCCCGGACGTGGCGGGGCGGGCAGAACCAGGTGCTGGTGACGGTGCTCGGCATGCGGTCGGCCGGCCACCGCGCCATGCTGGTCGCGCACCCCGGCGGCGAGCTTCGCGAACGTGCGAAGGAAGGGCTCGAGCTCCTGCCGCTCGCGCCGCGGACGGAGATGGACCTCTCGGCCGCTTGGCGCCTGTCGCGCGCGATCAAGACGCTGCGGCCCGACATCGTTCATGCGCACGATCCTCACGGGGTGGCGATGGCGGCACTGGGGCTGTCGATGAGCACGCAGCCGAAGCGCGCGCCGCTGGTCGCCTCCCGCAGGGTCGACTTCCGCCTCAAAGGCAACGCGCTGTCGCGCTGGAAGTACGACCAGGTGGACTGCTTCATTTGCGCGTCCGACGCGATCCGCCGGATGCTGGTGTCGGACGGGGTGCCCGAGGCGCGGACGGTGACCGTGCACGAAGGGATCGATCTCGCGCACGTGGCGGCCGCACCGCTCGCGCCGCTCCATGAAGAGCTCTGGCTCCCGCACGGCTCGCCGGTCGTCGGAAACGTCGCCGCGCTGGTGCCACACAAGGGGCAGCGGCACCTCGTGGAAGCCGCCGCGCTCGTGGTGCGGCAGGTGCCGGACGCGCGATTCGTGATCGCAGGCGAGGGTGAGCTGCGCGCCACGCTCGAGCACCAGATCAAGCACCTCGGCCTCGAAAAGCACGTGCTGCTCGCCGGCTTCCGGCCCGACATCCTGTCGCTGCACAAGGCGTTCGATATTTTCGTCATGAGCTCCCTGACCGAAGGGCTGGGTACCTCGCTGCTGGACGCGATGGCCTGCGGCAAGCCGATCGTCGCCACCACCGCCGGCGGTATTCCCGAAGTGGTGCGCGACCGGCACACCGGCTTTCTCGTGCCGCCGCGGGATCACCACGCGATGGCCGACGCGATCGTCAGGCTGCTCAAGGACGAAGGATTGCGACGCCGGATGGGAGCCGCCGGGCTCTCGCTCGTGAACGCGAACTTCAGCGCGGAGCGGATGGTTCAGGAGACGCTCGGCGTCTACGAGCGGGTCGCACGGATCACTGCCGCCTGATGCCCGCCAGCCCCGACTTGCAGCCGGACGTCCACCTCGGGCAGTCGTCGAAGGTCACGGCGGCACCGTTGGCCGAGAACGTGATCCCGCGGGCGATGCGCGAGGATGGGATGCCGTCGGGTTCGATGAGGTTCACCTGGGCGACCAGGCGACGGGGCTCCGAGTCGAAGACGCGCAGCTCGTAGCCGTTCACCAGAAAGCCCATTCGATAGCCATCCTGCGACCAGGCGATCCCTTCGCACTGCTCACGCCCGCCGAGCGCGGCCACTTCCGTCGCGTCGTCTCGGGTGTTCCCCAGCCAGAGCGTCTGGCATCGCCCCTGGCCGCAGGCGGCCTCGCGAACGAACGCGATCCGCCCGCCGGCCGGAGGCGCGGCCGCCAGGACCTCGCGCGACGGATCTGCGGCGCGCCGTCCGACGGTATAGCCGCACGCCACGCCTGCCGCCCCGGCTAGCGCGGCGCTCGCGAGCGCGATGCCGATGAGCGTACGCGCGGTCGGCACAGTCCCTTGAGCGGGCATTGAGCATCTCCCTGCGCTCTGCCGTAGCCGCAGGCATTCATCATCCCGACGTGGCAGAGCGAGAAATCGAATCTGACGGGATCGGCCGGATCGAGCCGGCGCAGCGCCGAGGTGATGTCGGCCGCCATCTTCCAGCCGGCCGTGTGGTAGCGCGTCAGCCGCAGGCACTTGCCGAGGCGGAGGATGTGCGTGTCGAGCGGCACGACCAGCTTCGACGGTGGGACGCGGGTCCAGACACCGAGATCGATCACGTCGCGGCGGATCATCCAGCGGAGAAACAAGTTCAGCCGCTTGCACGCGCTGCCGGCCGACGGCCGCGGAAAGAAGTAGCACACGCCAGGGCGCTTCGGCACGCGGCCGTAGGCCTTGCGCATGTCGAGGGCAAGCGCGCGGGTCGAGAAGCTGTCGAGGGCCGGCCCCACATCGTCGTGATCCGGTGAATACCCCTCCGCGAAGAACGCCTCGATACTGCCCCGCTCATCGAGCATCTGCCGCAGGATCCAGAGGAGCGCGACGAGGTCCACGCCGCGCGTCCATCGATGCACCATCACGCGCAGGTCCGGGTGCGGCGCCGCAGGATCGAACCGGCGGACGTACTGCGCCGGTCCCCGGCCCATGATCCGGAACAGCGTCGTGATCGAGTTGATGACGCTCCCGACGCGGCCGAACGCCAGCGCGGCCGCGCAGAAGCCCGCGATCTCACGATCCGCAGGATCGGCAAATGGCCGGACCAGCTGCACGGGATCGGTCGCCGACTCCACGCGGTTGTAATCGCGGTAGAGAGCATCGAGGCGGATCGGGAGAGACATTGAACAGGAGCGCCCCAGCTCCTAGAAGCTGGTAATCCCCTCCCCCGCCTTGCACATCGGGCACTCGGCCGCCGGGTAGTTCTCGGGCGCCGGATAATCCACGAGCGCATGGTTCGGCACGCCCGCGTCGGCGACGGCTTCCATGCGGTCGCAGATCTCGACGGTGGCGAGGACCTCGGCGCCAGCCTGTCTCGCCAGGGCCGCGCACTGCTCGAATGTCTTCCCCGTATTCCGCACGTCGTCGGCCAGCAGCACACGGCGGCCGCGCAGCTGGCCGGCGTAGAAGCGCTTGAGCACGGCGTTGCCGTCGACCATCGTGAACGGCGCGAAGCTGCAGGGCGTATGGGTGAGCGCCCGGCGGCCGTCCAGAAGCCCGGCGAGGGTGTGCGCCAGCAGCGCGCCGCCGGTGGCCGGCCCGGCGACCACTTCGGTCCGCTGCAGCAGCTCCCCGGGCAGCACGTCGAGGAGGTCCTGCGCGAGCCGCCAGATCGTCGACGGGTACCGGAACAGTTGATGCGGGTTCAGATACACACGGCCGTGGAATCCGTTGCCGTAATCGAAATGCCCCTGGCGCATCAGCACGCCCGCGTCCTGCAGCGTTTTCAGCGCCTGACGGCGCAGCTCATCTTGACGGTTCACTTCAACCTCACCCGCGATGCACGATCCGGCCCGCGACGATGGTCGCGATCGCTCCGCCGCGGAGCTGCCAGCCGTCGAACGGCGTGTTCTTCGACCGCGACTTCATGTCCGCCGCGCGGACGGTCACCTTCATGTCGGGCGCCAGCACCGTCAAATCGGCGATCGAGCCTTCCGCCAGCGTTCCGCCGGGCAGGTGCATCACCCTGGCGGGGTTCGTCGACAACAACTCGATCATTCGCGGCAGCGTGATCCTTCCCGTATGGACCAGCCGGTCGAACACGATCGGCACCGCCGTCTCGAGACCGACGATACCGAAGGGGGCGCGGTCGAACTCGACCTGCTTCTCGTCCTCGTGATGGGGCGCGTGGTCGGTTGCGATCAGGTCTACTGTGCCATCGGCGATGCCCTCGAGCATCGCGTCTCGATCGGCGGCCTCGCGAAGCGGCGGGTTCATCTTCAAATTCGTGTCGTACTTCACGGGGCCGTCGAGCGCCTCGTCGGTGAGCGTGAAGTGGTGAGGTGCGACCTCGCAGGTGACCTGGACGCCGCGGGCCTTGCCCGCACGGACGGCGCGGATCGACTGCCGCGCGCTCATGTGCGCGATATGGACGTGGGCGCCGGTGAGCTCGGCGAGCGCTACATCGCGCTCGACCATCAGCGACTCGGCGACGCCGGGGATGCCCCGCAGCCCCAGCGCCGAAGCGTAGACTCCTTCGTGAGCCACGCCGTCCCCTTTGAGCGAGGGGTCTTCGCAGTGATCGATGATCGGCACGCGCAGCATCCCGGCATATTCCAGCGCGCGCCGCATCAGCAGCGCGCTCGCGACCGGCCGGCCGTCGTCGGTGAAAGCCACGCAGCCGGCGGCCTTCTGTTCGGCGAGCTCGGCGAGCTGGTCCCCCTTCGAGCCGAGCGACACGGCGCCGATCGGGTAGACGCGTGCGAGCCGGGCCTCGGCCGCGCGGGTCAGGATGAACTGCGTGATGCCGGCATGATCGTTGACCGGATCGGTGTTCGGCATGCACGCGACCGCCGTGAAGCCGCCCGCAACGGCAGCCGCCGCGCCGGTTGCCACTGTCTCCTTGTGTTCCTGCCCCGGCTCGCGGAGGTGCACGTGGATGTCGATGAACCCCGGCGCCACGACTGCGCCCTTCGGCACGTCGTACACCTCGGCGCCATCCACCGGCAGGTCTCTGCCCACCCGCCGGATCACACCGTCGTCGATCAGCACGTCGAACATGCCGTCCACGCCGGTTGCGGGATCGATGACCCGCCCGCCCTTGAGCACCAGCTTCACCACGCTTATCCCTCGCCTCCGGCTGTCTCACGCCCCGCCAGCAGATACAGCACCGCCATCCGCACCGCCACGCCGTTGGCGACCTGTTCGAGAATCACGGATCCCGGACCGTCCGCCACTTCGGAGTCGATCTCGACCCCGCGGTTCATCGGCCCCGGGTGCATGACGATGACGTCGGAGGCGGCGCGGCGCAGCCGGTCCCTGGTCAGGCCGAACAGCGAGAAGTACTCGCGCACGGATGGGAAGAAGTGCCCGTGCATCCGCTCCTGCTGGATCCGCAGCATCATCACGACGTCGGCGCCGTCGAGCGCGTCGTCGATGGACGTCGTGGGGCGCGCACCGAGGCGGTCGAGCCCCACGGGGACGAGCGTTGCAGGACCGCACGCCCAGACCCTGGCGCCCATCGTCTTGAGCAGCAGCAGATTCGACCGGAGCACCCGGCTGTGCATCAGGTCGCCGACGATCGCCACCTTGAGGCCGGCGAGACGCTTCTTGTGCTCGCGGATCGTGAAGGCGTCGAGCAACGCCTGGGTCGGATGCTCGTGCATGCCGTCGCCGGCGTTGACGATCGCCGAACGGCAGGTCCGCGCCAGCAGGTGCGGCGCGCCCGAGGAGCCGTGACGCATGACGATCATGTCCGGCGCCATCGCCTCGATGTTGCGGACGGTGTCGAGGAGCGACTCCCCCTTCGTGACGCTGGAGGTCGCGGTGGCGATGCTCAGCGTGTCGGCGCTCAGGCGCTTTTCGGCTATCTCGAAGGAGGTGCGCGTGCGGGTGCTCGGCTCGAAGAAGAGGTTCACGACGGTGCGGCCGCGCAGCGTCGGCACCTTCTTCACCGACCGCGTGCCGATCTCCTTCATGGCCTCTGCGGTGTCGAGGATCAGCGTGATCTCGGCGGCGTCGAGCCCGTCGATCCCCAGCAGGTGGCGCGAGCGGAGCGTCGCGGGAGCGATCTCGGGGACGGCTGGAGCCCCGCCCTGGCCGGCGGCCGTCGTATTCATGCCTCCCCCTCGATCATGACTTCGTCGGCGCCGTCGATCTCCTGCAACCGCACCTGGACGCTCTGCCGCGCGGATGTCGGCAGGTTCTTGCCGACGTAATCGGCCTTGATCGGCAGTTCGCGGTGACCGCGGTCGATCATCACCACCAGCTGAATGGCGCGCGGCCGGCCGAAGTCGATGAGCGCGTCGAGCGCGGAGCGGATCGTACGCCCGGTGTACAGAACGTCGTCTACCAGCAGGATCTTGCGGTCGTCGATGGAAAAGGGGATCTCGGTGCGGCGCACGACCGGCTGCGGGCCGACCGGGTGCCGCATCAGGTCGTCGCGATAGAGCGTGATGTCGAGCGCGCCGGTCGGCACGTCGTCGCCATTGATCTCCTTGAGCGAGCGCGCGAGCCGGCGCGCGATCGGCACGCCGCGCGTGCGAATGCCCACGAGGGCGATATCGTCGAGGCCGCGGTTGCGTTCGAGAATTTCGTGGGCGATGCGCGTGAGCGCGCGGGACATGCGGTCGGCGTCCATCACCTGGGGCATGGACACCTCTCCGTGGGAGCAGCCATCACTACACCTCTTCTCGGCCTCTCCGGGCCGGGTTAAAGAGTTCGAGATCAGCGTATCACAGGGGGGTCCGGGGGGCCGGGGTCCGGGGGTACGGGGGCCGGGGTCCGGGGGGCCGGGGGTCCGGGGGGCCGGGGGGCCGGTCCGGG
>DATFFM010000084.1:0-90376 GCA_035250005.1 Vicinamibacterales bacterium | reverse complement strand
GAGGCCCGCCGCGTTCTCGGCGAGCGTTACCGGACGGGCGTCGCGACCAGCACCGAGGTGGTCGATGCGGAGATCGCCGTCCTGCAGGCGGAGCTCGACCGCACCCGGGCGCTGGCGTCGGTGAGGGTAGCCGAAGCCGGCCTCGCGCGCGCTGCAGGCCAACGATGAACGCGATCGAGGTTCGACATCTCACCCGGCGCTTCGGCGTCTTCACCGCCGTGGACGACGTCTCCTTCGACGTGGCGCAAGGGGAGATCTTCGGTTTTCTGGGCAGCAACGGCGCCGGCAAGTCGACGACGATCCGGATGCTGTGCGGTCTGCTGCGCCCCACTGCCGGCACCGCTCTGGTCGGCGGCATCGACGTCGGCCGCGACCCCGAACGGGTGAAGCGGCGGATCGGCTACATGTCGCAGCGCTTTTCGCTCTACGAGCTGCTGACCGTCGATCAGAACATCTCGTTCTTCGGCGGCATCTATGGCCTCGATCGCGACCGGCTGGCGCGGCGTCGCGAATTCGTGCTGGAGATGGCCGGGCTGCGCGGGCGCGAAACGACGCTCGCTCGGGATCTCTCGGGCGGCTGGCGCCAGCGGCTCGCGCTCGGTTGCGCCGTTCTCCACGAGCCGCCGATTCTGTTTCTCGACGAGCCGACCGGCGGCGTCGATCCGCTTTCGCGCCGGCAGTTCTGGCGGCTGATCGACACGCTGTCGGAATCCGGTGTCACGGTGCTCGTCACGACCCACTACCTCGACGAGGCGGAGCGCTGCCACCGTGTCGCGCTGATCCACGCTGGCCGGCTGGCAACGATCGGGACGATCCCCGACGTGAAGCAGATCTTCGCCTCGCGTCCGATCGTCGAAGTCCGGGCGGACCGGCCGATCGAGGCGATGACCGCGCTCGACGGCATGGCCGAGGTGGAGAAGACGTCGCTGTTCGGCACCGCCGTCCACGCGGTCCTCCGGTCGGGAGGCCTCGCACCGGACGTGATCCGCACCCGCCTGGTCGCACGGGGGCTCGTGGTCGGTCCCGTGGAGCAGGTCGAGCCCTCGCTCGAAGACGTGTTCCTCGACGTTGTCGACCGGGCCCAGGCTGGAGATGCCGCATGACGAGCGTCATCGCAGTTGCCCGCAAGGAACTGCGGCAGATCGTCCGCGACCGGCGCACGCTGATGATCCTGGCGTTCGTCCCCGCGTTCTTTCTGCTGGTCTTCGGCTACGCGCTGAACTTCGACGTGCGCAACATCGCGCTCGCGGTCGAGGACCGCGACGGCACGTCCGAGAGCCGCGCGCTGATCTCGGCGTTCGTCAACTCGGGGTACTTCAACCTCGCCGGGGTGGTGCACGATCCGCGCGCGGCCGAATGGATGCTCGACCGCAACCAGGCGCGCGCGGTCCTCGTGATTCCGGAAGGCTTCGGGCGGACGGTGACGACCGGCGGCACCGCCCCGGTCCAGGTGATCGTCAACGGCGACAACGCCAACACCGCGACCGCCGTCGTCGGATATGCCACGAGCATTCTGCAGACGGCCAGTGCGGAGTTCTCGGGCCGCGCCGGATTGTGGGCGCCCCCGGCGGGAGCCGTGCCGCAGCCGGTGTCGGTGGAGCCGCGCATCTGGTACAACCCGGAGCTGCGCAGCGCGCTCTTTCTCGTCCCCGGCCTCATCGCGTACCTGACCATGCTGATGTCGGTGACGTCGACGGCGCTGTCGATCGTGCGCGAAAAGGAGTCCGGCACCATCGAGCAGGTCCGGATGGCGCCGGTCGGCACGTTCCCATTCATCCTCGGGAAGACCGCCCCCTACTTCGGCATCTCGCTCGTATCTGCGGCGCTGGTCTTTCTCGCCGCCCAGCTGCTGTTCGGCCTGCCGATGCGGGGGAGCTGGCTGACGCTCGGAGCCGCCTTTTCGGTGTACCTGCTCGGCGCGCTGGCCACGGGCCTGCTGGTGTCGACGATCGCCGAGACGCAGCAGGTGGCGTTTCAGATCGCGCTGCTCGTGTCGCTGCTGCCGACGCTGATGCTGTCGGGCTTCATCTTTCCGATCGCGAGCATGCCGGAGTTCCTGCAGGCGATCACCCGGGTCGTTCCGGCGCGGTACTTTCTCGTGGCGCTGCGCGGGATCGTGCTGAAGGGGACGGCCGCATCGCATCTGCTCCCGGAGCTCGGCGCGCTGGCGATTTACGCTGCCGCCGTTCTGGGGCTCGCCTCGCTGCGGCTGGCGAAAGACAGGGCGTAATGTCTTCGGACTTCGCCCGGGGCGGGCGTCTTCGCGTTCTCATCTGGAAAGAGTTTCTCGAGATCCGGATGAACCCGCGCCTCTTCGGCATCGTCGTCGTGGCGCCCATCCTGCAGCTCGCGATGCTCGGCTACGCGGCGACGACCGACGTGAAGGACGTGCCGATCGTCGTAGCCGACGGGGATCGCTCGTCGGCGAGCCGCGAATTGATCCAGCGCTTCGACGCCTCCCGCAATTTCACGGTCATCGCTACCGTCACGACCGTGACGGAGGTCGAGCCGTTCGTCGAAAGCGGAACGGCGTGGATCGCCCTGGCGATCCCGGCGGGCCATGGCGCCGATATCGCCACGGGCCGTCCCGCCGTGCTCCAGGCGGTCGCCGACGGCACCGATTCGAACTCGACCACCGCGGCTCTGGGCTATGCCACTGCGCTGATCGGCGGCTATGCCCGGGAGCTCGTCGAAACCCGAAGCGCCGCCGCCGGCATCAGCCGGCCCGACGCCGGCGCGATCGACGCGCGCATCCGGGTCTGGTTCAATCCGCAGCTCGAGAGCCGACACTTCATGATCCCCGGCGTACTCGCCCTCGTGCTGCTGCTCGTGACCGCGAACCTCGCGGCCATGGCGATCGTTCGCGAGAAAGAGATCGGGACTCTCGAACAGTTGAACGTCACGCCGCTGCGGCGATGGGAGCTGATTGCCGGCAAGCTGCTGCCGTACGGCCTGATCGGGATCCTGGACATCCTGCTCGTGACCGCTGTCGCCGTGTTCTGGTTCGAGGTTCCGCTGCGCGGCAGCTTCTGGCTGCTCTTCACGATCAGCCTGCTCTACGTGCTGTGCACCCTGGCGCTGGGGCTGCTCGTCTCGACGATCTCCGAAACCCAGCAGCAGGCGATGATGACCGCGACGTTCTTCTTCCTCATGCCGATGATCTATCTGTCGGGGTTCATGACGCCGATCGAGAACATGCCGGAGGTCATCCAATGCATCACCTACGTCATCCCGCTCCGCTACTTCCTCGTGATCGTGCGCGGGATCTTTCTGAAGGGGGTCGGCTTCGCGGTGCTGTGGCCCCAGGTCGCCGCCCTGGCGGCCTGGGGCACGGTGGTGGTGTCGCTTGCGGTCATGAGGAGCAGCAAGCGGTTGGATTAGCCTAGCGAATCACGTACTCCAGGCCGAGCGCCTTCGCCCGGGCGTTGACGTCCGCCACATCCTTGGAGAACAGCGCCTGTACGTCGCGCTCGATCGGCGCCAGTTCCTTTTCGTACTCGGCGAGCACCTGCTGCATGCCTTCGGTCGGCGGACCCTCTCCGCCGACCGCCCACATCTGGAGCGGTGAGAGGCGCGAGTAGAGCCGCGCGCCGCCGCGTTCGGCCAGGATGTCGTAGCTCACCTGGGCCCTGGGGTTGTGCAGCCGGGCTTCCAACGCATCGATCTTCTCAACCACGGTGTCGCCGGCTTTCAGGAGCGCGGCGATCGGTGCTTCGGCCTTGCGCGCATCCAGCGCCTTGCCGCGAGCGGCGAGCTGCTCCTTCACGGAGCGCATCGAGGTGACCAGCGCCGTCAGCCTCGTGATCGTGTCTCGCACGCGCAGCGAAAACGCGAGCTGCGCCTCGAGAGCGGCCTGCGCGAGCGGATCCCTGGGATCACCGACCACCTGCAGCGGCGCGGTCAGCGTCTTCCCGCCGGCGGTCAGGCGCACCGTATAGCCGCCCGGGACCGCCCGCGGCCCTTCGGCCGGGTCACCGAAATCGATCTTCGCGCCGGGGATCTTCTTCGCCCCTTCCCACGTGAGGTCCCAGACGATCCGGTGCACGCCGGCCTCGACCGGCAACGCGGCCTTCTTCAGGTCGTCGGTGTCGTCTTCGTCGCCGCTCTTGTCGGACGCCCGCGGCACGCTGCTGAGCGTCTTCGCCACCCGGCTCGCGGCGTCCAGGATCTCGATCTTCACCTCCCCCTTCTGTTTCTCCTTGAGGAAGTAGTAGATCGACGCGCCGAGGGGCGGGTTCGAGAAGCCGCCGTAGTGACCCGCCCAGTGCCCGTCACCCGCACGCCAGCGGATTGCGTCAGGCACCGCGAACAAGTGGACGGCGGAGGACAGGACGGCCGTGCCGATCTCCCGGATCGGCTGCAGGTCGTCGAGGATGTAGATGGACCGGCCGTGCGTCCCGACGACCAGATCGTCGTTCTTGACCGCCAGGTCATGGACGGCGACGGTCGGAAGGTTCAGCTTGAGCGCGCGCCAGCTGGCGCCGTCGTCGGTGGAGAACATGACGCCACGCTCCGTGCCGAGATAGAGCTGGCCGCGCCGGGCCGGGTCTTCCCGGACCACGTGCAGGTATTCATCGGCCGCCAGCTTCGCGTGCAGCGGTTTCCACGACTTGCCGTAGTCGGCGGTCTTGTAGAGATAGGGGCGGTTGTCGTCGAGGCGATGGTTGTCGATCACCACATAGGCGGTCGCCGCATCGAACGGCGACGGTTCGATGACGCTGATCGTCCCCAGCCGCGGCCCCCCCGCCATGCCGCTGGTGACGTCGGTCCAGGTCTTGCCGCCGTCCCGCGTGATGTGGACGCGCCCGTCGTCGCTGCCGGCCCAGATCAGGCCCTTCGTCTTCGGCGATTCGGCGATCGTGAAAACCGTGCCCCAGGTTTCGACGCCGGTGTTGTCGCCGGTGATCGGGCCGCCGGACCACTGCTGCTTCGACTTGTCGTTGCGGGTGAGATCGGGGCTGATGACGTCCCAGCTCTGCCCGCCGTTGGCCGTCCGGAAGATCACCTGCGCCCCGTGGTAGACGACCTTCGCGTCATGGGGTGACACGTGGATCGGCGCCGTCCACTGAAACCGGTACTTCATGGCCTCGCCGCCCCATCCCGAAGGATTGTCGGGCCACGCGCTGACGTTGCGTGACTCGCCGGTGCGGCGATCGTGCCGGGTAATGATCCCGAGGTACTCGCCCGCATAGACGATGTTCGGATCGCTCCAGTCCGAGACCACGTAGCCGGCTTCACCGCCGCCCACGCCCCACCAGTCCGCCAGCGCGATGCGCCCGCGCGGATTCAGGCTCGGACCTTGCGCGGTGCCCCAGTCCTGCATCGAGCCGGCGATGCGGTAGGGCACGCTGTTGTCCACCGACACGTGGTAGAACTGCGTGATCGGGAGCGGCGGCGCGAACCACGTGTCGCCTGCGTTCAGACTGATGTCGACGCCGCCGTCGTTCGCGGCGATCATCCGCTTCGGGTTCGCGGGATCGATCCACAGGTCGTGGTGATCGCCGTGATGGAAGCCCTTCATGTACTGCAGCGTCTTGCCGCCGTCGATCGTCCGCAGCATCGGCACCTGCGGGAACCAGACTTCCTCCTGGTTGGTCGGGTGCACGGTCAGCGTGGTGTAGTACCACGCACGCTGACGGATCGCGCGGTCGGCAGTCGCCAGCTCCCAGCTTTCGCCGCCATCGTCGGATCTGAAGAGGCCGCCTTTCTCCGCCTCGATGAGCGCGTAGACACGGTTACCGTTCGACGGGGCGACCGCAACCCCCACCTTGCCCCAGACGCCCTCCGGCAGACCGTCCTCTTTGAGCTGCTTCCAGGTGTCACCGCCGTCGCGTGAGACGTACAGGCCGCTGCCGGGCCCGCCGCTCGTGAGCTCCCATGGCGTACGCCGCGCCTGCCAGAACCCGGCGAAGAGGATTGCGGGATTCGACGGATCCATCGCGATGTCGGAGGCGCCGGTGTCGTTGTCCTTCTTGAGTACCTGCCGCCAGGTCTTGCCGCCGTCGTGCGTGCGGTACACGCCGCGTTCCGGGTTGGGCCCGAACGCCTTGCCGAGCACCGCCGCGAACGCCACGTCGGGGTTCGTCGGGTGGACGACCATCGTGCCGATCTGCCCCTCCTGTTTCCAGACGTGCGTCCATGTCTTGCCGGCGTCGACGGTCTTGTAGATCCCGTTGCCTGCCGCGACGTTGCCGCGAATGTTGGCCTCCCCCGACCCGACGTACACGACGTTGGGGTTCGAGGGGGCAATCGCCAGCGACCCGATGGAAGACACCGGCTGGCTGTCGAAGACGGACTTCCACGTCGCGCCGCCGTCGGTGGACTTCCAGACGCCGCCCGAGGCCGTCGCCGCCCAGTAGGTGGACGGATCACCACGCACCCCGGCGGCGCGGGCCACGCGTCCGCCGTTGGCCGGGCCGATCAGCCGGTATTTGAGCGACTGAAGTTCTTTGGGGGTCGGGTCGTCGGGACGGGCCGCTGCCTCCTGCGCGCGCAGACCGGCCGTGAGCGCGACAGCGGCAGCGATGCCGCCGAGGCATCGGAAGAGGGTCGACATGTGAGGTGAAATTGTATCGCCATCGCGCTCCTGGCCTTCGGCCTTCGGCACCGGCAACTGTCATTCGCTCTGAGCGCCCCGCATTCCCAGACGCAGGTCGTACCAATCCATCCGGCGCGTGACGAACATCACGAACGCGAGGACGAGGAAGAGCCCGACCGATCCCGCCAGCAGAGCGTAGTCTTCGAGACGCAACAACAGGTACAGGAATCCGTACAACCCGGCGAGCGACCCTACCACCGACGCCGCCTGCTTGGTGCCCTTGAGCACCGCGCGCGAGTAGCCGCCGATCAGCAGCGTCGCGGCCACAGAAGAGATGGCATAAGCGGTGTCGAATCCCGTGTGCTCCGAGATCGATACCAGCAGGAGATAGAAGAGGCAGAGCGCAAACCCCACGAAGGCGTACTGCATCGGATGGAGGAGCGTCGCCTGGAAGACTTCCCAGAGAAAGAACACGAGGAACGTGAGGACGATGAACAGGACGGCGTATTTGACCGCGCGTTCGGCCTGCTGGTAGATGTCCACCGGCTGCATCAGGCTCACCCCGAATGCGGACTCTGCCGCCATCTTCACGAGCTGCTGGCGGTCCATGGTGGCGCTGGTCCACCGTTGCGGATACCCCCGGCCGAAGTCGGTGACGGCCCAGTCGGCGGTGAACCCTGCGTCGCCGGTCGTGCGCGACTGCGGCAGCGGCGCTCCCGAAAAGCTCGGGTGCGGCCACGGAGACGAGAGATGCACTTCGGTTTCTTCTGCCGTGGGCAGGAACAGGGCATCCCGGGTGCCGTTCATGTCGATCACGAACGCGAACGGGATCTCGGCTCCGAGTGCCACCATATCGAGCCCGGGCACCAACGCCTGGATGCCGGATGCAAACAGGCCGACGTCCGAGATTCCACCGGCAAGCGGCAGCGTCCGTCCGTTCCACTCGAGTGCGCCGCGCTTCGAAAGCCCTTTGGGATCCGACACGCCGATATTCAGGGTCGCCTGACTCCACTCGATCTCCGTCGGCGTGGGCGTGAGCGACCCGAGGTCGGGCCGAACGAATCGGCCGCTCACTTTGAGCTCGGTCCGGTACACCATCACCTCGAAGATCCCCCTGCGGCGGCGCTCCGGAACGACGGTGCCGTCGATGCGCAGCTCCCTGGCCAGCACCTGAACACGATGCTGCGCCCGTTGCTGGCGTCCGGTCCCGTCCGTCCAGGCGTGGGTGTAGGGGATCGACAGCACCGGTCCACCGAATGTCTGCGGGGCGCCCCACGTGGCGCTCACCTCGCGAACCGCCTCCTCACGCCGCGCCGACCGCTCGCTGACCGTGGCGTACACCATCGTCAGCGGTACCAGCAGCGCCAGCGTGAGCGCGCCCATCACGACGAGTCGCGCGATTGCAGAATTCCGCATCTCTCCTCCATTTCAGCCGCCTCCAGTAGACCCGGCGGGCAGGGCGCGGTGATGGCATCGGTGGACAGATCTCGAGGCAGATTGTGGCAAAGCGGAGGCACGGCCCGGATGGTAGATTGGTTGGCGGATGACCGTCGCGGCTGCCCGGACTATTGCCGTCGTCGAAGACGAGGAAACGATCCGCGAGGGGATCTGTTTCGCACTGCGTCGTGAGGGCTATCAGGCCGAGCCATTCGACGATGGGCTGACAGCGTGGGAACGGCTGGATGGACGGCTGCCGGACCTCGCGATACTGGATATCGGCCTCCCGAGAATGGACGGCCTGGACTTGTGCCGTCGCCTGCGCGCGCGCTCGGAGTACCTGCCGATCATTTTCGTGACCTCGCGCGAAGACGAGTTCGATCGTGTGCTGGGTCTGGAGATCGGCGCCGACGACTATCTCTGCAAGCCGTTCTCGATGCGCGAGCTGATGGCGCGCGTCAAGGTGCTCCTGCGCCGGGCGAGTCACACGGATGTCCGCGAACTCGAGGATCGGCCGCTCGTCGTCGGAGACCTCATGCTGGATCCGCTGCGGCTGTCGGTGATGTGGCGGGGGATGCCGGTGCCACTCACCGTCACCGAGCTCCTGCTCCTGCAGTCGCTGGTTCGCCGTCCCGGCATCGTTCGCACGCGCGAGCAGTTGATGGCGGACGCGTACCCGGATCGCGTCTCGGTCAGCGACCGCACCATCGACAGCCACGTCAAGCGGATCCGGCGGAAGTTTACCGGCGTCGATGCGGGTTTCGCCCGGATAGAAGGGGTGTATGGCGCCGGGTATCGCTACCTGGAGGATCCGGCATGAGCCGGCTGCGTGACCGCGCCTGGCCGCCGTCACGAATCGGGCTTCGGCTGCTCGCGTTCAATCTGCTGGTGGTCTTCGTGCCGGTCGTTGGCATCCTGTACCTCGATGTCTACGAGGCCCGGCTGCTCCAGGCGCAGGAGCGCGAGATGGTACAGCAGGGGCGTCTCCTAGCCGCGGCGGCCGTCGTCAACGGATCCCTGGATCCTGAAAGCATCACCCGGACCCTCACACGTCTCGAGCGGCAGAGCGAGGCCCGGCTGCGCGTCTACGACGCGCGGGGCAGCCTGCTCGGTGACTCGGCCCGCATTTCCGTGCCGTCGCCGCGCACCGAGCAGCCTTACGGCGCTGTCTCGAGTCCTGGTGGCACCGACGTGCGCAGCCGCCTCCTGTATCGCCTCGGCGCGTGGATCGTGAGAGTGCGCCAGCGGGCGGGAGCGCTCTCACGCGCGGTCTTGCGCTCGAACCAGCTGGAGCGGCCGGCGGAACCGGCGGCAGGCACCGGCCTCGAGCCGGAGGTGCGGGCGGCACTGGACGGCCAATACGGCGCTGCCGCCCGCCAGACTCCCGGCCAGCGGTCGTTGACACTCTTCAGCGCGGTCCCGATTCGCGTCGGGAGTTCGGTCGTGGGCGCTGTCGTGGTGTCGCAGTCCACCTTCCGCGTTCTCCAGGCCATCTATGACGTCCGGCTGCGCATTTTTCAGGTGGTGGTGACGTCCATCATGGTCGCGGCGCTCCTGACGACGGTGGCGGCGATGACGATCGTGCGGCCGCTTCGCCGGCTTCGTCGCACCGCCTCCGCGCTCGCCGAGCGGCGGGGTCCGCTGCCGGTCTCGTTCCCGGGCACCGCCAGGAAGGATGAACTGGGCGACCTTGCACGGGCGCTCGAAGAACTCACGCGGCGGCTGAACGGCCAGATCGGGCTGCTGGAGGGCTTCGCCGCCGACGTCTCTCACGAGTTCAAGAACCCGCTCGCCTCCATTCGGACCGCGGCCGAGATGGTGGGGGAGTCGGAGCGGCCGGAGGACCGTCAGCGCTTTCTCACACTCATGCTGCGCGACGTGGACCGGCTCGAGCGGCTCGTTTCAGGCGTTCGCGAGATGGCCCGCATCGATGGGGAACTGGAACACGAAGGCCACGCAGTCGTCATCCTTGGCGACGTGCTGAAGCAGGTGGTCGACCGTACTCGCTCGATGGCCGGCGATCGGACGATCTCGGTCGATGCTCCCGGAACGCCCATCCCGGTCCGCGGTTCACACGAGCGTCTGGCGCAGGTCTTCGAAAACCTTCTGTCGAATGCCATCAGCTTCGCGCCCGCGGGGAGCACAGTGGAGATTGCGGTGACTGCGCGTGAGAACGGGTATGCCGTGACCGTATCGGATCGGGGCCCCGGTATCCCGGACGCGCACCTGGAGCGCATCTTCGAGCGCTTCTTCACGTATCGCCCGGTGTCGGGCCGAGGGGATCACCTCGGGCTGGGCCTCGCGATCGTTCGGAGGATCGTCGAGGGGCACGGCGGATCGATCACCGCCCGTCAACGCCAGGGCGGCGGGTCGACCTTCGAGGTCCGGTTGCGGGCCGCAATTCAGCATTCAGCCTTCAGCATTCAGCATTGACCGGTATCGGCCCCTGAACTCCTACTCGCCTCGCAATGCGATCACCGGCTCGACGCGGATCGCGCGGCGTGCCGGGATCCAGCACGCGGCCAGCGCGACGGCGAGCAGCGCACCCGGCACGACGATGAAGGTCAGCGGGTCGCGCGGGCTGACCTCGAACAGCAGTCCGGACAGCACCTGTGTCAGCGCGAGCGCGCCGGCAATACCGATCGCCAGTCCGATCCCGGCGATCTTTGCGCCGCTGGCGAACACCATCCGCAGAATGGCGGCGCGATCGGCGCCGAGCGCCATCCGGATGCCGATCTCCTGCGTCCGCTGGGCGGTCGCATAGGCGAGCACGCCGTAGACGCCGATCGCCGCGAGCACGAGCGCCACCGCGGCAAACAAACCGAGCAGCATCGTCGTGAATCGGCGGTTCGCCTGCGACTGCGCGAGCAGGTCGCCGACGGTGCGGATCCCGGCAATCGCCTGGTCGCGATCGAGCGACCAGACGGCCGCCTGAGCAGACCCCGCAAGCGCGGTCGGATCCCCGCTGGTCCGGAGCAGCACGAACATGCGCCGGTCGGGCGACTGCTGCATCGGGAAGTAGACCTCCGCCCAGGGCTCTCGTTCGAAACCACCTCGTCGGGTATCGGCAACGACTCCTGCGATCGCCTGCCATCGGGTCTCCGGCTGGGTGGGATCGCCGAACGTCACGCGCCGGCCGATCGGATCCTCGTTCGGGAAGAATCGCCGGACGAACGATTCGTTGACGAGCACGACCTGCTGGGCCTGGGGGACGTCTGCCCGTGTGAACATCCGTCCACGACGGAGCGGGATCTGCAGGGTGGCGAAGTAGCCCGGCGTGACCGAGTCGTACGGGACCGGAATGTTCTGAACGTCCCGCGCCAGCGGCGGACGCCCCTCGATGTTGATCGACGCCGAATTGGGCAGCCGCGAGAGGAGCAGCGATGAGCCCGCACCCGCGGATTCGACGCCAGGCAGCGCCGACAGCCGTTCGATCAGCTGGTCGTAGAAGGCCGCGACCCGCTCGGGGCTCGTATACTTCGCCTGGGGCAGGGCCAGGCGGAGGGTCAGGACGCCGGTCGAGGCGAAGCCCGGATCCTGGCTGTTGAGTGCGACGATGGTGCGGACGAGCAGACCGGCGCCGACCAGCAGCACGAGGGCCACGGCCAGCTCCCCGATCGCCAGGGCGGCACGCACGCGGCGCCCTCGCACGCTGTCGGTGCCGGTGCGCCCGCCTTCTTTGAGATTCGCTCCGGAGTCGCGGCGCGCGGCGTGGAGCGCCGGGACGATCCCGAAGAGCAGGCCAGTCAGCATCGATGCGACAACCGCATACACGATCACCTGCCGGTCGACGGCGATGGTCGAGAGCCGCGGGAGTCCCGCGGGCGCCAGGGTCTGCAGGAGGTCGGTGCACCACGCGGCCAGCAGCAGCCCCGCGGCACCGCCGATCAGGCCAAGGAGCAGGCTTTCCGTGAGCATCTGCCGCAGCAGGCGGCCGCGGCCGGCGCCGAGGGCCGAACGAATCGCCAGCTCGCGCTGCCTCGAGGCCGCGCGGGTGAGCAGCAGGTTCGCGACGTTGGCGCAGGCGATCAGCAGCACGAAGCACACCGCGCCGAGCAGGATCATGAGCGGCCGCTTGACGTCGCCGACCATTTCCTCGTGCATCGGCACGAGCCGGATGCCGATCCCGGAATTCGCTGGATACTCCTTCTCGAGCCGCGCGGCGATGGCGTCCATTTCTGACTGAGCCGCCTCGCGCGTGACCCCGCCCTTCAGCCGCCCGATGATCGTCAGCCAGTACGATCCGCGGGCGGTGAAGAGCCCTTCGAATTGCCCGACCGGAGCCAGCGGGACCCAGAACTCCGCGTCCTCGGGATAGGCGAAGCTCTCCGGCATTACCCCGAGCACTTCG
This sequence comes from Vicinamibacterales bacterium, assembly GCA_035250005.1. Lineage (GTDB taxonomy): Bacteria > Acidobacteriota > Vicinamibacteria > Vicinamibacterales > 2-12-FULL-66-21 > JACDCA01. The sequence continues at coordinate 78,050 of DATFFM010000084.1, read as the reverse complement.
TGCGACACCCCGTTGAGCATGATCGTCCGGCCGACGATCGACGGGTCGGCACCGAATCGTCGCGTCCACAGCCCGTGCGCGAGAATGACGGCCCGTTCACCGCCCGCCTGGCCGTGGGCCACGGCGAACGTCCGGCCTCTCGCAGGCGGCACCCCGAGCGTGTCGAAGAACTCATAGGTCACGCGGCTGCCGCGGATCTGCGCCGGATCCCCGTTGCCCGTGAGCGTCATGCTCGCGCCAAAGTACCCCGACATGCGCTCGAACGACCCGCTCGCGCGCCGCCAGTCCTCGAAGTTCGGATAGGTGCCGACGTCCTTGTCGAATCCCTGACGCGGGTTGTAGGTCCACACCATCATCAGACGGTCCGGCTGCGGGTAGGGAAGCGGCCGCAGCAGCACGGCGTTGACGACCGTGAAGATGGCCGTGTTCGCCCCGATGCCGAGCGCGAGCGTCAGCGTCGCGACCGCATAGAAGAGCGGCTTTTTCGCGATGCTCCTGACGGCGTAAACGAGATCGTTCATCATGATCGCTCTCCTGGTCTGCCTCCATCTACTCCGCGCGCAATGCCGTGAGCGGATCGATCTTCAGCGCGCGCCTCGACGGGATATAGCTCGCGAGCAGCGCGACGATCAGCAGCAGCGCCGCAACCGCGGCGAACGTGAGCGGGTCGGTGGCGTCGACCCCGAAGAGGAAGGCGGCAAGGACCTTTGTCGCCGCGAGCGCCCCGGCCAGGCCGAGGCTCACCCCGAGCAGCGCGAGCACCAGGCCTTCGCGCACGATCGGCCCCATGACCTGCGCGGGTCGCGCGCCCAGCGCCACGCGGATCCCGATCTCGCGCGTCCGCTGCGCGACCGAATAGCTGATCAACCCGTAGACGCCGATCGCCGCCAGCACGAGCGCCGTCAGCGCGAACACGCCCAGGAGCATGGTGCGGAATCGCGGCTCGGCGACCGATTCGTCGACGATCTGCTCGAGCGGACGCACGCTGTCGATCGGGAGCTCAGGGTCCAGCCTCCGCACCTCCGCCCGCACCGCCGAGGCGACCGCCGCCGCGCCGCCGGCGCTGCGCGCCACGACGCTCATGAACGGAAGGGTGAAGGCATGGTAGGGCAGATACATCAGCGGCTCGGGTTCGGTGGCGAGCCCCTTGTTCCGGGAGTCGGCCGCGACGCCGACGACGGTGAGCCACTCGTCCTTCGTCTCGTCGAACCGGACGCGCTTGCCCAGCGGGTCTTCGCCAGGCCAGTTCCGGCGCGCGAAGACCGCATTCACGATGATCGGCGTGGGCGCCGGATCGCGGTCCTGCTCCGTGAAATGCCGCCCCGAGATCAGCGCAATCCCCATCGTCCGGAGATAGTCCGGCGAGATGGCCGCGAGATTGGCGCGGCGCCGCTCCGCCCGCGTCGCCGACGGCCGCCCTTCGATGTCGAACGAGCCCGACGCGCTCGCTCCCTGCAGCGGGTTCGGGAAGGCGACGGCGGCCATCTCGATCTCGCCGCGGCCTTTCAGGCCCTCGAGGAGGGTCTGGTAGAAGGCGGCCTGGGCCTTCCCGTCGGTGTACTTCCCCTGCGGCAGCGGCATCTGCACGAGTGTGACGCGCTCGGCCGCGAAGCCGGGATCGACGCGCTGCAACCGCAGAAAGCTGTTGGCCAGCAGGCCGGCCGACACGAGGAGCACGAGCGTCAGCGCCACTTCCACGACGACGAGCGCGGCCCGCGTGCGCGCGCGCCGGCGTCCGGCTGTGGCCCCCCGATCGCCGCCATCCCTGAGCACGGCCGATGAATCCCCCTTCGAGGCCTGGAGGGAAGGCACCAGGCCGAACAGCATCGCGCTGACCAGCGACACGAGCAGGGCGGCTGCCGCGACCCGAACGTCCAGGCCGATCTCCTGGATTCGCGGCACCCCCTCGGGGATGATCGCGACCAGCAGGTCGATGGCCCACACCCCGAGCAGCAGGCCGAACAGGCCGCCAACGACGCCGAGGACCAGGCTTTCGACCAGGAGTTGCCGAATCAGGCGCGCGCGGGAGGCGCCCAGTGCCGTGCGGATCGCCAGCTCGCGCTGACGTCCCGAGGCGCGGGCGAGCAGCAGGCTGGCGACATTCGCGCACGCGATCAGAAGCACGACCGCGACGGCGCCAAGCAGCATGAGCAGCGCCTGCCGAACGTCGCCCACGATGCGGTCGTGAAGCGGTTCTATTCGGACGCCGCGTCCGGCGTTGCTGCTTGGGTACCGCCGCTGGAGGTCGAACGCCACGGCGTCAAGCTCGGCCTGTGCCTGTTGCACCGTCGCCCCGTCTCTCACGCGCCCGACGGCCAGAAAGTAATGGACGCCGCGGACCGCGAGCAGGTCCCCTTCGATGTCGAGCGGCGGCGGCGGCACCGGCTGGGTCGAAAGGATCCAGGTGCGGGCGCCAAGGGGATAGTCGAAGCCGTTCGGCATCACGCCGAGCACGGTGTGCGGCACGCCGTTGATCCGCAGCAGCCGTCCGACCACGCCCGGGTCGGACGACAGGGTGTCGCGCCACGTCTCGTGGCTGATGACGGCCAGCGGCTCGTTTCTGTTCGCGTCGGCGGCGCGGCTGAACGCCCGCCCGAGCGCCGCGACACTCCCGAAAACGTCGAAGTAGTCGACCGTGACCAGTGCGCCCGAGACACGGACGGGATCGACGCCATCGGGTGCGATGGTCAGGGCATCCTCGCGATAGCCGGCAAGACTCTCGAGCGTCTGCGTCCGGCGCTGGAACTCCAGGAAGTCGGGCGGCCCGTGGCTGCCCCGTGGACCGTCGGCGTCGGTCGTCCACACCTGCACGATGCGCTCGGCGTCCGGATACGGCAGCGGCCGCAGCAGGACGCCGTTGACGACGCTGAAGATCGCCGTGTTGGCCGCGATGCCGAGTGCAATGGTGAGGATCGCGACGACCGTGAAACCGGGCTGCGCGGCCAGCGACCGGAGAGACGCCCGCATGTGCCGGATCATACAATGCGTGCTTTCGAGCTCATGATCGGATGTGACGAACGGACTAAGTCAAGGGGTTCCAAGGGGTTCCAGTGGGTTCCAATCGGTTCCAAAGGTTCTGGGTTCCGGCTTCCTGGATTGGAAGCGTGAACCTGGAACCCACTGGAACCCCTTGGAACCCCCTGGAACCCTTGGAACACGTTATTCCGCAATAGACTTGATCGCGTGAGCGACAACGTCCTGGTCGGGACCTCCGGCTACAACTATCCCGAATGGCGGGGCACCTTCTATCCCGAGAAGTTCAGCACCGACAAGATGCTGGCGTTCTACGCCGAACGCTTCCCGACCGTCGAAATCAACTACACCTTCTACCGCATGCCGACCGAGAAGCTCCTTCAGGGCTGGTCTGACGGCACGCCGGAACGATTCACCTTTACGCTCAAGGCCCCGCGCCGGATCACGCACGACGCCAGGCTGCAGCGCTGCGCGGACACGCTGCAGGCGTTCTGCCGGGCCGCGCAGACGCTCGGCCCGAAGCTGGGGGTGCTGCTCTTTCAGCTGCCGCCGAACTTCAAGAAGGAGGCCGCCGTCCTGCGGACGTTTCTGGAGCTTCTCCCCGAAGGCACGCGCGCGGCGTTCGAGTTCCGCCACCCGTCCTGGCTCGACGCGGAGGTTTTCGGGGCGCTGCGCTCACGCAACGTCGCGCTCTGCATCGCCGACAGCGAGAAGATGAGCACCCCGGCCGAAGTGACCGCCGATTACGCCTACTTCCGCCTGCGCGACGAGGGGTATCAGCAGGCCGATCTCGAGCGGTGGGCGGCGATTGTGAGATCGCTGCCGCCGAAGGATGCCTTCGTGTATTTCAAGCACGAGGAGCAGGGGCTCGGGCCGGACTTTGCGAAGCGGTTCATGGCCGCGTTGTAGGCCCGGCCTTCAGGCCGGGCGAGCTGCGGTCAGCCGGTCGGCGAACTCGACGATCTGTTCTTCCGCCCAATAGCCGTCGCTCTCAGCGGTCGCGGCCGCCACGAACCCGCAGTGGCCGCCGTGTTCGGTCACCTTCAGCGTGATGTTCGGGTTGGCGGTGATCTTCGGATCCCGGAAGGGATCTGTCGGCACGAACGGGTCGTCCTCCGCCGTGATGATGAGCGCCGGCACGCGGACCCGGTCGACCACGCGCATCGCGCTGGCGCGGTGATAGTAGTCGGCGGCTCCATGGAATCCAAAGTAGGGCGCGGTGAACACGTCGTCGAACTTGCGGACGGTCCAGACCCCTCGCAGCCGCTGGACGTCGAAGCGGCCGGGATGGGTCACGCTCTTCCGGCGCATCCGTGCCCGCAGCGCTCGCACGAAGTTCAGCTGATACGGCAGGTTCGATCGTCGATCGAGGGCATCGACGCAGCGGCCGAGCTCGATGACCGGTGATATGGCACAGACGCCGCGCAGCTGCGGGGGGGGTGCGTCCCCGTACTCGCCCGCCAGCTTCAACGCCAGGTTGCCGCCCAGCGAGTAACCCGCGGCGACGATCCTGTCGATGCCGTCGGCGGCGGCGACTTCGCCGATGACGTGGCGGGCATCGGCCGTCAGCCCGGAATGATAGAGACCCGGGCACAGCGCTTCGGTCCCGCCGCAGTTGCGCTGGTTCAGCAGGATCACGTTGAAGCCGCGGCCGAACGCCTTGTCGGCGAGGCCCCGCATGTAGTGCGCGCTGCTCGAACCCTCGAGGCCGTGCAGGGCGAGCAGCAGGGGATGGCGTGAGCGGTCCGGCTGCCAGTGACAGTGTGCGAGCACGCGGGTGTCGGCTTCGGTGTCGAAGCAGCGGGCCTCCGGCGCCGGCAGCCGATCGAAACCCCGCGGCCTCGCCCAGGCGAACAGCGTCATCAGGTGCCCGTTGGTCAACCCGCGCCGCGGTATGAAGTCGTTCATTCGAGACGGTACACCCGCAGCGGGCCGCTTTCGAACACCAGCGGCAGCTCCAGGGTCTGCTCCGTGACGAGAAAATCCAGATCGAAGGCCGCGCCGAGCCGGCGCGCGCGGTCCGCGGTGAGACGTCTGAAGTCAGCGGCGGCCGTGATCCGCTCGTCGGTGCGGACGGCGATGCGCCGGTCGTACATGCCGATGGCGCTGTCTTTCACCGCTTCGACCAGCACGTCGCGCTCCCCGGCGACCCGGACGCTGGTGCCGTAGAGGACGGCGTGCAGGGGATCGGCCAGCCATCCACTGCGCTTGTCGGTCGTGCGCGCCCATCCCATCACCCGCCCCCAGTCGTCGTCGGGGATCGAGATCTGCACTGCCGGACGCTCCGCCTGAACGACCACATAGGCGCCGCGCGCCGCCGAGAGACAAACGAGGGCCGCCGTCGCGAATCGTGCGGCATCGACCTTCAGCCGGATGAGCCCGCCCTCGGCGACCAGCCACACGCCATACACCGTCGCCACGAAGTCGAACATCCAGAAGACCCGCGCCGGCTGCAGCTGAAAGGCGAGGATCACCCCGATGGCCTGGAGCACGAGCGCGCCGGCGAAAATGACGGCGAGCGAGAAGACGCCGAGCACCAGCGCGCGTTCGCTCGAATCCACGAGCGCCGCGCGTCTCCGGACGCGATAGAGCCAGATGATCACCGGCAGGTACCCGAGATTCAGGAACCAGGCATAGGCCGGCCACTCGAGCGGGAAGAGATAGTTCTTCGAGGCCAGCATGCGGCGCCACTCGGGATCCATGATCGTGAGACGCCCGGCGAGCGGACCGGCGGTCAATGCCCACGCGGCGGCGGCCGCTGCGGCGACGGCCGCGACCGCGAGCCACTTCCGCAATCCCGGGTGTGCGATGGCCGCCGCGACGCCGAGCCAGACGGCGAACCACGCCGCCGTAGTCGGGTGCACGGCCCCGGCGGCGAGGATCAACGCGAGGGCCCCGGCAAGCCGTCCGCGAAGGAACGCCGCGATCGCCACCGCGCCCAGTGCGTAGGCCAGGAGCCGCGGCTGAAAGTAGCCTTCGAGCGTGTTGGTCCCGGAACGCGCAATGGCATGCCGTAACGTGAACGCGGCCAGCAGCGCGGCCGCCGCCCACGAGGTGCGATACAAACGACGTCCGATGTGCCAGACGCCCCACGCGAACAGGGCCAGCGCCGCGACATACAGGGCGGCGAAAGCCACGGGGACGGACGCACCGGTTGCGCGGACGATCAGGGCGAGCACCTCGTCCGCCGCCGTCAATTGCGTCTGCGCCGCGAGCACCATGGTGTCGCGAGGGAAGAGCGCCGGGTCGAGCTGCTTGAGAACCGCGGGCTGATAGAACGCCTGGTCCGAGGCGCCATACCGATACCCGCCGGAGTTCAGGGCCGCGAGAACGACGAACGGGATGACACAGAAGGCAAAGACCGTTCTCACTGCTCGTCGGCGCTTGGACCATAAATCGGCGGGAGCGGGACGTCCTTGAGCCGGAGGTACACGCTCAACTGACCCCGGTGATGAATCAGGTGATTCATCACGAACGAGCGAACCACCGCGACGCGCGGCATCGAAAAGATCTCGTGCCCCCCGTGCCTCAGGGCCCAGGGGGCCATCATCTCGGCGTCGGTCGCTTTCGCGAGGCTCGCGCGTGCCGTCCTGACCTTCTCGTCGAACGCTCTCACTAGCTCTTCACGGGATACCGGCGGTTCGAGCGTCGCTTCCTTGTCGCCGGCCGTGAGGTCGTAGAACGCCGCGTTCATCGTCGCGCTCAGCCAGAACGGCATGTTGGCGATATGCCCCGCGAGCTGCCCGAGGCTCATGGACTTGGCATGCGGCTTCCAGCCGAACTCGGCCTCCGGCACGCGCTCGAGAAGCCGCCGGGTGGTTGCAAGCTCGTGGTCGTATTCCGGAAGAAGGCTTTGTGCGAGGCTCATCCAGACATTCTACGCAAACTTCAAACTTCAAACTTCAAACGCCAAACGCCAAACGCCCAAGGGAGCCGGCGGGGCCAGCTGAGCTCCTTGTTTGAGGTTTGACGTTTGGCGTTTGTAGTTTGCGTTACTGCATGAACGTGGTGTCGGCCTCCACGGTAACTGTCTTCTGCCCGATCACCTTGTCGCCGACCATCACCTTCACCAGGTAGGTGCCCGCCGGTACGGCCTGGCCGCCGCCGCCCCGTCCACCACCGCCACCCCCGCGCCCTTGTTGCTGTGGCTGTGCGGGTTGTGCGGCCTGTGGTGCGCCGCCGCGCTGAGGCTGTGCCGGGGGTGTCGCTGCCTGCTGCTGGCCGGTGCCCGCAACTGTCGCGGGGGTCCCCGGGGCGCCGGCCTGCTGTTGGCCGCCCTGACCGCGCCCTTGTCCGGGGCCGCCCCGCGAGAGGTTCCACTGGACCCGATGCAGCCCGGCTTCCTTCGGGCCCTCCATCGACCGGATCTCCCGGCCCATGATGTCGCTGATCGTGATCCGCACGCCGCCCTGGGCCGGCGACTTGAGCCAGTACGAGATCGCCGTGCCACGGTCCGGATTTTCGCCGCGCCAGTGCTTCGCGCTCTCGACCGAGATCGACTTCTGAATGTCGTTCACGTAGGCGACGGCCGGCCGCAGCTCGAAGACGTGCGTGTCGGCGGTCATCACCTGCTCGCTCAACTGCTGCAGCGGCGTGATGTCGTCGATGATCCAGATGCTGCGGCCGTGCGTGCCGACGATCAGGTCGTTGTCGCGCGGGTGGACGAGGATGTCGTCGACGCGCACGCTCGGCAGTCCGGTCATGAACTTCTTCCACTCCTTGCCGCCATTCAGCGAGATGTAGAAGCCGTACTCGTTGCCGAGGTAGAGAAGGTTCCGGTTCTTCGGATCCTCGCGGATGACGTTCACGTTGCCGTCCGGCAGGTTGTTCGCGATCGACGTCCAGGTCTCGCCGAAGTCGGTCGTCTTGTAGACGTAGGGCTTGTGGTCGTCGAGGCGGTGATTGTCGATCGTCACGTAGGCCAGGCCCGGCTCGAAGTGCGACGCTTCGACCCGCGAGATGTGCCCTTCTTTGGGGGCGCCGCCGATTCTGGCAACCACGTTCTTCCATGTGGCGCCGCCGTCGCGGCTCACCTGCACGTTGCCGTCGTTGGTGCCGACCCACAGGATGCCCGGCACCACCGGCGACTCGCTGATCGTGACGATGTTGCTGTACGAGGCGGCGCCGTCGTGCTTCGAGGCCATCGGCGCCTTGCCGTCCACGCCCATGATCGGCCGGTCGTTGCGGCCGATATTGCGCGTCAGGTCCGGCGAAGCCGTCCACGTCTCGCCGCGGTCGTACGAGCGGAACAGCCGTTCGCCTCCGAGATAGATCGTCCGTGGGTTGTGCGGCGAGAGGATGAACGGCGTGCTCCAGAAGAAGCGGAAGTTCGTGCCGTCTGGCGGCGGCGGCACGACGTTGCCACGCGCAGCACGCGCGATCAGGGCCTGCTGCTCGGGCGTCGGCGGCTGCTGCTGCTCCTGAGCGCCGCCGCCACCCCCACCCCGACCGCCTTCGCCGCCGCGTCCCGTCTGCGGGCCACGCGGGCGGATCGACGCGCTGTCCCGGCCGCGAAGGTCGACCCGGTTCGTGTTGCCGTCCTGCGATTCGGAATACACCATCGTCCAGTCGGTTGGATCCTGCGCGGTGTAGAACCCATCCCCCCCGCCAATCCGGAACCAGTCGGAGTTGAGCAGGCCGACGTTGTTGCGCACCGCGCTTGGCCCGCACCAGCTGCCGTTGTCCTGCAGCCCGCCGCACACGTAGTACGGCTTTCGCATGTCGGCGCTGATCGCGTAGAACTGGCCGAGCGGCATCAGCGCGAGGGCCTCCCACGTGGCCCCCTGGTCGTACGAGATGTCGAGACCGCCGTCGTTGCCCAGCAGGATGTGCTCGTTATTGTGGGGATTGATCCAGATCGCGTGATGGTCGCTGTGCCCGACGCCGCCGACCTGCCGCCAGGTCTTGCCGCCATCGATCGTCTTGAAGAACGGCGCCCCGCCCTGATAGGCGATCTGCGGGTTCGTCGGGTCGATGCGGACCTGGCTGTAATACATCCAGCGGTCCCCGCGGTTGGACATGAACTGCCAGCTCTGCCCGCCGTTGTCGGAGCGCCAGATCCCGGACTTCGTCGGGTCGGGCGGAGGCTCCTCACCGCGTCCGCGTCCACCGCCGCCACCACCACCCCCGCCGCCACGCTGCCCCGGCTGCCGGAGGCTTCCGTCGTCGTTCACGCCGGCGCCTGTCCCGCCGCTGGGACCGACTTCGATCGACACCATGATCGTGTCGGGGCTGGAGCGCGCGATGTCCATGCCGATGCGGCCGATGATCGGATTGTCGGGGAGGCCGTTGCCGGTCAGCCGCGTCCAGGTCTTTCCGCCGTCGGTCGTCTTCCAGATGCCGCTGCCGGGCCCGCCGCCGTTGAAGCCCCACGGCTGGCGCAGCCGCTGGTAGGAGGCGGCGAAGAGCACGTCCGGGTTCGTCGGGTGCATCACGACGTCGGTGAAGCCGGTGAATTCGTCGATGAACTTGGTGTTCGTCCAGGTCTTGCCGCCGTCGGTCGTCTTGAAGAGCCCGCGTTCCTTGTTCGGCCCGAAGAGGTGGCCGACGGCCGCGACGTAGGCGATGTTCGGATCGCTCGGGTGCACGACGATGCGCCCGATGGACTGGGTGTCTTTGAGACCGACGTATTCGAAGTTCTTGCCGCCGTCGGTGGTCTTGTAGACGCCGGCACCGAATGACGAGCTCTGGCGATTGTTGGGCTCGCCAGTGCCGACGTACATGATGTTCGGGTCCGAGGGCGCGAGCGCCAGGTCGCCGATCGACGATACGGGGTATTTGTCGAAGACCGGGGCCCAGGTCGTCCCGTTGTTCGTGGTTTTCCAGATACCGCCGGTTGCCAGGCCGATATAGATGGTGGAGGGCTTTTTCTCATCGACCGCGATATCGTCGATGCGACCGCCCATGTTGGCCGGCCCGATAGACCGCCACACGAAAGGCTTGAGCAACGGATCGTCGGATTGATTGACGGGCGGCGGCAACGGCGGGGCCGGCTGCGGCCCCTGCCCCTGCGCCATCAGCCCACGGCCCGCCAGTACAGCCACGGCGATGCCGGCCCACACGAACAGCCGAAATCGAAGTAGTCCTCGCTTCACACGCGTCTCCTTGGAAAGGATCGGAAGACCTGAGAATTGCTGGGGGATCTTACGACGAAACGGCTTCTACCGCTTACGTCATCGATTCCCGAAATTCACCTTCGGTGCCTGCTGGGCGTCCTTCGGGGCTTCGAAGTAGGGGTACTCCTCGAACCCGAAGATCTTTGCGGTCATGTTGGAGGGGAAGCGGCGGCGCGTCGTGTTGTACTCCTGGATCCGCTCGTTATAGCGGCCACGCGCGACGGCGATGCGATTCTCCGTCCCCGAGAGCTCGTCCATCAGGCGCTGGAAGTTGGCGTCCGACTTCAGCTGCGGGTAGTTCTCGACCACGACGAGAAGCCGCGAGAGGGCCGAGGACTGCTCGTTCGCCGCCTCGATCGTTTCCGCCGGAGTTTTCGCGCCAGCCAGTTTGGCGCGTGACTCGGCGATCCTGGTGAAGATCTCCTTCTCCTGCGCCGCGTAACCCTTGACGGTTTCGACGAGGTTGGGGATGAGGTCGTTGCGACGCAGCAGCTGGTTCTGCACCTCCCCCCATTGCGCCTTGATCGCTTCTTCCTGCGTCGTGAACTTGTTATACGAGCATCCCGGGAGCGACAGGGCGATCAAAGCCACGGCCGCGAGCTGCATCAGGCGTTTCATGTCAGTCTCCTGTTGACCATTTGCATTCTTCAGCATTCAGCGTTCAGCCTTGATGTTCACCATCCCCCGGAAGCGCCACCGCCGCCGGACCTGCCTCCGCCGAAGCCACCAAAGCCGCCGCCTCCGCCAAAACCGCCGCCGCCGAAGCCTCCTCCAAAACCGCCACCAAAGCCGCCGCCAAAGCCCCCACCGAATGGGCCGACGCCGCTGGTCCATCCGCGGCCGCCCCATCGGCGCCGCCTGCGCCGTCCGCCCCGGTTCATCAGCATGAAGATGATGAACATCAGAATGAAGGGCCAGCAGGACGGGGTCACCGTCGTCCGCGGCCGCGCCACCGGCGCCGAGGTCGGGACGTTCTGGAGCCGGATCCCGCGCCCCTGCGCGATCCGGTTGATGATCGCCGTCGTCCCGTTCACCAGCCCGCGGCCGTAGTTGCCCTGACGGAACTCCGGCTGCATCCGCTCCCGGATCACCGAGCCCGCCATGCCATCGGTCACGAACCCTTCCAGGTCGTAACCAACTTCGATGCCGATCTTCCGCTCAGCCAGGGCGACGACGATGAGCAGGCCGTTGTCCTTGCCCTTCTCGCCGATCCCGCGTCCGGCGTTCTCGAAGAGCTTCACCTTGAACTCATCGATATCGGCGAACCCCTCGATGTTCGGTACGGTCGCGACGACGACTATGTCGCCAGAGGCGTTCTTGAGCGCCGTGATCCGCCGCACCAGTTCCGCTTCGCTGGCGGCGTCGACGATGCCGGCGAGGTCGTTGACCGCCCCGGTCAGCTGCGGCGTGGGCGGCTGTGCAAGCGCCCCCGTGGTAAACAGCAGGAAGAAGAGCGCAGCATTCCTCATCCCTTTCGCTTCCAGGCGTCGACGTACTCCCAGACGCGCTCGACCGACCCGATGTAGCGCCCCAGCAGCGCCGTGGGATCGGCGATGGTCGAGAGGCCGCTGACGGAGCCGGCGAGCACCTCGCGGGTGACGTTCGACGGCACGCCGATGCGGGTCTCGGCGGCGTCGGCCAGCTCAGCGTCCTCACCGGGCGTCGTCCCCGGTTCCACGAGCGTGACGATGTTGGTGAGCAGGCGGCGATAGCCTTCCGCCGACGCGGTGATGAGCCGGGCGACCGCACGCGGATCCCCGCCGGTCTCGAGGAATCCTTCGCGGAGATGAATGAGATGGCTCTTGGCCTGGAGCTCGCAGCCCCGCCGCATGTCCCCCTCGGCGACCGCGATCCCCTCGAAGGGATCGTCACCATACACGGGGATGTGCGTGGCGATGATTTCGCCATACTCGAGCGGAAAAACGTCGAGCGTGCGGGTGAACTCGTCGCGCTCGAGGATCAGCGGCACGGCAAGCCCTTGTTCGCTCCACCGGCGCGCGAGCGGCAGGCACGCCGTGAGGTCGTCGAACCCCAGCCGGTCCACGAGCGCGATGCTGCGGATCTCGGTGTCGAGGCTTTCGGGATTCGTGAGGCTTCCGCCTTCAGACAGGAGTGAGCCCGCCGGTCCGTAGGCGCAGACCGAGTGCAGCCGGTTGCCGAAGATCCTGCGAAGGTCACCGGCCAGCGCGTCGAGTGCGGAGCGGCCGGCAGAGGAGAGCGTCGCGGCGGTCATCAATCTATTATTGACGCAATGCGGCTGCGCACACTCAACGTCGGCTGCTTCGGCGGCGGCACGGGACTGCCGAGTTTGCTGGGCGGCCTGAAGAGCAATCCGTGGCTCCACGTGCATGCCGTCGTCACGATGTTCGACAGCGGCGGGAGCTCGGGGCAGCTGCGTGACGAGCTCGGGGTGCTGCCGCCCGGAGACGTGCTCAAGTGCGCGCTGGCGCTGGCGCGGAACGAGCGCGAAGCCCGCCGGGTGCTGCTGGCGCGCATGCCGACCCTGCAGCACGAGCGCCTGCGCGGGCATACCGGAGGCAACCTGCTGCTGTCGATGATGGAACGCTATAGCGGCGATTTTCTCGCGGCCGTCGACGGCCTGCGCGCCCTGCTCGGATGCGAGGGGCGGGTGTGGCCGGTCAGCATCCAGCAGGCGACCCTCTGCGCCGAGTACGGCGACGGCTCGCAGACGCGCGGCGAAGTGGAAGTGGACGCCGGTCAGAACGAAGGGCGGGCGATCCGCCGGCTGTGGCTCGAGCCGGAGGTCACGCTGCACGAAGCGGCCGCTGCTGCCATCCCGCAGTTCGATGCGGCGATCATCGGTCCAGGCAGCTTCTACACCAGTCTGATGCCGATCTTTCTGGTGAACGGCGCGCCGAACGCCGTTCGGCAGGTGAAGGGGCCGCTGATCCTCGTGACCAACCTCCTGACCGAGGGGAGCGGCATGTCGTCGTTCACTGCCGGTGAAGCGGTGCGGCTGATGGGGGTTGCGCTCGGCCGCCCGGTCGATGCGGTCATCGTGAATCACGCGCTCCCGGCCGATGCGGTCCTGGCGCGCTATCGCGACGAGCACAAGCAGCCGCTGGCCATCGGAGACGTGCCCTCTTCATGCGAGGTCGTGAGCGGCGACTTCTGGTCAGGCGACATCGCGCGCCATGATCGCCGCAGGCTCGCGGCCGCGGTGTGGGCGGTGCTGGCGCGGCGGATGTTCTAGCGGGTTACTTTTTTACGCCCGCCGGGAACTCCGCGGGCGGTCCGGCCGATCGGGCCACCTCCGCGAGGAGGACGTCGTAGATGCGTCCGCCGGTGACGCGATCGTCCGGGAGCAGCCGCAACATCGGTCGTCGATCTGCCAGGGCTGCGCCGTGCATGAGTGACTGAGCCGGGGCGCTCTGCGGGCCGACATCGGTGAGCCCGGCCAGCAGCACACTGGTATCGAAGAAAACTTCTACGGCCGCCGGTTCCGCTCGTCTTCTATCAAGGTGGCGATATCGAGCGGCTCGTGAAGGTGGGCCGCCGCGCAACCTCGACGAAACCGGCCTCCGCCTCGAGCGTGTGGCCCACGGAGCACAGAGCACGAAGACTTACGCGGTTGAACGCCTCCCCCCTCCGCGGCGTCTTGCCCTGTGGAACCTGAATGAATGACCTGGCGGGCGGTTACCCCGGGACCTTCGTGAACGCAGATGCCGCGCTGGCGCGCGAGTTCGAGGAGCGTCTGCGGGACTCGGGAACCCTGGCCTTCCGGGTCGCCTACGCCGTGCTCCGCCATCGCGAAGATGCGGAGGATGTCGCGCAGGAGTCCCTGGCGAAGGCATACCGTAGCTTCGGGCAGCTTCGGGATCGCGAGCGCTTCCGCGCCTGGCTGGTGCGGACGACCTGGCGGATGGCGCTCGACTGGCGTCGAGGCGCTCGCCGCCGCGTCGCCCGGGAGCAGATCGAAGCCGAGCCGGCGGGTGTGACCACGGAGGATCTGGCGATCGAGCGCGAGCGTGCCGGGCATCTCTGGACGGCGATCGACGCCCTCCCCGAAAAGCTGCGCATCGTCATCGTGCTGTCGAGCATCGAGGAACACGATACGCGGGCAGTTGCGTCGTTGCTCCGGGTCCCCGAAGGCACCGTTCGGTCCCGTTTGTTCCTGGCGCGCAGGGCGCTGGCGGAAAGACTGAAATGGCTCACGAAAAGCAGGTAGATCTTCCGGACGACCTCGAGGTGTTGCTGCGGCGGGCGATGTCGGTCGAGCCGTCCGCCGGGTTCCTGCCCCGGGTGCGCGAGCGCATAGCGACGGCGGAGCCTCGAGGGTTTCTCTTCCCGTGGCGAATCGCGATCGCGGCCGGAGCGGTCGCGGTCGCTCTCCTCGTTGCGGTGTGGCCGGCGCTGAGACCCACGCCGGCGGTCGCCCCGCCAGCCCCGCAGGGTTCGGTTGCGAGATCGGCGGAACCCGTGTCGCCGCCGACCGTGCCAGCGCCGGAGCCTCGCGAGATTCCTGGAGGCGTGCCGGCGCCACGTCCGCGCCGGCCGCCGGCGATGGCTGCGGCCGACACGGTCCGGGCTCCTCTCGTGATCGTCGACCTGCGCCAGCGCGCCGCATTGTCAGCGTTCATGCGGCTGATCGGGGAGGGGAGCCTGACCGACGAGGCGTTCGCGGGCACGACTCCGCAGTCGATGGATGCGATCAGGGAGCAGGTCGTCCCGCTGAGTGTGGGGGCGGTCGAAGTGAACCCGATTGCCGTTGGCGGCGTCTTGCCGTCGGGACCCGACCGTAACTGAGCCGCATGGCTCGCTAGGAGTGCATCGTGCAGAAATCGATTCCCTGTCTGGCTGTCTCGCTTCTTCTCGGCCTCGCCGGCGTGGCTTCGGCGCAAGCCCCGACCGCCGGCCCGAGCCGTCAGCCGGCGGCCGGCGAGGTGCCGCTCAAAGTGGATCTGGTGGTGTCCCGGTACGCAGGCCAGAAGAAGGTGAGCAGCATCCCCTTCACGGTCTCGGTCGTCGCGAACGACAACGACAAGACGAGCCTCAGGATGGGGGTTGACGTGCCGGTCCCGCAAACCGTCTTCAGCGGCGGCCCCAACACCTCGGTCCCCACGACCAGCTACAGCTACCGGTCCGTCGGCACCAACATCGACTGCACCGCGCGCACGGTGGAAGGGGGATGGTTCAAGCTGGATCTGGCGGTATCGGATTCGTCTGTCTTCATCCCTGAAAAAGAGGGCGCTGCCAACCCGGGTCGGCTAGGCGGGGTGCCGGCGTTCCGCTCGTTCACGTCGACGTTCAATCTGCTGCTGAAGGACGGTCAGACCTCGCAGCACACCTCCGCCACCGACCCCGTCAGTGGAGAAGTGTTGAGGATAGATGTGACCGTGAATGTACTGAAGTAGTCACCACGGCGCCGGTCGCTTTGATCTGATATTTCTTCGACGCGTGGGAGTCGTGCTTGCCGTGCTCTCCCGCAGCTTCCTTGCCATGCTCGTCGCCGGCGCCGATCTCCTCGAACACGCCTTCGGCCGACACCTTCTTGCCTTTGGCGGTGACGGGGAACTTGATCACGCCGTCTTCGACCTTCAGGCGTACGGTGGGGCCCTTCGGATCGCCGTCCGGCGCCACCGCCATCCAGCAGCCCATCGCTTCGCACACCGCCGTGGCCACGCCGTCCACGCGGATCGTCTTGCCGACGAAATCAGCGGGCGTCTCGACCAGCGCCTTGATCGGAGTCGCTTCCTTCAAGGACACACCGGCGCCAAGCTTCGTCTCTTCACCGGACGCCCCAGCGCCTGCAAGCGCAAGAACAGCCGCGCAGATAACTGCCTTCATGACTCCTCCTGATATTCTGAATTCGACATTGTACCCTGGACTTCAGCCTTCATCATTCAGCCCTCAGCATTGCCATTACTCACCCTCGACAACGTCGCCCTCGCCTACGGCCATCTTCCACTGTTCGAGAATGCCTCGCTCCAGATCGATGCCGGCGAGCGGATCGCGCTGATCGGACGGAATGGTTCGGGCAAGTCCAGCCTGCTCAAAGTGATCAACGGCGAGGTGCCGCCCGACCGCGGGACGGTGTGGCGTGCTCCCGGTGTTCGTGTCGCGCGGCTCGACCAGGACGTGCCGCTCGTCGGCACGCGCACGGTATTCGACGAAGTTGCGGAAGGGCTGGGCGGTCTTGGGGCGCTGGTCGCCGACTATCACCACGCCGCGATGCTCGTGGCCGACACGCCGTCGCGTGAGGGGGAGCACGCACGGGCTCTCGACCGGCTCGGTGCGCTGCAGCAGCAGCTGGAGGAGCGCGACGGCTGGCGGCTCGAGCAGAAAGTGGAGCTGGTGATCTCGCGCCTGAACCTGCCCGCCGATCGGCCGGTCGGCGAGCTCTCGGGCGGATGGCGGCGACGTGCGCTGCTCGGGCGGGCGCTCGTGTCGGAGCCCGATGTGCTGCTCCTCGACGAGCCGACGAATCACCTCGACATCGACGCGATTCGCTGGCTCGAAGAGCATCTGGCGGCCTTTGCCGGCGCGCTGCTGTTCGTCACGCACGACCGGGCCTTTCTCGCCCGGCTCGCGACGCGCATCGTCGAGCTCGATCGGGGGACGCTGACCTCCTGGCCGGGGAGCTACCCGGCGTACCTCGAGAAGAAAGCGGCGGCGCTCGAAAACGAAGCGCGCGACCTGGCGCGTCTCGACAAGAAGCTGGCCCAGGAAGAAGCGTGGCTCCGGCAGGGAGTGAAGGCGCGCCGGACCCGGAACGAAGGGCGCGTGAAGGATCTGATGGAGCTCCGCGCGCAACGGGCGGCGTACCGCGAGCAATCCGGCGACGTTCGCCTGGCGATCGACGCCGGCGACGGCACGGGCAAACTGGTGTTCGAGGCCAAAGGGATCAGCAAGGCGTTCGACGGCGTGCCCGTGATCCGCGACTTCACGGTGCGCGTGCTCCGCGGTGACCGGATCGGCCTGATCGGCCCGAACGGCGCCGGCAAGTCGACCCTGCTGCGCCTGCTGCTCGGCGAGACGGAGCCGGACACAGGTCAGGTGCGCCACGGTGCCCGGCTCCAGGTGGCGTACTACGATCAGCAGCGCGAGCAGCTCGATCCCGAGCTGACCGTCGCCGACAGCGTCAACGACGGGAACACGACCGTCGTTGTCAATGGCGAGTCGCGGCACATCATCGGCTACCTCGGAGACTTTCTTTTCCCCCGCGATCGCGCGCTCTCACCGGTGAAGTCGCTGTCGGGCGGCGAGCGCAACCGCCTGCTGCTGGCGAAGGTCTTCGCCAGACCGGCCAACGTGCTCGTGCTCGACGAGCCGACCAACGATCTCGACATCGAGACGCTGGAGCTGCTCGAGGAGCTGGTCGCGGGCTTTGCCGGCACCGTCCTGCTCGTGAGCCACGATCGCGTCTTTCTGGATCGCATCGTGACGAGCACGCTCGCGTTCGAAGGCGGCGGCCGGGTGACGGAATATGTCGGCGGGTGGGAAGACTATCTACGGCAGGCGTCGACCTCAAACGCCAAACTCCAAACTTCAAACGCCAAACTCCAGACTGCACACCGCCAACGATCTAGTCCAAACGCCAGACAGCCAGGTCCCGGATCGAATCCGGCACCGGCCCGACCCGGCGTGCGTGCGGCGGGGCAGAAGCTGTCTTACAAAGAGGAGCGCGAGCTGGCCGCGCTCCCGGCCCACATCGAAGCGCTCGAAGCGGAACAGGAGCGGCTCAGGAAGGAATCGGAGTCTCCAGCGTTCTACAAGGAATCGCCGGAGCACATCAGGGGCGTCCTGGGGCGTCTGGAAACGCTCGCATCCGAACTCGAGTACGCACTCGCCCGCTGGATCGACCTGGAGCCCTGACGGGCAATCCTTGTCTTACTCGAAAGACTTTGTGAAGAGCTCCTCGATGGCGCGCTTGCCGTTTTCGGCGATGCTGCGCGTGCCGGTTCCGGTGAAGTGGGGGTGCGAGATGCGCGGGGTCTCGCGGCCCCGGCTCTTCCAGGTGGTTCCGGTCCACTCGAACCAGCTGTCTTGCTCCTGGTCGAAGACGAACAGCGGCTTGTTGCACAGCTTCGCGAACTCCGCCCCCCAGCCCGTTCCGCCGCGCACGTGGCCGTCGTCGAGGATCACGCCGACCACGTAGATTTCCTGGCCGTTGTTCACCTGGTACCACAGCGTCTGCAGGATCTTTCGCAGCGTCGGGCTGTCGCTGTAGCGGCGGTTCATCAGCTTCGAGACGTACTCGAGGCTCACGTCGCCGGCCTGCAGCTCCTCGTGGTTCAGCACGCGGATGCCCCGGCGGCGCGCTTCGGTGTGTCCGTCGAACGTGAAATTCACCTCTTCGATGCCGTGCCGCTCGGCGCACGCACCGAACTCGGCCTCGGCGCCAGGGGCCGCTCCGCTGAACAGGATGAAGTCTTCTTTGCGCATGGGTGTCAGGATATAGGAGACAGGGTTGGCAGCTACGAGCGCTTGGCCGGAGTCTTGTGCTTGACGGACCTGGTGGGCTTCTTAGTGCCCTTGGCGGTCCTGCTGCTCTTGGTGACCGAAGCCGTCGCTCGTTTCGCCGCCGGCCGTTTCGGCCTGGCCGCTGGCGATGCTTTGCCGGCCTTGAGCGCCGCGGCCCGCTCGATGATCTTCGCGAGCATCTCGCCGGCTTCGCCTCCCTTGGCGGGCCGGTGGGATTCCCAGACGTCCGGTTTGTCGGCGGCCAGGATGTCTTCGAAGTCGCCGTCGCTCTTGACGCTCCTGGGGGCGAACTCCGTGATCTCGAGCTCGCCGGCCCAGTCGTCCCTGTGCTTGATGAGCAGCCAGCTGCGGCCGTCGCCGCCACCCCAGCGCCCGCCCGTGCGCACGAGCACCCACGACCCCTTCAACTTGTAGCCGTCGAGCGTGAACTTGAGATCACCTTTCTTCAGCGCGGCATCTACATCGTCAGTCTCCGGCTTCCAGGTTCCCTGATCCCACAGCATCACGATGCCGGCGCCGTAACCGGAGGGAATCACCCCTTCGAACGTGCCGTACTCGATCGGATGATCTTCGACGTGCATCGCGAGACGCTTTGTCCTCGGATCGAGCGAGGGTCCCTTCGGCACCGCCCACGACAGCAGCACACCTTTGTATTCCAGCCGGAAGTCGTAATGCAGATGGCTCGCGAGGTGCTTCTGAACGCAGAAGAAGAGCCCCTGCTCGGGCTTCTGTTTCTTCGCCCGCTCGGTCGCCAGCTTCACGTCGCCCGAAGGCTCCGGCGTGGCGGTGAAGTTGCGCTTCTGCCTGTATTTTTCTAAGACCACGATAAACCGATAAGTCGATCAGCCGATCAGTTGACTTCTCCCATGAGGCGCTTCATCCACGGCACGAGCATGAACATGATCAGGCCGGCCACCACGGCAAAGAGCGTGATTGCGCCGAAGAGATCCGGCAGCGGCATCGCCTCGTAGAACCCGGACAGCCGCCCCGCGATGAAATTGCCGACTGACGTCGCGAGAAACCAGACGCCCATCATCAGGCCGGCAATTCGGGCCGGCGCGAGCTTCGTCATGGCGCTCAACCCGACCGGGCTCAGGCTCAACTCACCGATCGTGTGCAGCAGGTAAGTGGCGACGAGCCACATCGGGCTGACCTGGACGCCCCCCGCGGCCAGCCGCGCGGCGATGATCAGGATCCCGAACCCGGCGCCGACGAAGATCAGACCGACGGCGAATTTCGCCGCGGTCGACGGCTCGCGGGAGCCGAGCCGGACCCAGAGCCAGGCGAACACCGGCGCGAGCGCAATGATGAAGAGCGAATTCACGGACTGGAACCAGCTGCTCGGGAACGGCCACCCGAACAGCTCGGTGCGCGTGTCCCGGTCGGCGAACAGGTTGAGCGTGGATCCCGCCTGCTCGAAGACCGACCAGAAGAGCGCCGCGGCGAGAAAGAAAACGCCGATCGCATAGAGGCGTTTGCGTTCGTCAGGCGTCCAGTCGCTGCTCAGAAAGAGCCAGCCAAAGAATCCGACGGTCGCGATCAGCAGAAAGTAGCCCGCGCCGTCGGCAACCTGGTTGACGGTGA
The DNA here is from genome assembly GCA_035250005.1 of Vicinamibacterales bacterium. Classification (GTDB taxonomy): domain Bacteria; phylum Acidobacteriota; class Vicinamibacteria; order Vicinamibacterales; family 2-12-FULL-66-21; genus JACDCA01. Next base: position 57,933 of record DATFFM010000084.1, on the reverse strand, counting down.
TCGGCAGGGTTCCCGTGTAGGTCGCCACCGCGAACGCCGCCAGGACCACCACGACCATGACGGCTCCGATGACGACCTTCAGCCTCAGCGCCTCGAACGCCTGGCGCGAAGCCGCCGGTGCGGGCCGCATACCGGCATCCCCCAGGTATTTCGATCCGAGCAGGTATTGCACCACGCCCAGCGTCATCCCGGCGCCCGCCGCGCCGAAGCCGAGGTGCCAGTTGATCTGCTGCCCGAGGTAGCCGCACACGAGCGGTGCGATGAAGGCACCCAGGTTGATCCCCATGTAGAAGATCGAGAAGCCGGCGTCGCGCCGGTGGTCTCCCTTCGCGTACAGCTGGCCGACGATGACGCTGACGTTGCCTTTCAGGAGGCCCGTGCCGATGACGATCAGGAAGAGGCCGATGTAGAAGGTGGCGAGGGACGGGACCGCCATGCTGAAATGGCCGAGCGCGATGGTGATCCCGCCGTACAGGACCGCCCGCCGCTGCCCGATGAGGCGATCGGCGATCCACCCGCCCGGCAGCGTCATCATGTACACCATCGACGTGTACAAGCCGTAGACCGCCCCCGCCGAGGCGGTGTCGAAGCCCAGGCCGCCGGCTGCCAGCGGCGCCGTCATGAACAGAATCAGCAGGGCCCGCATCCCGTAATAGCTGAAGCGCTCCCACATTTCCGTGAAGAAGAGCGTCGAGAGTCCGCGGGGATGGCCGAAGAATCCCCGGTCGTGCGCAGACGGTGCGGGTGCAGCGTTCACCCTGAGATCGCCGGCGGCCGCCGGGGACGTCGGATCAGTCATGGGTGTAAAGCATACGTCATCGTCCTCGTCGAGGGCGCATGGGGGAGGGGGTGCGGATCATGGGCGAACGCCCCCGGCTGTGTCAGTATCGAAGTGTGCACGTGCTGCTGATCTCGACCTACGACATGGGGCGCCAGTCCTTCGGCCTGGCCTCGCCCGCGGCGTGGCTGCGTGAAGCAGGTATCGACGTCTCGTGCGCGGATCTCTCCCGCGAGCCGTTTCCGCAGGACGGCGTCCGCACCGCGTCGCTGGTCGCGTTCTTCCTGCCGATGCACACGGCCACCCGGCTCGCCCTGCCGGTCATCGATCGCGTCCGCCGCCTGAATCCGCGAGCGAAGCTCGCGGCCTATGGCCTGTACGCGCCGCTCAACGCCGAGCTGCTGCGTCAGCGCGGCGTGGACGAGATCTTCGACGGAGAATTCGAGGAGGATCTGGTCAGGGCGGCCACGGACCCTCGACCACGGAGCGACACGCCCGGACACATCGCTCGTCTGAACTTCAAGACCCCCGTGCGCGACGGACTGCCGGCCTTGTCCCGGTACGCGAAGCTGCAGGTGGGTGCCGAACACCGGGTCGTCGGCTACACGGAGGCGAGCCGCGGCTGCAAGCACCGCTGCCGGCATTGCCCGATCGTTCCGGTCTACAACGGCCGCTTTCGCATCGTCTCGCCCGACGTCGTGCTGGCCGACGCGCGGGCCCAGGTCGCCGCCGGCGCGGCGCACATCACGTTCGGGGATCCCGACTTCTTCAACGGGATCAGGCACGCGCGCGAGGTCGTGGAACGATTCGCCCGCGAGTGCCCGGGCGTCACCTACGACGTGACCATCAAGGTGGAACACCTGTTGAAGCACGCCGATGCCCTGCCGCTGCTGCGCGACACGGGCTGCGCCTTCGTCACCAGCGCGGTCGAGGCCCTCGAGGATCGCGTCCTCGGTTACCTGGAGAAGGGGCACACCCGGGCGGACTTCGAGCGGGCTGTCGAGCTGTGCGCCGCCGCGCAGCTCCAGATGTCCCCCACGTTCGTCGCATTTACGCCCTGGACGACCATCCCGTCGTATCTCGACTTTCTGCAGACGATCGACCGCCTTGGGCTCGTCGACCATGTCGCCCCGATACAGCTGGCGATCCGGCTGCTCGTCACCGACACGTCACGGCTCCTCGAGCTCGACGACGTCCGGGCGCTCGTGGCTCCGTTCGATCCGGTGTCGCTCACGCATCCCTGGGCGCACGAGGATCCGCGCGTCGATGCGCTGCACGACACCGTCTCGCGGATCGTCGGCGTGCGGATGACCGCGGGGCGAGCCGATGTCTTCGCGCGCGTATGGACGGCGGCGCACGCGCACGCCGGCATCGAAGCGCCCGCGCGCCGCGAGATGCCGGTCCTGCCGGCCCGCGCAACGGTTCCGTACCTGACCGAGCCTTGGTACTGTTGAGCGGAGCCCAACGCAGAGCAGGTGGCTCTGATCTGACGCGAATGCGAGTCCTGGTCTTATCGACGACGACGGGGTATCAGTTGCGCTCCTTCGGCGACGCCGCCGAACGTCTGGGCATCGAGCTCGTTCTGGCAACCGACCGGTGCCATCAGCTCGACGATCCCTGGCGCGACGGCGCGATTGCCGTGAGGTTCTACGACGAAGAAGCCTCGCTCCAGGCGATCACCGCGGTCGCCCGGCAGCGGCCGTTCTCGGGGATCCTGGCGGTCGGGGACCGGCCGACCGTGCTGGCTGCGCGCGCGGCGGAGGCGCTCGCGCTGCCGGGGAACCCCGTCGCGGCCGCGGAGGCCACCCGCAGCAAGAAGACGATGCGCCGGCTGTTCGCGGCGGCCGGGATGTCGACCCCCTGGTTCTTCCAGCTTCCCGCCGATGCGGATCCAGCCGTTGCGGCCGGGCACATCGCCTATCCCTGCGTCGTCAAGCCGCTGGGCCTGTCGGGGAGCCGTGGCGTCATCAAGGCCGACACCGCCGCGCAGTTCGACTATGCCGTCCGCCGCGTCCGTGCGCTGCTGGCCCGCCCCGACCTGCAGGCGCAGCGCACCGGCCTCACCGACGAACTGCTGGTGGAGGGCTACATCGAAGGGCGGGAGTACGCGGTCGAAGGATTGATGACGCACGGAGAATTGAGCGCGCTCGCGGTGTTCGACAAGCCTGACCCGCTCGACGGTCCCTTTTTCGAGGAGACCATCTACGTCACCCCCTCGGTCTTGTCCCCGGAGGTTCACCGCGGCGTCGTCGCCGAGGTCCGGCGAGCCACCGCCGCACTGGGCATCGTGCACGGTCCCATCCATGCGGAGTGCCGCGTCGGCTCCGGGATCACGATGCTCGAAGTGGCCGCGAGGCCGATTGGCGGCTTGTGCTCGAAGGTGTTGCGATTCACATCGGAGGGGGAGCCGACGTCTCTCGAGGAAGTGCTGCTGCGTCACGCGACCGGCGAAGACGTGTCGCGTTACACGCGCGAGCCGGTCGCTGCTGGCGTGATGATGATCCCGATACCGAGGCGCGGTATCTACAAAGGAGTGCTGGGCGAGCTGGCGGCCCGGCTCGTGCCCGGCATCGACGAGGTCCGGATCACGGCGAAGGTGGACCAGCTGCTCGAACCGCTGCCGGAGGGGGACAGCTACCTGGGATTCATCTTCGCCCGCGCACCGGAGCCGCACGATGCGGTCGCCGCGCTGCGCGAGGCGCACCGGCTCCTGAGGTTCGACGTCGACCCCGAGCTCAGAGTCCTGCGGGGGACCTCCTGAGAATGCTGAATGCCCTTACTTACTCTGCTGCGGTACGTAGCCGGGGGGGAGCGCCGCGCCTTCGCCGAAGAAGAAGTCCTCCATGTGCTTGGTCACGAGCTCCTGCGCCTCCTTCTGCCAGGGCATCAGGCGATACTCGTTGAGGATCATCTTCATCCGCTCTTCCCAGAGCTTCCAGGCTTCGGCTGAGATGTTCTCGTAGATCCGCTGCCCGAGGTCCCCGGGCCAGGGCTGCTTGTCGAGGCCCGGCATTTCCTTCTGAAACTTTTGACAGAACACCTTCCGGCCGCCGGAACCGCCGGCTGGAGGGGTGGACGGAGGTGGACCGCAGGAGACGCTCATAGCGCCAAGTTTACCAATGTCCTATCCCCTGGGTGTAGGGAATTGCTCCATCCACGCAGAGTACAATGACGGACACATGGGGTATCCCATCAATTTACATAGACTTACGGGCTGGCTCTGCCGTCCTGGGCTGCCCCAGCCGTGGCACAGGGTTTGATTGATAGCCCGACGGTAGAACGAGAGTCCAAGACGGTGAAATCCCGTCTCAGGGGAGCGGACCAGGCCATGACAACACCCGGTCCGGAGCGTCCGGAACCACGGGACCAACCGGACGACGCACCGGAAACTCCCACGGACGAACCTAAACCCGCGCCTGTCCAGGATCCGCCGGCGGAGCCGAACCCGTCACCCTACGTGGTGGCCCCGGCGCACGGGCAGGGCCAGCAGAGTGAGAAACAACATGACTGAAGCTGTCAAGGGTCGAGAGCCAGGGGAACGGAAAGAGCGGCGCGGCTTCGCGTCGATGTCGCCGGAGAAGCAGCGAGAGATCGCCAGCAAGGGCGGTCGCGCCGCGCATCAGAAGGGGACCGCCCACGAGTGGACCTCGGAAGAAGCGCGTTCGGCCGGCCGCAAGGGGGGCCAGATCAGCCGCGGCGGCCGCGGGCGTCTCGCCGATGAGACCGATTCCGGAGCGGCGGCGGATTCCGGCCAGCTCTCCGAATCGGGCGAGGCGGCCAGCAACAGGTGAGAGGACGGAGGCGTGTGCGTATGTTGAAACGGGGAGCGATGACGATAGTCGTGGTGGCGATGGTCGCCGCGACGGCGTCGGCCCAGACTGGCACGAGCAGTCAGCCGGCAACCACAAGCCAGCCGGCAACCACCGGCCAGACGGTGGACCAGCAGACGGCCACGCCGGTTGAGACCCGGCGGGCTACGACCACGTTCATGGGTGACACGGGTCTGTGGTTCGTGCCGACCGGCGAAGTGCTCCCGGCGCGCCGCTGGTCGGTCAGCGGCTACCGGGTGAACTTCGACTACAACCAGGGGTTCACCGACGTGTCGAACTGGCCCATCACGTTCGGCGTCGGCCTGGCCGATCGGGCCGAGCTGTTCGGGGCCTGGACCGTCGTTCGCCGGATCGATCGGGACGTGCGGCCGCTGTTTACAGCCGACCCGCGGTCGGGCGGCCTCGTCAACGACTACCCGTTCGTGACCGACGGGTGGTCGGGCAATCAGCTCGGCGACCTTTGGCTCGGAGCGAAGGTGAACCTGTCGTCGCAGTGGCGCCAGCAGCCGGCCGCGTTTGCCTTGCGGGGTATGGTGAAGATCCCGACCGCCAAAGACGACGAGGAAGGAGTCGGCACCGGCAAGGTCGACTTCGCCATCGATGCGATCGTCAGCAAGGAAGTGAACGAGCGGGTCGAGTTCTCCGGGTATGGCGGCATGATGTTCCGGGGCAAGCCGGATGGCGCCGAGTTGAGCAACGGCTTTCGCTGGGGCGTGGGCGCTGGTTTCCCGACGCGAAAGAGTCTGCGGCTGACGGCGGAACTGCACGGCGAGGCCTTCCTCGACGACACGCTCGAGCTCTCGCGGTCGCTGGTCGCCATCGACAATACGATCGCCCCGTCGCTGACCAACCTCGACTCGCCGTTCAACGCCTCGATCGGCCTGACCTGGGTCGGGAGCAACGGCTTCTTCGCCGGCGCGGGCCTGAACTATCGCGTGAAGATGGACGGCCGCAGCGAGTTCGGCAGCTTCGAAGACGAGACGGGCGACTCGCTCGGATTCCAGGCCCGGCTGGGATATCACCCGGGCGTCCGCGTCTACGTCGTGCCGCCGCCGCCCCCACCGCCGCCTGCACCGCCGGCCCCGGCGCACGACCTGACAGTCAAGGCGGACTGCAATCCCTGCACAGTCGACATCGGCAAGGTCTCGACCGTGACCGCGACGCCGCAGTCGTCGATCGGGTGCACGGTCACCTACAAGTGGTCCGCGCCGACCGGCACGTTTGCCGATGCGACGGCGAAGTCCACGCCGTGGACGGCCCCGATGCAGGAGGGCACGGTGCCGGTGACGGTCACCGTGACCTGCCCGCAGGACGGCAAGACGGCGAGCGACACGGTCAACATCCAGGTCGTTCGGCCGGTTGTGAAGGAGATCGTCTTCGAGGACGTGCACTTCGACTTCGACCGCTATTCGCTGCGGCCGGAAGCGACCCGGGCCCTCGATGAAGCGGTGAAGGCACTCCAGACCGACACCGGGCTGCGTCTCCAGATCGAAGGCCACACCTGCAACATCGGGACGGCCGAGTACAACCTCGCGCTCGGCGAGCGCCGCGCGCACGCGGTGCGTGACTACCTCACCGGCCGCGGGATCGGCAGCGATCGGCTGACCACGGTCACCTACGGCGAAGAGCGTCCGAAGCACGACAACGCGCGTGAAGAGACGCGACGTCTCAACCGCCGCGCGGCGCTGGTGGTTCGGTTGCAGCGGTAGGCAGAGGGCGCCAACTCCAAACGCCAAACGCCAAACTCCAAGCTTCATTGGAGATTTGGCGTTTGGAGTTTGAAGTTTGGAGTTTTTTGAAGTTTGACGTTGGGAGTTTGGCGTAGCCCGAAGGGGAGCTGAAATGCGTTTTGTAAATGTCTATCTCGTCGGCTACTTCCTGCTGGTCATCGGCGCGCTCGCGGCCCTGTGGTACGGCGGTGTGCTCCGCCAGATCTCGCCGATCTGGATCATCATCGGGCTCGTCATCGCATTCGGCCTCGGGATCATGCTGTCGGTTTCGGCTGGCAAGCCCGAGATCACTCGCGACTCTTAAAGTTCCAGGTTCCGGGTTCCCGGGTTCCGGGTTCAAGCCTCCGGTCAACCAGAACCAGGAACCTGGGCTCCCCGCAAAACGCGCGGAACAGCTTTTGAGTACGCGAGCTGGTGCTTATGGGCCGCCCCTCCTTCCGCGCCGCCTTCCTGTGCTTCGCCCTCCTGGCTGCCTCGGCCTGTAAGGAAGAGGGGGGCGTCAAGGTCTCGAGTTTCACCTTTCATGGCAACGCGTCGGTCAGTAGTGGCCAACTCAAGAAAGTGCTCGCTACTCAGGCCAGCGCGAAGCTCCCCTGGGGCGAGAAACGTTACTTCAGCCGCGAGCAGTTCCAGGCCGACCTCAAGCGGATCGTTGCCTTCTATACCGATCGCGGGTTTCCCGATGCCCGGGTCACCTCGTTCAACGCTCAGCTGAGCGAGGACCAGACCTCGGTCAGCATCGACGTTACCATCGCCGAAGGAGAGCCGATCCGTGTCGAGCGGGTCACCCTCGAGGGCTTCGAGTCGCTGCCCCCGGATCATCGAACGACGCTCGAGAACCGGCTGCCGCTGAAGGCCGGCCAACCGCTGGATCGTGCCCTCATGCAGGCCAACCGCGAAGCGGCGCTCGACGAGCTGCGCGATCACGGTCATCCCTACGCGGCCGTCCGCCTCGCCGACCTGCCGGGCAGCCGGGAGCGGCTGCGCGTGGTGTCGCTGCGCGCCGAACCGGGTCCCATCGCCCGTCACGGCGACATCGAGATCTCGGGCAACACGTCGGTCAGCGACAACGTGGTCCGCCGCCAGCTCACGTTCAAGCCGGGCGATCTCTACCAGGTCAGCAAGCTGCGCGAAAGTCAGCGGAAGCTCTACAGCCTGGAGGTGTTTCAGTTCGCGAACGTGGAGCCGATCCAGGCTGAGGAGCGGGCGACCATCGTCCCTACGCGCGTGACCGTCACCGAGGGGAAGCACCGGCGGGTCACCTTTGGCGTCGGCTATGGCTCTGAAGAGCGGGCTCGCGCCGAGGTCGACTGGCGACATGTCAACTTCTTCGGCGGTGCGCGAACCGCCGGCGTGCTGGCGCGGTACTCGGGGATCGACGGTGGCGTGCGGGTGAATCTCGCGCAGCCGTACCTCTTCTCCCCGCGGTACTCGTTGGGTTTGAGCGCGCAGGCCTGGCACACGGCCGAGCCCGCCTTCACGCTCGACACGCGCGGCGGGCGCATGACCGTGACCCGCCAGTTCGTCAGCGGTGGGCGCCCGCTCTTCGGCGGCCGGCCGTCCACGACGTTTGCGCTCACCTACGCAAACGAGCACGAGAGCTACGAGGTCTCGGACGAGGCCCTTCAGGACCCGTCCTTCCGCGACACGCTGATCTCGCTCGGCCTCGATCCCCGTACCGGTCGTGGCAGCGGGCAGCGGTCCGCCCTGATGCTCGATGCGACCCGGAACACGACCGACAACCTGCTCGACGCCAAGCACGGCTACTTCGCATCCCTGCGTCTCGAGAAGGCCGGGACCTTTCTCGGCGGATCGTTCGACTACTACGAGCTCACCGGCGAGGGGCGCTTCTACCAGAACCTCGGTGACGTCATGGTGATCGCGGCGCAGGTCCGCGGCGGGTCGATCGATGCAGACGGATCGCCCGACGTGCAGGTGCCGTTCTTCAAGCGCTACTTTCTGGGCGGGGCAACCACCCTGCGGGGCTGGGGCCGATTCGAGGTCGCGCCACTCGTCGAGGGCCTGCCGATCGGCGGCACGACGTTCATGAACTTCTCGACCGAGGCCCGGTTCCCCGTCTGGAGTCAGCTCGGGGGGGTCATCTTTCTCGACGGCGGCAACGTCTGGGACGAGTCGTGGGGGTTCGACCTCGGCGACTTGCGGTACAACACCGGAGCCGGGCTTCGCTACAACACCCGGATCGGTCCGATCCGGGCGGACGTCGGCTACCAGCTGAACCCGATCGACGGGCTCCTCGTCGACGGCAAGCAGGAGCCGCGCCGCTTCCGGTTCCACTTCAGCATCGGACAGGCATTCTAGTGAGATTCGCCAAATGTGCGGGCGTCAGTAGATGAGGAATCTCCGCCGGTTGCTGCAGATCGTGACGCTGGTCGGCACGCTCGTCGTGGGTGTCGTCGCGGTGGCGCTGATCGTGTCGCAGACGCCGTGGTTCCGCGACTGGCTGCGCCGCTATATCGTGCGCGAGTCGGCGCAGTATCTGAACGGTCAGCTGTCGATTGGCAGCCTTGGCGGCAACCTGTTCTTTGGCGTGCAGCTCAGCGACGTCGCGCTCGATGTGTCAGGCGAGCGCGTGGTCGCGGTCAAGGACCTGGAGCTCGATTACAGCGTGTTCCGCCTGGTGTCGTCCGGCATGGTGATGGACGACATCAAGTTGCACCAGCCGCGCCTCCGCATCGAGAGAGACGGCGAGGGCTGGAATCTGGCGCGTCTGGTCAAGGCGCAAAGGAAAGAAGCGGACCGCGAAGGGCCGGCCCGGCCGCTTTCGCTGCCGTCCATCCAGATCACGGATGGCACGGTCACGATCGCCGACGGCGCGGTGGGCACGAGCGGGTATCGGCTGCCGGAGCAGATCCAGAACCTCGACGTGAGGGGCGCGTACGAGTACGCGCCGGTGCATTACACGGTGACGCTCGACCACCTCAGCTTCGACGCCGATTCGCCGGACCTCTCCGTGGGCAGGCTGGCCGGGACGATTGCGGTACGGGACGACAACCTGTACGTCGAAGCGTTGAGGATCGACACCGCCGAGACCTCGCTGAAGATCGACGGCGTCGTCGAGCAGTACCTCCGGACGCCGGTCATCAAGCTCACCACCACGGGTACCGTGTCGATGCCGGAGCTCGGCCGCGTCGTCCCTGCGCTGGCGGAATATGGGCTGCATCCCGTGATCGACGTCAAGGCCGACGGGCCCGCCGAGCGCCTGTCGCTCGACCTGGCGGTGCGCTCGGAAGCGGGGAACATCACAGGGCAGGTCACCGCCGACGTGCAGGGACCTGCGATGGGCGTGACGGGTGAGGTCGACGTCGAGCGCCTGAACCTGGCGCCGCTGCTGAAGGACCCCGCGCAGCAGAGCGACATTACCGGTCGCGCGCGGCTGGATCTCGACATCGCCGGCACGCCTGCCGGCGCGCCCGTCACCGACCGGCTGAACGGCTCCTTCGTGTTCACCGGCCCGCGCGTGGTCGCAGCCGGATACGACGCGCACGATGTGCGCGTCCGCGGCCGCATCGATGGTCCCCGCATCGATCTCAATGGGCGCGCGGCGGCGTATGGCGGGTCGGCGACCGCGGAAGGGTTCATCGTCACGCCCTCGGGGCAGCGGCCGTTGGCCTTCGACCTCCGCGGCAGCGCCGATGATCTCGACCTTAAGAAGCTTCCGGTCTCGGCCGGTGCCCCGAAGGTCACAACGGATCTTTCGGTCGCGCACTATCACGTACGGCGCGCCGGGCAGACGCTCGAGGGGGATGTCCGCTTGAATCGATCGACCCTGGAAGGGGCCACGATCGGCGACGGAACGGTCGCAACCTTCAGCGTCCAGCCGCGTGCGATCAGCTACTCGGCAACCGGCACGGTGGCTGACCTCGATCTCGAACGTGTCGGACGCGCGTTCCAAGTGGCCGCAATCGCCAGACCCGAGTATGCCAGCCGCGTGAACGGCTCCTTCGAAGTGAAGGGCAGCGTACCGCGCCGGCCGGCCGGGCGCCGCGAGCACGATACCCTGATCGCAGAGATGACGCTCGACGCCAGCGGCAGGCTCAAGGACTCCGAGATCATGGGCGGCCGGCTGCCCGAGCTCGCGTTCGAGACGCAGATCGCCAACGGCGGGTTGAAGGGGCGTGCCGACGGCAGCTTCGAGAACTTCGATCCGGCACGGATCGCGTCGCGACCCGAACTGAAGGGGGGCGTCACCGGTACGGTCAACGCCAGCTTCGCCGTTGCCGACCTCGACGCGCCGATGAGCCCCGACGCGATCACGGCGGACGGCAAGGCGACGCTTACCCGGTCAACCGTGGGAGGCCTGCGGATCGAGACCGCGAACATCGATGCGGCCTACGCCAGCCAGATCGGCGAAGTCAGGCAATTCATGCTGAGCGGGCCTGACATCAAGGCTGAGGCTTCGGGCCGGATCGCGCTCGACCAGGCGTCCGCCTCGAACCTGAAGTATCGCGTGGACGCCGTCAATATCCCGGAGCTGGCGAAACTCGCTGGGCAGGAGGGGATCGGCGGCACGGCGACGCTCGAGGGCACGATTACCGGCAACCGCACGGCGCTGACGGCCACCGGCACACTGGATGGGAGCAACCTGTCGTACCTGGAGAACAGCGCGCTCGATCTGAACAGCAAGTACACCGTCACCGTGCCGGAGCTGCAGTTCGCCCGCGCCCGCGTCGAAGCCGCGACGGAAGGAACCTTCATCAAGGCCGGTGCCTTCGAGATCAGCGAGCTCAAGGCGACGACGACCTACGACGACAAGACGGTCCAGTTCACGACCAATATCAAGGAGAAGACGCGGGAGCTCGACGCGACCGGCAGCGTCATCCTCCACCCGGACCATCAGGAGATCCATCTGCCGCAGCTCGCCATGCGGACGGCCGGTGTTGAGTGGCAGGTCAAGCCAGGCACCGAAGCGGCGGTCCGGTACGGGCGGGACCGTATCGAGCTCGACAACGTGCAGCTGGTGAGCACCGGCCAGTTCCTCTCGGTTGACGGCACCATCGCGGTCAAGGGTGAGGCGCCGACGGCAGCGCTCGACGTGACGGCGCAGAACGTGGATCTCGATCAGCTCGAAACGCTGCTCCTTCTGGACCGCGGGTTCAGCGGAAAGCTGAACGCGAACGCCAAGGTGACCGGCACCATGACGGCGCCGTCGGTCGACGGGCACGTGGAGATCCACGACGGGGCGTTCCAGACCTACAAGTACCAGTCGCTCATCGCCGATGTCGACTACGTGGGTGGCCGTGTGACGGTGGATGCGACACTGACCCAGACGCCGGCCGAGACGATCACCGTCAAGGGCACGGCGCCGACGTCGCTCTTCCGGCGCAGCGAGGGGGCCGAACACGTGGCCGCCGCGGCCGGTGAAGAAGTCGACCTCCACATCAAGTCCACCGCTCTGGGGCTGGGGATCGTGCAGGGCTTCACGAACCAGGTCGCGAACGTCACCGGCACCGTGGAGGCCGACGTGAGGATCACCGGATCCGGTGACGATCCTCATCTGCAGGGGCATATCGATCTCCGCAACGGGGCCTTCGGCATTCCGCTGGGCGGGGTGTCGTACACCGGCCTGAACACCCGTATCGATCTCACGCCGGACCTCGCGAAGATCACCAGCTTCCAGATTCTCGACGAGCATGGGGAATCGCTCAACGTCTCGGGTGAGCTGGCGGTTCACGAAAAGGCGGTGGGCGCGGTCAACATCCGCCTCGATTCCGACAACTTCGAGATCATCGACAACGAGCTCGGCGACGTCGGGGTCGACTCGTCCCTCCGCATCACCGGCGAGCTGCGGCGTCCGAAGGTCGAGGGGCAGGTGAGGGTTGAAGCCGGGCGTCTCGAAGTCGATCGGATCCTCACGCTGTTCTACGATCCGTACGCCACCGAGTCCATGCCGGAGGTCGTCTCGGCCGAGCGCATGATGGAGGGCAGCGGCAGCGCCGAGGAGGCGACCCGGCGGGCCCTGCAGCGCGCCGAAGTGTCGGCCGCGCCGCCGGACGCCGGAGTCAAGCCGGCGCCGGAACCGCCGCCGCCCACCGGCATTTTCGAGGCCGTGGAGCTCGACGTGAACGCGGTCATGCCCGACAACCTGGTACTGCGCGGCAGCGACATCCGGCCGGGCGGTCCAACCGGCGCGGCGCTCGGCGACATCAACATCACGGTCGGGGGAGACCTGCACGTCCGCAAGCAGCCGAAGGACCAGGTTCGTCTCGTCGGGACCGTGCACACCGTCCGCGGCACCTACGAGTTCCAGGGGCGCCGGTTCGAGCTCGAGCGCGACGGGCAGATCCGGTTCGTCGGCGAGACGGAGATCAACCCGTTCATCGACCTGCGAGCGACGCGGCTCATCCCGAATACCGGGGTCGAAGCCCGCATCCATATCACCGGCACCGCCCAGGCGCCGGAGCTCGAGCTCTCCAGCAACCCGCCGCTCGACGAAAGCGACATCCTCGCGTTGATCGTCTTCAATCGTCCGGTCAACGAGCTGGGTACCGGCGAACGGTCATCGCTCGCCGCCACCGCCGGCGGCATCGCCACCGGTTTCATCGCCGCGCCGCTCGGGGAATCCATCGGCCGCGCCCTCGACCTCGATCTCTTCGAGATCACGACCACCACCGAGAGCGGGGAGCTCGGAGCGGGCGTCACCCTGGGTCAGCAGATCGGGGACAAGGCGTTCATCAAGCTGCGCCAGCAGTTCGGCGAACGCAGCGTGACTGAGTTCATGATCGAGTATCAGCTCGCGCGGTTCCTGCGCCTGCAGGCGACGGCGGCGCCCGAGACGACCGGCTCGGCGAACCGCATCAACCAGCGCCGCGTGGAGCGCGCCGGCATCGACTTGATTTTCTTTTTCAGCTATTAGCGCTTGCCGGTCGTCACGCGGCGAAGCCGGCGGTATGAACGCCCTGAACAGGAGAAAGGAGTCCAGGAATCCTTTGATAAGGATTTCTTCTGATCTTCTCCTGTGAGCAAGGCCGCGGTCAGTGCTTGCCGAGGGATGCGACCTGGACCCTGGCGTCGTTGAAGCAGGCGCCGCCGCCGAGGTCGGTCAGCGTGTCTGGCGCCAGCGCGGTGGCGGTGAAGCCGTTGAAGGTGCTTTTCCGCCAGAGGCCCTTCGGGAGGCTGACGGTCCCAGGACGGATGTTCGCGTTCAGCGCGACCGGGCAGTGCACGTCTCCGAGCGCATTGAACACACGGACCGGATCACCAGTTGCCAGCCCGCGCGCCTCCGCGTCGGCGGGGTGCATCTGCAGGGCGGCAGGCTGTTCGCGCAGCTCCCCCAGCGTCGATGACACGGTCTTCTCGCTGGCCGGTGAGATGAGCGCGAGCGGATACTCCGCGGTCCCCGGATCCGGCTGATAGCCGTACAGCCCGGCCGGCGCTCCACGGTGCAGGACTTCCGGGAAGAGATTGACCCGGCGGTCGGCCGTGAGCGGGAACACGTCCACGAACTGTATCGGGGCGCCGCCGTGTGGTGGAGCCGCCACGCCGCTCGACGACAGAGCGGCGCCGATCTCCGGTGGAAGCCTGGAGAGGATGCGCATGAGGGTGTCGGTCTCTTCTTCGGCTGCACCAACTCCCACCCGCTCGGCGAGCTCCGAGAACACTTCCGCGTTCGGCCGTGCTTCACCGACCGGCTCGATCACGCGCTGCACCAGCTGCAACGAGATCGGTCCATAACCCTTCGCGATGTCGTAATTCTCCACGAACGTCGTGGCCGGCAGGACGACGTCGGCATAGCGGGCGGTGTCGGTAAAGACCTGTTCGAACACGACGGTGAACAGGTCATCGCGCTGCAATCCTCTCAGAACGCGGTTCTGGTCCGGGATGGTCGCGAGCGGGTTGCAGTTGTAGACGAACAGCATCTTCACCGGCGGAGCGTCGTATTCGGTGAGCGCGCGACCCAGCTGGTTCATGTTCACGAGGCGCGTTTTCGGCTCCGGGGTATCGTCCATCCACGCCGCGGCCCTGATCCCCCAGGCCGAGGAGTTGCTCATCGAGAACCCTCCCCCCCGGACGCCGAACTTGCCCGCAACCGCGGGCAACGCCAGAACTGCGGCGGCCGCGCTGCCGCCGTTGCGATTGCGCTCGAGCCCCCACCCGCACCGGATCAGTGCCGGGCTCCCCTCGACGTACACCGCGGCAAGCTGGCGGATCGCCGACGGCTCGACGCCGGAGACTTCGGCAGCCCGCTCGAACGTCCAGTCGGTTGCCCGCGCACGCAGTTCGCCGGACCCGGTCGTGTGCGCCGCCAGAAACGCCTCGTCCGCATGGCCGCTCTCGAACAGGTGCCGGTGGAGCGCGAGCGCTATCGGCAGGTCGGTGCCGGGTTTCGGCGCGATGTGGAGGTCGGCCTGCCGCGCGAGCGACGTCGCGCGCGGGTCGATGACCACCAGCTTCGCGCCGGCCGCCCGGGCCTCTTTCAGGAACGGGATGAGATGGATGCCGGATGCGGCGGGATTCACGCCCCACAGCACGATCAGCTTCGCGTGCACGTAGTCCTGATAGGTGACCCCCGGCATCTTGCCGTAGAGCCCCTGATTGGCCGCGCCGGTCGGGGCCGCGCAGACGGTGCGCGCCAGACGGGAGGTGCCGAAGCCGCGGAACAGCACCGCGTCGTTCGTGTCCTGGGTCAGCAGCCCGTTCGAGCCGCCGTAGCAGAAGGGCAGAATGGCTTCGGCCGTATGCTGCTCGCGGATCTCGAGCATCCGCATTGCGACGTGGTCGAGCGCCTCCTCCCATGACACGCGCAGGAACGTTCCCTGCCCTTTCGTTCCCTTGCGGATCGCCGGATACAGGAGGCGGTCCTCTCCGTACACCCGGTCCGGAAACCGGCGGACCTTCGCGCAGATGTAATTGCGCGTCGCGGGATTGGCGTCCCCGCCGTCCATCTTCACGATGCGTCCACGCTCGACGGAGATGTCGAGCGTGCAGGAATCGGGGCAGTCGAGCGGGCACGCCGTGCGAACCGTGGATCGACCCCACGTTTCGGGCGCCTTGGTACCGGGCATGACGAAATTATCTCACGGGCCTTCAGTGATGATCACAAGCGCCCGGGTGGACCGGTCCAATCGGGCGGGATGCGGCGTGCCGGCCGGAACATGCGGGCTGCCGGAGGCTCTGTGGGAGCGAACGTTTTCGAGCTCGGGTGCGCGGGCCAGTTCGATGAGCGCTGCCAGACCACACGCGCCCGAGGGCCCGGCGTCCACGCGCTCCCCCTCGGGAGCCGCACCCAGCATCCGCATGGCTTCGATGGCCGATGCATCCGTCACGGTCACGAACGCGTCCACGCCGGCGGCAATGGCCGGCCATGCCATCCCCGACGGTTCGGCGCACCGCAGCCCCGCCATGATGGTGTCGAAACTCGAGTGGATCGTCACCGCCTGACCGGCCTCGGCCGACATCAACAGGCACGCGGCGGTGTCGGGCTCCGCCGCCACGAGGTAGGGGCGGTTCTGCCCGAAACGCCACGCGAACCAGCTCGCCGCGGCGCACGCCAGCCCTCCGACGCCTGCCTGCACGACCACGAGTGTCGGCGGCGCGTTCCACTGGGCGGACGCCTCCTCAAAGAGCTGCGTGTACCCGGCCATGATCCAGCGGGGAATCTGTTCGTAGCCGTCCCATGAGGTGTCGGCCACGACCGTGCCTCCCGACTCCGCCCCGAAGACCGCTGCCTGCCGGACGGCCTGCTCGTAACTGCCGTCCACGTCGACGACCGTCGCGCCGTCTTCGCGCATCGCGGCGACGCGCGCGGCCCGGGTCGCGTGCTCGAGCGGATTCGACGTCTTTCCCGACGGGACGAAGATCGTGCAGGGGACCCCCTGCTCGTGGGCGACTCGCGCGACCGCGCGGCCGTGATTGCCGGCTGTCGCGCACACCAGGCCGAGCGACGCAACCGTGTCCCCGAGCCGATGGACTGCGTAGCGCACGCCGGCGATCTTGAAGGCGTTGACGCCGAACCGATGCGTCTCGTCCTTTGCGTCAACCGACGCGATCCCGAGCGCGTGGGCGATCGAATGCTGCGGCTTCAGGGGTGTGGGGGCCAGCCCGGGGTGCGACCCGAAGTAGGCGCGGACGTTTCGGTAGTCGTCGTCCGAGAACAGACCGCGGAACTCGGGATCACGCCGAACCGCCGGATTGACAAACCCGCGCACAGACGGATTCTAGAACGCGGGCGGACGGATGCGCGAGCCGGAGCACGCCGCCGCGTCACCTTCCGCTGATATCCGTCCCCTCCCCGCCTGCCCCCATGTCGATGCCGGTCGCTCCCGGACCCGTCCGCTCGGTGTCTTCGGCCAGCGCCTCTTCCTCGCCTTCGCGCAGTCGCGCACGGCGCTTGGCAATCGACTCCTCGTCATAAGCCGTGGTGGCGTCGCTTGCGTCTTTCGGCACGGGCGCGCCGCCGAGGCCGAGAATGCCCGAGGTGATCCTGTCGTCGTCCATCAGTGCCTCCTGCAGGCAGTCCAGCAAGTGGAGTGCCACGGCGATATCAGATAGACTCCGCCCGAGCTTGTGCGGCTCGACCGGCCGGTAAAAACGTGGCTTCCGCCTTCGAGCGGAAGAGGAGGACTGATGGCATCACTGGGAGCAAGGATGACGGGCGCGATGAAGGGGGATGTGGCGACCTTCGAGGAGATCGAGCGCGACCCCGCGGCAATGGGACAGGCGATCACGGTCATCGTGGTCGCGGGTGTGGCGGCCCTGATCGGCAACATCTTTCGCCTCGGCATCAGCTACGGGATCATGGCGATGATCATCTCGCTGGTGGGTTACGCCATCTGGGCGGTGCTCGTCACGCTGATCGGCACGAAAGTGATGCCTGAGCCTGCTACCAAGGCAGACTTCGCGGAGACGTTCCGCACGATCGGGTTTGCCGCCTCGCCCGGCGTGTTCAACGTGCTGGCCATCATTCCCTTCCTCGGGCCGTTCCTCAGCTTTCTGATCTCCATTTGGTCGCTTGTGATCATGGTCATCGCTGTCCGGACAGTCCTCGACTACTCCAACACCGGGCGCGCGATCATCGTCGTCGTCATCGGGTTCATCGTTTACTGGATCGTGACCTTCCTCGTGCTGACCCCGCTGTTCATCGGTGCGGCCTTCATGCAGTGACCCAAGCGGTGGACGGGCCCCCTCAGGGGCCCGTCACTGCCGCGGCCTGAACAACATCCTCGGGCCGGTGTCTAACGGGAAGCGATGCTCTACCTTCTTGCAACGCTCTTGCTTGCCGTGGCTCTACAGGCGACGGCTTCGCAGGCGGTCGACCCGGCGCTCCAGAACCTCGTCAACCGCTTCTTCGAGACCCAGCAGACGGAGGATGTCGAGGGATATCTCGCTCTCTGGAGCAGCAAGGCCGCTCGCCCGACCGCCGAGCAGCTGAAGTTTGTTTTCGCTTCCGGCGATGACACGTTTCTCGACGTCTCGATCTCGCAGGCGACCGTCAGCGGCGATTCCGCGCGGCTGCGCGTGACTGCCACACGTGTCCGGACGGATCTGCGGGTCAAGAACCCCGACGGCGGCCCTCGGATGTTCAGCACGCGCCTCCAGCTCGGCCTGTCGCTGGTGCGCGAGGATGGCAGCTGGAAGATCTTTCGCGAAGGAGCGCCCGCCGACGAGCTCGCCGCGGCATTGATTGACACCCCGGACGCCGCGGCACGGCGCGCGATCCTCGAATCGGAGCCCGCGCTGGCGAACGCCCGTCTCGTCGAGGCCATCGCGCGGCGCGCCGACAACCTCGCGCAGATGCGGGAGTACAGGAAAGCGCAGGAGATGTACGAACGCAGCCTCGAGGTCGCCGAGGCGATCGGAGACCGGAAAGCCGAGGGGCAGGCCATCCAGAACATCGCCAACGCTCTGTACTTCCAGCGCGACTATCCGGCGGCGCTCGGGCTGTACGAACGCCGCCTGGCGATCGAGCGTGAGACCGGCAATGACGAGGGCATTGCCAGTGCCTTGCTCGGGGTCGCGACGATCAAATACTCGACCTACGAGTACGGGCCGGCCCTGCAGACTTACCGGGAGGCGCTCGCCATCCAGGAGCGGCTCGATGACGATCTGCTCGTCTCGACGACCCTGATCAGCACCGGGAACGTTCTGTATCTGCAAGGGGATTACGAAGCGGCGATCGCGGACTATCGCCGCGCCGAAGCGCTGAAGCGCAAGTACTTCGACCTCGGCGGCGCTGCCACCGCGCTCGAAGGGCTCGGGCGCGTCTACTCGGCGCAGGGGGACTTCGCCGCGGCGCTCGGCGCGTTCGCCGAGGTGCTCGAAGAACGCCGCAAGCGAAACGACGTGCCCCGGCAGGCGGTCGTCCTCCAGAGTATCGGGGAGACGCACTTCCGGCTCGGTAACACAGATCAGGCGCGCACGGCGTTCGAGGCCTCACGGAAGCATTTCGAAAGCGCCAAAGACACTGGCAGGGCCGGCCGCGTGCTCCAGGGTGCGGCGCTCAACGAATTGGTTGCCGGACGGTTTGGCGCCGGCGAGAAGGCTTATGCCGAGAGCATCACCCTTTGCACCGGCGCGGCCGATCAAGTGTGCGTTGCCGGCGCGCAGGTGGGGCTCGCGTTCGCCCTTGCCGCGCAACGGAAGTACGACGAAGCGATCACGTGGTACGGCAAAAGCCTGATTTCATTCAACACACTCAGGATGGAGGAGCCGGCGGCCCGGGTCCGGATCGGCCTTGCGGAGGCGCTGCTGGGCAAAGGGGAGCATGCCAGGGCGCTGGACGAGGCCGTCAGCGCGCGCCGGACCGCCATCGCCCTCGCCAGCGACGACGTGTTGTGGCGCGCGCTGGTGTCGGAGGCGCGCGCGGAGCGCAAGCTTGGCCGTCCCGCACCGGCGCTTGGGGCCGCACGCGCGGCACTCCTCGCGGTTCGGCGCATGTCGGCCGCCGCGCTCGAGCGTCCAGGGCACGCCGTCCCGCGCGATACGACCGCGGCGTATGCGACGACCGCCGTGCTGCAGGCCGAGGCCGGCGACGCGGCGGCAGCGTTCCAGACCGCCGAAGAGATGCGCGCGCACGCCCTGCGGATCTCGCTCGCGGCGAACGAGCGCGACATTGCGCGCGGCATGACCGAGGACGAGCGTGCGGTGGAGCGGAAGCTGTCGTCCGAGTTGACGCCGCTGATCGCCAGGCGGGACCGGCAGAAGGAGCTGCCCAAACCGGATGCCGCGGAGATCGAGAAGCTGGACGGCGCCATCGCGGAGATGGGTGCCAGGCGGTCCGCAGCTCGTGAGGCGCTGTTCGGCCGGCTCCCCGAGCTGCAGGTCTGGCGGGGCCTGGGGCCGGCCGCCACGCTCGACGATCTCGCGATCCTGCTGGAGGCCGAAGGCCAGGTCCTCCTCCAATTCGTCGTCGATGAGCACGATCTGGTGGTGATCACCGGGGTCAGATCTCGATTTTTCGAATCGGCCGGACCAAAAGGCCTCGCCGATTCGAAAAATCGAGATCTGACCCCGGCGGCCCATGTTGTGGCGATCGAGCGCCAGGAGCTGGCCGAGCGGATTGCGCGGGCGCTGGACGGCAGGGCGCTGGCGTCCGCTGAGGCGTGGCGACAGGCGAGTGCCGAGCTCTTCCAGATCCTGCCGGCGGCGGTTGTCGAGCGGCTCACCGCCGCGACGTCCGTCATTGTCGTCCCCGACGACCTGTTGTGGCGAGTGCCATTCGAGGCCCTGCCGGTTGGAACCCAGTTCCTGGCAGACCGGGCATCGATTTCCTATGCCGCGTCCGTCGCAGCCGCCGTTCGCGCGCCGGCGGCGCCTCGCCCCGGCCTCCAGGGTCCCATCATCACCGTCCATTCGCCGGAGTTACCGGCACCGGTCGTGGAGGCCCTGAAGTCGACCGCCCCTTCGTGGGTGATCCGCGTCCCGGAGTCTGCGACGGCGGAGGTCGCGGGGCTCGGAAAGGTGTCGAGCGAGTATCCGCCCGTCATTCTGAGCGGGTCAGCTGCGACGAAGCAGGGATTGAGAACGGCTGCGGCGTCGGTTCGCGCGGATCCGGCTCAGTCGCCCGGTGCGCTGCACATCGCTGCGCCGTTTCGGGTCAACAGTGCGAGCCCGCTGTTTTCGCCGATCCTGCTGGCGGCCGCCATGAAGGATGCCGGCACCGGCCTGGATGGCTCTGAGCTCGAGATGCGCGAGCTTTTCAACTTCGAGCCTCTCGCGTCGGTCGTCATGCTGACGGATCCAGCGGCTCTGTCGAAGCGCGACGCCGCCGCTGCTGTCGTCCCGGTCCACTGGGCGTGGCGCTCGACGGGCGCGACCACGCTCATTCTGAGACGGTGGGGAGGCGAAGACGACATGGCGAACGAGGTCATCGTGCGTTTCTACGAGGAGCTGCGGGCCGGTAAGCCGCCGCGCCAGGCTCTGGATGTAGCCCGCGCCGCCGTCCGTACGGCCGCAGCCGGCCGCCCAGCCGCGTGGGCCGGCTGGCTCCTGCTCAGCGGCAGTTGACGAGAGACTTGGGGTCAGATCTCGATTTTTCAGTTCGCCGCGGCCGTTTCGTGACAAAAAACTGAAAAATCGAGATCTGACCCCAACTCTCCCCCCAACTCTCCCGACGGCCCCTAGGGCGACAAAAGGGCGCCGGCGGGCAGAATTCTTCGCGAGCTCGGCTGGCTCGGCTCCCCGCCGATTGGACCTTTTCCGCACGCCCTCCTCTGGTACGAACCTCGCCTAATTCCCCCGGGACGGCTTTCGCGAGCCGCTGCAGATTGATTCACCGCGCGGCCCGACGCCGCGGCGCGAACATATCCCATGCTGAAGTTCCCGGACGTCAAGCTGTGGTCTCGTGGACGGAGCACACCGCCGAACAAGGCAGGACCGGCCGACTCGCTCGAGGCCTTTGGCTCGGAGCACCCCATGGTACCGGCGCCGGCGCCGGTACCGACCACGCCCGCATCGGTATCGCCGCAGTCCTGGCAAACCGTCGCCACCAGACAGGCCAGCCTCTTTCTGGCGCTGGGGGTCATTCTGTTCGGCGGTCTGTGTGGGTATCTCCTGCAGAAATGGCGCCCCTTCTTCCAAGTCGAGGCGGCCTCCGCATCGCTGACGATTGAATCCGATCCCGCCGGTGCCGAGATCCTGGCTGACGGCACTCGACGCGGCACCACTCCGCTCACGCTCGCCGTTACCCCCGGTGAGTACGTATTCGAGCTGATCTACGACGGTCGGCGAAAGCTGCTGCGGACCGTTGCGCGTTCGGGCGCCGCCGTCGTCCACCATGTGCAGTTCGACGCTCCCGCGCCGGTCGTCGCTCCCGCGCCGGCCCCACCGCCCGCGCGTGTGCCAGTCAAAGCGCCGAAACCCGCACCGGTCGGCCCGGCTGCCGGTTGGCTGACCGTGATTTCACCCGTCGCACTCCAGGTCGTCGAAGGGCCCGACATCGTCGGCACGAGCCGATCACCCAAGATCATGCTGCCGGTCGGCAGGCACGAGCTGCGGCTCACGAATGAGAATCTCGGGTTTACAACGAGCCGGACGGTCCAGCTGACGGCCGGCAACACCGCCACGATCCGCATCGAGCTGCCCACGGCGCCGCTGAGTCTCAACGCACTGCCCTGGGCCGAAGCGTGGGTTGACGGGATCCGCGTGGGAGAAACGCCGGTCGGCAATCACCTGGTCCGGATCGGCAGCCACGAGGTCGTGTTCCGTCATCCCGAGCTCGGTGAGCGGCGTCAGACCGTCACCGTGTCGCTGACGAGCCCGGCACGCGTGTCGGTGGATATGAGGAAGCCTGGATCATGAGCCTCCGATCCCACACCGGTTTTGGTCTGTTGTGTCTGGTGATCACTGCGCCAGCTGCGGCGCAGAACATCGATCGCGTCCGCGAGCTGTATGTCGCCGCCGCCTACGAAGAGGCCCTGGCGGCGATGCCGACGGTCGCGAGTGAGCCTGCCAGGACGGACGTCGAGCAGTACCGCGCGCTCTGCCTCCTCGCCCTCGGCCGTGAAGCGGAAGCCGTCGAGGCCGTCGAGCGGCTGGTGCGGGACCATCCCACGTACCTGCCGCCCGAAGGGGAGACATCCCCCCGGATGCAGGCGATCTTCGCGGCCGCGCGGGCGAAGCTGGTGCCCGACATCGCCAGGCAGACGTATGTCGACGGCAAGGCGGCGTATGAAGCCAGGGATCACGACGTCGCACGGACGACGTTTCAGCGCACGCTGGACCTCATGGACAGCCTGCCCGATACGGCCAGGACCGGCCTCGCCGATCTTCGCCTGTTGGCCGCGGAGTTCCTCGAGCTGTCGACGCTCCGCCCGGTCGTTGCCGCAGACGCCGCGCCGCCGCCTGTGGCCAACCGCGAGGTGCCCGAGCCGGCCGCCCTGGAATACGCCGCACCCGTTGCGATCCAGGAGGCGATGCCGCGGTGGATTCCGCCGGACCGTACCGCAATGCGGACCGAGTACGTCGGCATGCTCCGCGTGCACATCGGTCGTGACGGCCGCGTGCAGTCCGCCACCATCCTCAAGAGCAGCCATCCGGTGTACGACAGTGCCGTCCTGCGGGCAGCGCCGGGCTGGACCTACCGGCCGGCCACCAGGGGCGGCCAGCCGGTGGTCGCGCAGAAAGACGTTCAGATCCGTCTCGTCCCGCGATAGGTCACCGCGCAGAAGTACGCGATTCGGATGACTTTTGTCAGCCGAATCCTGTCTTTCCGCCGACCGGTGCTCCCACCGCGGATCCCGGCTTTCGCGCAGATTGCGGTGCTATCTGGCGCAAATGGCTCCCAACCAGCAGAAAAATGTCGCCGCCCGCGTGGCGACTTCCTTGCACACGGCCGATCCGTTCTGCGAAACAGTGGCGCACGGCGAGATTTCGCCAGCGAGCACACGCGTCATTGACACGGGTCCGCACGCCGTTCCTCGCAGCGGTGACCGCCCAGCAGCTCCGGGGGTACAGCGCGGATGAAACGCCGATTGGGGGACCGCAGGGGCTGCCCCCGGTTCGAAATCGTGGGAGACCTGTGGGGCACTCTCGACATTGTCGTCGGGATGCCGCTGCTCAATGTCGGCGCCGGCGGCGCGCTGGTGCAGTCGTCGATTCCGCTCACGCCGCAGTCGGTTTATCACGTGGCTGTGAGCTGTGATGGCCAGCAGACGCCGACCAGTGTGCAGGTTCGCCACGTGCAATCCGTCGCCGGGTCGGGCGGGCAGGTCCAGTACCTGATCGGCATCGAGTTTCTCTCCATGCCGGCGGCGCTGGGCGCGCAGATCGAAGCCTGGATGAACGGCGGTCTTCACGCCGCGGCGGAAAGTGTCTGAACCGATGGACCAGATGACCGAACGCCGCCGGACACCACGGATCGAGCTGCGAGCCGAAGGCTTCATCCGCATAGAACTGCGGCACCGGGTCGAGCTGCTCGACATCAGCCAGACCGGGGCCTTGGTGGCGTGCGAGGCCGCGCTCCACGAGGGCACTCGCGGGCAGATCCGGATCGGGCTCGACGAGCAGCCCTTCATCGCGGAAGTCGCGGTGAAACGGCACCACTTGAAATCGGCGCGGCCGGGGCATGTCGGTCTCGGCACCATGTTCGGCACGATGGAGCACCGATGCCGCCAGGATCTCGAGAAGTTCCTGCAGCGGGTGAAGGAATGAACACAGGCCACCTGGAGACCTACGAATGAGAGCGCAGGGTAACGCTGAGTTGATCGGCAGCAGCGCCGCGATCCTCGAGCTGTCGCAGGAGATCGACCGGATTGCCAGGTCGGATGCGAAGGTCCTCGTGACCGGCGAGAGCGGTGTCGGCAAAGAGCTGGTGGCGACCGCCATCCACAAGCGCAGCGCCAGAGCGTCACGGCAGATGGTGACCGTGAACTGCGCCGGCCTGCCCGAGACGCTCCTCGAATCGGAGCTCTTCGGGCATGTGAAGGGCTCGTTTACCGGCGCCTACCGCGACAAGATCGGCAAGCTCGAGCTCGCCGACGGCGGCACCATCTTTCTCGACGAAATCGGCGAGATGACCCTGCGGATGCAGGGCCTGCTGCTGCGGTTCATGGAAACCGGCGAACTGCAGAAGGTCGGCACCGACCGCATCAGCACCCGCGTCAACGTCCGGGTCATCGCCGCGACGAACAAGAACCTTCGCGACATGATCGCCGCCGGCTCGTTTCGCGAGGATCTCTTCTACCGGTTGAACGTCATCCACCTCACGGTGCCGGCGCTGCGCGAGCGCCGCGAGGATATCCCGCCCCTGATCGAGCATTTTCTCGCCCAGTTCACGCGCAACAACGGCCACGGCGCCAAGGCGCTCGCGCCCGACACGATGCGGCTGCTGTGTGATTACTCGTGGCCGGGCAACGTGCGCGAGCTCGAGAATGTGATCGAGCGGCTGGTCGTGACCGGGCGGAGCGAGGCGATCCTTCCCGAAGAGCTGCCGATGGAAGTGCGGATGCACAAGAACGTGCGGCTGCGCCCGAAGCGCGAGCGGCGCCGGACGGTGGCCGACGATCTCTACAAGCGCCTGATCGAGGAGCGCGAGTCCTTCTGGGCCGCGGTCTATCCGCTCTACATGGAGCGTGAGATCACCCGCGGCAACGTGCGTGACGTCGTGCGCAAGGGGCTCGAAGAAGCCCGCGGCAACTACAAGATCGTGGCCCGCATGTTCAACATGGAGCAGCGCGACTACAAACGCTTCCTGAACTTCCTGCGCAAGCACGACTGCCAGGTGCCGTTCAAGGAATACCGTCAGTAGGCCATACCCCCGAGGCCCCCAGGTGAGGAGAATGAAAGTGAAATTCCGAATCGCCACTCTTGCCCTTGCCTTGACCATCATCGCCACCCTCCAGGCGCAGCAGCCGATGTCTGCCGCGCCCGGCCAGAACGGAAACGGGGCGAAGCCGTCCGCGGCCGCCGCCGGGGTGGCGACACCCCGGGACTACGTGATCGGCCCCGACGACGTGCTGTCGGTGATCTTCTGGCGGGAAAAGGAAATGACCGCAGAAGAGGTGGTCGTCCGCCCCGACGGAAAGATTTCCCTGGCGCTGCTGAACGACATCCAGGCCGCCGGGCTGACCCCGGACGGGCTGCGCGCGCACATCGACAAGGCCGCCGCCAAGTACATCGCCGATCCGCATGCGTCAGTCGTAGTCAAGGCGATCAACAGCCGGAAGGTGTTCATCACCGGCAACGTGCTCAAGCCCGGCTCGTATGCGCTGACGACCGACATGACGGTTCTGCAGCTGATTGCGGTCGCGGGCGGGCTGCTCGAGTTCGCCGACGCAAAGAACGTCGTCGTCATGCGCAAGGAGGACGGCCGCGATCGGCACTTCAAGTTCAATTACAAGGACGTCATCCGCCAGAAGAACGTGGAGCAGAACATCGCCCTCCGGTCCGGGGACACGGTGATCGTGCCATGACTCGACGCCTGACGACCGGCGCCATTGCGTTGTGCTGTGTCGTGGGGGCCGGATCGTCCGCGTTCGCGCAGACGACCGTTCCCGATCGGCCGTACCGCGGGCTGTTCGGCTCACGGAGCGAAGTGGATCAGGGCCAGAGGCTGGAAGTCACGGCCACGCTCGTGCAGGCGTACGACGACAATCTGCTGGCGGAATTCGGCTCGATCGCTCCGGGGTCGCCGACTGTGAGCGGCCAGTTCACCATGCTTCAGGCCGGCACTCAGTACAAGTGGGCGAACAGATCGGTGGCGCTCGGCCTGACCGGCGCATCGGCGTTCCGCTACTACAGCCGTGTCGGGGACGTGCAGACCGTCAGCCACGTCGGGGCTGCCGGGCTGTCGGCCAGCCTGACGCGTCGGACGACGCTCCTGCTCAATCAGGACGCCGCGTATTCGCCCTCGTACATGTTCGGCCTGTTCTCGCAGCTTGGCGAGCCGGGCACGGGAGAGGGGCGGGCTGGTGCGCCCGACTACGCGCTCAACGATCTCCAGTCGTACTCGTACGCAACAAATGCGCGGCTGACTCACAGCCTGACCCGACGCACGTCGATTTCGGCGGCGGCCGACTACACGTTGACTGACTTCCTGCGTAACGACACCGGCCGTCGAGACACCACGACCCGCGGCATTCGGACAGAGTTGTCCCGGAATCTCGGACGGCAGACGTCCTTGCGAACCGGCTACAGCTATCGGACCGGTGAGTTTTCCGCGAATCTGGGCTCGTCCAGCGAACACGGCGTTGGCCTGAGCATGGATCACCGGCGAGTGCTGTCGGCATCCAGGCAGGCGTCGTTCAGTTTTGGTGCCGGCGTGTCGTCGCTGGACACGCCACCTGATGGATCCGGCGCGCCTGGCGGTCGTCTCTATCGGGTGCTCGGGGATGCCGCGTTCACGTATCAATTCGCGCGGTCGTGGGAGGCGCGCGCCGCGTATCGGCGCGGCATCGCCTACATCGCCGATCTGACGGAACCGGTTCTGGTCGGCGGGTTCACCGCGAGCGTCGAGGGCCTGCTGACCCGGCGCCTGGACCTGATGGCCGCCGCGGCCTATTCGAGCGGTGAATCCGCGCTGCTGTACTCTGAATCGACATTCGACACCTACACCGCAAACGTGCGGAGCCGGTTCGGGCTGACCCGGTCCGCTGCGGTGTATCTCGAGTACCTGTTCTACTTCTACGACTTCGCCGGCAGTTCACTGCTGGCGCCGGGCATGTCGCCGCAGCTGGAGCGCCACGGCATCCGAGCCGGTCTGACGCTGTGGGTGCCGGCCTTTCGAAGGTGAACCGTGCTGCCAGGACAGAAGTACTCTCCGGACGACCTCGTACGCATCGCGCTCCAGCGAAAGTGGCTGATCCTGGTGCCATGCTTCATCGGCATCGCCGGGTCCGTGCTGGTCGCGCGGCGCGTGCCGGAGTTGTACCGCTCCGAGACGCTGATCATGGTGGTGCCGCAGCGGATCCCGGACAGCTACGTCAAGTCGACCGACGCGACGCGGATCGAGGATCGCCTGCACTCCATCAGCGAGCAGATCCAGAGCCGCTCCCGGCTCGAGCGCATCATCACCGATTTCAATCTCTACCCCGCAGAGCGCGCCAGCGGCGTCATGGAAGACGTCGTGCGCCGGATGCGGGCCGATATCAACGTGAGACTCGAAGGTCAGGCCCAGGAATCCTTCCGCGTCACCTACACCAGCGTCGACGCCCATCTGGCGCAGAAGGTCACCGAGCGCCTCGCCTCTTGGTACATCGAGGAAAGCCTGCGCGACCGCGAGAACGTCGCCGCCAGCACGAACGCGTTCCTCGAGTCCGAACTCCAGGACGCCAAGCGTCGGCTTCTCGATCATGAAGCGAAGCTGGAAGCGTATCGACGGCGCTATTCGGGGCAGCTGCCCTCGCAGCTCGAGACCAACATCCAGTCGATCCAGAACACCCAGCTGCAGCTGCAGGCCGTCAGCGAGTCCATCAACCGCGCCCGCGAGCGCCGCCTGCTGATCGAGCGCCAGCTGGCAGACGTGCAGACGTTCCCTTCGATCGCCGGGTTCGGCGAGCCCGCGGGCCCTCCGTCGCAGGATCCGCAGCAGCTTTCGAGTGCGCAGCAGCTCGAGGCGGCAGAGACGTCTCTGGCCAGCGCCCGGCTTCGCTACACTCCCGACCATCCCGACGTCCGCGCGCTCGAGCGTCGGATTCGTGAGCTGCAGGACAAGATTGCGGAGGAGATCGCGCGGCCGCAGCCGGTGGTCCCAAAGGCGCTCACGCCCGCGGAAGCCGCGCGGCAGAAGCGGGCCAAGGACTACCAGGCCGAGATCGACGCGCTCGATCGTCAGATTGCCGCGGCCCAGGCCGATCAGGCGCGCCTTCATCAGACGCTGGCCGCGTACCAGGCGAAGGTCGACGCCGTCCCGTCGCGGGAGTCGGAGCTGGTCGACCTGACGCGCGACTACAGCACGTTGCAGACGACGTACGCGAGCCTGCTCACCAAGCGGGAGGATTCGAAGCTGGCCGCGAACCTCGAACGGCGGCAGATCGGCGAACAGTTCAAGGTCCTCGATCCTCCCTCGCTGCCGGAAAGGCCGGTGAACGCGAGGGCCCGCCTGCAGGTGATGCTGAGTGGCTCGCTGGGCGGCCTGGTGCTCGGCCTGATGATCGTCGGGTTCCTGGAGTACCGCGATTCGAGCTTCAAGACCGAATCCGACGTCGTCCGGGTCCTCTCGCTGCCCGTGCTCGCGCTGGTGCCGCTGATGGTGGCCGAGCAGGATGAATCCGTTGTGCGGCGGCGCCGGGTGCTCGGTCGTCTCATCACAATCGCGCTCGTCGTCGGATCGGCCGCCGTCGTCGCCATCCTGGGGCTGCAGTCCTAGCGGGCTGCGTATCGCGCAATGTATCAACGCTACTACGGGCTGCGCGAACTGCCCTTCGAGCTGACCCCGAACCCGAGGTTCCTGTTCCTTTCGCCGCGCCACAGCGAGGCGCTCAGCAACCTGCAGTACGGCCTGTTCTCCGCCAAGCCGGTCACGGTTCTGATCGGCGAAGCCGGCACCGGCAAGACCACGCTGCTGCGGGCCGCCCTGGAATCGGATCGCTGCCGGGACGTTCGATGCGTCTACCTGAACAACCCGGCGCTGACCCGCGGCGAGTTCGTGGAAACGCTCGCGCGGCGCTTCGATCTCAGCCCGCGCGCGGCGGAGTCGAAAGCGGTCCTGCTCGCCGAACTGGAGGCGGTGCTGCGTGAGCGCCGGGCGCGCGGGGAGCTCACCGCGCTGGTGGTGGACGAAGCACAGAGCCTCACCGTAGAACTGCTCGAGGAGGTGCGTCTGCTCGCCAACATCGAGACGACGACCCAGAAGCTGTTGCCGCTGGTGCTGGCCGGCCAGCCCGAGCTCGCGGACCGCCTGAACGATCCGGCCCTGCGACAGCTGAAACAGCGCATCGCGCTGCGCTGCGACATCACCGCGCTGGATCTCTCTGAAACCGCCGCGTACATCGCCACCCGCATTCGAACGGCGGGGGGAGATGCGTCACGCCTGTTCACGCGCGAGGCGGTGGTGCTCATCCACGAGCATTCGCGCGGGATAGCGAGGACGATCAGCGTCATGTGTGACAACGCCCTCGTCAGCGGGATGGCCCTGGGCCGCCAGCCCGTCGATCGGGCGATCGTGGCGGAGGTGTCCCGCGACTTCGATCTGCACCGGGTCGAGACGTCGGATCGAATTCTCGCCAGCCCGTTGCTCAGTCACGAGATGCCCAAGGAACCCGCATGAGCCGCATTGAAGAAGCCCTGAGACGCGCATCGACCGCCCGGGCGGGCGCCGAGGCTGCCCTGGTGCCTGATGTCGTGCCCGGTCCGCTGGACGGTACGCCGCTGACGCGCTATCCGCGCGAGGCCCGCCGCGAGGAGGGGGGATCGCGCCAAAAAACCTCCGACGTCACGCCGCCGCCCCGTGCCGTGCCGCGCGAACCCGCCGCGCTCCGGCCCGGACCGCTGGTCGAAGGGCTCGATGCCAAGCTGATTCTCAGCCACGCGACGCCGGTGGCTGTGGAGCAGTACCGGCGCCTGGCCGGCACGCTCCACGGGCTGCAGGCGGAACACGGGACAAAGACGGTGATGGTGACCAGTGCGCTTCCGCGGGAAGGCAAGACGCTGACGGTCACCAATCTGGCCCTGACGTTGAGCGAGTCCTACGGCCGCCGGGTGCTGCTGATCGATGCCGACCTGCGCCGTCCGGCGGTCCACGAAATGCTGCGGGTACCCAACGGCCGCGGGCTGAGCGACGGTCTTCGCGCGCAGTCGGGTGCCCTGCCGGTTGTTCAGGTCTCCCCGAACCTCAGCGTGCTTCCGGCCGGCCGTGCTGATTCGAATCCGATGGCCGGACTGACCTCCGATCGCATGCGCGGATTGCTGGAGGAATCGGCCTCGTTGTTCGACTGGGTGCTCGTTGACACGCCGCCGGTCGGCATCATGCCGGACGCG
The DNA here is from genome assembly GCA_035250005.1 of Vicinamibacterales bacterium. GTDB lineage: Bacteria > Acidobacteriota > Vicinamibacteria > Vicinamibacterales > 2-12-FULL-66-21 > JACDCA01. The sequence continues at coordinate 27,724 of DATFFM010000084.1, read as the reverse complement.
CACCTGCTGGCGCGACAGAGTCACGGGGTGATCTTCGTGATTGCGGCGAACTCGACCCCCTTTGCGCTCGTTCAACGGGCCGTGACGGAGATCGGCCGCGAGCACATCATCGGCACCGTCCTCAATCGAATAGACGCGGGCAGCAACCCCGCGACCGCCTACTACGGCCATTACTACGACACCGACTAGCGCGGAGGACCGCGCCTTCGGCTCCGTCGTCACGGCGCCAAAAGGCGTCACCATCCCCAACTAAAGTCCGGGCTCGCCGCGACTTCTTTCTCCGCAGGCCATGCCGCATCCTGGTGGATTGCGCGTAAACCCGCCCAAATGTTTCTGTTCCGGCGAATCCGCAAGATGGACGACCGGGGAAGGCCTCTTGCTCTTGAATCAGTTCGGAGGGACGGCGGGGCAGGCGTGTCCGTTCCGACGTTTTCTGGTCTGTGACCGAGAGGGCGAAGCTGCAGCAAGCCGCATATGGCGGTTGCCCGAATGCAATTCCCCCGTCACGGCGACTTTTCATCCCGATTGGCGCGACTGCGCTGCTCGGAGCCATCACGCGCAACCGCGTGACATGACGTAAGTGGTTGGAGAGTAATGAGTTTCACGTGCCTTGCCCGCGCCTCTCTCGACCTGAATCAGTGGCGGTCCGTTTGCACAAACCGGCTGTCTACGATGTCGCAGGATTTCGATCCGAGCCTCTCAGCCGCCATGTCGGTGGATCGTGGCCCGGCGCAATCGTATGAGGCCTACAACGAGGCTGCGTTCCGCCACTTCATGGCGATCGAATGCAAGCGGGCGGAGCGCTCGGGCCGATCGCTCCTCCTGCTGCTGGTGGAGCTCAGAGCAGACCGGCACGGACGCAACGGGATCGCGCCGGCCATTGCGTTCAGCCTGTTCTCCGCGTTGACGGCGTGCGTGCGCGAAATCGACTTCATCGGGTGGTACCGCGCCGGCCGCTTGATCGGCGCCGTCCTGACCCAGGGGGCTGCGGCGCCAACCCCCGAGAGCTCCCGTCAGATCCGCGAACGGGTGGCCGGACTGCTTGGTGCACGACTGCCGGCGCACGTCGGTAAGCGCCTTGACGTGAGGGTGCTTCAGCTCCGGTCGAGGGACAGTTACTGAACATGGCCGAACTACCGGGATCGTGGATGACTGAGTTCCCCAGCAACATACTCGCGCAGCTGGCGGGCATCGCCCCAGGGTTTGACCGTTTTGGACCGGTCCGCCGGGTTGACGCCGCGCTCCCGTTCTACGGGGCCGGTCCCTCGACAGGGGTTTTGCCCGACGGCCTTCCCGACATCCGTCTGTTCGAGGATCGAGCAGCGGTCGTGCTCAAAGGCCAGCGCCGCGGCTCCCTGCTGAGCGAAGAGTTGTTCCGGAGTGCGGTGGCCCGGGAGCGCAGGCGCGCCGACCGTTTCGACGAGGGCTTCGCCCTGGTCACGGTCGCCATCGGCCGGCAACCGGCGGCGGCCGTGGCTTCTGCCATGAGGGTCGCGGCGCGCGAGACCGATGTCGTCGGCTGGCTCGAGCCGGGACGCATCCTCGGCGTGATCCTGGCCGAGGTCTCCCCTTCGAGCGTCGGGGCCGTGCGCCGCTTTGACGACCGCCTCAGGCTGGAGCTCGCCCGCCGCGTCGATGCCAGTGCCGCCGACGGGGTTCAAATCGACTGGTACGTGCACTCGGCTCCTGGCGCCGAGGGGACCCTCGGGCTCTCTGACGCGGATCCCTTTCTCGACGATCTTCGATCGGCGGAGGAGCGCCGGACGGTTCTCGACGGCCTCAAGCGCGCGCTTGACGTGCTCGGCAGCCTGACGCTGCTGGTGTTGCTGGCGCCGGTTCTGCTGGTTCTTGCCGCACTCGTCAAGCTGACGTCCCGCGGCCCGATCCTCTTCCGGCAGGTTCGAGTGGGCCAGCTCGCGAAGCCATTCATCATGCTCAAGTTCCGGACGATGCAGGTTGACAATGACTCCGGACTGCATCGTCATTTCGTCACTCAGTTCATCAAGTCCAGCGAGCAGCTGAAGCAGCCGGGAGCGGACCCCTTCTTCAAGATCCGCAATGATCCCCGGGTCACGCCGATCGGCCACCTGCTGCGCCGAACCAGCCTGGACGAGCTGCCGCAGCTGTGGAACGTGCTGCGCGGCGACATGTCGCTCGTCGGCCCGCGTCCGCCCCTGCGGTACGAGCTCGAGGCGTATCGGCCGTGGCACTGGCGCCGGGTGCTCGAAGCCAAGCCCGGGATCACCGGGCTGTGGCAGGTGACGGGCCGGTCCCGCACGACCTTCGACGAAATGGTGCGACTCGACCTGCGCTACGTGAGAACTCGCAATCTCTGGACGGACGTCAGGATTCTTCTGGCGACACCGCGCGCTGTCGTGACCGGCAAGGGCGCCTGCTAGGGAGGAATGGTGGCAACAGGGGAAAGCACCGCAGCCGTGGGGGAATACGCGTGCATCGCGCCTGACGTCAGACTGGGCCGCGACGTCAGGCTCGGAAAGTTCATCAACCTGTACGGCTGCTCGGTTGGGGACGAAACGAAGATCGGGGCGTTCGTCGAAATCCAGAAGAACGCCAGCATCGGACGCCGATGCAAGATCTCGAGCCACACGTTCATCTGCGAGGGTGTGACGATCGAGGACCAGGTGTTCGTCGGCCACGGCGTCGTCTTCGTCAACGATGCTTACCCGCGGGCGACCACGCCGACCGGCGAGCTCCAGACCGAGAGCGACTGGAAGGTCGAGACCACCCTGGTGAAAAGAGGGGCATCGATCGGCTCCGGCGCGACCATTCTCTCGAACGTGGTGATCGGCGAGGACGCGATCGTCGGCGCCGGGAGCGTGGTGACCCGCGACGTCCCGGCCAGGACCATAGTTGCCGGCAATCCGGCGCGCACATTACGCACCATCAGCATCGAGTCTGGCGAATGATCAGCAACCAGGTACAGGCGGTCGAGGACGCCTTTCGTTTCGGGTACGCCACACGACCGAACCCGGCTGACGTGGTTCGCGTCGGCGTAATCGGTTATGGCTACTGGGGTCCGAACATCGTCCGCAACTTCCACGGTCTGGAGAACGTGGAGGTCATGGCGGTGTGCGACAAAAGCGCCGGCGCGCTGAAACGCGCCTCGCGGGTGTACCCGGGCCTCCACCTGACCACCGACTTCTCCGAGGTGCTGCGCTCGCCCGAGATCGACGCCGTGGCGGTGGTGACGCCGGTCTGGACGCACTTCGAGCTGGCCAAGGCCGCACTCGAGAACGGGAAGCACGTTTTCGTCGAGAAGCCGTTCACGTCCACCCCCTGGCAGGCGGAAGAACTGATCGAGCTGGCCGCGAAGAAGAATCTGAAGATCATGGTGGACCACACCTTTCTCTTCAGCGGCGCGGTCAAGAAGATCCGCGAGGTCGTCGAGGCGGGAACGCTCGGGCCGCTCTATTACTTCGACTCGACCCGGGTGAATCTCGGATTGTTTCAGCATGACGTCAGTGTCGTGTGGGACCTGGCGCCCCATGATCTGTCGGTCATGGACCAGGTCATCAGCGAACGTCCCGAAGCGCTGGTCGCCACGGGCGGCAACCACCTGAACGGCCACGCCGACATGGCCTTCATCACGATCTACTTTCCGCGCAACATCGTCGCGCACGTCAACGTCAACTGGCTGTCGCCGGTCAAGGTCCGGACCACCCTGATCGGCGGCCGCGACAAGATGCTGGTCTGGAACGATCTCGAAGCCGACGAGAAGATCAAGATCTATGACAAGGGTGTGAACATCACCAACGGTCCGGAGGGCGTCTACGATCTGCTGGTCAGCTACCGGTCCGGAGACGTGTGGGCGCCGAAGTGCGACCAGACCGAGGCGCTCAAGGTGGAGCTCGAGTACTTCATCGACTGCATCCTGAACGACCGGACACCGGTCAACGACGGGCACGCGGGCCTGCGCGTGGTCCGGATGCTGGACGCCGCGGATCATTCGCTGAAAGAGCGAGGGCGTCTCGTCACCTTCTGATCGAACCGCAGCTGACCCCAACGGCATGACTCACCAGCCGGTCCCGTTCCTGGACCTCGTCACTCCGCATCGGGAGCTCGAGGATGAGCTCGTCACGGCGTTCCGGGCGGCGCTACGTTCGGCGGCATTCATAGGCGGCGCGCAGGTGGATGAGTTCGAGCGCGAGTTCGCGGCCTACTGCCGGACCGCGCATTGCGTGGGCGTGGCGAACGGGACCGACGCCGTCCGGTTCGCGCTGATCGCCTGCGGCGTTGGATGCGGCGACGCCGTCGTGACCGTCGCGCACACGTTCGTCGCCACGGTCGAAGCGATCAGCCAGGCCGGCGCGGCGACCGAGTTCGTGGACGTTGACGAGCGGACGTACACGATGAGCCCTGGGGCGCTGCGCGCGTACCTGGACGGCTGTGCGAAGGACCCGTCGACCGGCCGTCCGATCGGGTGCCGTACGGGGAGACCCATCAAGGCGATTTTGCCGGTCCACTTGTACGGTCAGATGGCCGACATGGACGCCCTGGTGGAGATTGCGGAGAGCTTCGGGCTGTTCGTGGTGGAGGATGCCTGCCAGGCCCATGGAGCCGCGTACCGGTCCCGCGACGACCGGTGGCGCCGGGCGGGTTCGATCGGCCGTGCGGCCGCCTTCAGTTTCTACCCCGGCAAGAATCTCGGCGCCCTGGGCGAGGCCGGGGCGGTGACGACCCACGATCCCGACGTGGCGCGGACCGTTCGAATGCTCCGGGAACACGGGCAGGTCCGGAAGTACTACCACGACCTGGAGGGCTATAACGGCAGGCTCGACGCCATCCAGGCGGCGTTCCTGCGCATCAAGCTGCGCAGGCTGGACGGCTGGAACGCGGACCGCCGCGCGGCCGCCCACCGGTATCACGCGCTTCTGGGAGCGCTGGCTCCGTTCGAACCGGATGCGAGCCGGGCTGTCTACCATCTGTATGTGATCCGGGTGCAGGATCGTGATGCGCTCGCGGAGTTCCTGCGGAGCGAAGACATCCACACCGGACTCCACTATCCGCTGCCGGTCCACCTGCAGAACTGCTACCGGGAGTGGGGCTACACCGCGGGCAGCCTGCCGGTGACCGAGCGGGTGGCCGCGGAAGTACTGTCGCTGCCGCTCTTCCCGGGGCTGACCGCCGCGCAGCAGGAGCGGGTCGCCGCCGGCATCCAGTCTTTTCTCGGCGTAGGCGCCGGGCGCTAGATCTGCAGCGACTGGTCGAACCACGTCATGGCTTTGCCTCTCGGTTCGGATGCTCGGGCGGGATTGGCCCCCGCGACGCCGCCAGTGCGGGCGGGTGCTCGCGAGGCCCGGTCGAAACCTGGCGGCCGGCTGCGGGTGTGCCACCTGGCCTACACGTTCTACGAGAACGACAACCGGGTGATCCGCTACGCCGAAGCGCTGGCCGAGCGAGGAGCCGAGGTGGACGTCATCGCCCTGCGGCGGCCGGGTCAGCCGGCCCTGGGAACTTCAGGTCGCGTGCGCGTGCGCAGGATCCAGCAGCGCCAGGTGGACGAAAAACGGGCGTGGAGCTACCTGCTGAAGATTCTGGTGTTCTTCGTCAGGGCCAGCCTGGTTCTGTCGGTGCTCGGCATCCAAAAGCGCTACGACATCGTCCACGTGCACAACGTGCCGGACTTTCTCGCCTTCGCGGCTCTCGTGCCCCGACTGTTGGGCGCCAGGATCATCCTGGACATCCATGACATCCTGCCCGAGCTCTACGCGGGAAAGTTCGGAGCCGGGCCCGGCTCCGTCACGTTTCGCGCGCTGCTGTTCGTGGAGCGGGTGTCGTGCCGCTTCGCCCACCACGTCGTCGTGTCGAACCACTTGTGGCACGCGAAGCTGGCGGATCGGGCGGTGCCGGCCGCCAGGTGCACGACGATCATGAATTATCCCGACCTGGAGCTGTTCAAGCCCCTACCGGCCGGGTGTCACCGCAAGGATGGTCCGTTCATCGCGTTGTATCCGGGGACGTTGAACCATCACCAGGGTGTCGACATCGCGATTCGTGCCTTTGGCCTTGCGCGCGACCGGATGCCCGATGCGGAGCTGCACGTCTATGGTGAGGGACCGGCGCGGCCGCAGCTCGAGCGGTTGACGCACGAGCTGGGTCTGAGCGGTCGAGTCGTGCTGCTGCCACGCCTGCCGCTGGAGGAAATCGCGCTGGTCATGGCGGCTGCGGACGTGGGCGTGGTGCCGAAGCGCGCGGACGGCTTCGGCAACGAGGCGTTCAGCACGAAGGTTCTGGAGTTCATGGCGTGCGGGGTACCGGTGATCGGCGCCCGGACGAAGGTGGACCGGCACTATTTCGACGACACGCTGGTGCGCTTCTTCACGCCGGGGGATCCAGTTGATCTCGCCTCCGCGATGGTGTCGGTGTACGAAGGACGCGCCGGACACGGGGGATGGACTCGGACGGCCCGTGAGTTCGCGTCCAGAAACAGCTGGCAGGCGCGTTCCGGCGATTACCTTCAGATCATCGACTCGCTCATCGCCGGCCGTGCCCCGCGGCCGGCGGTGGCGTGGTGAGCGGCATCGCCGTGGAGCTGTCGATCGTCATCGTCAACTGGAACTCGCAGGAGCACTTGAAGAATTGTCTCGCGTCGATTGCGGCGCATGCCGGCAGGCTGGAGCCGGAAGTCGTCGTGATCGATTCGGGTTCCTTCGACGGCTCCGATCGCATGATGGCCGAGCACTATCCGCAGATGCGGTTCATCCAGAGCTCCACGAACCTGGGTTTCGCGAAGGCGAACAATCGGGCATTCGAGGCGACGTCGGGGGAGGCCGTGCTCTTCCTGAATCCCGACACGGAGCTGGTCGGGCCCGCCCTCGAGATTCTTCTCGCGGCGCTGACGTCGCGTCCGGATGCCGGGCTCGTGGGGTGCAGACTGCTGGATTCGGACGGTACGGTGCAATCCACCTGCATTCAGTCGATCCCGACAATCCTGAACCAGCTGCTGGGCTCCGACCTCCTGCGCCGGCGCTGGCCGCGGAGCCGGCTGTGGGGCATGGCGGCGCTGTACGACGACCGCCCGGGGCCGCACGAAGTGGAAGCCGTCTCGGGCGCGTGCGTTCTCGTGCGCCGTCAGGTGTTCACGAAGGTGGGCCGGTTCAGCGAAGACTATTTCATGTACGCCGAAGACATGGACCTCTCATACAAGGTCCGTCAGGCGGGGTACCGGAACTACTACGTGCCGTCGGCCACCGTCACGCACCACGGCGGCAGCAGCTCGGATCAGGCGGCGAGCGCGTTCGCGGCGGTGATGATGCGCGAAGCCATCTGGCGGTTCCTTCGGAAGACCAGGGGCGACGCGTACGCGCTCGGTTATCGCATCGCCATGCTGTGTGCCGCCACCGGACGGCTCGGCCTGCTGGCCGCGTCGAGGATCGGCGGCCGAAACGGTGCGTCTCGACGCGCTTCATGGCAGAAATGGGTGGCAGTTCTGCGATGGGGCGTACGACGGGATGCCATCGTCAATCGATATTACCCGTTGAGCAACCGACCGGCGGCCGAGACGTTCTGACCAGCATTTCGAGATGACTTCCGGCCCTCTGATCTTCCTGTGTATCAATGCCGTCGCGCTCCTGACGGTGCCGCGACGATGGGCGCCGCTGCCGTTCATCATGACGGCCTGTTACCTGAGCATCAATCAGTCGGTCGAAGTCGGGAGCTTTACGTTCACGGCCATTCGCATCCTGGTTGTCGTGGGTCTGGTTCGCGTCGTTCTCCGCCGCGAGCGTCTGACCGGGGGCGTGAACGGGCTGGACTGGTGGATCATTCTGTGGTCGGTGTGGGCGTCGCTGAGCGGCGTCTTTCATGAGAACCCGAACGACACGCTGATCAACCGGCTCGGCCTGGTCTACAACACGCTCGGCATCTACCTCCTCTTACGGATCTTCTGTTCGTCGCTCGAAGACGTCATCGGCTTGTCAAAGGCCACCGCCGTTCTGCTGGTCCCCGTCGGCCTGGAAATGCTGTACGAGGCGGCGGGATTCCCCAGCCTCTTCTACGCGTTCGAGGGCTCCAGCCGGCTCCTCTACGTCCGCGAAGAGCGGATCCGCGCACTGGGGCCTTTCGCACATCCCATCCTCGCCGGAACGGTTGGTGCCGTGTGCCTCCCGCTGATGTTCGGCATGTGGAAGCACCGTCCTGTTGCGGCCCGTGCAGGGGTTGTCGCATGTGCCCTGATGGTGGTGACGAGCGCTTCCAGCGGCCCCATCATGAGTGCTGCGGCGTCGGTTGGAGCCCTGGCGATGTGGCGGCATCGATATCGGATGAAATCCGTCCGCTGGCTGGCGATTGGTCTGTACCTGGCGCTTGTCGTGGCCATGAAGGCCCCGGTCTACTACCTGATCGCGCGGATCAACTTCGTCGGCGGCAGCACGGGTTACCATCGCGCCCTCCTGATCGAGTCTGCCATCAGATACCTCGGCGAGTGGTGGCTGGCCGGGACCGATTACACGAGGCATTGGGCACCGAGCCCCGGGTTCAGTCCCCAGCACACCGACATTACGAATCAGTACCTGAGCATGGGGGTCATGGGCGGGCTTCCGTTGATGCTCCTGTTCATCGCCGGGCTGGTCAAAGCCTTTTCCATGGTGGGCGAACGGATCCGCGAACAGTCGGCTGTCTCGGAGCAGAACCAGTTCGTGCTCTGGGGACTCGGGTCCGCGCTCTTCGCGCACACGGTGACGTTCGTGTCGGTGTCCTACTTCGATCAGTCGTTCGTGTTCCTCTATCTCACGCTCGCAGCGATAGGATCTGCCCGGACGCAATTCGCCCCGGCGGCTGACGTCCCTGCACCCGCAAGCGAGGCTGAAGGGCCAGAAGCTCGCTGGCGGAAGCTGAAAGAGCGGCCGGGCGTGCCGATTCCCGGCGGCAGCTGGCCCCGACCCGACAGGGCGGCCATCCGATGACCGGTTCCGAGGATCGGGCGCTCACCGTGGTGCTGGCCACGTGCAACCGGTCCGCCGTGCTGGCGGAAACCCTGGCGCACATGTGCCGCACGGACCGTACGGCCCTGACCATCGACTTCGTCGTTGTCGACAACAACAGTCAGGACGACACCCGGTCGGTCGTCGAATCCTTCCAGGCTCGACTGCCGATCCAGTATCTTCACGAGCCTCGCACCGGCAAGAACCGCGCGCTGAATCGGGCTCTGGAGCAAGGGAGATTCGGTCAGCTGGTCGTGTTCACCGATGATGACGTGACGCCCGCGCCTGACTGGTTTCGCGCAATTGTCGAGATCAGCGCTCGGTGGCCGCACCACAAAGTATTTGGCGGCCGAATCGTTCCCGCATGGCCCGTCAAGGATCCACCCGGCTGGGCTCACGACAGTCTTATTCGCCAGCTCGCGTTCGCCGCACACGACCTGGGCCCGGTAGAAAAGCCGTACGTCGCGACGGAGCAGCCCTTCGGTCCCAACTTCTGGCTGCGCCGCGATGTTCTCGAGCACGACCTGCGCTTTGACGAGTCGGTCGGCCCCGGGACCGGCAGTCTGGGTGACGAGGTGATGTTCCTGCACGCGCTGCAGCGGAAGGGCTTGGAGATCATCTACTCCCCGCACGCGTGTGTGGAGCATCGCATTCAGCCGGACGGCATCTGCGAACGGAAGCTCGAACAGCGGGCGCTGATGGTCGGTCGGATCGGCCCGACGATGTATGGCCTGTGCCGACCTGACTTGCTGGACAGTGCCCCCTGGCTTTGGAAGCTGCTGCGTCACATCCGGTTGAATCAGGCGAAGCTCTCGCTGCTGCGCGCGAAGTTCCATCCGAGCGCCCAGCAGCGGGTGATCCGCAGTATTTCGCCGCTGATCAACATCGGGTACAACGCCGAGTCGCTGCGGCTGGCCCGCCATCATCGTGACCGACGCATCCCGAGGGCCTCATGACCGTGGACCCGTTAGTCACGACCATCATCCCGACATACAACCGCGGCCCGTTGGTGTGCGAGGCCATCGAGAGTGTGCTGGGGCAAACCTACCGCCACGTCGAGATCGTTGTCGTGGACGATGGCTCCACCGACGATACAGAGGCAAGACTCCGGAAGTTCGGCGGGTCGGTGCGCGTCATCGTTCAGAACAATGCCGGCCCTTCGGCTGCCCGGAATCGTGGCATCGAAGCGGCCCGCGGCACCATCGTCGCGTTTCTGGATTCAGATGACCTCTGGCAACCGACGAAACTCGAGCGGCAGGTCCGTCTTCTCCAGAGCGTGGGTGAGGCCGTTCCATGCTGCCTGTGCAACGCGTCCGTCGAGCGTCCCGACGGGCGGGCGGCAACGACATTTCAATATGCCGGGCTCCATCCTCCAGTTCGCGAGGGTGTCTGGGAGAACGTCACCGAACTGCTCGCCACGCAATTCCTGATGTTTACCCAGATGGTGGCGATCCGGCGCACGGTGCTCGAACGGATCGGCGGTTTCGATGAAAGGCTGTGGGTGCTCGAAGACTACGACCTTGCCCTCCGCCTCTCGCTGGAAGGGCCCTGGGCCTACGTCAGCGAACCTCTGGCGGTTTACCGTGAGAAGTCCCCCGGCAGTCTCGCGGCACAGGGGCACTCGGACGAACTGCGCCTTCTGGAGCATGCCATCCGGGTGCGTCAGAGCTTCTACGAAAGGGTGCTTGCAAGCGCTCACCACCAGCATCTGCGACAGCCATGCCTGAGAGGGCTCAAGGCATTCAGGCGCCAGTTGCGCGCGATGGAGTTGAGCCGGGGGCACTGGGCTCACTCGGTTCTGGGCCGCAGCGTGCTCAATTTCGACCGCTACCGGCGGGCACTCTACCGTCGAAGCCCCTGGTATCCCAGGATGAGAGTCGGGGGGTCCCAGGATGAGAGTCGGGGGGTCAGATCTCGATTTTTCGAAAACGCGTCGCGATTCTGATGCGCGTTTTCGAAAAATCGAGATCTGACCCCCTCCCTAGCTGAGAAAACGATATGTGCGGGATTTGCGGCGTAGTTCAGGTCGGCGGTCCTCCCCGGGAGGTGATCGCCCCGGAGACCCTCGACGCGATGACGGACGCGATGACTCATCGGGGTCCGAACGACCGTGGCACGTTCAGCGTGCCAGGCGTCGCGTTCGGTGTCCGCAGGTTGAGCATCGTGGACGTCGATGGCGGGCACCAGCCGTTCTCGAGCGAGGACCGGCGGGTCGTCGCCATGCAGAACGGGGAGATCTACAACCATCTCGAGTTGCGGACCGCCCTGGTCCGATCCGGCCACGCCTTTCGATCGCAGTGCGACACGGAGATCCTGCCCCATCTCTACGAGGAGGCCGGCCTGCGCTATCCCGAGCGGCTTCGGGGGATTTTTGCGACCGCCGTCTGGGATGCGCACCGCCGCCGAACAGTCATTGCGCGGGATCAGCTGGGTGTCAAACCGCTGTACTTCTCGATCGCCGGCGACCTGCTGGTGTTTGCCTCCGAGTTGAAGAGCCTGCTCGCCTCCGGCATGGTCGACACCGCGCTCGACTACGACGCTATCGACGCCTACCTGACATTCGGGTTCTTCCCCGGCCCGCAGACGCCGCTCGCAGCTGTCGAGAAGCTGCTGCCCGGGCATCGCCTCGTCATCGACGAAGCGGGAGTTCGACGCGAGCAGTACTGGGCGTACCCCGGGCCGGCTCCGCGCCGGGATCTCCCGCCGGCGCAGCTTGGGCAAGGCCTCCTCGAGCGGCTCGAAGAATCGGTGCGGCTCCAGCTGATGAGCGACGTTCCACTGGGCGCGATGCTGAGCGGCGGGCTGGACTCCAGCCTGATCGTCGCCCTGATGGCCCGCAACATGGGGCGGCCGGTCAAGACGTTCTCGGTGGGATTCGTGGAAGACGGCAAGCGCAACGAGCTGGCCGATGCGCGGCTGGTGGCGAAGGCCTTCGGAACCGATCATCACGAGCTGCAGCTCTCGGTCGCGGACCAGCAGGTGGACATGGAGTCGCTCGTCTGGTTTCTCGACGAACCGCTTGCGGACCTCTCGTCGCTGGGCTTCCTCGCGCTGTCGAAGCTGGCCGCCAGTCATGTCACGGTGGCGCTCTCGGGTCAGGGCGCCGACGAGCTTCTCGGCGGCTACGCCAAGCACCAGGCTGCTGCGATCGCCGCGGTCTTCAGATCGGTGCCCGCGCCGCTGCGCAAGATGGCAACGTCGGCGGCCGCCCACGGCCCGCGCCGGATCCAGCGTGCGGTGCGGACCCTGCAGGCAGGCACGACCGTGGACCGGCTGCTCGCGATGAGCGGTCAGCTGGACGAGGCCCGGCGCAGACGGCTCTTCCGGGGGCCTCTGAGCACGCAGGATGGCCAAGCTGCGCGGCGCGCCCTCGAGCGGCGGCAGGGCAGTCTGCCGGACGATCCACTACCGTCCACCTTGTATGTCGACGCCCAACTGGCGCTGGTCGACGACATGCTCCACTATTTCGACCGGGCCTCGATGGCGCATTCGCTCGAGGTGCGGGTGCCGTTTCTCGATCACCACCTGGTCGAATACTGCGCCACGATTCCAGCCGGCCTGAAGGTCCGGCGCGGAACGACGAAGTATCTGTTGAAGGAGGCCGCACGTCCGCTCCTGCCCGCGAGAATCATCGACAAGCCGAAGATCGGGTTCTTCGCGGCATCGGTGGACGGATGGTTTCAGGCACAGACCGATGGCCTGATAACGGACAGGCTGCTCTCGGGGTCTCCGCGCTACGTGGACTTCCTGGATCGCGCGGAGGTAGCCGCCCTGGTGCGCCGCCACCGTGACGGGTCCGACACCTCGCAGGGACGGCTGCTGCTCGCGATTCTCATGCTCGAGCTCTGGCTCGCCACCTTCCTGCCGAGAGCGCAACGGCTGCAACGAACGCACCCGGCAATGGTGGTCGCATGAGCGCGGCCGCGCTGCGCTACGCCGCCGTGACACCCGTCCGTGACGAGGCCGCCAACCTCCCGCGGCTGGCCGCAGCGCTGGCGTCCCAGACCTGCCGGCCCGCGGCCTGGATCATCGTGGATACAGGTTCGACTGATGACACCGTGCGGATCGCCCGCGATCTCGGCACGACCTGCCCATGGACAACCGTCGCGCATCTGCCGGCCCAGACGCAGCTCGCCCGGGGGGCGCCGATCGTCCGCGCGTTCCATCACGGGGTCGCCGCGCTGCACGATCTCCCCGACATCGTGGTCAAACTGGACGCCGATGTCTCGTTCGACCCGGACTACTTCGAGCGGCTGCTCGCAAACTTCGCCCGTGATCCGGGGCTCGGCATGGCGAGCGGCATGGCGTATGAGATGGAGGGCGGGCGGTGGCAGCCCCGTTTCAACACGGCCAACAGCGTGTGGGGCGCCGTCAGGGCGTACCGTCGCGAATGCCTCCGGGACGTGCTCCCCCTCGAGGAGCACATGGGCTGGGACGGCATCGACGAACTGAAGGCTCGGGCCCGCCAGTGGGCGACGGCCACCTTCGATGACATTCCGTTTCGCCACCACCGGCCCGAGGGGGGCCGCGACGGCCGGCGCCGCCACGCCTGGACCGCACGTGGGCGCGCGGCCCATTACATGGGCTACCGGACCTGGTACCTGGGGCTGCGGGCCCTCTACCACGCTCGCCGGGACCCTGCCGCACTCGCGATGATCTGGGGCTTCGTACTCGCCAAGGTGAAGCACGATCCGGTTTGTGCCGACGAGTCCGTCCGCATCCGTCTCCGGCGTGAGCAGAGTCTGCGCACGCTGCCAGGCAGGCTGCGCGACGCAGGCGGGCTGCAAGGAGCAAGACGATGATGGCCGCGAAGGCGATCGCAGAACGGCCGGTGGCAGGGCTGCGTCAGAACGCGGGCACCCGGCCGCCAATCCGTGTCCTGTACAGTTTTCCGCACAAGCTGGGTGCGGGGAGAATCTGCACCACCGCCTGGGAGCAGGTCAAAGGGCTGGCTGAAGCGGGAGCGGACGTGCACGTGTTCACCGGAGCGATCAGCAGGCCCCTTCCTCCGGGGATAAAAACGCGGACGACCCTTGCCTGGGGAAGGCTCCGCGTGCCATATCGCGTCATTGGTGACATGCGCGCCTGCGCTGTGCACGACTACATCGTGGCGAAGCGGCTGTCGCGAATGCCGGAGCAGTTTGACATTATTCACGCGTGGCCATTGGGGGCCCTTCGTACCCTCGAGGCGGCCACCAGGCTGGCAATCCCGACCGTTCTGGAGCGCCCCAACGCCCACACGCGGTTTGCCTACGAAGTCGTCCAGAAGGAATCGGAGCGCATCGGGGTCCCGCTCCCGCCGAATCATGAACATGCATATAACGCGCACGTCCTGCGCGTAGAAGAAGAAGAGTATCGGCGGGCCTTCCGCTTATTGTGTCCCTCCGAATTCACCGCAGATACTTTCTTGGAGCGTGGGTTCAGGTCCGAGCAGCTGGTGCGCCATTTCTATGGCGTAGATCGAGAGATCTATCACCCCGACAGTCGCCTCGGCAACAGTGCGCGGCCGTTCACAGCCCTCTTCGTAGGAGTCTGCGCTGTCCGAAAGGGCCTGCATTATGCGTTGGATGCCTGGCTGAGATCACCGGCGGCCCAAACGGGGCAATTCCTGATAGCAGGCGAGTTTCTGCCGGCTTACGAGAAGAAACTTGCGCCACTGCTGTCCCATCCGAGCGTGCGGGTACTCGGGCACAGAAACGATGTTCCCGAGCTGATGCGAGTGAGCGACATTCTGCTGCTGCCCACGATTGAGGAGGGATTTGGCTTGGTCTGTACCGAAGCCATGGTCAGCGGATGTGTACCGGTCGTCTCCAGTGCATGCACCGAACTGTGCAAGCACATGGAGAACGCCCTGGTTCACTCGGTGGGGGACGTCGCGGCACTCGCAGCCCACATCACACTCCTGCATGACCAGCGCGAACTGTTGGAGAAGTTGCGGGCCGCAGGCATAGCCTGCGCTCCACAGATCACATGGGCCACCGCTGGGAGCAAGCTCCTGGACGTGTATCGGAGCGTTTTGCAGGATCATACGCGTCGCGAGCAATCCCACAGTGAGGAAACCGTCGACCGGTGACAGTCAGCACGGGATATGGACCATCACCGTGGCGATGTACTCACAATCCAATTCTGGCCGTATGTCGGTGTGATCGTTAAGGCCTGACTCAAATTGGGACAGATTGTCTTGCGATGTGGATCCGCCTTCCAAGCTAGTTGGAGCGTGAAGCCTGAGCCGCAGTCTGCCCGTGGCAGGGCTGACTCGCAGGGGAGGATTCGATGAATAGGAACGGGGTCGGGATTTCGATCGTGGTGCTGACGCACAATCGGGTGCACTTGTTGCGACAATGCGTCGAAAACACACTCCGTCGAACTTCCCCAGCAACCAAAGAGATCCTGATCTGGAACAACGCGTCGTCTGACGGAACCCGCGCTTATCTGGACTCGCTTGTCGACCCCAGGTTTCGGGTCATCCACCACCACACGAACATTGGTCAAAACGCGTATGCGCTGGCATTTCAGCTCACGTCGGCGGAATATCTAGTGGAGCTTGACGACGACGTTATCGAGGCGCCCATGGAGTGGGACAAGGCGCTTCTGGATGCTTTCCTCGTGCTACCAGGGATTGGATTTCTGGCAGCGAATCTGGAGGACGACGACCACGACACCGGTGCCAGAACCATGCGCGAAAGAGCGCATTTGTACACGCGCGTCCAGGTCAACGGAGTCGATCTTCTGAAGGGGCCCACCGGCGGGGCGTGTACGATGACCTCCCGTGAGCTCCACGACCGGGTGGGGGGCTTCCCTCAGCAGAAGGGGAGCGTGTTCTGGCTGGAAGACGCCGCTTACGTGGCAAGCATCGCGAAGCTCGGGTACGAAGCGGCGTTCGTCGAGAACCTCCGGGTCCACCACGCGGGGGGGCCGTACTACGCGCAGGATTCACCAGAGAAGCGCGCGTACTGGGAGACGTACCACAAAACCGCCCTGCGTAAGAATGCCATCAAGCGTATGCTTTTGAGCGTGCCGTTCGTCGGGCGCCTCAACGCGCGCTTCCGCTGGTTCCAGCCGCCGTCAACATCCTCGCCGGCAAACGCCGCGTAGGAGCGCGAGTCACAGTCCCAACGCGCGAAGCCGAGCCCCGGTGGCAATCTGTGACAAGGCCACCGCGGTTCCCCGGGCGGACCCGGCCAGTGCGGTCGGCAGTCTCAGGAGCCACGCGAAGAGATCCGGCGGCGGGGGAGGCGACGACGTGGATGCGGCGCGTTCGTAGGCTCCCGCCTCGCACAGCCGGCCGTCCGTCGGCCTGAGGACGCCGTCGGCATCGGCGGCGGCACATCCGTTCAGTACCCGGTTGTCCACGATGGAGACGCCGGTGGTCAGGTGGCCGTCCTTGCTCGCGCCGCTGGTGCTGTTCACGACGATCCCCGCCAGCGTGGATCCCACTCCCAGGTTGATGTTGCCGGTGCCCCCACACGTGGCCCCGTACCGGTAGTAGATCTCGTGCTGGAACGTAGGTTTGACCGTCCAGGTGCTGGCGCAGGCCGCACTACCGCCATTCCTGATGTTGCCGGTGAATGTCACCCCTGGGGACCCCTGAGTGCAGGCGTTGTCCATATCAAAGCCTGATCCGTCGAGGAAAGTATTGTTGCGAATAGTGACGTTTGTGAAGTCTGGCCCACTGTAGATATTGCAGTGACCGAACCCTGTGGCCGTGTCGAGCCTCCCCCCACAGGGAGCGGATGAGTTGCTGCACGATCTTTCAAAAACGTTGTTCTCGATGGTGTAGTTGCGGAAACCGAAATCAGCCGTAAAACTCCCACCACCGTTACTGAAAGTGTTGAAGATGTTGCCGCCGTTTGCGCAGTTCGTGAAGACGTTGCCACGGATCGTCAGATTGTCCGCATAGCTGACGTACGTGCACTCCCAGTGACAGTCGTCGGACCCCTGCCCATTGAAGAACGAGGAGCTGCAGCCGAAGTCGTGAATGTTGTTGTATTCGACGAGATGGTGGCTGTTGTACCCGGCACAGCCGATCTCCGCGGTTTCGCAGTACTCGATGGATCCGTTGTCACAGTAGGCCAGGTTACCGCCGTCGGGATCCTGCCGGTCGTAGCTGTCGCAGGGCCCGATGTCGTTGTTGCGGTAGGTGACGAACTGCGAGTCGATGATCATCCAGCCACCGAAGTCGGCCCCCTGCAGCGTTACGTTCCGGCTCCCGCCGTGGACGTTGGCCGGGTACTGGTTGTTGGGGACCTTGGGGTTGGCCGACCCCATCGTGGTCGTGACGAGCCGGGCTCCGACGCCGCGCTTGCTCCCCCCGCCATCCACGGCGATCTGGTGCGCGCCGGAGAAGTTCAACGCCCCCGCCACCGTCATGACTTCCCCTGACAACACCCTGATGTAAGCCTGAGCCGTCCGGTTCGCCCCGCCCGTAATCGTTTGCGGGCCGTACGTCCCGCCCCTGACGAGCACGAGATCGCCGCTCTGCGCGATGTCATTCGCGGCGTCGAACGATCCGCACGCCGAACCGTCCGCATAGGCAACGGCCGTGGACGAACGCGCGCACGTTCCCCCGTTCGTGTCGATCCAGATGTTGGCCACCGTGCCGGTCGGCGAGTCCGGCGGCGGGGGTGGAGGCGATGTGGGCGTACCCCCTCCTGAGCACGCCGCGGTCGACGTCACTCCCGTTGCAGCCGCCCGGTTCGACACGTTGCCGGCCGAGTCGTAGGCCTCGAGGGCGAAGGTATAGGTCGTGCCGCAAGTGAGGTTCGCAAATGTATAGGAGAACTGCGTCGTGGATCCAACGCGTAAATTGTCGCGATACAGATGGTAGCCAGCGACCCCGACATTATCCGTGGCGGCCGTCCAGACGAGCGACACCGTCGTCTCGGTGCTTCCGGAGAATGCCATCCCCTGTGGAACCGAAGGGGCTGTCAGATCCACCCCGTTCATCAGCCGCAGGTTCGTCGGCGGCTGCGGCGGATCCTGAGCGAACAGAACCAGAGGCAGCAGCAAGGTGGCGAGCAGACCTTTATACATAGATCGTCTTTCATCCTTCTGTTTCGCGCGAAGGAATGCTGGCAAAAACCAACCGGCACCCCTGATCAGATCTCGGTGTGCTACTGCTTAAGCATGAACCGATCCAATTCTGTTATTTCAATTAAATTGTTTTATATCAATAGTTTACAGATCAGGCGTCGGTGGGGGCCCAACCTGCGTCAATGCATTTGGTGTGGATGGCGCGCAATTTCGTCTCGGTGCGAGCCGCCTGAACGGTCAAGCCTCCGGGCCCGCTCCGCTAGGCGAGCGTGATGGCGTTTCGCCAGCCGACCGCGTCCCGCCTCAGGCGATCGATCTCGACCCTCAGCTCGGGCACACGCCAGAGGCACACCGGCACGTAGACCAGCACGCCGAGTGTGACCACGAGAGCGAGTCGAAGCCAGGGAGGGGCGGCGGTTTCGAGGAGGAAAAGCCGCGCCGGGATGGTTGCGGCCAGCAGTGCGAGCGAGGCCTGGCTTACACCGCTGAGGCTCTGAAGAAATGCGCGGAACGGCAGACCTACCGAGTCCGCGGCCAACCACAGGAAGTAGGTTCGGGTCAGCACATTGACGATCGCATAGGCCGCCGCGACGCCGGCGATCCCCCACCAGAGCCCGACAACGGTGCCGCCGAGAAAAAGGATCGCCTCGACGGTGCTGAATCGGAGCAGCGTGCCGGCTCGACCCACCGCCTTCAGCACGTCGGCCCCCAGCGCAGACACGACCTGCGCGATCACGCCTACCGCCAGGATCTGCAGCAGGGGCGTGACGGCGATCCATTTGTCTCCGAGCACCACGACGACGAAATCTGGGGCCACGACCGCGAGACCGATCAGCGCCGGCACGAACGCCGCCGCGAACAGGCGGTTGACGCGCACCCAGACCGCCGCCAGTCGCGCCGGGTCGTCCTGAAGGCGCGACAGCACCGGAAACAGGGTGTCCATGACCGCGATGAGAAAACGCCCGACGGGCGAGAGCAGGATGTTGAAGGCGACGGAGTACGCTCCGAGGGGGATCGAACCGAGGAAGCGTCCGACCAGCAGCCGTTCGCCATTCATGCGGGCGTAATCGGAGACCCGCACGCCGAAAACCACGCCACCGAACGACCCCAGGTCCCGCAAGCTCGCGATCGAGTAGAGCAGCCGGGGCCGCCACGGCACCGCGGTCCACAGCAGCACGCTGGAGATGGCCGCGACACTCAGCTGCTGGACGATCAAGGCCCACGCACCCCATCCGGCGGCCGCGACCACGACGCCGACGATCCCGCCCACGATCGTGGACGCGCCCACGCGGATGCTGATCGCTCGAAAATCCATCTCGCGGTGGAGCAGCGCGGCATGCGTCGCTCCGAGCGAACCAATCAGGAAGCTGAGGGAGAGCGCGGCGAAGAGCGGCCGCACCTCGGGTTCACCGTAGAACAGGGCGATCGGGCCGGCCAATGCCAGACTGGCGGCCGAGAGCCCGGCCCCGATGGCACCGTTAGTCCAGAAGACCGTCGACCGGTCCTCCTCGGTGATCGTGCTCCGCTGGACGAGGCCGACGCCGAGCGACAGATCCGTGAGCGTGGATACGAGCGCCGAGACCACGAGGGCCATCGTCGCGAGCCCGTACTCGCGCGGGGTCAGCAGACGGGCGAGCGCGACCGCGAAGACGATCCGGGAGAGCTGGACGGCGACGCCGGTGCCCACGCTCCACGCAAAGCCTGAGACAATGAGCGACCGCACGCTCCAGGCCGTCTTCGGCGCCTGTTCAGACGTCCCCTCGGCGGGGGGGCCGGCATCGCCGGGGGGCTGTTCTCCTTGAGCGGCCATTCCTGGTGAGACGCTCGCCATCATACCTCCGCCGCCCCCGCAGCCCGCGTCATGCGCATAGTAGAATCGTCGAGTCGCGAGAGAACTGCTCAGCCCGTTCGGCCTCGGGCCATCCGCCACACCTGGACAAAGCGTCAGACTCGATGAACCCGGCAGCATGAGTTCGCCCAGGACTTCCGGCATCCGTGTGGCGATCGTGTCGCAGCCCTTCGATCTGGTCTACCCGCCGGACGTCGATTCGTCCGTCCCGCTCCAGACCGTCCATCTGTCGCGCGAGCTGGTGAGCCGCGGCTTCCAGGTGGTGGTGTATGCACCGCGGAAGAATGCCGCGGTGCTGCATGCGAACGTGGACGGCGTCGCCTATCGCTACCTCTCGGAGCGCGGTTCCGGTTTCATGAACAGGCTGTTCGCGGGCATCTTCAAGATGCTGCCGTGGCGGCGCATTCCTTTTCACGCGTCCGTGTTGAGCGAGCTGCGGTACACGGTGGAGCTTGCCATCAGGATTCGCGCTCAGAAGGCGAAGATCATCCACGTCCACAGCTTCACGAACTTCGTGCCGGTCATACGGATTGTGAACCGTCGGGCACGGTTCGTTCTGCATATGCACTCCGAATGGGTGTGTCAGATGGACGCGAAGATCATGGGACGGCGCGTGGCGATGACGCATTTGCTGGTTGCCTGCAGCACGCACTTCGCCGACGTCGTGCGAAGGGCCTTTCCGGCATCAGCACCGCGGCTGCGAGTGCTCTTCAACGGCGTGGATACGGATTTCTTCTCCCCGGCGGAGCAGCCGGCAGTCTCGACGAACCGTTCGATACGCCTCCTGTTCGTTGGCAGAGTGTCTCCCGAAAAGGGGATCCATGACCTGCTGGAAGCGTTTTCGCAAATCGCCTCCGTGTTGCCGGAGCTGGAGCTGGACATCGTGGGCCCGGACGCTTCGGCCCCACGAGGCTACATCGTGGACGCCAGCGACGACCCGACGGTCCGAAGGCTGGCCGAGTTCTACGACGTGGAGGAGCGGCATGGCGTCAGTTATCTCAATCAGTTGAAGCAGCGCTTGTCCCCGGCACTGTCCGCGAGGGTTCGCTTTTGTGGCCCTGCGGACCGTCAGCGTGTACTCGAGCACTACCGCCGTGCGGATATCCTCATCAACCCCTCGCTCAGTGAGATGTTCGGCGGAACGGTTGCGGAGGCCATGGCCTGTGGCGTTCCGGTTGTCGCAACGCGCGTGGGCGGGATGAAAGACACGGTTCGACACGGCGAAACCGGCTTGCTCGTCGACCCGGCTCGCCCTGACGAACTTGCCGGAGCAGTCCGCCGGCTCGCGACCGACCCCCAGTTGCGGCGGACCATGCGCCAGCGCGCGCGCGAGCGTGCGGTGGCGCTCGTTTCATGGGAGACGCTGGGAGCCCAACTCGCGACCGCCTATGACGGGCTCATTGCGGCGTCGACCCCCGAACGATCACACGAACAGCGTCCGGCACCGACGAGAGCACCCCATCGCTGACGACGAGTTCGAACTCGAGGACCGTGTCGGCCGGGAGCCCCGCCGGCGCCACGAAACCCGCATGCGGTGAGTCCGTGTTCGACAGGGCCACCGCCGGCCCTCCCACCTGCCTCCACTGATACGTCACCGTATCGCCGTTGCGATCCCAGCTGGCGCTCGCGTTCAACGTCACCAGCACGCCTCCGTCCACGGTCTGATCGAATCCGGCATTGGGCACCGGCGGCTGATTCGAGCCGATCAACTGCTCGGTCCAGAAGAACTCGTCCTTGTGCAGGAACTTCCCGATATAGCCCTGTGAAAACTGCGTGAAGTGCGCCGCGAGCGCACGGAACTTGGGGTTGCTCGCCAGATCGGTCGATTGCATCGCCGCCGGCACGTCCAGACTTTCACGGTCGCTCCACGGCGGCGTCTCCGGATCGATGGCGGGCGGTTCGGTGAAATAGGCGGTGGGATCTCCCGCGCTCGGCCATGGCCCGTCATCACGAAGCTCGCCCGGCCAGATCATGGTGACGTGAATCGTCGGGTCATACACGCCCCCCGAAGCGATCGACACCTGTCTGACCGCCTCTTTCACGAGCAGATGAGTGGTGCTGTGGTCGGGGTGCGTCTCCCACTGGCTGGTGGTGAATATGTGAGTCGGCCGGGTCGTATTGATCAGATCCACGAGATCCCCAAGCATCGTCGGCCAGTTGTACAGCCCCGGACTTCCGAATCGGTACGTGTGATAGTCGGATCCGCCCAGGCCGCGCGTTCCATACGTGGCCGACGCTCCGGAACCTGACGTGAACTGCGAATCGGGCTCGGTGTAGAACAGCTGAAGATTCCTGAGTCCGAACGTCGGATAGCCCAGGAAGACAAGACGCTTTTCAGGGATGCCGAGCACGGCCTCGGCATCGACTGCTTCGGCCTGGCGCAGCAGCCCGCGCGCCGTACCCTCGACGTCGCCGTTGGCGATGTAGACGACTCGGACGCTGTGGTTACGCTGAAGCGCGCGATGAATCACACCCGATCCCATGATGATGTCGTCGTCGGGGTGCGGGGCCACGATCATGACGTCGGTCTGTGGAGGTGGCGGTGTCGTGTCGATCGGCGTGGCATCCGGGAGTGGAGTGACCGAGACACTCCCGAAACTCGCATCCACGTTGTGCGCAAAGAGCAGGACCGAGCCGTGCGTCGGATCGTCGGCGCGATCGCCGTTGCGGATCTGGTGCTGCCACAGAGGCGGCTCGGCCTCGTCCGCGGGCCACATCTTGAACTCGTACTTGTGCTGCCCGGTGGATTCGGTTTGCACGCGCGCCTTGAAGATGTAGGTTCGATTGAACTCCAGCAGGGGAGCCGATGCATTCACCGAGACTTGATTGTCCTGATTGCCGATCAATGCCCGGCGTTCAGTCTCATCCGGGTTCCACCCATACGTCGCGGTCGCGCCGGCGGGCCAGTAGCCCCAGCTGGGCTGCGAGTTGTCCCACACCGAGTGGCCCTGCCAGCGCAGCACCAGTCCGACCACCGCGCCGTAGCTGGGAGGCGCGTAGCCGGCCGGGTCGAAGCTGTGCGTCGTGATCGAGGCGGTCACCTCGTAGTTCTTCCACGTGACGTCGCCGATCGCCACCAGCCGATCGTATCCAGTGGCCACCGACCTGATCGCTCCGCCCTCCAGCGTCCAACGGCCATCTACGACCTGGGCCACATCCTGGATGTCGGTGACCGTCGAGAAGTCCACCGCATAGGGAGTCGTCCACACGCTCCCGAGCGTCACGTCGATTGAGACGGTCTTCTCGCTGGTGTTGCCGGCTCTGTCGATCGCGATGATCCTGACGCTGTTGGCGCCAGGCGCCAGCTCGCTGAACCTCAATTCGACATTGAAATCACCCGTCCGTGCGAGCCGTCTGGTGTCAGGCCCCATCGAGAGTGCTTTCAACGGGCCTCCGTTGAGCGAGTAGTGGAGGTGCTGGACGCCGTCCGGATCGGATACATTCCCGAGCACGTTCACCCACGTCTGGGGTGTGCCCAGATGGCCGAAGCGCTGGACGTCGCCGTACCAGGTCTTGATGACGGGCCCGATCTGCTGCGTCGTGAAAACGAGGACGTCGGACTGGGCCGAGACTCCAGACCCATCCGTGCCGGTGATTCGGTAGAAGTACTGGGTGCCTGGGTTCAGCGCGGTGAGCGTGAGTGCGTGTGTGGTGTTCACGCTCGCGTTCGAGACCGTGCCCAGCTCGAGAGCCGGGCTCGATCCGTACGTGACGCTGCCGCTGGTCGGTTTGTTCGTCTGCCAGGAGATCGTCGCGGAGTTGTCGCGGGTCGCGACCTGCACGTTGGCGATCGCGAGCGGGAACGCCGGCGTGGTCGTGAACGTCAGCCCCGGCACAGACGAGGCACCGCCGTCCGCATCGACCGATCGCAGCTGCAGGTGATAAGTGGTCTGCGCGGTCAGACCGGTCACATGGATCACGTGCGCCGTGACCAGACCTGGCTCCGTACGGGTTCCCAGTTCCAGCGACTGTGTCAGTCCATAGTCGACGACGGTCGTCGAGGGTTCGTTGGTCTGCCAGGATACGGTGGCCCAGTTGTCCCCGGGCACGACTGAGACACTGGAAATCGCAGGAGGCACGTTGACAACGAACTCAGCAGTGATGCTCTTGTCCTGCGTGAGCGCGATCACGATGGGGTTCGTCGTGCTGACGACCGCGCCGCTCCAGCCGTTCAGCGTGTACCCCGGATTCGGCGTGGCCGTCAGCGTGACCAGCGTTCCGCAGGCATAACTCGCCAGATCAGGATTCCGCGTCACGGTTCCCGGACCGGAGGCGGCGGTCGTCAGCCCGAAGAACTGTCCCGCAGGGGCGCCGTCTTCGGGGCTGACGGGACCGGCGGTACTGAAGATGTAGTCGAACTGGGCGGTGTGGGCCGGAGGATTGGTGCCGGCATTGGCCGCGAACAGTCCCGCCCGGGCGGGGGTGAACGCATGGACGAACTGCGCCGCGGTCGTCCAGAACGAACCGTCGAACGAATACGACTGGGTCCACTGGTTCCCCTGCCGCCGTATCCGCATGTACCGAGGCGAACCTGCCGGCGTGTCGTTGTACTCGGACGTCGACACTCCGTTCGTCGTTCGCGCGGCG
This sequence comes from Vicinamibacterales bacterium, assembly GCA_035250005.1. Taxonomy (GTDB): domain Bacteria; phylum Acidobacteriota; class Vicinamibacteria; order Vicinamibacterales; family 2-12-FULL-66-21; genus JACDCA01. Next base: position 3,313 of record DATFFM010000084.1, on the reverse strand, counting down.
AAAATCTTCAGGCCGTCGCCGTCATGGAAGAAGTCGAACCGCAGGTAATTCAGCGAATCCTGCTCGATGAGAATCCCCTGGACCTGGTAGCCAAGCGTCAGCGACGACAGGAACTTGACTTCGAGCTCGAAGTCCGTGTTGGCGATCGGCCGCATCAGCCGCGGCGCGTTGTAGCTCGCGTTCCAGGGATCGTGCGCGGTGCCCGGCGGGACGGCGATCTCCAGCGCTGCCTCTCCCGAGCCGACACCGACCGTGCGATAGGACGAACCACCGAGAGGATCCGAGAAGCTCCACCCGTCACTCCCCTCGTCCACCGCGCAGACGTTGAAATCGTCAGATCTGAAGCCGGATGGATCGGCACCTGTCTGGAAGGTCTGGTCTGCCGAACTGGCTGACAACCCATCGCTCCCGGTCGATGTCACCGAGAAGTGGTACAGCGACGTCGGGTTGAGATTCGCGATCGTGATCGAATGCGACGTCACCAGCGCCGCGCTGTCGGCGAAGGCTCCATATCCTGCCGTTGGCCCGTAATCGACTCGACTGCTCGCGGGCTTATCCGTACTCCAGGTGATCGCCGCGCCCGTGACGCTCGGGATCACCTGGACGTTGGTGATGACGGGCGGCGCCGGCGGCGGCATGACGCTGAAGAGCGCCTGCACGGTCTTGTCTGCACTCAGGATCACCGTCGCCGGGTTCTGGCTGCCGGTCAGCCCGCCGCTCCAGCCCGTGAACATCCAGCCATCCGCGGGGGTGGCGGTGACGGTGACGAGCGATCCGCATGCGTGGCTCGACTGATTCGGATCCGCCGTGACCGTTCCGTTGCCCGACACCCCCAGTGTGAGGGTGAAGTTCTGGCCGGTCGCCGCTCCGTCTTCCGGCACGATGGGCGAGGCGGTGCTGACGATGTAGTCGAACCTGGCGGTATGGGCCGGGGGGCTGGCTCCGCCGTTGGCGGCAAACACTCCGGCTCGCGCAGGCACCAGCACGTGCGAGAAGCTGGCCGCCGGCGTCCAGACCGATCCGTCGGCGGAGTAGGTCTGGGTCCACTGGTTGCCCGCCCGCTTGACCCGCATGTACTGCGGCGTGCTGGTCGGGATGTCGAAATACTCGAAGGTCGACACCCCAGCCGTCGTCCGTGCGGCGAACAGTTTCAACGACGAGCCGTCGTGGAACACATCGAAGCGCAGGTAATTGAGCGGATCCTGCTCGATGAGGATGCCCTGCACTTGGTACCCCAGCGACGTCGTTGACAGGAACTTCACCTCGAGCTCGAAGTCGAGGTTGCCGATCGGCCGCATGACGCGAGGCGCGTTGTAGCTGGTGTTCCAGGGATCGTGCGCGACGCCTGCCGGCACGGCAATCTCCAGCCAGGCTTCGCCGGTGCCGGCGCCGGCCGTGCGGTACCACGCTCCGCCAAGCGGATCAGAGAACGTCCATGCTCCCGGACCCTGGTTCAGCGCGCACGCGTTGAAGTCGTCGGATACGAACTCCGCCGGCGGGGCGGCCGCGGTGGTGAACGTCCACAGCGGGCCCGGCGTCGAGCCGCCCGGCCCGGTTGCGGTGACGCGCCAGAAGTAGGTGGTCGCATGGGCCAGATCGCCGGGCGGGTCGTAGGCCGTCCCGGTCTGATTGGATGAGACGACCGGAGGCGTATTGGTGGTGCCGAAGGCCACGTCGTACGCGGTCGCACCCGTCGATGCCGTCCAACCCAGGGCCGCATCGATGGGAGTATCCGTCGCCGCATTGGCCGGCACCGGTGCTGACGGAGCCGCCGGCGGGGCGGCCGCGGTGGTGAACGTCCAGAGCGGGCCCGGGGTCGAGCCGCCCGGGCCGGTCGCGGTGACGCGCCAGAAATAGGTGGTTGCATGGGCCAGATCGCCTGGCGGATCGTAGGCGGTGCCGATCTGATTGGACGAGACGACCGGCGGCGTATTCGTCGTGCCGAATGCCACGTCGTAGGACGCGGCATTCGTGGATGACGCCCATCCGAGGCTGGCGGTGATCGGGACGTTCTCGGCCGCTGTCGCGGGCGTCGGCGACGCTGGCACGGACGGGGCAGGCGGTACGGTCGTCGTGAACGTCCAGACCGGGCCCGGAGTGGAGCCGCCAGGGCCGGTCGCGATCACCCGCCAGAAGTACGTCGTTCCATGCGCCAGATCACCAGGCGGATCGTAGGCGGTCCCGGTCTGGCTCGACGAGACCACGGGAGGCGTGTTCGTCGTTCCGAACGCGACGTCATAGGTTGACGCGTTGGTCGAAGCGGCCCACCCGAGAGCCGCGGTGATCGCGATGTTCACGGCTCCGTCGGCCGGAGCCGGCGAGGCTGGCGTCGAAGGAGCCGGCGGTGGCACGGTGGTGAAGGTCCAGAGCGGTCCAGCGGTCGAGCCGCCAGCCCCCTTCGCGGTGACGCGCCAGAAGTAGGTCGTGCCGCTCACCAGATCCCCGGGCGGGTCGAGGGAGAGGGCCGACTGATTGGCCGAGACGACAGGCGGAGTGTTGGTGGTGCCGAAGGCCACGTCGTAGGCGGTTGCGCCGGTTGCTGCGGCCCACGCCAACGTTGCCGTGAGCGCGATGTTCGGGGCTCCGTCAGGCGGCGCCGGCGCTGACGGGGCTGCCGGTGCCGCCGCGGTCGCAAATCTCCACACCGGGCCCGGGGTGACGCTGTTGCCTTTTCCGCGCGCGTCGATCTGCCAGTAATACGTCGTTGAGGGCGACAACGGGGTTGCGGGCTGATACGTCGTGCCGCTGACATTCCGGGCGAGGATGGCCGGCGGGTTGGCCACGTCCAGATGAACGTCGTACTTCGTCGCGTCAGCAGCGGCTGGCCAGCTCAATGCGGTGGCGACCGGCACGTTCGTCGCGCCGTCCGGCGGCGTACCTCCGGGCGGGGGCACCGTCGGAGCCGCGGTGGTGAATGTCCACAGCGGCCCCGCGGTCGATCCACCGGGGCCGTTCGCGATGACGCGCCAGAAGTAGGTGGTCGCTTCCGCCAGATCGCCCGACGGGTCGTAGGTTGTCCCGGTCTGCGCCGACGAGACGACCGATGGGGTGTTGGTGGTACCGAACGCCACGTCGTAGGACGTCGCGTTGCTCGATGCGGCCCACCCGAGGGTCACGGCAATGGGAATGTCGGTTGCCGCGTTGGCTGGCGTGGGCGAGGCGGGTGACGAGGGTGCGGCCTGGCCGGCGGTGGCCGTCGTGAACGTCCACAGTGGGCCGGCGGTGGTTCCCCCGGGGCCGTTCGCGGTGACGCGCCAGAAATACGTGGTTCCTTCCGCCAGGTCGCCGGGTGGGTCGTAAGTTATCGCCGCCT
>DATFFM010000083.1:0-22636 GCA_035250005.1 Vicinamibacterales bacterium | reverse complement strand
TCGATCATCTACGGCCTGCTCGGGCTCGGCCTGTTCGTGCGTGCCGCGGGACTCGGTCGCAGCGTACTGGCCGGCGCCGCGACCCTGGCATTGCTCGTGCTACCGACGATCATCCTCGCGACGCGTGAGGCATTGCGTGCCGTGCCGCTCTCCTTACGCGAGGCATCGTATGCGCTCGGTGCGACAAAATGGCAAACCATTTGGAACGTCGTGCTGCCGGTCGCCGTACCCGGCATTCTGACCGGGGTAATCTTGTCCGTATCGCGAGCGATCGGGGAAACGGCACCGCTCATCGCCATCGTTGCCTTGACCTACGTGCCGTTCGTACCCGACAGCGTCTGGTCCCCCTTTACCGTGCTGCCGATCCAGATCTTCAACTGGGTGTCACGGCCGCAGGCCGCGTTTGCCGAGAATGCCGCCGCAGGGATCGTGGTGCTCCTCGGCTTCCTCCTGGTGATGAACGCGGTCGCGATCGTTGTCCGCGATCGCTTTCAGAGTCGCGGGCGATGACTGCAACTAGAAATACAACTGCAAACTGCAACTGCAAAACTGCAGATTTATGGCTAGCTATCGATCGGCTCCCGGATCCGAGTTCCGGATTATCTTTGCGACGATCTTCACGAGCTCAGTGGTTTCCTGCAGGACGGGATCGTGTTCGGTACTGAGATAGCTGCCGGAGCACACTCAGCCTGAATCGGGTTTCCTTGAGCTCCCGCAATACGATCTTTCGCTTTGCGAGCTTATCGCGTGGGCTCGATCCGCCGTCGGCCTCTTCGTAATTCGATCCCGCTGACGTCCCGGATTTGAGGATCTGGTACGAAAGTGCAGCGCCTATCGGGCCGCGTGTGTGCAGATACTGCACCACTCGGACGATCAGACAAGCAAAGAGAAAGAGTCTCTCGCGTAAATCGAATGGTTTTTCGACGATGGTCCAGGCTGCATGCTCCATATACCTGCACGCCGCCGGCCACGTGCCTGCGACCGCCAGCCGAGCCTTGCCGTTTGCAGTTTGAAGTTTGAGGTTTGAAGTTAGGAGTCGAGCAGTCTTTCCACCCGCCGCCGGATCTCGTCGCGGATCTCGCGAACCCGCTCGATCGGCTTCCCCTTCGGATCCTCGAGCGGCCAGTCCTCTACTTTCAGGCCCGGCACATATGGACATTTGTCACCGCAACCCATGGTGACGAGCAGGTCGGCGCCGCGGGCGAGCTCCACGGTCAGCTTCTGAGGCTTCGCGGACGAGAGATCGATCCCGACCTCCTTCATGACCTCGACCACCTCGGGGTGCACGCGATCCGATGGAGACGTGCCGGCCGAGATCGCCCGGCTCTCCGTAGCTTCCGCGTTCCCCGTTCGGAGTTTGGAATCCGACCTTTGAAGTTTGTCGTTTGAAGTTTGCAGTTTGGCGTTTGAAGTTTGGAGTTGTTGAAGATGGTTGAACCAGGCGGCGGCCATCTGCGACCGACCGGCGTTGTGCACGCACGCGAATACGACCCTCTTCATGGGCGTCCTCCCTCGTGGGGCCGGATCACGTCTGGCGCCCGTGCCGGAAGTGATGGCATCAGCCAGGCGAACAGCATCGTCGCCGCCAGGGCGCCGGCCATCTGCGCCGCGATGAATCCGGGCACGTCGACCGGCCGAATCCCGGCAAAAGTATCCGTCAGGGATCGCGCCAGCGTCACCGCTGGATTGGCAAACGAGGTCGACACGGTAAACCAGTAGGCCGCGGTAATGTAGGCGCCCACGGCGAAGGCGACGGCGCTCGAGCGACTGCGGGAACAGCCCCAGATGACGGCAAGCAGGCCAAACGTCGCGACGAGCTCGCCAAGCCATTGCCCGGGACCGCTCCGAACGTGGGTGCTGGCTGCGATCAGCGGCTCGCCGAACATCGCATGCGCGGTCGCCACGCCTCCAATCGCGCCGACCACCTGGGCTGCCGTGCGGGCGGCCGCCTCGCTCCATGGGAGACCGCGCTCCCATGCCGCGGCGAGGCTCACAACCGGGTTCAAGTGCGCACCCGAGATATCACCAAACGCCAGAATGATGGCCACGAGGGCGGCACCGGTGGCCACGCTGTTCACCAGCAGCGCGATGGCGACGTTTCCACCCGCCAGCCGCTCCCCCATGATGCCGGACCCGACGATGGCGATCAGGAGGAGCGCGGTGCCAATGAGCTCCGCGACCAGGCGTTTGGCGAGCGTCGGCCGGATGGCGGTCACGCGCAGCAGCCGGGTGCGCAACAGGCCGCCTTCGCCGAAGCGTCGGCGTCCAGGACGGCAGCCACCGGCTTCGTCGCGCGGATAAAGGCGCTGGCGATCTTGCCGTCAACCTCCGCGGCCAGCGCGTTCACGTCCAGCCCGGCGTCTGCCAGGAACTGTTTCGCGTCTTCCACCTGGTAGACGCGCCACGGCTCCACGTCCACCGACTCGAAACCCGCGTCACCGAGGAACTGGCGATAGTCCTTCTCGTGCAGCGCCCCGGCCACGCAGCCGACCCACAGCTCCATGCTCTTGCGCACGGCCGCCGGCACCTCGCCGCGGACGACGACGTCCGTGACGGCGAAGCGGCCGCCCGGCTTCAACACGCGGAAAGCCTCGCGCAGCACGCCGGCCTTGTCGGCCGAGAGATTGATGACGCAGTTGGAGATGATCACATCGACGCTGTTGTCGGGCAGCGGGATGTGCTCGATCTCGCCTCTCAGGAATTCCACGTTCGTGGCCCCGGCGTTCCGCTGGTTCTCGCGCGCGAGCGCGAGCATCTCGTCGGTCATGTCGAGGCCGTACACCTTGCCGGTGGGGCCGACCCGGCGCGCCGAGAGCAGCACGTCGATGCCGCCGCCTGAACCGAGATCAAGGACCGTCTCCCCGGCTTTCAGCTCGATCAGCGCGGTCGGGTTCCCGCAGCCGAGGGATGCCGCGACTGCTGCCTCCGGCAGCCCGGTCGTCTCGTGATCGCCGTAGAGATTCGAGGTGATCGGGTCGCCGCAGCCGCACGACGTCCCGCAGCAGCCCCCCTTCTCCTGCCCCGTGGTGGCCCGGATCGCCGCCTCCCCGTACTTCTGCTGAATCACTGCCTTCAATGCCTGGTCGCTCATGTCTGCCTCCCCGCGCTATATGCGCTAAGGCGAATATATGAGACCGTGATATATTTGTCAAGGCGTATATATATGGCGACCGACAAACGATTGAATGCACTCGAAACCCTGTTCAAGGCGCTCGCCGACGGCACCCGGCTCCGCATCCTCGGCCTGCTCCAGTCGGGGGAGATCTGCGTCTGCGACATCCACGGGAGCCTGGGGCTGCCGCAGCCGACGGTGTCGCGCCATCTGGCGTACTTGCGCAAGTCGGGCCTGGTGCTGGGCCGCAAGGACGGGCTCTGGGTGCATTACCGTCTGGCGTCGCTCCCCGATCCGGTCATGCAGACCGTGGTCGACGCGGTCAACCACGCCCTCGGTCACGTCGATGCCGGTGAAAAGGACCGTCGCCGGCTGCTGAAGATGGCTGACGTCTCCCCGGTTGAGCCGCAGCCGCGAGCCCGCTGCTGCTGACCGGGTTAACCCACATTTAACCCGCCCGTCACCGGGGCGAAACCCCCGCCCGGTAGGCTGGACGGCGATGAGTCGGGTGCCCCGTGTCCTCGTGGTTGAAGACGAGCAGGATATCGCTGCTCTGATCAAGCACGCGCTCGAACGCTCCGGCGACGCGCAGGTCGACGTCGTGGGCAGCGGGGATACCGCGCTTCGAGCGGTTGCGGACCACGCACCCGATCTCGTCATTCTCGACATCAACCTCCCGGTGATCAGCGGCGCCGAAGTGTGCCGCGTGATGCGGGCGCGGGCCGAGACCGCCCAGACGCCGATCATCATGCTGACGGCGCGAACGAGCGAATCGGATCGCGTCGCGGGACTCGACCTGGGGGCCGACGACTACGTCACCAAGCCGTTCAGCCTGCGCGAGCTCTCGGCGCGCGTCCGTGCCGTGCTGCGGCGGCGCAACGGCCGGACCGCCGCCGCGACCGCGATCTACGAAGGCCGGCACCTCCGCGCGGACTTCGACGCGGTCGCCATCTCGGTCGATACCGAGCCGGTGCGTCTCACCCGGCGCGAGTTCGAGCTGCTGAAGTTCCTGGTGGAGAACCGGAATCGGGTGCTGTCGCGCGATCGACTGCTCGAGCGGGTCTGGGGCTACGACCGGTTCATCGAAACCCGCTCGGTCGACGTCCATGTCGGCCGGCTTCGATCGAAGCTCGGACCCGCCGGCGCGCAGATCGAAACCGTCGTGGGTCTCGGCTATAGATTCGTCGACTGATGGCCGCCGGTGACGCCGCTCGATCCCGTGGTGCGCCACCCCTGGGCTTCCAGCTCTCCCATCTCTCGCTCGAGGGCGCCGATCGCGCGTTCGAGTCGATGCCAGTCGGTATAGCGCGCCTGCCGTACCACCTCACTGTCCTGCTCGACCCGCACTTCCCACCCCATGGCGCGGCGTACGCTCACGGTGAAGCGCCGAATGTGCCCGGCCTGTGTCAGTGTTCTGGAAAACATGAAGACGTCCCTGCGTTGCGTGGAGAGGTACTTGTACCGCACTCGCGCCGATCCGTGTGTAAACACCGTGTAACTTTCCACGTTCCGCTTAAGATGCCGACATGGAAGACGTGCTGACGCTGATCCTCGGAGGCGGGCGCGGAACGCGGCTGTTTCCACTGACTCACATGCGTTCGAAGCCGGCTGTGCCGATCGGCGGCAAGTACCGGCTCATCGATATCCCGATCAGCAATTGTCTGCACGCGGACCTCAAACGGATCTTCGTCCTGACGCAGTTCAATTCGGCCTCGCTCAACCGGCATATCGCCCAGACCTATCGCCTCGATGTCTTCTCGCGGGGCTTTGTCGAAGTGCTCGCCGCGGAACAGACGCCCGAGAGCTCCGACTGGTTTCAGGGCACGGCCGATGCCGTCCGTCAGGCGGCGCGGCACTTCAGCGGTTACGACGCCGATCACTTCCTCATCCTCGCCGGCGACCACCTCTACCGGATGGACTTCTGCGAGATGATCGACGCGCACATCGAATCCCGCGCCGACATCACGATCGCCGCCCAACCGGTTACGCCGGAAGATGCCACGCAGATGGGCATCCTGCGGCTCGACGGCCACGGGCAGATCGCCGGCTTCGAGGAAAAGCCGAAGGCGCCGCGCCTCGCCGAGATGCGCAGCAGCGTGCCGCCGGGCTGCACGGCGGGTGGAGTCTCGCCGCAGAAACCGTTCGTCGCGTCGCTGGGGATCTACGTGTTCTCGCGCGATGTCCTGCTCGAAATCCTGGAACAGCCCGGGATCGACTTCGGCAAGGAGATCATCCCCCGCTCGCTCGGCAATCATCGCGTGAACCCGTACATCTTCCGCGGCTACTGGGCCGACGTCGGGACGATCGATGCCTTTTACGAGGCCAACGTCCAGCTGACCCGGCGCGACGCGGCCTTCAACTTCTTCCACCCGCGGTTCCCGATCTACACGAACCCGAGGTTTCTGCCCGGCACGCGTGCCTATGACTGCCGCATCGATGAGTCGATCGTCGCCGAGGGCTGCTTTCTGGACCAGTGCGAGGTGCGCGGTTCGGTAGTCGGCATTCGCACCCAGATCGCCCGCGGCTCCAGGATCACCCGGTCGGTGCTGCTCGGCGCCGACTCCTATGAAGAGGAAGCCGCCGCCGGCGGCACCCCGCTCGGCATCGGCCGCGACGTCGTCCTCGATCGTGTCATCGTCGACAAGAACGCGCGGATCGCGGACGGCGTGCGCCTCGTCAACGCCGCGAACCACCAGGAGGCCGATGGCGAGGGTTACTGCATCCGCAACGGCATCATCATCGTGCCCAAGGGGGCCGAGGTGAGGGCCGGCACGGAGGTATAGAGTCGGTCGGTCGCGATTCGCTATACTCGACGGCCTGTGAGTGGCTGCCTTCGCAGCACCGGCTTTCTACTTGCGTCTCTGCTTCCGGCGGTTGCGGCGGCGCAGCCGGTTTCTTCCCCTGACCGACCCAAACTCTCCGTTTCGGGATACTTTCAACCCCAGTTCGAACATCACGCCGGCGGCGGCCGGACGGCCGATCGCGCGTTGTTCCGCCGGATGGTCTTTACGCTCGACCTGCGGCTGCCGCGCGACTGGAGCGCGGAGTTTCAGGTCGATGCCGGGGCGCTCGTTTCGGGCGGCGACCGGGTGATCGTGAAAAACGCGCACCTGCAGTACCGCGGCTGGGAGAGCCGCGGCCTGCTTCTGATGATCGGCAATCAGAAGATGCCGTTCTCCCGCTCTCTCCTCGCCCCGTCGGCACGGCGGGGATTGATCGAGCGTCCATTCGCGGGCGACCGCAGCCTCGGATCGCCCGGACGCGCGCTCGCTCTCAAAGTGGACGGGTGGCACCACGGCCGGACGGTCTACTGGTCTGCCGCACTCGCGTCATCGCGGCAGTCTCCGGACGCGGAGGAGGTGCGCGTGGACGGCACCGCGGAAGCGGGGCGCGGCTGGAACGAAGGTCCGCTCGCCGGCGGACGGATCGAGCTGCACCCGTTCGGCGAAGTGCCGCGCGACCAGGGAGACCTCGATCGCGCCCCCCTTCGCCTGACCATCGGCGCCGGCGCGTACGGGTGGTGGAATCACGACGATGTTGACAGGCACGGATCGGCGTCGGTGGATGCCGCTCGAATTGCGGCGGTGGAAGCGAGCGGCGGCCTTCGAGGCCATGGACTGTCCGTCGATGCCGAATTCGAACATATCGTGTCGCATGCGGTGGAGCCGCTCGTGACGCTCGGCTTCTACAACGCTGGAACCGCGACGATCGACAAGGGCTCGGTCGAAGCCGGCTACATGGTCGTGCCGCGGCGGCTTGAAGCGCTGGCGGCAGCCGAGCAGGTCGACGTTGACGGGTTCGAGCGGCCGTGGCGCCGCCTGGCGGCAGGGATGAACTGGTACGTGCGCGGCCGCAGCATCAAGCTGTCGTTCATGCACCGTGAGTCGTTCGGCGAGCGCGGCCTGCGCCACCGCCGATCACGAGCCACCTACGTTCAGACCCACATCGCGTTCTAACGGTCACATAGTCCAAACCTTCTTCGAACCCTCCCGTCTAACCGTGACAGGTCGCCGGTTGGAGCCCGGCAGCCCGATCCCGGATGAGCGTTGTGCGGCCATCGTCATGGGAGGGTCTCATGCTGCTCGGTCGCGCCACGCTTCACGCGCTCTGCCTCGCCGCCATCGTCGCGGCTGTTCCGGCTCCCGTTCGCTGCGCAGAACCACTCGCTCCCCCCAGCCCGCTCCTCGGCCGCCATGTTCGCGGGGTCACGCCCGCGATGACCCACCTGATCGACCAGGGCATCCGGCGGTCGCGCACCTTCAAGCGCCTGATTGCCGCGCTGGACGAATCCGATGTGATCGTCTATCTGGAAGTCACCAAGGCGCTGCCCGCGGGCCTGGATGGTCGGCTGATGTTCATCACGAGCGCAGGCGGCGTGCGCTATCTTCACGCCCAGATCACCAGTTCGCTCGATTTCGATGACCTGATCGCCGTCGCGGGGCACGAACTGCAGCACGCATTGGAAGTGGCCGAGCACCGGAACGTCCGCGACAGCACGGACCTGGAGATGCTCTACATGCGCATCGGCATTCCGAGCCCGGTCAAGCACCGCTATGACACGGTGGCTGCCCGGATCACCGGACGGCGCGTACGGGCGGAACTGAGCTGAGGGGCTGCCTAGCCGATCTTTCTCAGCATCTTTGGTGTCAGGAACCAGCGGAGCTGGCCGGCGCCCTTCGGGGGGAGCACTTCGAAGTCGATGCGGCAGATCGCGCCCTTCTTGAACTCGAGCGGCGTGCGCGATCCGATCAGACGAGCGGCGAGCTCCCCGATGTTCGGCTCGTGACCGACGAGCGCGATGCGCTCCTTCCGCACATGTTTGGCAAGCTCCTGCAACACACTCGCAGGGGAACCAGCGGGCGCCAGCGCGTCGCTGTTCGACACCGACGGCCTGGACTTCAGGTGCTCCGCGAAGACCTCCGCGGTCTGCTTGGTGCGAACGAGCGGGCTCGTGATGATGTGATCGAAGCCGATGCCCAGCGCGTCGAGCGCTTTGGCTTCTTTGCGAAGCGCGTCGATGCCGTCGGCGGTCAGCGGACGCTTCGAGTCGTCCGGGTATTCGTCGCCACGGTCGGCGGCCACGCCGTGCCGAATGAGGTACAACTCGAGCGTCGCCATCGATCAGCGCGCGCCTGCGGCCGCAGCCGCCACCTTGCGGCGGAGGGCCATCTTCAGCGGCCGGCGAGCGCGCGGTTTCTCCATTTCGGGCACCACGCGGGATCGAATGAGCTCGCATACCTCCCGAATGGCACCGGCCGTCATGAGGTAACGGCCGTGGAGGTGGCGGCACTTGTCCTCGATGTGCCGCGCGAGCATGTCGAGGCCTGCGTGCATCCCGGGTCGCTCGGCGGCTGGGAGCGTCTGGACGGCCGCGACGTGCGACTGAAGGACCTGCAGATCGTGCAGCCGGCCCAGGATGTCCTGGGTGCGCTTGATGGGCCGCAGCAGCGGGGGGGCAGCCTTGATGCCGCTGTCGGCCGCGAGCTCGAGCCCGTACCGTAGTTTCTTGGCGGCAATCCGCACTTCGTGGAGCCGTTCGGCCGAATACATGGGGCCGGCCGCCTCCACCGCTTCCTTCAGCCGGCGGGAGCGTTTGAGGAGGCGGGTCGTGAGGACGCCCCGCCAGGCCTCGTCCTCGGATTTTTCGAGGGCTTCGGCGACCGAAGCCAGCCGCCGGCCAAGCTTGTCAGTATTGACCTCGTCGAGCCGCTCCAGCATGACGGCTCGGCGCCGGTCGCGCTCGGCGATCACGTGCGCCCGCACCTCCTCCAGCGCGGTGCGCGGCAGGGTGCCGGCCTGCGTCAGTTCATCCAGCAGATGCGTGGTCACGTCGAGCTCCCGCACCGTGCCGAGCGCCCGCGTCAGACGGCGGATCTTCCGTCTGGCCTTGCCGAACTTGCTGTGTTTGAGACCCGTGGCGAGCACCGGAACCGCTTCGCGCAGCCTGCGGGTGGCGACCCGCGCCTGGTGCACGCCGCGGTCGCTGCCCGAGACCGCGGCGGGAAGGTGACGTTTCAGGGCCCGGGCGCGCCGTTGAAGTAACTGAGTCGTTACACGAGACCGCCGATTGTTCATGGTAGGATCACGCCGACGCCTCTCTCCTGCAGGGCTGAGTTCCGCAGTATATAACTGCCGTGTAACAAGCAAGACCCAGACCGGTTGAGCTTCCCACCTGATGCGCATCGCGGCAATCGATATCGGGACCAACTCGATCCACATGATCGTGGTCCAGGTCCGGCCGGATCTTTCCTTCGAAGTGGTTGACAGGGAAAAGGATATGGTCCGGCTGGGGGCCGGCGGCCTGGACGGCCGGAACCTCACCCCGACCGCCATGACGGCGGGAATCCAGACCATGGCGAAGTTCAAGCGGCTCGCCGACTCTCACAAAGTGGATGAGATTGTGGCGGCCGCGACCAGTGCCACCCGCGAAGCGGAAAATGGTGGGGATTTCATTGCCGAGGTCGATCGCCAGACCGGCATTCGGATCCGCGTCATCAGCGGGACCGAAGAAGCCCGCCTCATTCATCTGGCCGCCGGGTATGGCGTGGACGTAGGCGGCAACACGGCCGTTGTGATCGACATTGGCGGTGGGAGCGTCGAGGTCACGCTCGGCACGGCCACCCAGCTCGCCCTTGGGAAGAGCTTCAAGGTCGGCGTCATCCGTCTCACGGAACGGTTCGTCAAGACCGACCCGCTGGCCGGACGCGACGAGCGCCGGCTGGTGAAGCACCTCAATCGGGAGATGGGCGCCTATCTCGACCAGATCGCGGCGCGCGGGTTCGATCGGGCGATCGGCACTTCCGGCACGATTCTGAGCCTCGGCGCCGTCGCGGCCGCCGACCGCGGGGGCCAGCCCGAGGATCTGCGCAATCTGCGCGTCACCAGCAAGAGCCTGCACCGTCTGCGCAAGCAGATCGTCGCGGCCGACATCGAGGAGCGTCTGGCCATCCCCGGCCTCGATCCACGGCGCGCGGATCTGAGCGTCGCCGGTTCGGTCCTGCTCGACACCATCCTGCGCCGCCTTGGCGCCGAAGACTTGACCCTCTGCGACCTCGCCCTCCGCGAGGGTCTGGTCATCGACTACATTCACCGGAACAGCGCGCGTATCCGCAAAGTGGAACGCTACCCCGACGTCCGTCGCCGGAGCATCGTGGAGCTCGGCGAGCGCTGCGGCTACTGGTCTGAGCACGCGCAGCAGGTCGCGCGGCTCGCGCTCAGCATCTTCGACCAGACGCGCAGCGTGCACGGGCTGTCGGACCGGGAGCGCGAGTGGCTGGAGTACGGCGCGCTGCTGCACGACATCGGCGTCCACATCAGCTATGAGCGGCACCACCGCCACTCGTACTATCTGATAAAGAATGGGGACTTGCGGGGCTTCGATCCGCAGGAAATCGAGGTGATCGCGTTGCTCGCACGCTATCACCGGCAGGCGACGCCCAAGAAGTCGCACGAGGGCTACGGCGAGCTGCCCGGTCCGATGCGGCGTACCGTACGAACACTGGCCGCCATGGTGCGTCTGGCCGAGGGGCTCGACCGGAGTCACGCGCAGGCGCTCGCCGGCATCGACCTCTATCCGAGAGACGACGACTATCTCGCGCGGCTGCGGTCGACGGGCGATGCCGAGCTCGAGCTCTGGGCGGCCCACCGTCACGTCGCCCCGCTCGAAGCCCTGCTCGAGAAACCGATCCGCTTCGAAGTCGCCGGGAGCGATTACAAGGATCCGCAATCTCATGATCAACAACCTGACCACGCCGCACGTGTACCCGGGAAAGCTGTTCGTGGTCGAGGGCATCGACGGGTCGGGAAAAACGACCCAGCTCGATCTGCTCGCGAAATGGCTTAGCGCCGCCGGTCACCCGATCTTCGTGACCGAATGGAACTCCTCGGCGCTGGTCAAGGCCGCGACCAAGACTGGCAAGAAGAAGAACGCCCTGACGCCGATGACGTTCAGCCTGCTGCACGCCACCGATTTCGCCGACCGGCTGCTCTACAACATCATCCCGCCGCTCAAGGCCGGGATGATCGTGCTCGCAGACCGGTACGCCTACACCGCGTTTTCGCGCGACACGGCACGCGGAGTGGACCGCAAGTGGGTGCGCGAGCTGTACAGCTTCGCCGTGAAGCCGGATCTCGCCGTCTACTTCCGCGTGCCGATCGAGGTATCGACCGAGCGTCTGCTCGCGCGGCGGGTGAAGCTCAAGTTCTACGAAGCCGGGATGGACATGGGCTGGAGCACGAACGCGGTCGAAAGCTTCAGACTCTTCCAGGGCAAGGTGCTCGATGAATACGACCGCCTGGTCGACGAGTTCGGCTTGAGCGTGATTGCCGCGAGCGGCAGCATCACCGAACAGCAGCGGACGTTCCGCAAGCTCGTCTCGGAGCACCTGGAGATCAAAGATGACAACGAGTACACCGACGACCTCGCCTGACCCGATGGACGGCGGCGCAAAGCCCGGGAGCTATTACGGCAACCCGATCCCGTACCTGCCGATGGACGTCTATCCGGGCAAGATCATCGCGATCGAGGGCACCGACGGCGTCGGCCGGTCCACGCAGATCTTCCTATTGCGCGAATGGCTGGAGGTGCAGGGCTATGGCGTCGTCGAGACCGGCTGGACCCGGTCGGAGTTGATGCAGCCGACCATCGAGCTGGCCAAGGCGAGCAACACATTGAACAAACTGACGTTCCAGCTGCTGTACGCGACCGACTTCGCCGACCGGCTCGAGAAGGAGATCATCCCGGCGTTGAAGGCCGGATTCATCGTGCTCTCGGATCGGTACATCTACACGGCGCTCGCTCGAGCCGGCGTCCGCGGGGTCGACAAGACCTGGGTCCGCAACCTGTACGGCTTCGCGATCGTGCCGCACCTGATCTTCTATCTGCGTATCGACGAGAAGACGCTCATCCGCCGCGTCCTCCAGGCGCGGGGCATGGATTACTGGGAGTCGGGCATGGACATGAAGCTCGGCGACGACATCTACGAGAGCTTCCGCGCGTATCAGCGCTCGCTGCTGAAGGAGTACGCGTCCATGGCCGATGAGTTCAATTTCCGCGTCCTCGATGCCCGGCGGAAGGTAGATGTCCTCCAGGACGAGCTGCGCCGGCAGATCGGCGCGTTTCTCGCCGAACCGGAGCCCGTCGCACGGGTCGAAGCGACGACCCCCTAGGCGGCAGCCGCCGTTTACATCGAATTTACACGGCTGAAATTGTCGCGAAATCGCCCGCCAGTACTCTGGGTCTGCCGGCATGAGCCCTGTTCAGACCCCGACACCTCTGGTAAGGACCTCGGTCCCCGCCAACCATCCGGCAGACGCGCCGCGGCCTGACGTCATCGACGTCCGGAATCTCCATTTCTTTTATGGCGCGAAGAAGGCCCTCGAGAGCATCACGATGGGGGTCCAGCCGAATCTGGTCACGGCGTTCATCGGGCCGTCCGGCTGCGGCAAGAGCACGTTTCTGCGCACCCTGAACCGGATGAACGACATCATCCCCGGCACGCGCGTTGAGGGTCAGGTGCGGATCGACGGGGCCGACATCTATGGCGCGGGCACCGATGTCGTCGCGCTGCGCCGGCGCGTCGGCATGGTGTTCCAGAAGTCCAATCCGTTCCCGAAGTCGATCTTCGAGAACGTCGCCTATGGCCTCAGGATCAACGGGATGGCGGGGAGCCGCGCCGACCTCCAGGGCCGGGTCGAAGAAAGCCTGCAGCAGGCCGCGATCTGGGACGAGGTGAAGGACCGCCTGCAGGAATCCGCCCTGTCGCTCTCCGGCGGCCAGCAGCAGCGGCTGTGCATCGCCCGCGCCCTCGCGATCAAGCCGGCCATCCTGCTGATGGACGAACCGGCCTCGGCCCTCGATCCGATCGCCACCCAGCGCATCGAGGAGCTGGTGTACCAGCTGAAATCCGCCTACACGATCGTCATTGTCACGCACAATATGCAGCAGGCGGCGCGGGTATCCGATTACACCGCGTTCTTCTGGCTCGGCAAGCTGGTGGAATATGGCGCCACCGAGAAGATGTTCACCAACCCGTCAGAGAAGCTGACCGAGGACTACGTCACCGGAAGGTTCGGGTAATGGCAGAGCGCGTCGTCCGTCACTTTCAGGAGGAGCTCGAACAGCTCAAGGCCCGGCTGCTCGAAATGGGCGGCCTGGCCGAAGATCGCGTGCGCGCCGCCGTCGAGGGGCTGGTGGCTCGCGAGCTGTCGATCGTCGACGGCGTTCTGGCTGGCGACGCGCCGATCAACCAGCTGCACATCGAAATCGACAACCGCTGCTTCACGCTGCTGGCGCTGCACCAGCCAATGGCGGTCGATCTCCGTGCGATCGTGTCGGCGGTCAAGATCAATACCGACCTCGAGCGCGTCGGCGACCTGGCCATCAACATTGCCGAAGCCGTGACCAGGTATCTCAGGCACCCGCCAGTCAAGGAATTGATCGATATCCCCCGGATGGCGGGCATCGCGCAGGCGATGCTCCGCGACGCGCTCGATGCCTACGTCCGCCGCGACATCGCGATGGCCGAAGCCGTCCTGAACAAGGACGACGAGCTCGACGGCCTGAAGACGCAGGTGTTCCGGGAGCTTCTCACCTACATGCTGCAGGATCCCGGCACGATCGAGCCGGCGCTGGACCTGATCCTCATCTCCCGCCACCTCGAGCGCATCGGGGACCACGCCACCAACATCGCCGAGGACGTGATCTTCATGGTCTCGGCGCGCGACGTGCGGCATCACGCCGGCGACCGGTCTGTCGGTCCGTAGGTCCACCCGCTCCCTCGGGCGTCGCCGCCGTTCGGTCCCCTCCGCTGCACTACAATAAGAAGGTTGTAAACATGCGGTCGGAGCCCTTGTGCGCCTATTGCCGCAAGCAGCCGGCGGATCCAGCCTGGGCGCCATTCTGCAGCGAGCGCTGCCGGATGGCGGATCTCGGGCACTGGCTGTCGGGCGATTACCGGGTGCCGGGCGACCCTCCGCCCGCCGCCGACACCGGAGGGCCTGACGACGACGCGGACGACGTGTAGAACCTTTATGGCAGATACGCTGACGATCACCGACAATCGAACCGGGAAGACGTACGAGCTCCCGATCCAGGACGGCACCATCCGCGCGATGGACCTGCGCAAGATCAAGTCGTCGAACGACGACTTCGGGATGATGACCTACGACCCGGCGTTCATGAACACCGCGTCGTGCCGCAGCAGCATTACCTTCATCGACGGCGACAAGGGGATCCTCGAGTATCGGGGCTACCCTATCGAGCAGCTGGCCGAGCACAGCGACTTTCTCGAGACCGCCTACCTGATCCTCTTCGGCGAGTTGCCATCGGCGGCGCAGCTGCAGGAGTGGTCGAACGCCGTCACGCTCCACACGATGCTCCACGAGAACATCAAGAGGTTTCTCACGGGGTTCCGCTACGACGCGCACCCGATGGGGATGTTCCTGAGCGCGGTCGGGGCGCTGTCGACCTTCTATCCCGACGCGAAGGATATCTTCAACATCGAGTCGCGCCGGCTCCAGACGATCCGGCTGATCGCCAAGGTGCCGAGCATCGCGGCCTATGCGTTCCGTCACACGATCGGCCGGCCGTACGTGCTGCCCGACAACGATCTCGGCTACTCCGGCAACTTCCTGAACATGCTGTTCAAGATGACCGAGCTGCGGTACAAGCCGAACCCCGTGCTGGAACGGGCGCTCGACGTGCTGTTCATCCTGCATGCGGACCACGAGCAGAACTGCAGCGCCAGCGCCATGCGCAACATCGGCAGCTCCCAGGTCGATCCGTACTCGGCGCTGGCGGGCGCCGCGGCGGCGCTCTACGGTCCGCTGCACGGCGGCGCCAACGAAGCCGTCCTGCGGATGCTGAACGAAATCGGCTCCAAGCAGAACATTCCCGCCTTCATCAAGAAGGTCAAGGCGGGGGAGGGCCGCCTGATGGGCTTCGGCCACCGGGTCTACAAGTCGTACGACCCGCGCGCGAAGATCATCAAGCGGATGGCCGACCTCGTGTTCGACGTCACCGGCAAGAATCCGCTGCTGGAGATGGCGCTGGAGCTGGAACGGATCGCCCTCGAAGACGACTACTTCGTCTCGCGGAAGCTGTACCCGAACGTGGACTTCTACTCCGGGCTCATCTACCAGGCCATGGGATTCCCGACCGCGATGTTCCCGGTACTGTTCGCCATCCCGCGCACCGCCGGCTGGATCGCGCAGTGGGAAGAGATGCTCACCGACCCGGACCAGAAGATCGCCCGACCGCGGCAGATCTATGTCGGGGCGCGCACGCGCGACTATGTCGCGCGAGACCGGCGCAGTTGACTCCTGACATCAACGTCACACTTCAAACCTCAAACGTCAAAAGCCCTTGTGTGGACGACGTTTGGAGTTTGGAGTTTGAGGTTTGGAGTTACTTGATTCTCAACTCGATGGCCGGCAGCGCCGCGAGGAGCACATCCCCCACCGCCTGCAGGCTGTTCGGCGAGACCTTGTCGAGCGTGTCGTGAGCCGTGTGCCAGTACGTGGTCGGTGAGGAGAGATTCGGGTACTCCAGGTCGATGAGGTCGACGGCCGGAATGCCTGCCGCCAGGAAGGGCAGGTGGTCATCGTCGATGGGTGTCGACTCGTCGATGAACTCGGGGCGGTTCAGCCGGCGCGCCGCGGACCAGATCGCGTCGACGAGCCACGGCGTGGAGCGGCTCTCACGCTTGATGACCAGGTCCTTGTCGCCGATCATGTCGACGAGGATCATCGCCTTGATGCGCTTCAGCGAAGCCGCGTCGGTCGCCGCCTCCAGCACGTAGTGCCGGCTGCCGTACGTATTGCCGGTCTCCCACTCCCCGATCGCCTCTTCCCCGTCGAGAAACAGCAGCTCGATCGTCAGCGCGTTCTTCCTGTCCTTGAGCACGCGCGCGAGCTCGAGGAGGAACGCCGTGCTCGAGCCGGCGTCGTTGGCGCCGACGAACCGGAACTCCTTGAACAGTTTCGTGTCGTAGTGGCCGGCGATGATCAGCCGTCCGGTGCCGGGCCCGGGTATCGTGGCGGCGACGTTGACCATCTTGACGATCCCGACCGGTGTCTTGGCGTCGAAAGCCTGCTCGCGGGTCGCAATGCCCAGCGCCTTCATCTGCTGCCTGATGTAGTCACGCGTCTTCTCCGCCCCCGGCGAGCCGGCCGGGCGCGGCCCGATCGCCACCAGCTGCGTCAGGTGCTCGAACGCGCGGGCGGAATCGAACGCCGGCGTCTGGGAGGAGCCCGGGGGGGTCGGCGTCTGCGCCGAAACGCACGCGGCAAACAGCGCACAGATCGCGGTCAGGATCAAACGTCGCACATAGCCCTCAGCATTCAGCATCACCGTTCAGCGTTCAGCCTTCAGCGTTCAGCGTTCAGCGTTCAGCGTTGAGTTGAGCCCGTATCTCCGCCTCCGTCAACACCGACGCTGAAGCCTTTGCCTTCGCGAAAACTCTGTCGATGGCCGCGTCGTCGGCCGCTATGCCACGGCGCTCGAGCCAGAAGACGACGTTCGACTTCCCTGACATCGGCCCGACCTCGATCTCCTGCTCGCGGCCGATCAGGCTGGCGGGCACACCCGAGTAGACTGCGTCGACGAGCGCCGTGTCGTTCTTCCGGAAGGCCTTGATCACCGCCGCCGCGTGCACGCCGGTGGCCGTACGAAAGGCATCCCTCCCCACGACCGGGTAGTTGGCGGGGATCGGCACGCCGGTAGCCTCGGACACCAGCCGGCAGTACTCGCCCAGCGCGGAGAGGTCGCGCTCGATGTAGCCCATCAGCACCAGGTTGACGAGCAGCGTGTCCATCGGCGTGTTGCCGACGCGCTCGCCGATGCCGATGGCGGCCCCGTGCAACCGCGTGGCGCCGGCGTCGAGCGCCGCCAGCGTGTTGCTGACGGCGAAGTCACGATCGCGGTGGCCATGCCAGTCGATCCCGATGCCGCCGCCACACTCCTCGACGACCTGGCCGATGAACTTGACGACCGCAGAAGCGCCGGCCGGGGTGGCGTGGCCGACCGTATCGGCGATGCACACGCGCGCCGCCCCAGCCCGGATGGCCGCCGAATACAGCGACCTGAGCGTCTCGGGATCGGCCCGGGTCGTGTCCTCGGTCACGAACATGACGGGCAGCCCCTCCCGGACGGCGAAGGCGATCGCGTCCTCAGACAGCTTCAGCAGCTGGTCGAGCGTCCACCCTTCGGCGTACTGCCGCAGCGGGCTGGACCCGATGAAGGTGCAGCATTCGATCGGCATGCCGACGCGCTGCGAGATGTCGGCGATCGGCTGAATGTCGGCGATCATCGTGCGCGCCGCGCAGTTCGCCTTGACGCTCAGGCGCTGGTCGGCGATCTCCCGCGCCAGCCGCTCGACGTCCCTGACGACCTGCGGCCCGGCACCGGGAAGGCCGATGTCGGCGGTGTCGATCCCCAGCTGGTCGATCAGGTGCAGGATCCGCAGCTTCTCCTCGATCGTCGGGCAGCGGACGGACGGCGACTGCAGGCCGTCGCGCAGGGTCTCGTCGTCGAGCATCACCTCGCGCGGGCGGACAGGAGTGCCGTTCCAGTCGTAGATGAGGGTCGAAGGTGAAGTCATCGCGATGTGCCGTCGTGACGCCGCAGCGCCCGGATGGTCACGAGCCCCAGGAGCAGCACCAGAGACGCCCAGAAGGTCGAAACCCAGACTGCGTCCAGAATGAACGGATCGAGCACGGTAGCAATGCTCATCCGCGGCCCGCGGCCGGCCTCGTGCAGGGCACTGCGGAACAGGTACTCCTTGATCCCCTCGCCGAGCGTCATGTCGTAGACGCCATTCCAGAGCGCGATCGCCAGCACGATCCAGATGCCGACCAGGAGCCGCTCGCGCCGCGTCAGCCGCTGCATCGGTCCCGCCGCTCAGCCCCCGTAGCGAAGCACCAGGGCGGTGATGTCGTCGCTCTGGGCGGCGCCCTTCGCGAACTCGCGGACGTCGGTGAACAGCGCCTCCAGCAGCTGCTGCGGCTGCAGGCTGTTGTTCTTCCGGACGACCTCGACGATCCGGGCATCGCCGTACTCTTCATCGGCTGCCGACAGCGCTTCCGAGACGCCGTCGCTGAACACGATCAGCCAGTCCCCGGCCGAAAGCGTGACCGTCTCTTCGTCGAACGTGGCCGCCTCGAACAGACCGACGATCGGCCCGCCACACTCCAGCCGCCGGACGTTGCCCGACGAGCTGATGATCAGCGGCGGGTTGTGCCCCGCGTTGCAATAGGTCAGCCCGCCGTCGTTGCGCAGGCATCCATACATCAGCGTGACGAACCTCGACTCGATGCCGCGCCGATACAGCGCGAGGTTCACGCGAGTGATCGTCTCCGACGGGCGGGCACTGCTGGCCGCCTGCGCGGCGAACATGCCCTGCATCATCGCACTCAGCAGCGCGGCCGGCGGCCCCTTCCCGGCGACGTCGCCGAGGGCAAAGCCCATCGTGCCGTCGGCGAGGTCCACGTAATCGTAGAAGTCGCCGCCGATCGACCGGCAGGGGATCGACGCCGCCGCCGCCGCGAAGTACGGGCCGGCGCGGCCGATCTTCGGCAGGAGGGCCTGCTGGATCTCCGCCGCGATCCGCATCTCCTGCTCCATCCGGGCCTTCTCCATCGTTTCCCGGTAGAGGCGGGCGTTCTCGATGGCGACTGCGGCCTCGGTGGCGAACGTCTCCAGCGCCGCACGTGTGGAGCTCGACAGCAGCACCCCCTTCTCCCGGCTGTCGAGGTACAGGACACCGATCCGCCGTTCGTCTTCGGCGACATCCGCCGTGTCCACATAGCGAACGAGCTTCAGCGGCACGCACAACACGTTGCGGATGCCGAGCGCAACCGTCCCCATGTGGACGTTGGCGAGCTCGCCGTCGAGCAGGTCGGCGACAATCCGCGGCGCGCCCGTGCGGAACACTTCCTCCGGGATCTTGCGGCTGATCGCGAAGCTGCCGCCCGACAGCGTCTGCCGGCTGCGGCCCCTCGCCATCTTGAACTCGAGCTCCGCGGTGACCCCCGCGAGCATGATGAACCCGCGTTCGGCGCCGCTGACCTCGATCGCCGAGTCGAGCACCAGCGACAGGACGTCGTCGAGCACGCGGCCGGAGCCCAGCGCGCGCAGCCCTTCGAGGAGGGCGGTGATCTGCCGCAGGTCGCCGATCGCGGTCGTCGCCGACTTGTTGTCGCTCACCGGCTCGGCGCCTTCGACCATGAAGATCATCTCGGCGCCGCCGCTGCGGCCCAGGCGGATGCGATCTCCCGGCAGCAGCACGCGCTCGGTCACCTGCTCGCCGTTCACGTAGGTGCCGTAGCGCGAGTTCTTGTCGCGGATGACGATCTTGCCGTTTTCGGTGACGATGTCGGCGTGATCGCGCGAGACTTCGCTGCCGGCGAGGCGGAGGTCGTTCGTTTCGCGACGGCCGATCTCGAAGAGCGCCTTCGAGATCTCGACCGTCCTGCGGCCGAGCGCGTCACTGACCTCCAGGCGGGCTCCCCCTGTCAACGTCGCCTCACGATCCTGAAAACGAACACGGCCAGCGCGGCGGCCACGAGCACGCCGGCGATGATCTGATACTGACCCGGGTCGGCGGCCGTTCGTGATGCCTGACCCAGATAGAGGCCGAGCAGCAGGAGGACCGCGACCGCCACGAAACCGAACAACGGGCTCCGCCGCGCCGGAACCCGGGCAGGCTGACGCACCGGATCGGTCGTTCCGGCCCCGCAGCGGTAACAGACGATCGCTTTGTCGGCGATCTCCGTCCCGCAATGGCGACAGAGCATCCCGGGATTCTATCAGTCCGCGCGGCGGCGCAGAAGCGGGCGGACGGCGGCCATCAAAACCAGCACCAGGCCGAAGGTGCAGACGATCGTGGCGCCGGTCGGCAGGTCGAAGACCAGCGACAGGTAGACGCCCAGCGCCGAGACGATGGTCCCCATCGTCCAGCCGATCGCCAGGCGGCTGCCGATCGTGTCGCCGTACAGCATGGCCGCGACCGCCGGCACGATAAGGTAGCAGAAAACCAGCAGCACACCGGCGATGGCCACCGATGACGTCACGACGAAGCCGAAGGAGGCGTAAAACAGAAAGTCCCAGAAGCGCACGTTCAAACCGGTCACTTCCGCATCGTCGTGATGCATCGAGATCGCCAGGAACGGCTTTCTCAGAAGGTAGTGAAACAGCCCGACGGCGCCATACAGCACGGCCGTGTGGGTGACCTCCGGCCAGGAGACCGCGAGAATGTTGCCGACGAGCATGTCCTTGAGATGTTCGGCCTGGGACGTCGACTTGCTCATCGCGAGGATCGCCGCGGCCGACGCCACGGCATAAGTGATGCCGATGATGGCCTCCTGCGGGATCCGGGCATGGCGGCCCCGGACCATCGCGAAGATGGCGGCCCCGACGAAGGTGAACAGGAGGCTCACCCAGTAGACCGACGGAGCATGCGGATCCCCGCCCGACAGCGGCAGCAGCAGCGCGATCGTGCCGCCGAGCGCGGCGATCTGGGCCAGCGACAGATCGACGAAAATGACCCCGCGCTCGACCACGTGCAGTCCCAGATACGAATGGATGCCGGTCAGGATCAGGCTCGCAACGAACGGCGCGGCCAGGAACCCGGCGATCTGGCCGAACGTGAGGTCCATCATCTTCAGCGTCCAGTCAGCGACTTCAACGTCGCGACCAGCAGGTTGACGTCGTAGTCGAACAACCGGATGTAGTCGGTGGCCTCCTTGACGCCTCCCACCGACGGCGGCAGCACCAGCACCTTCGCGCCCGTGTCGCGTGCGATGGCATTCGGTGTCTTCAGATCGAAGTACGGCTCCACGAGGATCAACTTGATCCCCTGCCGCTTCATCTCCTCCATGAGCGTCAGCGTATGCGCGGGAGATGGCGGGATGCCTGGCTTCGGCTCGACATAGCCGACCACGTTCAGTCCGAAGGCCTCCACGAAGTTGGGCCACGAGCGGTGGTAGGTGACGATCCTGGTTCCCTGATACGGGGCAAGAGCGGCTTTCCAGCGGCGCTCCCCTTCGGCCAGCCGGCGGTCGAAGTCGGCGTAACGCTGTGCGAAATAGCCGGCATCGGCGGGTGACAGCTGAGCGAGTTTTCCCTCGATCGCCTTGGCGATCCGCCGGCCGTTGCCCGGATCGAGCCAGTAATGCGGGTTCCCCTGGGGATGGACATCACCCATCGCGCGGGTGATCTGGGTCGTCGGGATGTCCAGAATCCGGGCCGTCTGCGATGCGTCGAGGTAGCCGGCTCCTCCGGGCTGCAGCTTCGAGTTCCGGCTCTGTGTAATGAGCGGCGGCAGCCAGCTGGCCTCGAGCTCCCGTCCCACGACCACCAGGAGGTGGGCTGAGTAGAGCTTGAGGACGAAGCTGGGTTTGGCCTCGACGAAGTGCGGATCCTGATAGCCGCGCGCCAGCGCTTCGACCGAGACCTTGTCGCCGCCGATTTCGGTGACGAGCGACGCAAGATCCTGGGTCGTGGTGATCACTTTGATTTCCGCCGAGGCGTTCACGCCGATGCTCATCGTCAGCACGGCGGTCGCAGCGGCGATGGTGATTTTCTTCATGGCTTACCTACTCCTTGATCGCTAAAACACGTGCGCGCCGTGCGCGCCGATCGAGAACAGGAACTGGAACAGCACCTCGTTGGACGTCGTCCCTTCAGCGAAATTGATCCGGCGATACTGCCCGCGGACCTGGCTGAACTCGCTCGGCCAGAACGTCAATGTGAGAGAGGGACCCTTGTCCTTCAGGCTGGCGTCGAACGCCCGCTCGCTCCAGTCGTAGCGCGCCCCGGCGAACCAGCGCCGCGCGAACTGATAGTCGCCGGAGACGTACATGCCGAAGGCGGGCACCGTCCCATCTTCCTGTTCACGACGGCTCCAGAAGAGCTCCGTCCGCCCGAGGAACCGCCGATAGAGCGCCCGCTGCAGCGGACGGTACCGGACGGTCGCATCCACGGCGAGCAGCCTCGTCGTGAAATCCGGTCCGGCATCGTTGTGACCGCGCGCGATCGAGGCGCCGACGTCCACGTTGGTGGATTCGCTGATGTCGCGATAGCCCCGGAGCCGGCCCACCCAGCTCACGTCGCTGCGCTGGTGCGACTGGAATACTCCGGAGTTCCCCTGGAAGACCTCTCCGGTCGCTTCGAGAAACAGCAGCGGGTTCAGGATCAGCTTCGAGACCGAAACTCCCGAGTCCGCCAGTCCTTCGTCACCACCGAGCAGGTTGATGTTCGCGACTGAGCGATCGACCCACGAGAGCGAGTGCGAATGCAGGGTATTGGTCTTGCCAACCTGCTGCTTCATTTTGCCGACCTTCGCGAGAAGGCCGCCGGGCAGGCTCGTCAGCGTGAGGAACCCCTCCTCGATCTCGACCCCTTCCGGTGAGAAGGCCAGAAAGAAATCGGCCCGGGCGTAGGGATCCACGATCGCCTGAAACGTGGCCTCCGCCTCACTCATGTCGAAGACCGGCCCGGGGTTGAGGTCGTTCTTCCCGGCGGCG
>DATFFM010000082.1:0-12161 GCA_035250005.1 Vicinamibacterales bacterium | reverse complement strand
GCCGGACTCGTCGCGGGTGTCGTGCTGGCGCTCGGGCTGTCGGCTGCCGTACCCCAGGATTTGCTGCCGAACGTCAGCGCCAGGGACCCGTGGACGTTCGCGGCCACGTCGGGCGTTCTCGCCCTGGTCGGGATGATCGCGAGCTTCATTCCGGCGAGACGGGCGACCCGGATCGATCCGTTGCTCGCGCTGCGAGCAGAGTAGGCCCGGCCTTCAGGCGGGGCGGCAAGGCAATATGTTGATCACCGACCACCTCAAAGAGCGCGCGCCCAGAACCGGCGAGCGGATCCCGACGGGCTCAACCGACCCGCGTGTGCTGATCGCCGACGATCAGTCCGACGTGCTCGAGGCGCTGCGGCTCCTGCTCAAGGGAGAAGGGTTCCAGCTCGAAACGGCGTCGTCGCCCGCCGGCGTGCTGGCGGCCGTGGAGGCGCGCGAGTTCGACCTCGCGTTGATCGACCTCAACTACACGCGCGACACCACTTCGGGCGAAGAAGGGCTCAACCTTCTGTCCCGCATCCAGGGGCTCGACCCGACGTTGCCGGTCGTCGTGATGACGGCCTGGGGCAGCGTGGAGGTCGCGGTGGAAGCGATGCGTCGCGGGGCGCGCGATTTCATCCAGAAACCGTGGGACAACGCGCGGCTGCTCGCGATCGCCCGCACCCAGATCGAGTTGAGCCAGGCGCTGCGCAAGGGGCAGCGACTCGAGGCGGAGAACTCCCTGCTCCGGGGCGAGGGGATGCCGAACATCGTCGCCGAATCGGCGGCGATGCAGAACGTGCTGCAGGTGGTGTCGCGGGTCGGGCCCTCCGACGCGAACGTGCTCATCCTCGGCGAGAACGGAACCGGCAAGGGGGTGGTGGCGCGCGCGCTGCACACGGTGTCGAGCCGCGCATCGCGTCCGATGGTGATCGTGAATTCCGGCGGCGTCTCGGAGGGCGTGTTCGAGAGCGAGCTGTTCGGCCACGTCCGCGGTGCCTTTACCGACGCAAAAGCCGACCGGGTCGGGCGCTTCGAGCTGGCCGACCAGGCCACGCTGTTTCTCGACGAGATCGCGAACGTGCCGCTCAGCCAGCAGGCCAAGCTGCTGCGGGTGATCGAGACGGGCGAATTCGAGCGTCTGGGATCGTCGCGCACGCGCCGTGTCAACGTGCGGATCATCTCGGCGACCAACGCCGACCTCACCGAGGAGGTCACGGCAGGTCGTTTCCGCCAGGACCTGCTTTTCCGGCTGAACACGATCGAGCTCCGGATCCCGCCGCTGCGCGACAGGCGCGAAGACACGCCGCTGCTTGCCCAGCACTTCCTGCGGCAGCACGCGCAGCGGTATCGCAAGCGGCTCACCGGCTTCGAGAGCGGCGCGATGCAGATGCTGCTCGAGCACTCGTGGCCGGGCAACGTCCGGGAGCTGGACCACGCGATCGAACGCGCGGTGCTCATGGCGCAGGGGCCGCTCGTCAAGCCCGGGGACCTCGGGCTGCGGGCCACCGGCCAGGCGGCAGCCGGCCGCCTCGAGGACATGAGCCTCGAAGACGTCGAGTGCTTCCTCGTCAAGAAGGCGATGACGCGCTACGACGGCAACGTCAGCCAGGCCGCCAAGGCGCTGGGGCTGAGCCGCAGCGCGCTGTACAGGCGGCTGCAGCGCTATGGACTTTAGTAAACTCTGGGCGCTGCCGTCTGAACCCTGACGTTCAGCCGGCGTTCAGCCTTCAGCGTTTACATGCCTCCACGCCAGCCCCGTCTGAGCCACGACCGGCGCATCCTGCTGATGGCGCTGGCGTCTGCGCTGCCGGGCGCCGCGATCTCGCTGATCTTCCTGTGGACCGGCGGCTACACCCCCAAGGTCCAGTGGACGCTCAGCGTCCTGATCGTGACCTTCTGCCTCGGGTTTGCGTTCGCGCTGCGCGAGCGCGTCGTGCTTCCCCTTCAGACCCTCTCGAACCTGCTGGCCGCGCTCGGCGAGGGGGACTTCTCCATCCGGGCGCGCGGCGCGCGCGGCGGCGACCCGCTCGGGGAAGTGATGATCGAGGTCAACGCGCTGGTCGAGACGCTTCGGCACCAGCGCCTCGACGCGATGGAGGCCACCACGCTGCTGCGGAAGGTGATGGCCGAGATCGACGTCGCCGTCTTCACGTTCGACGAGGACGGGGAGCTGAAGTTCGTCAACCGGGCCGGAGCGCGGCTGCTCGGTCAGGCGGCCGAACGGCTGCTCGGCCGCCGCGCCGCCGAGATCGGCCTGGATCAGTACCTGATCGGAGGCGCACCGCGCGTGATCAACACGGCGTTTGCCGGCGGGGCCGGCCGCTGGGAGGTCCGGCGCAGCCGCTTCCGGCAAGGCGGCCGGCCGCACGAACTGCTCGTCCTGTCGGACCTGAGCCGACCGCTGCGTGAAGAGGAGCGGCAGGCATTTCAGCGCCTGATCCGCGTGATCGGTCACGAGATGAACAACTCCCTCGCGCCGATCAAGTCCATTGCCGGCAGCCTCTCGACGATCATCGACCGTGATCCTGCTCCGGCCGACTGGCGCGAGGATGTCACGCGCGGGCTGGCCGTCATCGCTTCCCGATCCGAGTCGCTGAGCCGGTTCATGAGCGCCTATGCGCGGCTGGCCAAGCTCCCGCCGCCGAAGCTCGCGCCGCTCGACGTCGGCACCTTCGTCGACCGGGTCGTCACGCTGGAGAAGGCGCACCACATTCGGGTGCGCCCGGGACCGCCGCTCACCGTCCAGGGAGACGGCGATCAGCTCGAGCAGTTGATGATCAACCTGATACGAAACGCGGTGGATGCGGTGCGGGAGACGGGCGGGACGGTGACCGCGGGCTGGGACCGGCTGTCGTCGTCGCCGCCGTCCGTCGAGCTCTGGGTGGAGGACGAGGGGCCGGGCCTGTCGAATACCGGCAACCTGTTCGTGCCCTTCTTCACAACGAAACCCGGAGGCTCAGGCATCGGTCTGGTCCTCAGCCGTCAGATTGCCGAGGCGCACGGCGGGAGTCTGCTGCTCGCGAACCGGACCGACCGTGTCGGATGCCGGGCCACGCTGCGAATGCCGGTTCAGGCCCTGGCGCCAGAGGCGCGGGCCGGATAAAAGAACGGGCCGGGCGCGTGCGCGCCCGGCCCTGCCGACCAACCTTACCGAAGCCTAATGACCGCGGTTCGCGCGGCCGTCCCCTTCCGGATCCGCCCAGAACACATGGGTGATGACGCGGTTGCCGTTCCCCAGATCGCGCTCGTACACCTGCACGCGGTTGTCGCCGTTCGCGTGGATCAGCCGCCCCCACTGCCCGGGGTGATCGCCCCCCTCTTCCGCAAAGTTCGTCACCGACGAAGATGCGGTGCTGCTGGTGTCCTTGTGGGTATAGATCGACACGAGCTGCTGGAAGTCGTGCGCGTTCGGGTGTTCGTTCGACGGGTCGCTGTTCGAGGCGCCGCCCGCGCCTCCGTCGGGGTCGTTCGTGTAATCCATGCAGGACCCGAGGTTGACATTGTTGAAGTTCTCGTCCTGATGATCGAGCCCGAAGTCATGGGCGATTTCCTGGCAGGTCACCAGGCGGCGCCAGGCCGGGGTGTTGTAGGTCGCCGTATTGAAATACGTGTCGTTCAGCTTGGTGATCCCCTGGGTGATGTGGCTCCCGCCGGTGATCCAGATCTGCGCGATCCCGAGCCAGCCGGTATTCCCGTATCGGGCGTTGCAGGCTTCGACGCGACCCGCGGTCGGCCGGCAATTCTTCGGCCTGGTTCCACCGGACACACGGGCGAGCTGAATCACAACGGACTCGTTCCAGTCGCTGATTGCCTCGTTGAGGTAGGCGTCCCAGCTGCTGTCCACGTTGTCACCGACCTGCAGCGTGAAGCTGTCGGTCGAGCGCGCCCAGTGGTAGTTGTTCCACGAATGGTTCGCGGAGGGAATAGCGGCAAATACGAACGCGAGCGCACCAGCCATCAGAACCTGTCTGCTGAAGATGTGCCTCATGAAGGGGTCTCCCTGATCGTACGATCACCTGGTTTCCGGTTTGACGACCTAGCGCCCCAGGAAAGGGGTGGGACATATTGCGCGTGCGTAAGTAGTCTGTCAACCGGAAATTGCGGCTCAGCCGCGGTACGTTCGCGCCGCCCCCTCACGGATTGGGCGGGAGCACGAAGGACACCAAAGCCACTAAGAGACCACAACGAGACTTTGCAAAAAGGTCCGACCCTCTTGGGCGGTGTTTCCTCCCTTGGTGCCCTTCGAGTCGTGATGATCCTGGAGATCCGCGCCGTCAGCCCGTCCAGCCGCTTCATGTTCTTCGCGCTTCTGTTATCCTCCGCGTGAGTGGATTCGGTCTCGTCCTTGTGGCACCGCGCCTTCGACTCCCCTGCCGCGTGGCAGACCGTGGCGCTGGCGCTCCTCCCTGCCCTCCTGATCGCCTGGCTCGCGGCCCGGATGGTGCGCCGCGTCGCCACCCGGCTGCTCCATGGGATCGTCCGCGACACCGTCGCGACTTCGAGCCCTCTGGTCCGCGGACCGCTGCGGCTGATCAGCGCCGCGGCGTTCGTGCTCGTCCTCGGGCTGATCATCGCTCCGGTGTTCGAGCTCGCCGGTCTTCAGCCCCGGACCGGCGTGGGCCTCCGGCCGCTGACCACCTGGATCTTCGGGTCCGGCCTGCGCATCCTGCTGATCGGCGCCCTCGGCTATGCGCTGGTCCGCGCGGTCACCCTGCTCGTGACGCGTTTCGAGCACGAGGTCAACCGCGGCACGACCCTCGATGCGCTGGAACGGGCCAAACGCGGCCGGACGCTCGGCTCGCTGATCCGGAACGTGGCCTCGGCCCTGATCGGGGGGATTGCGGCCCTCATGATCCTGCGCGAGCTCGGCGTCGACATCGCCCCGGTGCTGGCAGGCGCCGGTGTCGCCGGCCTGGCGATCGGGTTCGGCGCGCAGACGCTCGTGCGCGACATCATCAGCGGCTTCTTCCTGATCCTCGAGGACCAGGTGCGGGTCGGGGATGTCGCCGCGATCAACGGCCAGGGGGGGCTGGTCGAAGCCATCAATCTCCGGACCATCGTCCTGCGCGACTTCGAGGGGATTGTCCACGTGTTTCCCAACGGGGCCATCACGACGCTCGCGAACCGGAGCAAGGACTTCTCGTTTTATGTGATCGACCTCGGCATCTCCTATCGTGAGGACCCGCAGCGGGTGATCGCGGTGCTGAAGGAGACCGGGGCGGCGCTTCAGGCGGACGAACGGTTCGGTCCCCACATCCTCGAGCCGCTCGACATCGTCGGCGTCGATGCCTTCGCGGACTGGTCGGTCCAGTTGAAGATGCGGATCAAGACGGTTCCGCTCAAGCAGTGGGAGGTCGGCCGCGAGCTGCGGCGACGGATCCTGATCGCGTTCGCGGAACACGGGATCGACATCCCCTTCCCCGAGCGCGTCGTGACCATGAAGCTGGAGCGGCCCGACGAGGGGCCGCCTAATAGCCGGACGGGTTTGCCGACGTAGGCTTCTGCCCCCGCAGTTCCTGCACGATCTTCACGCCGGCGCTCGCGCCCACGCGGCTGGCGCCGGCCGCCACCATCGTCTTCAGCCCTTCGAGATCACGCACCCCGCCGGCCGCCTTCACCCCCATCTCGGCGCCGACGACCCGGCGCATCAGCGCCACGTCGGCGGCGGTGGCCCCGCCGGGGCCGAAGCCGGTGGACGTCTTGACGAAATCGGCTCCCGCCGCCTTCGACAGGGTGCATGCCGTGATCTTCTCCTCGTCGGTCAGGAGCGCGGCCTCGATGATCACCTTGCTGACGACGCCGCACTGGCGGCAGGGATCGGTGACCGCCTCGATGTCCCGTTCTACGGTCCGGAGGTCGCCCGACTTCAGCGCGCCGACATTGATGACCATGTCGATCTCGGTGGCGCCGTCGAAGATGGCGCGGCGGGTCTCGAAGTTCTTGGCGTCGGCCGTGGTCGCGCCGAGCGGGAAGCCGACGACCGAGCAGATCCCCACGCCCGTGCCGCGAAGCCTCGCCGCCGCTGTCGCGACCCATACCGGATTGACGCACACGGTCGCGAAATGGAACTCGGCCGCTTCACGACACAGCTTTTCGATTTCATCGCGCGTCGCATCGGCCTTGAGCAACGTGTGATCGATCACGCCCGACACGCCGCCGGTTGCACCTGCGGTCGCGTGCAAGCCGAGCCGGCTCGCGCCGGCGTCGAGCACCGTTCGCAGACGGTCGGGGCAGCAGTCCGCCCGCACCGCATGACACGTGCACGGCCCCACCGCGGCGGCACCGCGCTGCGCGGCGATGACTTCCTCGGTGATGATCTCGACGAGGCGCTGGAGGTCCTGTGGATTCAACACGGCTATTCCGGATTCTGTTCGAGGCGGCGGACCTTGAGCAGCCGCCGGATGTAGCGCGCCTCGCGCATCGCGGTGCCGGTCCAGGTGTCCACGATGCGCAGGGCCGCATCGATGCCAGGGAGCAGCGTCGCCCCCAGCGTGAGCACGTTCGCGCCGTTGTGCTCGCGCGAATACCGGGCGATGGTTTCATCGGTGCACATCGCGGCCCGGATCCCGCGGATCTTGTTTGCCGCGATCGCCGAGCCGATACCGGCGCCGTCGATGACGATCCCTGCATCCGCCTCCCCGCGCGCGACGGTTCGTGCCACGAGAGCGGCGATGTCGGGATAGTCCACCGGCTCGGTTGTATTGATGCCGAGGTCCAGAACCGCCAGCCCCCTGCCCCGCAGGTGCTGCAGGATCGCCGTCTTCATCGCGATCCCGGTATGGTCGTTCCCGATGGCGACGCGCCGGATGTCGGCCGGCGGCGCGAGGTCCGCCGGCAGGGAGGCGTCCACCGCACCGTCGGGGATCACCGTCACACGCCGGGCGGTCAGCGTGTCCTTCGCCAGCGGCGTGACGTGCCCCCCCTTGCTGAGCGCGACCGTCGCGCCGACGTCGATCAGCCTCGCATCGGCCTCGGTGATCATCTCGAACCGTTTCATCATGAGAACCCCCGGACCCCCGGACCCTAATCCTGCAACACCGCGATATGCGGGAGGTTGCGGTACTTCTCCGCATAGTCGAGGCCGTAACCGACGACGAACTTGTCTTCGATCGTGAACCCGATGTACTCGACCGGGACCTCGACCTGCCGTCGCGACGGTTTGCTCAGCAGGCAGACGGTCCGGAGGCTGCGCGGCGCGCGGCTCCGCAGGATCTCCTGCAGGTACTTCAGGGTCAGCCCCGTGTCCACGATGTCCTCCACGACGATCACGTGACGGTTCTCCAGACTGCTGTCGAGGTCCTTCTGGAACCGCACCTCGCCCGAGGACTTGGTGCCTGATCCGTAACTCG
The DNA here is from genome assembly GCA_035250005.1 of Vicinamibacterales bacterium. Taxonomy (GTDB): domain Bacteria; phylum Acidobacteriota; class Vicinamibacteria; order Vicinamibacterales; family 2-12-FULL-66-21; genus JACDCA01. The sequence goes on along the minus strand of DATFFM010000082.1, from coordinate 4,830 downwards.
ACACCGCGATGAAGTCCATGGTGACTCGCGCGCTCATGGAGCGAACGAGGTCCGCCATGAACACGAACCCCCCCTTCAGCACGCAAACCAGGTGGATCTCTTCGGTCTCGGGGTAGTCCTGCTCGATCTCCCCGGCCAGCTCCCTGATCCGGGCCTGAATGGTGGCGGCGTCCAGCAGTACGGTCACCGGGCCACCGCCGACCGGACCTTCTCCGCCAGTGCATTGGCCTCGCGAATCACCTCGGCCTCGTTCAGGGTCAGCATCTTGCCGTCGTGCATGAGCACCTTTCCGTTCACGATCGTCGTGCGGACGTCGGTGCCGCGCGCCACGTAGACGAGGTGCGAGACCGGGTCGTACATCGGCGTCTGACGCGCGCCGGTCATCGCCACGACGATCAGATCTGCGCGCTTGCCCGCCTCGAGCGACCCGATCACGTCCTCCATCTGCAGCGCCCGGGCGCCTTCGATCGTCGCCATCGCGAGCGCGGCGGTCGCCGGCATCGCCCGCGGGTCCCCGGTCGTCAGCTTGTGGAGGAACGCCGCCTGCCGCATGGCCTCGAACATATCGAGGTCGTTGTTGCTGGCGGCCCCGTCGGTGCCGAGCCCGACGCGGACGCCGGCGTGCCGCAGCGCCGGCACCTTCGCCGTGCCGCTGGCCAGCTTCATATTGCTCTCGGGATTGTGCGAGACGCCTACCTGGTGTCGGGCCAGAATACGGATGTCCGCCGCATCGAGCCAGACCGCATGGGCTGCCAGCGTCCGCGGCCCCCAGAAGCCGAGAGACTCCAGGTATCGCGTGGGCGACATCTTGTGCTGCTTCCGCGAGGTCTTCGACTCGTCGGCGGTTTCGGCGAGGTGAATCAACACCGGAGCCTTGTGCGCGTCGGCCATCGCGCGGGAGGCGCGGAGCGTCGCGCGGTCGAGCGTATACATGGCGTGCGGCGCGATCGCGGGTGTGATCAGCTCGTCGCCGGCAAACTCTTTGAGAAACGCCTCCGTACGGACGAGTTCGTCCTGCGGTGTCTTCGCATCCGGGGCGGGGAACTGGATGATCGTCTGCCCGAGCACCCCGCGGAGACCGGCTTCGCGCGTGACTCGGGCGATTTCCTCCTCGAAGTAATACATGTCGGCATAGGTGGTGGTGCCCGACTGGATCATCTCGAGCGCCGCCAGACGGGTGCCGGCCCGGACGAACTCGGGCGTCACCGTCTTCGCCTCGGCCGGAAAGATGTATTTCTGGAGCCACTCCATCAGCGCCAGGTCGTCGGCCAGCCCGCGATAGAGCACCATCGGCGCGTGCGTGTGGGTGTTGATCAGGCCCGGCATGACGATCTGGCCGCCGGCGTCGAGCGTGTCTTTCGCGTTGAACGCCGACGCGATGACGTCGGCCGCGTCCACGGCAACGATGCTGTTGCCCTGAATCGCGACCGCCCCCCGCGGAAGCACCCGCGCGGTGCTGTCCATCGTGACAACCACGGCGTTGTAGACGATGAGATCGATCTGCTGAGGCTGGCCCGACGCGGCGGCGACGAGGGCCGTGACGCCCGCGATGGCGGCGCCGATCCGGATGCGCATGAGCCTCAGATTCTACCCTCTCTTCTTGTATAGTTCTGCCGGTGGCCGTTCACATCGTCCCGCACCCGCTCGTCCATGACGCGCTGTCGATCCTGCGGGAGGCGGCCACGGCCCCGGAGCTCTTCCGCCGGATGGCGGTGCGGATCAGCCTGCTGCTCGCGGCCGAGGCCACCCGCGACCTCGCGTCGGCGAGTGTGACGGTTTCGACCCCGCTCGGCCCCGCTTCGGGCCGCCGGATCACGCGTGACGTGGTCGTCGTGCCGGTTCTGCGCGCCGGGCTGGGCATGCTCGACGCCGTGCTCGAGCTGATCCCGACCGCCCGGGTGGGCCACATCGGGCTGCAGCGCGATGAGATGACCGCGGTCGCGTCGCGGTACTACTCGAAGCTGCCGCAGACCCTCGACCAGAGCTTCGTGCTCATGATCGATCCGATGCTGGCGACCGGCGGCAGTGCCGTGGCGGCCCTCGACATGCTCCGTGACGCCGGAGCCCGCGACGTTCGCATGATCTGCATCGTCTCTGCGCCGGAAGGCATCGCCCTCGTCGAGCGGCACCATCCGGACGTCCACATCTATACGCCGGTGATCGACCAGGGGCTGAACGACCACAAGTTCATCGTGCCCGGCCTTGGGGATTTTGGAGACCGCTTGTATGGCACGCACTGACCGGAAAGGTCCGACGCCGGAGCGGCGCGCCCAGCATCGCCGCGAAGACGACGGCAAGTGGCGAACGGCCCTGACCTGCATCGAGCCGAACAAGATCCTGGTGCGCGGGTATCCGCTCGACGAGGTGATGGGCCGGCTCACCTTCGGCGAGGCGATCTATCTGCTGCTCATGGGTGAGGTGCCGTCCCCGGCGATCGGCAGCCTCATGGAGGCGATACTGGTCTCGTTCATCGACCATGGCGCCACCCCGCCGTCGACGCTCGCGGCGAGGAACACGGCGACCACTGGAGCGTCGGTGCGGGCGTGCGTGGCGGCCGGCGTGCTCGGGTTCGGGCGCTATCACGGCGGCGACATCGAGTCGTGCATGCACTTTCTCGACGCCGGGCTGGAGATGGTGCGGAAGGGGGCGTCGTATCGCGATGCGGCCGGCGCGATCGTCGAAACCTGCCTGCAGTCGGACGAAGGGATCCCCGGGTTCGGCCATCGGTTCCACACCCGCGACCCGCGCGCCGCGCGACTGTTCCAGATGGCGCTCGAGCTCGAGATGGAAGGGGAACACGTGCAGATGATCCGCGCCGTCGAGATGGAGATCATCGAGCGGGATCACACCGGTTCGCCGTTGCCGGTCAACATCGACGGCGCGATCGCGGCCGTGTGCGGCGATCTCGGCATTCCCCCAGCCGTGGCCAATTCGCTGTTCATCATCTCGCGGGTGCCCGGCATTGCGGCCCAGGCGCGCGAGGAGATCGAACGCCACAAGCCGATGCGGCAGATCGATCCCAAGGACCACGTCTACGACGGCCCGTCGCAGCGGCGGCTGCCGGAGCGGCGGAAGTGAGCGGCATCGAAGCCGGCCACGAGGTCGCCCTCGTGCCGCAGCGGCGGACGTCCCGTTGGAGCTCCGGGGAAGGCGGCGGGAAGGGTCTGCCTGGCACCTTGGCACGGTTCACCTGCCCACCGACGCGTTGATGGCTGCGACCCTGCAGCACCGTCGGCACGCCTGGCTCCTCGCGGCCGGGGCCTGCGCGCTGGGTGTGGGGATCGTGGCAGCCGGGTGCGCGCGCGGCCTTCGACAGGTCCAGCTGGTTCAGGGCCACCCCGCCAGCGTCGGCGAGTTGTGGCAGGAGCCGGCCGACATCGAGCAACGGGACCTGTTTCACGGCCCGGGGGGACCCGACCTGATGCCTCGAGATACGAGTTACACGTTCGTCGCGAGGGACACCAGCGGATGGAGCCCCGGATTCGATGTTCGCAGCCAGGACGGCGTCGAATGGAGCGTCAAGCTCGGGCCCGAGGCGCAGACCGAGGTGGTGAGCTCGCGCATCCTCTGGGCGATCGGCTTTCACCAGCCGCCAACCTACTATCGGGAACGCTGGAGCCTGACCGGGGAGGAGAGCGGCCCCCAGCAGCCTGGGCGCTTCCGTCCGTCGCTCGCACGCCAGGCGGTCGTCGGCGACTGGTCCTGGTACGAGAATCCCTTCGTGGGGTCTCGCGAGTTCGGCGGGCTGATCGTGACGAATCTCATTCTCAACAGCTGGGACTGGAAGACGTCCAACAACAAGATCTATCGGCTCTCACCAGCGGTGAACGGCGTCGGCCGGTGGTTCGTCGTTCGCGATCTCGGCGCTTCGCTGGGCAAAACCAACTACCCCGCTTTCCTCAAATGGTTCCGCCTTCGGGGTTTCGGTCAGGGAACGCGGAACGACCTGCCGGGGTTCGAAGAGCAGGGATTCATCGAGCGGATCGACGCCGGCTCGCAGATCGAGTTCGATTACCGTGGCATCTATCGCGACGTGATCGACAGCGTCAGGCCCGAGGACGTGCGCTGGGCGTGCATCCTGCTGTCACGCCTTTCCGACGATCAGTGGCGAGACGCGTTCCGCGCCGGCGGCTACAATGCGGACCAGACCTCGCGCTACGTCCGCAAGATCAAGGCGAAGATCGCCCGCGGTCTCGAACTGACCGGTGCCTGATCCCCGCTCATGAGAATCCTCGTCGTCGAGGACGAACCTGTGGCCGCCGCGCAGCTCAGCGAAAGGACTGCGCGAGCTTTAGGCCCACGGCGCACGAAGGACACCAAGGGCACGAAGAAGACCACGACGACAGTCTTTTCACAAAGGCAGACCCAGCCGCTGCTGACTCGTGGTCCTACCCTCCGGCCGTTGTGGTCTTCTTGGTGCCCTTCGTGTTCTTCGTGGCCCCCGCGGCCCCGCCGTCAGCCCGTCCAGTCGCCCTAACCGCGCGTCACGGTTCAGGCACACGGCGCACGAAGGACACCAAGCGCACGAAGAAGGCCACAACGTCATTTCTCCAAAAGGCAAAACCCGTCCTGCTGACTCGTGGTCCTACCCTCCTGCCGTTGTGGTCTCCCTTCGTGCCCTTCGTGTCCTTCGTGATCCTCGCGATCCCGCCGTCAGCCCGTCCAGTCGCACTTCCAACCGGGCGTCACGGTTCAGGCACAAGGCGCACAATGGACACCAAGGGCACGAAGAAGGCCACAACGTCATTTCTCCAAAAGGCAAAACCCGTCCTGCTGACTCGTGGTCCTACCCTCCTGCCGTTGTGGTCTCCCTTCGTGCCCTTCGTGTCC
>DATFFM010000081.1:0-18878 GCA_035250005.1 Vicinamibacterales bacterium | reverse complement strand
TGCCACGAGCGAGCTGGACGGATACACCTTCCGCATCCGCGACAGCAGGCGCAGGCCTGTAAGCCGGTCGGCGGCCTGGCCGAACTCGTCGTAGGCGAGCAGGGCGACATTACCCGCCTGCCAGAGCGCATTGTCGGCATATCCGCTGGCGGGGTAGCGGCGCACCACCGCCTCGTACGCCGCCACGGCGGCGCGAAGCTGCTTCAGCGTCGGCTTCCTGACCGCGTCGCGGAGCGTCCGCTCGCGCGCCAGGGCCCGAGTGTAGAGAGTCTTCGCCGATTGCGCCCGCGCCTCGACCGGAGATCCGGCCAGACAGGTCGCGGTCAGCAGCAAGATGGCGAGAGTCTTCGACATCATCACGTCCTACCTGACTTGCGCGTCAACTTCCTCGAAGTAATCTTTCTTCACGAGCACCTCGCGGGCCTTGCCGCCCGCGGCCTGCGACACGAGACCGTCGGCCTCCATCATGTCGACCAGGCGCGCGGCGCGGCTGAACCCGATGCGCAGCCGCCGCTGCAGGTACGAGATCGAGGCCTGGCCCGATGTCACGACGATCCGCGCAGCTTCGTCGTAGAGGTCGTCTTTCTCGAACTCGAGCTCTCCGCCTGGCTTCTTCTCGTCTTCCGTGATCGAGCTGTCGTAGTTCGGCCGTCCCTGCTTGCGCAGGAAGCTCGCGAGCCGCGCGCTCTCCTGTTCGGAGATGTACGGCCCGTGCAGGCGGATGTGCCGCGAGGAGGCGGGCGGGAGGTAGAGCATGTCGCCTCTGCCCAGCAGCTGCTCGGCGCCGTTGGCGTCGAGGATGGTGCGCGAGTCGATCTTCGACGACACACGGAATGAGATGCGTGCCGGGAGGTTGGCCTTGATCAGCCCGGTGATGACGTCGACCGACGGCCGCTGGGTCGCGAGAATCAGATGGATCCCGACCGCCCGCGCCATCTGCGCCAGCCGGCAGATCGATTCCTCGACTTCGTTGCCCGCCACCATCATCAGGTCCGCGAGCTCGTCGATCAGCACGACGATGAAGGGCAGCGTCCTGATCTCGTTGCCCTGCTCGTCCATCACCGGGCCCTTGTTCTCCTCCTGCATCGTCCGGATGTTCCGGTTGTACTGCTCGATATTGCGAACGCCTACGGCGGCGAGCGTCTTGTAGCGCTCTTCCATTTCACGGACCGCCCAGCGCAGCGCGTTTGCGGCCAGCTTCGGGTCGACGACCACCGGCGTCAGCAGGTGCGGGATCTCCTCGTACATGCCGAGCTCGAGGCGCTTCGGGTCCACCATGATCATCCGCACGTCGTCGGGCGTTGCCCGGAAGAGGATGCTCGAGAGCATCGCGTTCACGCTGACCGACTTGCCGGTGCCGGTGGAGCCGGCGATCAGCAGGTGCGGCATCGTCGCCAGGTCGCTGATATACGGCTCGCCGTGGATGGTCTTGCCCATCGCGAGGGTCAGTTTCGAGGCAGACCGCTTGTAGATGTCGGCTTCGAGCAGCTCGCGCATCGAGATGAGCTCCCGGTTCGGGTTCGGGATCTGGATGCCGACCGTGCTCTTGCCGGGGATCCGGTCGATCAGCACCGACTCGGCCTGCATCGCGAGACAGAGATCGTCGGCGAGACCGGTGACCTTGCTGTATTTCACGCCCGCGTCGGGCTTGAACTCGTAGGTCGTGACCACCGGCCCGGGGTGGATCTGGACGACCGAGCCTTCGACCGAGAACTCGCGGCACTTCTCCTCGAGCAGCCGCGCCCCCTCCATCAGCTGGCGTTCGTCGATCTTCCGGTGGCTCTTCGGCGCGTCGAGCAGGGCGAGCGGCGGGAGCGTGTAGGTTCCTCTCCGGCGCTCGACCGGCGCCTTGTCGGGCTCGCCGAGCGGGAGCGGCGGCTCCATCGACGGGGCGGGGCGCTTGATCGCCGGGGGTGGTGTCGGGCGCGACGACGCCGCCTTGAGCGCCGCGGTGGCGGCGCCGACCATTGCTGCCGTCCGGGACGGCTTTGGCGCGACCGGCTCGTCGTCGGCCGGCTCCTTCGCCGCCGTGTCCTTCTTCACCACCCGGGCGGCGATCTGCTCCTTCGCCTCCCTCGGCGCCTTGTCGAGATGCTTTTTCAGGACCTCCTGGCGCTGCTTCTCGCGCCTGCGTTCCTCGCGCCAGGCGTGCAGTGCGCCGAGCACCGCCGCCCAGCGGTCCTGCAGCATCTCGCCGACCGCGCCGAACAGCCGGCCGAACGAGAACTGCGTCGAGAGAATGATCGCGAGAAACAGCCCCGTCAGGATCAGGATGATCGAGCCGGTCATGTTCAGGTAGTCGGAGAGGATGCCGGCCAGGAACTGGCCGAGGTACCCGCCGGCCCGGAACTCCTTGCCATCCACCTCGGCGGTTTTCAGGACCAGCGCCAGAAACGACGACGTGCAGGCGAAGAGCAGTCCGGCGCCGAAGGCTTTGGTGTAGCGCGCGTCCATGGTCTTGCACCAGAAGTAGTGCCAGCCGGCCACGACCAGGACGATCGGCATGAGGTAGGCGGAGTAGCCGAGGAGCTGATACGACAGCTCCGCCATGAAAGCCCCGATCCGGCCGGCGAAGTTCACGGGCGGGCCGGGGGTGCCGGTGTTGAAGTACCACACCGGGTCCGAGGTGCTGTAGCTCGCGAGCGCGACAATCCACAGCAGCGACAGCGCGAAGAGCGCGACGCCGCTGAACTCGTTGAGCCGTCGTGAGAGGGCGCCTCCTGCCACGTCAGGTCTCCATCACCACCGGCAGCACGAGCGGCCGGAGCCTGGAACGCTTGCGGAAGAACCTCTGAAGGTCCACGCGAATCTTCTCCTTGATCAAGCCGGGATCGGTCCGTTCCTCGACGCTGGCGCCGTCCAGCGTGGCGGCGAGCAGCGACGGAATCTCTTTCAACAGCGCCTCGGTCCTTGCGTCCACGACGAACCCCCGGGTAATGATGTCCGGCGTCTCGACCAGGCCGCCGGTCTGCCGGTCGATGGCAACCACCGGCACGACCAGGCCGTCGCCGGCGAGATGGCGGCGGTCCCGCAGCACCTCGTCGCCCACCTCGCCGCTGCGGGTGCCGTCGATCAGAATCCGGCCCGCCGGCGCCTTCTCGGCCACCCGCCCGCCGTCCTCGTCGAAACGGATGACGTCGCCGTTCTCGGCCAGCAGCACCCGGGTGCCGCGCGACACCTTCGAGGCGATCCGCGCGTGCCGGGCGAGCTGGCGGTACTCCCCATGTATCGGCACGAAGTACTTCGGCCTGACCAGTGACAGCACGAGCTTCAGCTCTTCCTCGCTCCCGTGCCCCGAGACATGGACGTGCTTCATGCTGTCGGTCACGATTTCGGCCCCCCGGCGCGCGATATGGTTCATCACCCGGCCGATCGCCTTCTCATTGCCCGGGATCTCGCGCGCCGAGAACACCACCGTGTCGTCGGGGTCCAGCCTGACGTGCCGGTGATCGTCGATCGCGATCCTCGGCAGCGCCGCATGCGGCTCCCCCTGGGAGCCGGTACAGATGCAGACCACCTCCTGCGCCGGGAAGCTCTTCACGTCGGTGTCGCGGATCAGGACGCCGCTCGGGATGCGCAGGTAGCCCAGCCGCTGCGCGATCTCGGCGTTGTCGTTGACGCCGCGGCCGATGAAGGACACCTGCCGCTCGAACTGCGCCGCCAGATCCACGAGGATCTGCATTCTGAAGATGCTCGACGAGAACATCGCGACCACGATCCGGCCGGCTGCGCTCGTGAAGATCTCCTCGAACCCGTCGGTCACCTCGAGCTCGGACCCCGTGAACCCCTTGCGGTCGATGTTGGTGCTGTCGGAGAGCAGCGCCAGCACGCCGGCGGCGCCGAGCTCCGCAAACCGGTGAAAGTCGAAGTGCTCGCCGTCGAGCGGCGTCTGATCGATCTTGAAGTCCCCCGTGTGGATCACGACGCCGTGGGGCGTCCTGATCGCCAGCGCCACGCAGTCCGGAATGCTGTGCGTGACGCGGAGGAACTCGATCTCGAAACGGCCGACGGTGACGCGGTCCCGCGGACGCACGACCGTGAGCCGCTTCTTCGCCTGCTCGGCGGTCACGTTCGAGGTCGCCGGCGTATCCTCCGCTCTCGATTCCAGCTTCGACGCGACCATCGCGAGCGTCAGCGCTGTGCCGTAGACCGGGCCGCTGAAGTGCGGCAGCACGTGCGGCACCGCGCCGATGTGATCCTCGTGCCCGTGAGTGAGCACGAGCGCGCTCACCCGGTACTTCTCCAGCTGCCGGAGGTCGGGGATCACGAGGTCCACACCGAACAGCTCCGGCTCCGGGAACAGGACGCCGGCATCCACAACGATGGCCGTCTCGCCGCAGGCGATCACCATCATGTTCATGCCGAACTCGCCGAGGCCACCCAGCGGGATGATCTCCAGCGGAGGCACGTCCGTCGCGCGTGACTCGTGGTCCACCGACACCTGTACGTCAGAGATTGCGTTGTGAGTCGGAGGGCACATCAGCGAGCGGTGAACCATCCTGGCGGATGGAACCGGACGCGCGGCGACGGGGTGTCACCGAACCTACAGTGCCCGCCTGGCTTGCCGCTGGGACAGCTTGCCAGGGACCGGGCAGACTATAGCACAGCTCGATTTCAGGCCGTAGCGAAAAACTCCGCAAGCCTTGCCATTTCATCGAGTTGCAGCGTCTCAGGTCGGCGGGTCGGGTCGATGCCGGCGAACCGGAGGGCGGCCGAGGCCTGAGCCCCCCGCGCCTCGGCAAACGGCCGCAGCGCGTTCGAGATCGTCTTGCGGCGCTGGGTGAACATCGACCGGACCATCGCCTCGAACAGCGGTTCGTCGGTCAGGCGGACGGCTGGCCCCCTGAAGGCCAGGCGCAGCACGCTCGACTGGACCTTCGGGGCGGGCCGGAAAGCTCCCGGCGGCAGCGCCAGCATCCGCCGGACGTCGGCGTGCAGCTGCACGAAGATCGAGAGCACGCCGAACGTCTTGGTCCCGGGGCCGGCCTCGATCCGCTCGGCGACCTCGCGCTGGAGCATGAGAGTCGCGTCGATCAGCCGGCCGGTGGTCCGGTGCAGCTCGAGGAGCCGAAACAGGATCGGCGAGGACAGGTTGTACGGCAGGTTGCCCGCCACGCGCAGCCCGCCGGCAGGGGGCAGCAGCGGCTCGATCGCGACGTCGAGAACGTCTCCCTCGATCAGCGTCACGTTGCCGGGGAGCTGCGGGCGGAGCAGCTCGACCATCTCACGATCGACTTCAACGGCCGTGAGCTGCGCGACACGGGGAGCCAGCCGCAGCGTCAGCGCCCCTGGCCCGGGCCCGATTTCGAGAAACCGATCGCCCGGCCGCGGCTCGATCGCGGTCACCAGCTTGTCGGCCCACTCAGACCTGAGGAAGTGCTGGCCGTAGCGCTTCTTGGCCCTAGGCATCCTCGATCGACTCGCCGCGCCAGTACTTGTCTTCGATCGCCTCGATCTCGTCTTCGGACAGGCCGAAGTAGTGGCCGAACTCGTGGATCACCGTCTCGGCGACGCACACGATGATGTCTTCGTGGTCTTCGCACGCCTCTTCGATCGGCCGCTGATAGATGGAGATGCGGTCGGGGAGCGTATTGCCGTGGCTCCAGCTCCGCTCGGTCAGCGGCGTCCCCTGATAGAGGCCGAACAGCGACCCGCCGGGCTCGACCTCCAGCTCCTGCAGCAGGTGTGGCGGCGGCTCGTCCTCGACGACCACCGCCACGTTGGTCATCGCCTTGCGGAACCGCCGCGGGATCTCGGTCAGGGCTTCTTCGACCAGCCGGGTGAATTCTTCTTTGCGGAGTCGCATTGAATTGATTTGTGGTGGGGCCCCACCCCCACGACCTGTGCCTCGCGCCTTCGGCGCTCGGCGGTTTTCGAACAACGATCCGGTTTCAGTACGACTCCGTGGGGCCTGACCGGGACAACCTGTGCCTGGGCGTCTTGGCGCTTAGCGTTTTTTCGATCAGCCGTCCGCCGTCAGGGCGACTCTGGGCCCTCACCGGGACGACCTGCTCCTCGCACCTTTGAGCACTCGGCGTTTTGCCAGCAACGATCCCCTTTCAAGGCTACTCTGCAGGACCTCGCGGGGACGACCTGTGCCTCGCACCTTCGGCGCTCGTGCCGGCGCAAGCTTCGAGACGACGTCCCGGTAATAGAGGCAGTCGGGGCGCACGGCGCACATCGGGCAGAGCGGTTTGGGCTTGCAGATGCGGCGGCCGTGGAGGATGAGGGTATCGGACGCGCGGGTCCAGTCGGCTGGCGGCAGCGCGGCGCCCAGCTGCTGCTCGACGACTTCGGGGTCCTCGGAGTTTGCAATACCGATCCGGTTCGCCACGCGCAGGACGTGGCGGTCGACCGGCAGACCCGGAACGCCAAGCGCGTGCCCGAGCACTACGTTGGCGGTCTTGCGCCCGACCCCGGGCAGCGCCACGAGCTCCTCCATCGTCTTTGGCACGTCGCCGCCGTATTCGTCGACGACCGCCGTCGCCATCCCGAGGAGCGACCGCGACTTCGCGCGAAAGAAGCCTGTGGACTGGATCTGCGGCTCGAGCTCGCCGGTCCTCGCTTGCGCAAGCGCCCTGGCGTCAGGGTAGCGTTTGAACAGGGCGGGTGTGACCTGGTTCACCCGTTCGTCGGTGCACTGGGCCGAGAGGATCGTCGCGACGAGCAGCTCGTACGCGTTCGTGAAGTTCAGCTCGGTGTCGGCGTTGGGATGCTGGATCGCGAGCGCCGCCAGGATCTTTCGAGTGTCGGCAGGAGATTTCTGAGGCTTCGGGATCGCGGCTTTCGCCCCGCGGCGCGACATGACCTTAACGATAACGCCAAACTTCAAACTTCAAACTTCAAACCTCAAACACCAAACACCAAACACCAAACGTCAAACGCGCACAGTCAACGCACAGTCAGCGCCAATTGGAAGTTTGTGTTTGAAGTTTGAAGTTTGAAGTTTGGAGTTTGAAGCTACTCCCGTCCACCCTTGCGGACGGCAGTCACCAGCGCGATCAGCGCCTGGTTGCCACCCAGCTTCGACGTGCCGACGACCACGGTTTCGCCGGCCGCCATCGTGAAGCTGCTGTCGATGATCGGCCTTGCGCCGTGCGGGGCGGACTCGAGATCCTGCTTGAGCGCCGCCATCCGGCGCTGAATCAAGGCATGCCGATCCTGCAGCGGGCGCAGGTCGTCGGGCGGCGCCGTGCCGACCTCCACGCGCGACCGCATGCGCTGGATCTGCGCCGTCAGTGATTCGAGCTCCGCCTGGAAATCCTGCAGTTCTCGCTCGGCTTGCCGGACCTTCTCGGCGCTCTGCGACCCCCGGCGGCTGTCCGGATCATCGGCGCTCAACACGAAACGCACAGGGATGTTCGCCATCGAGGTGCTCGCGGTGATCGAAAAGGCAAAGGCGCTCTGCGCCTGGACGGGGCCCGCTTTTTCGTCTGGCACGAACTCGAAGACCCCCTGCAACCGGCCCGACACGGTCGTCGCCGGTTTGGGCACGCAGCATGACGTCCACTGCGCGTCGAGCACGCGGTAACTCTTGTAGGGGAGGAACTCGCCCATATCCTTCAGGGCACGCGCCGCCCCGTCGGGCATATTCTCGGTGGAGGAACGCCCTCTCTGCGTGTCCCCGATAACCAGCACGACGTTGAACCCACTGAGCTCGTTGACAACGTGATCGCGCTTGGTGGTCTGCTGCGCCGAAGCAGTCCCCGTGCATGCCACCATGAGGGTGACGGCCGCGGCGGTTGCGATTCGAAGATTCATGGAAGCGTCTCCGTCAAACTGAAGTTCGGATTCAGCTCCCAGATGATCCGGGTGCCGCCCGGTGTCGAGAACTGAAGCTGTCGTCGCTCGTCGGCCGGGGTCGGCGCCTGGCCGGGAGCTTCCGACGACTGACCGGGCACCCGCCCGTGATCGCCGGCGCCGCCCAGCAGCATCACCAGAGCCACGCTGGCAAATGCCAGCCTGATAGGCCAAACGGATGCCGGCACGACAGCGGCGGCCGCGGCCGCGATGGTCGCCTGCCGGATCTGCTGCGCGTGATCCGCTGGCAGCGATTCGTCCCCGTCGGCCTCACGCAGGAGCTCGCGCCAGTCGCTCATGATCGCCTCCCTGCGCCGAGGATCCGGGCCATTTCGCGGCGGCCCATCGAGAGATGCCACCGCACAGTGACGGCGGCCATGCCGAGCAGCGAAGCGATGCGCTGTACCGGCACTCCCTCGAGCTCGTACAGGACGAGGATCGCGCGGCGGCGTGGCGCCAGGCGGTCCAGCGCGTACTGGACCATGGCGCGCGCCATCAGCGCCGGCTCGGGGCTCGCGGCCCCCGGCGCCTGGACGTGACCGTCGGCCACCGCCTTCGTCCGGACGGCGGACCATCGCCAACGGTCCCGGCAGATGTTGATCAGGATGCGGACGAGCCACGCCTCTTCGCTGGCACGGCCGTCGGGTATGGAGTGGGGGGATTTCGCGGCGCGCAGAAATGTCTCCTGCACCAGATCGCGGGCGTCGTCACCGCCGCGCGACAGGCGGCGGGCCAGCCGGTAGAGCCGCTGGTGATGAAGGTCGAACAGCGCGCCGAGGCGGGCGCCGGGGTCGTCGGCGTCCTGCCCGATCGCCGCCGGCATTGCGATGGCCTGCCCGGTCATACCCATCTAGACGCGCGAGCCGCGAGATATGTTGGTCTGAGTGACCCGCCACCAGCCTGGCCTAGTGAACCGGCCCCTTGTCCCACTGTGCGCCGGTCGATTCCGAGAACACCCGCATATGTTCCTGCAGCGCGGCGATCAGATTGGGGACGACCTGCAGCGGCACCACGATCTTCGCCCGCACCGGCGCGCGTACCACATGATCCGCTTCGGCGGCCTGGATGTCTTTGTCGGACAGCGGCAGCACTTCGCAGAACGCGAGCGTGAAGTCGAACGGCGTGTGCGAGATGGCGCAGAAATTCGCGTAGGTGCGGGGGAGGTCGTCGCGATCGTCGGGCACGATCGTGAAGTTGATCTGTTTTCTCTCGGTCATGCCCTAGTATCGCCGCAAGACGCCGACGACGACTCCTCGAACCTGCACCTCGTCGGGATGCGCGTAGATCGGCTGCATCGCCGGATTGGCCGGCTGCAGCCGGATCCGCCCCTGCTCCCGGAACATCTTCTTCAGGGTCACGTCGCTGCCGTTGAGAAGCGCGATCACCATTTCGCCGTTGTCGGCCGTACGGCGGTCCTCCACGATCACGTAATCGCCGTCGCGGATCTGCTCGTCGATCATCGAGTCGCCGCGGACCTTCAGGACATACGACTCACGCTTGCCGATCAGGTCTTCGGGCACCGCCAGCGTCTCGTTGCCGACGACCGCCTCGATTGGGGAGCCGGCGGCGACGAACCCGAGCAGCGGCAACTCGACCGCTCGCCCTCCGAGGCGTGCTGGTATGAGCTCGACCGACCGGCTCCGGTTCCACGCGCGCTTGATGAATCCCTTCTCCTGCAGATTCGTCAGGTGTTTGTGGACCGTCGCCAGCGACGACAGGTTGAACCGGCGGCCGATTTCCTCCAGGCTCGGCGCGTAGCCGTGCTGCTGGATGAAATCATTCAGGTAGTCCAGAATCTCCCGCTGGCGCTTGGTCAATGGCAGCATGCGCGGCACTATAGTGCAAAAGAAAAGCGAAAGTCAACGTATTGCCGAGGTCTCGATGTGACGTTTCGCTTTCGCTTCCGGTCTAACCCTGTTGAGTAACGTGCCGGACACGGATCCGCGGGCCGACGAAGAGCTGGTGCGCGCCTGCGTCGCCGGTGACCGGGGCGCCTTCGACCGGCTGGTCGCCCGGCACCAGCGTCAGATCTACCGGCTCTGTTATCGCTTCGTCGGCAATCACGAAGACGCGACCGAGCTTGCGCAGGACGCGTTCGTCCGGGCGTACCGGGCGCTGCCGAAGTTCGAGCGGACGGCGAAGTTCACGACCTGGCTGCACCGGATCAGCGTCAATGTGTGCCTGAACCGGCTGGCGCTCAAACGCCCGCAGCACGAGCCGCTCAGAGGCATCGAGACCGCGACGGCCGCGGGTGAGGGGGCCGAGTCGGCACTGCTGCGTGAGGAGCGCGCCCGAAGAGTGCGTGCCGCCATCGCGCGGCTGCCGACGAAGCAGCGCGCGACGTTGATCCTGCGCGCGTACCACGAGCTGCCGCACGAGGAGATCGCCGGGATTCTCGACAGCTCGGCCGGCGCGGTGAAAGCCAACTTCTTTCACGCGCTGGCCAACCTGAAGAAGCTGCTGGATGAGTAGCAGAGCGACGACATGATTCACCTGACCGACGTGCAGCTGACGGATGCCGCCGAGGGGCGGCTCGACCCGGAGGCATCGGCACACCTTGCCGATTGCGCCGTCTGCACGAAGTCTGTGGACGAAATGCGCGCCGTGCTCGATTCGGTCGCGAGCGTCAGCGTGCCCGAGCCTTCGCCGCTCTTCTGGGAACACTTCGGTATGGGCGTGAACGCCGGCATCGTCCAGGCTCCGGAGCCGGTACGGTCGTGGCTCCCGCCCGGAGCGCTCGCATGGCTCGGCGCAGCGGCGGTTCTTCTGCTCAGCGTGATCGGCTACTACGCGACGCGGCCGTCGTTCGAGGCCGCCCCCGCCGCGCCGGCCGCGGCGCTCGGTGAACCGCCAGCGCTTTTGGACGCGGCACCCGACGACGTCGAAGCGGACGAAGCCTGGGCCTTGATGCGGAGCCTTGCCGTCGATCTTCATTACGACGACGCGCGCGATGCCGGGGTGTTGCCGGGGCCCGGCTCCGTGGAGCGCGCGGCGACGGAGTTGTCCGAAGCCGAGCGCGCCGAGCTGGTGCGGTTGATCCAGGACGAATTGAAACGGATGGGAGCATGAGCGCCGTGAGACTGCACACCTTCGTTCTGGCCGCGGTGCTGGCGCTGATGGCAGGCGTCGCCGAGGCGCAACGGCAGCCGAATCCGCAGCAGCCGCCCCGGGGGCGCGCCGCGGCCAATGGCGGCCTCTCGCCGGCCGAGATCCTGAACATGCTCGACGCCTACGCCATCGTCCAGGCGCAGGAGACGCTGCAGCTCGCCGACAATCAGTACGGCGAGTTCGTCGCGCGCCTCAAGCGGCTTCAGCAGACGCGCCGCCGGAACCTGCAGGCGCGGAACGGCATCCTCCAGGAGCTGCGCCGGCTGGCGGGGCCGCAGGCAGCACAGATCGACGAGACCGCGGTCCGCGAGCGGCTCAAGGCGCTCAACGACCACGACGATCGGGCGGCGCACGAGCTGCGGCAGGCCTACCAGAGCCTCGACGAGATTCTCGACGCCCGGCAGCAGGCGCGGTTCCGGCTCTTCGAGGAGCTGCTCGAACGCCGGAAGATCGACCTCCTCAAGCGCGCGCAGCAGGGGGCTGCGCGGCCGCGCCGGGAGTAGTAGAATCTACTCATGCATCTCTGGGCCGGGCTCGCGATCGGACTCGTGCTGCTGTCGGGGCAGACGCAAGGGCAGCCCCGCCTCGCGAAGGCCGAAGGCGACCGCTTCCAGTCGAAGCTGATGCGGATCGTGGCGCTCGGGAGCAGGCCCCGTTCGCCGAAGGTCGCGGCACAATCGACCGTGGTCAGCGACGTCGAGCTCAACTCCTACCTGCGGTTTAACGCTCAGGAACAGATCCCGGTCGGCATCGTCGAGCCCACACTGAACGCCCATGGCAACGGGATCGTGTCAGGCCGCGCCATCGTGGATCTCGACGCCGTGCGGAAGCAGCGGCAGCGCGGCTGGCTCGATCCGATGGGCTATCTGACCGGCCGCCTGCCCCTGATCGTCCGCGGCCGCCTGACGACGCAGAATGGGATCGGCCGGTTCGAGCTGGAGGCCGCGGAGCTTTCTGGCGTGACCGTCCCGAAGACGCTGGTGCAGGAACTTCTCACCTTCTACTCACGAACGTCCGAGGATCCCGACGGCATCAACATGGACGACCCCTTCGAGCTGCCGGCCCAGATCCAGGAGATCCGGGTCGCGCCCGGCGCCGCCACGATCGTTCAGTGAACTGACGCGGGTTCTGACAGAGAAGGGTGCACGTGCAAGGTGCAGGGTGCAGGGTGCGGTGCTGTGCACGTGCATGTGCCAGGGCTTTTCTCTCGCACCAGCACCAGCACCAGCACCCATGCACGTGCACCGCACGTGCACGGCACCGCACCCTGCACCCTGCACCTGCACGTGCACCCTTCTGCGTCAGTTCCCGTGAACCCTTCATGATCCTCCAGACTCCGCTCCAGTACATGAAAGGCGTCGGTCCGCGGCGCGCTGCGGACCTTCAGCGCGTCGGCCTCGCGACGGTCGAGGATTTTCTCTACCGGTTCCCGATCCGGTACGAAGACCGCGGCTCTTTTCAGACGATCGCATCGCTGCGCCCGGGGGTGCCGGCGACGATCACCGGCGAAGTCATCGGCTGCGGCCTGCGGCCGACACGCCGTCCGCGGTTCAAGATCTTCGAGATGCTGGTGCGGGACCAGACCGGGTCGCTGCGGGCCATCTGGTTCAACCAGCCGTTTCTCAACGACGTCTTTCGCCCGCATCAGCGCGTCATCCTGTTCGGCAAGCTGGAGCTGACGCCCCATGGCCTGCAGCTCCAGAGCCCGCAGTACGAGATCCTTCGCGGGGAAGAGGAGCCGGGGGCGGCGGGCGCCGACGGCGAGGAGACGCTGCATACCGGCCGCATCGTTCCGATCTACGAAAAGACCGGACAGCTTACCGCCAACGTGCAGCGCGCGCTCGTGCATCAGGCGCTGGGGCAGCTTCCCGAGAGCCTCCCGGACCCGCTCCCTCCGGGGGTGCTCGCGCGCCAGAAGCTGATCGACCGGCGCACTGCGCTGCACGACGTCCACTTTCCGCCGGAGGGCACACCGGTGGCGGTGCTCAACGCCTTTCGTTCGCCGGCGCAGCTGCGGCTGATCTTCGAAGAGTTCTTTCTCTTTCAGCTCGGCATCGTACTGCGCAAGCGGCGGTCGGAGGCGGACCGCAAGGCTCGTTCGGTCGTCATCACCGATGTGATTCGCGAAGCGGTGCGCCGCGTGTTGCCCTTCAGGCTCACCGGTGACCAGAAGCAGGTGGTCAAGGAGATCGTCGCCGACATGCAGCGGGAGCAGCCGATGAACCGGCTGCTGCAGGGGGACGTCGGGTCGGGCAAGACGATCGTGGCGCTGATCGCGGCGCTCGTCGCCATGGAGAACGGCTTTCAGGTCGCCTTCATGGCGCCGACCGAGATCCTGGCAGAACAGCACTTCATCAACATCCGCCGGCTCCTCGAAGCGTCGCGCTTCCGGATCGCGCTGCTGACCGGCGGCACGCCGGCGAAGAAGCGCCGCGAGATGCAGGCGGAGCTGGCGGGCGGCTCGCTCAATCTGGTCGTCGGCACGCACGCGCTGGTCGAGGACCCGGTCGGCTTTCGCGAGCTGGGCCTGGTCATCATCGACGAGCAGCATCGCTTCGGCGTAATGCAGCGCGCCACGCTCCGATCGAAAGGGCAGCACCCGGACGTGCTCGTGATGACCGCGACGCCGATTCCGCGAACGCTGGCGTTGACGACCTACGGCGACCTCGACGTCTCGGTCATGCGCGAGATGCCGCCCGGGCGGTACCCGATCAAGACCATCGCCAAGCCGGAGACGCGGCGCGACGAGATCTACGACTTCATGCGCAGGCAGATCGAAGAGGGGAGGCAGGCGTACGTCATCTATCCGCTGGTGGAGGAGTCCGAGAAAGTGGACCTCCGGGCCGCGACCGAGATGGCGGATCACCTGGCGCAGGACATCTTCCCGGCGCTCCGGGTCGCGCTGTTGCACGGACGGATGAAACAGGACGCCAAGGATCGCGTCATGCAGGCGTTCGCGCGCGGCGAGTACCACATCCTCGTCTCCACCACCGTCGTCGAAGTCGGCGTGGACGTGGCGAATGCCGCGGTGATGCTGGTCGAGCACGCCGAGCGCTTCGGTCTGTCGCAGCTTCACCAGCTGCGCGGGCGCGTCGGCCGCGGCCCGCATCAGTCCTACTGCATCCTGCTGTATCAGTACCCGATCACCGACCAGGGGCGCGAGCGGCTGAAAGCGCTCACCGATACGACGGACGGCTTCGTCATCGCCGAGAAGGACCTCGAGCTGCGAGGGCCGGGGGACTTCTTCGGCACGCGGCAATCGGGGTTGCCGACGCTGCGGGTCGGCGATCTGGTCCGGGATCACCAGATCATGGAGGAGGCGCGGCGCGAAGCGTCGGCCGCGCTCGACGATCCGTCGCAGCAGGAGATGCTCGCGGCATTCGTCCGCGAGTCGTGGGCTCAGCGCTTCGGTCTCGTCGGTGTCGGGTAGGCCCGGCCTTCAAACCGGGCGCGTGCGCATGCGAATCATCGCCGGAACACTCAAAGGCCGCCGCCTTGACGCGCCCGACTGGCCCGGGCTGCGCCCGACGTCCGACCGGCTGCGCGAGACGCTCTTCAACGTGCTCGCACCCAGGATCGAAGGGGTGCGGTTTCTGGACGCCTTCGCGGGTACGGGCGCGGTCGGCATCGAGGCGCTCAGCCGCGGCGCCTCACACGTCACGTTCGTGGAGCAGGATCCGCGCGCGCAGCGGCTCATCGAGGCCAACCTCGCCCGCTGTGGGGTGAGCGACCGCCATGCTATTATCCGCGCGGGGTTTGCGGCCGCGGCCGGCCGGCTGCCGGGTCCGTTCCAGATCCTCTTTCTGGACCCGCCGTACGGCGCGGCGGAGCTGGTGCACGCGCTCGAGACGGCCGCGCCGCTCGTGGCCGGCGGCGCGGTGCTGATCGTCGAGCACGCAAAGCGCGACCCGGCGCCGGAGGTGGTGGCGGGGCTCGTGCGGACACGGGCACTGGTGCAGGGCGACAGCGCATTGACTTTTTTTCAGCGTTCAGCGTTCAGCGTTCAGAGTTCAGCGTTCAGCCTTCCGAATGACTGAGATCATCGCGATCTACCCTGGCTCTTTCGATCCGCTGACCAACGGTCACGTGGACATCATCCAGCGCGGCTCCCGCCTGTTCGACCGGATCGTGGTCGGCGTGCTGATGAACCTCGAGAAGTCGCCGCTCTTCACCGTACCCGAGCGGGTCGAGATCGCGCGCACCGTCTTCCGCGGGTGGTCCAACGTCGAGGTGGACACCTTCGACGGCCTCCTGGTCGATTACGCTCGAAGCAAGCAGGCCAGTGTGATCGTGCGGGGGCTCCGTGCGATCTCCGACTTCGAGTACGAGATGCAGATGGCGCTCATGAACCGCCGGCTGAACCCGGAGGTCGAGACCGTGTTCATGATGCCGGCCGAACCGTATACCTACGTCAGCTCGCGTCTCGTCAAAGAGGTCGTGGCGCTCGGCGGGTCGGTGACCGGGCTGGTTCCAAGCGTCGTCGAAGACCGGCTGCGAGACAAGAAGCTCGCACGCAACACCAACACCATGAGGGCGTAAGACGTCATGCTCGCAGAACGCACGAAGCGAATCGGTGTGTCGCCGACGATGAAGGTGGCGGCTGAGGCCCTGCGGCTGAAGGCCCAGGGTGTGGATATCGTGGACTTCGGCGCGGGGGAGCCGGACTTTCCGACCCCCGCGCACGTGTCGGCCGCGGCCCATGCCGCCATCGACGCCCATTTCACGAAGTACACGACCAACTCCGGCACCGACGAGCTGAAGCGCGCCGTCTGCGCCCGTTACAAGGTGGACTACGGCGTCGACTATACGCCGGCCGAGGCGATCATCACGGCCGGCGGCAAGCAGGCGCTCTACAACGCGGCGATGTGCCTGTTCGGCGCAGGCGATGAGGTCATCACACACATGCCGGGATGGCCGACGCTCGTCGAGCAGATCAAGCTCGCCGACGCGACGCCCGTCATCATCCGCACCCATGCCGATCAGGGCTTTCAGCTGCGGGCCGAGAGCTTTCTCGGCGCTCTCACCGCACGGACGCGCGGCATCGTCATCAATTCTCCAGGCAACCCGACCGGCGCGCTGATCAGCGAGGCGGACCTCGCCCGGGTGGCCGACGAAGCGGCGGCGCGCGGCATCTGGATCCTGCTGGACCTCTGCTACGAGCGGCTGATCTACGACCGCACGCCGCACAACCTGCCGGCCGTGCTGGTCGCGCGGATGAAGGACCACACAGTGCTGTGCGGCTCGGCGTCGAAGTCGTACGCGATGACCGGCTGGCGCTGCGGCTGGGCGCTCGGACCGGCCGCCCTGGTCAGCGCCTGCAACGCGCTCCAGAGCCATTCGACGTCCAACGTGTGTTCGATCACGCAGAAGGCGGCCGCGGCCGCCTTGACCGGCTCGCAGGACTGCGTCACGGCGATGCTCGACGAGTACCGCTCCCGCCGCGACCAGCTCTGCGAGTGGCTCGCAGTGGAGCCGCGCCTGCGCGTCCAGAAGCCGGAAGGGGCGTTCTATCTTTTCCTGGACGTGTCGGACTTTCTGTCCCCCGACGGCCTGCGGACGACGGCGGACCTCGCGCAGGCGCTGCTCGACGAGGCGCGGGTCGCGCTCACGCCCGGGGAGGCGTTCGACGCGCCGGGGTTCATCCGTCTCTCCTACGCGACGTCTCTCGGCGAACTGCGGCGGGGCGTGGACCGGATCCTCCAGTTCGTCCGCTCGGTCGAGCAGCGCGGGCGCGCGACCGCCGGCGCCTAGTCGGCCGCTGGCTGCCGGTCTCCGCTGAAGACGGACACTGGATTCCGGAGCGCGGCGCCCGCGTCGCAAGGCGCGAGGAGCGAGCATGTTGGGCATATGTGAACGACGAGCAACGCGGCGAGGCGGGATCCCCCGCCCGGAAGGCAGTCCTTATTCAGCGGGGACAGGCCACTAATTGCTCTCGCAGGGTCTCCTCCAGCAGCTCGCCGCGATTGTCGGCGACGCGCACCTGCGTCTCGACGACGAGACGCGGGTCGCCTACGGCGCCGACGCGCTCAAGCGCGGCCGGCCCGCGGACGCGGTCGTCCTGCCCGCCAATACCGGTGAGGTCGCGCGGGTCGTGCGCGCGTGCGCCGACCATTACGTGCCGTTCGTGCCGCGCGGCGCCGGCACGGGCTATACCGGCGGCGCCGTCCCTCTCCACGGCGGTGTGGTGATCTGCCTGGAACGGATGAACCGTATTCTCGAGATCGACGAAGACAATCTGATCGCGATCGTCGAGCCCAACGTCATCACCGGGGAGCTGCAGGCGGCGGTCGAAAAGGTCGGTCTCTTCTATCCGCCGGATCCGGCGTCGCTGCACATCTCCGTGATCGGCGGCAACGTCGCCGAGTGCGCCGGCGGCCCGCGCGCCTTCAAGTACGGCACGACCAAGCGGTACGTGCTGGGCCTCGAAGCCGTCCTGCCCACTGGCGAGATCGTCGAGACCGGCGGCAAAGTCGTGAAGAACGTCGTCGGTTACGACCTGACGCACCTGCTGGTCGGCTCCGAAGGCACGCTCGCGATCATCACCAAGATCATCCTGCGTCTCGTACCGAAGCCCCCCGTGCAGGCCACGCTGCGGGCCTCGTTCCGGAGCGTGGAAGACGCCGTGCGGGCGGTGGGCGAGGTCATCCGCCGCCGCGTGGTCCCCGCGGCGCTCGAGCTGATCGACGGCGACTCGCTCGAGGCGGTTGCGCGCCACCTGCAGGTCCGGTCGCTCGCGCCTGAGGGCACCGCGGCCCTGCTGTTGCTCGAAGTGGACGGCACGCCCGAGGCGGTCGCCGAAGAGGCCACGCGCGTCGAGGACGCGTGCCGCGCCGCGGACGCCACCGAGATCCTGCGCGCGAAAGACGAGGAGGAGCGTGCCGAACTCTGGCGCGTCCGGCGCGAGCTGTCGTATTCACTCAAGATGATCACGCCGCTGAAGTTCAATCACGACGTTGTCGTGCCGAAAGGGCGCATCCCGGAGCTCTTCGCGCTGGTCGGCCGCATCCGCGAGGCATACGGCCTGCGGATCCCATGCTTCGGCCACGCCGGCGACGGCAACATCCACGTCAACATCATGGTGTCGCCCGACGATGCCGGCGAGATCGAGCGGGCGCATGAGGCGGAGAAGGTGCTGTTCGAGGGGGTCGTGTCGCTGGAGGGCTCGATCAGCGGCGAGCATGGCATCGGCTTCACGAAGGCCCCCTTCATCGAGATCGAGCTGTCGCCCGACGAGATCGCGCTGATGAAGCGCGTGAAGCAGGCGTTCGACCCCAACAACCTGCTCAATCCGGGCAAGATCTTTCCGTCATGATCATCAGGCTCGTGGTCGTCGTTCTCCTCGCGGCCGCAGGGCAGGGTTCCGGCTCTGCGTCACTCCCGCGCGTCGTTATCGAGACCGACGTGGGTCAGATCGAAGTCGAGATCGACACCGTCCGCGCACCGCTGACAGCCGCCAACTTCCTGAGTACGTGGATGCCGGTCTCTACGACGGCGGACGGTTCCACCGGACGGTCAGACGGGAACCTGACAACCAGCCGCAGAACACGGTCAAGATCGAAGTGGTCCAGGCCGGCGCCAATTCGGCCCGTGCCATCGAGTTCTTCACGCCGATCGCGCTCGAGCGCACCAGCGTGACCGGGCTGACCCACGCCGACGGCGTGATCTCGATGGCCCGCGCGCAGCCGAACACGGGGCGCGACCAGTTCTTCATCTGCATCGGCAACCAGCCGGAACTGGACTTCGGCGGCAAGCGCAATCCCGACGGGCAGGGTTTCGCCGCCTTCGGCCGCGTCATCGGGGGCATGCCGGTTGTGCGAAAGATCCAGGCATCCCCGGCGAACGGCCAGACCCTGACGCCGCCAATCCGGATCGTTCGAGTAGTCCGGTAAGGGGGGGCCGGGTGCCGGGGGGCCGGGTGCCGGGGGTCCGGGGTCCGGGGTCCGGGGTCCGGGGTCCGGGGTCCGGGGTCC
>DATFFM010000080.1:0-33467 GCA_035250005.1 Vicinamibacterales bacterium | reverse complement strand
AGGGCAGCGTGCGCGACGTCGCGCCGGCCGCGCGGGTGCAGCTGACCGCGGTTGCGACCGACGGCCGGCCGCTGTTTCGCGGGCGCGTGCCGGATCCTGCGGCGGCAGCGTCCACCGTCGAGCCGGGCGGCAGCGTGACGTTCGATGCCCCGCCCGGGCAGCTGCAGCTGCGGATGACGGTCGAAGGGGACAAGGGTCAAGTGCTCGATTCCTCTGTCCGCGAGCTGACCGTCCCCGACTATACCCAGGTGCAGGTGTCGCTCGGCACGCCTCGCGTCTATCGAGCCCGCACGGCGCGCGACGTCCAGGAGATCCGTGCGAATCCAGCCGCCGTGCCGGCGGTCGACCGCGACTTCAGCCGTGCCGAGCGCATCCTCGTTCGAGTCGAGAGCTACGCGCCTGGCGGCATCACGCCGACGGTCACGGGCCGGCTGTTGAACCGCGGCGGCGCCGCGATGGCGGACCTGACGTTCAAGCCAGGCGCCGACGGCGTGTTCGAAACGGAGCTGGCGCTGTCGGCGTTCGCGGCCGGCGAGTACCTGATCGAATTCACCGCGAAGACCGATGCCGGAACGGCGCAGGACACCATCGCGTTCAAGGTCGGACGATGAAATTCGTGCGGCGTCCTCTTGACGATCAGCAAGCCGGACGCGTATAGTTTCGCCGGAGCGATGTTCCAGAACCTCAAACACACTGCCGATCGAAAGCGGGGCAAGCGGCCCTGCAGGCCGGCGGTGTGCGCGCGTCTGTGAGCTGAACCTCCAACTCAAGGCACCAGAGCAACCCGTCGGCCTGACTACAGGCGGCGGGTTTTTTCTTTTCAGCCGCGTTGACGCGGTTCGAACACAGGGGGCAGCAGCAGGTGACGGCGGTAATCGAAGTCGGCGTGCTCGGCGCGACCGGGATGGTGGGGCAGCAGTTCATCCGGCTGCTCGACGGCCATCCGCTCTTTCGTCCGACGTGGCTGGCCGCGAGCGAGCGCTCCGAAGGACGCCTCTACCGCGAAGCTGCGACCTGGCGTCTGGGCGGGAACGTGCCGGCGATGACCGATGGCCGGCGGGTTGAAGCGTGCACGCCGGGCCAGGGGCCGCGGCTGCTGTTCTCGGCGCTCGACGCTGCCGCGGCAGCCGATCTCGAGCCGGCCTTCGCCGCCGCCGGCCACATCGTGGTGAGCAATGCCCGCAGCTTCCGGATGCAGGACGACGTCCCGCTCCTGATCCCGGAAATCAATCCGGATCACCTCGGGCTCATCGAGGTCCAGCGTCGCGCGCGCTGCTGGCGCGGTGCGATCGTCACCAATCCAAACTGCTCCACCGTCGTCCTGGCCATGGCGCTGGCTCCGCTCCGCCCCTTCGGGATCAGGACGGTGCTGACCACGACGCTTCAGGCCGTCTCAGGAGCCGGCTACCCCGGCGTCCCCTCGTACGACATCGTCGCCAACGTGATCCCCGGCATCGGCGGCGGCGAAGAGGAGAAGATCGAGACCGAGGCGAACAAGATCCTGGGCAGCTTTGCAGAGGGGAGAGTCACCGCGCATCCGGCGATCGTCAGCGCTCACACCAATCGCGTGCCGGTGGTGGACGGTCACACGCTGACCGTGTCGGTGGCGCTCGACTCGGCGCCATCGGTCGATGAGGTCGCGCGGGCGATGCGCGAGTGGCGCGGCCGCCCGCAGGAGCTCCGTCTCCCGAGCGCTCCCGAGCTCCCGATCGAGGTGCTCGACGAGCCGTTTCGCCCGCAGCCGCGGCTCGACGCCGGGCGCGGGGCCGGCATGACGGTCAGCGTTGGACGCATCCGGCCGTGCGCCGTATCCGGGATCAAGTTCGTCGCGCTCGGCCACAATACCGTCCGGGGCGCCGCCGGCGCGGCGATTCTGAATGCCGAGCTGATGCACGCCGAAGGCTGGCTGGAGGACAGATGACACGACCGATCGTGATGAAGTTTGGCGGTACGTCGGTGGCAGACGCGGCCGCCATGGCGCGGGTTGCCCGTATCGTGTCTCGAGCCGTCGGCGCCGGCAGTCCGGTTGTCGTCGTGGTCTCGGCGATGTCGGGGGTCACCGACGCCCTTCTGGCTGCCTGCGACGTGGCGCGACATGGCGCGGCCGCCGACGCCGAGAGCCGAGTCGCGGCCATCGAGGCACGTCACCGGGCAGTCGTGGAGAAGCTCCTCGCCGAAGACGACTGCACCTCTAGTCTTCTGGATCTCTGGGGCGAGGTCGCCCGCGAGTGCGACGACGTTCGGGCGGCGCTCACGTCGGTTGCCGTTCTGCGCGAGCTGACGCCGCGAGGCTCGGACCGTGTCGCTGCCGCCGGCGAGCTGATGTCGAGCCGGATCGTGGCTGCCGTGCTCCGGCAGACCGGCCTGAGGGTGCGGTGGGTCGATGCACGGCTCGCGGTGGTGACCGATGACACCTTTGGCGGCGCACTGCCGCTCGAGACGACGCGGCGGGCCGCGGCGCGGGAGGTGCAGCCCGCGCTGGACGCGGATGAAGTCGTGGTCCTCGGGGGGTACGTCGGCGCGACCGAAGAGGGGATCACCACCACGCTCGGCCGTGGCGGATCGGACTTCTCGGCGGCCGTCATCGGCGCGGCGCTCGACGCGCGCGAGATTCAGATCTGGACGGACGTGGACGGCATGCTGACGGCCGATCCCCGCATCGTCTCCGACGCGCAGCCGGTCAGGCGGCTCTCGTTCGACGAAGCCGCGGAGCTGGCGTACTTCGGCGCCAAGGTGCTGCACCCGAGCACCATCCTTCCCGCGGTCGAGAGGAACATCGCGGTCAGGATCCTCAACACGATGAAACCCGACAACCCTGGCAGCCTGATCACTGCGGAAACGCCATTCGACAGACGGCCGCTGAGGGCCATCGCCTGCAAGCGCAATATCACGGTGGTGAACGTCACCTCGACGCGGATGTTCCTCGCGCACGGTTTTCTTCGCCGGGTGTTCGAGGTCTTCGAGCGGCACGCCACGTCGGTGGACGTCGTGACGACGTCGGAGGTGAGCGTATCGATGACGCTCGACGACGACCGTCGCATCGACGCGATTGTGGCCGACCTCGCCAGCTTTGCATCCGTTCAGGTGGACCGGGGAATGGCGATCGTCAGCGCCGTCGGCGACAGCCTGCGGACGGATCCCGCAACTGCCGTCACGGTGATAGCCGCGCTCGGCCGGCTCCCGCTGCGGATGGTGTCGCAGGCGGCTTCGCGCCGGAACGTGACGGTCGTGCTGAACGATGCGGACGTGCCGGCCGCCATGACGCGGCTGCACGCGGAGTTCTTTGCCGCCGTCGAGGTCGCCGGGTGAAGTCGCCGCTGCGGGTGCTGATCGTCGGCCACGGCCGGATGGGTCGGCTCGTCGCCGCGCTCGGGCCCGAGCACGGCGTCGACATCGTTGGTTCCGTCACAAAGGCCAGCGCGCCGGATGCCGCCACCTGGCCGGCCGCCGACGTGGCGATCGACTTTTCGACCGCGGAAGCCGTTCCGGCAAATGCGCTGCGACTGGCCGCTCGCGGCGTGTCGCTCGTGATCGGTACGACGGGCTGGCAGCGTGATGAGCTGGCGCTCCGAGAGGATCTGGCGGGTCACGACGTCGGCGTGATCGCCGCACCCAACTTCGCCATCGGCGTGAACCTGTTTCTGGCGATCGCGGAACGTTCCGCGCAGCTGCTGGCGGCGCGCGGCTTCGCGTCGTGGATCCACGAAGCACACCACGCCGCCAAGAAAGACGCCCCATCGGGCACGGCGCTCGCCATCCAGCGGGTCGTCGAGGCCGCCGGCGCCGCCGTGGACGTCTCCTCCACGCGTGCGGGGCACATCCCGGGCACGCACACTCTCGGCTTCGACTCGCCCGCCGAGACGATCACGCTGACGCACACCGCGCGCGATCGAACGGCCTTCGCACGCGGCGCGCTGGAAGCCGCGAAGTGGCTGGACGGACGGGTCGGCTGGTTCACGATGCGCGACATGCTCGGATTGAATGCTGAACTCTGAACGCTGAACGCTGAACGCTGAAGGCTGAATAGGAGCACGGAATGCGAAGACCATGGACCGGATGTGGAACGGCGCTGGTAACTCCATTCGACCGCGACGGTAACGTTGACGAGCAGGTGGTCCGCCGGCTGGCGAAGCGGCAGATCGAGGCGGGCGTCCACTTTCTCGTGCCATGCGGGACGACGGGCGAGAGTCCAACCCTCACGGAAGACGAGCGCGTGCGGATCGTGGAGCTCGTGGTCGAGGCCGCGGCCGGCAAGGTACCGGTGCTGGCGGGCGCGGGCGGTTACGACACGCGCGAGGTCGTCCACGTCGCGCGCCGGATGCAACGCGCTGGCGCCGGCGGGCTGTTGTCGGTGACGCCGTACTACAACAAACCGACGCCGGAAGGCCTCTATCAGCACTACCGGGCGATCGCTGAGGCGGTTCCGTTGCCGATCGTCGTGTACAACGTCCCCGGCCGGACGGGCGTAAACGTCGATCCCGCTACCCTGCTGCGCCTCAGCACCATCCCCGGGATCGCCGGCGTGAAGGAGGCATCCGGAAACATGGGGCAGATCTGCGAAGTGTGCCGTTCGGTGCCTGCGGGGTTCGTGGTGCTCTCAGGCGACGACTCGCTCACGCTGCCGGTGATGTCGGTAGGAGGGCACGGGATCATCTCGGTGGCTTCGAATGGGATGCCGGCCGAGATGGCACAGATGGTGGAACTCGCGGAGAGGGGCGATTTCGCGGCGGCTCGCGCCGTGCACAACGCTCTGATGCCTTTCATGGCGGTGAACTTCGTGGAAGCCAATCCGATCCCGATCAAGGCGGCAATGGCGATGATGGGGCTGCTCGAGGAGCGCTACCGGCTCCCGATGGTCCCGCCGCAGTCCGCTTCACGGCAGAAGATCGCCGCCGTCCTGGCGGCGCTCGAACCCGCGGTCAAGGCCGGTGAAGAGGTCGGCTCGAGTCGACCGGGCGCTCGATGACCCTGCAGCAGCGGGTCGAATCATTGTTCGACCAGGGCACCGGGGCGTCGCGCGACGAGGCGCGTGCCGTCGTGAAGGAACTGCGCGATGCGCTCTCGGCCGGCGAGGTGCGCGCGGCCGAGCCGGTCGCCGCTGCCCCCACCGGCTGGCGGGTCAACGCGTGGGTGAAGCGCGGCATTCTGCTCGCGTTCCGGTTCGGCAGCACCGTGGACCAGACGACGGATGGCCGCGGGCTGTTCTTCGACAAAGACACGCTGCCGCTCAAGCCACTGAGCGTGTCGAGTGGCATCCGCATCGTACCGGGCGGCTCCAGCGTCCGCGACGGCGCGTATCTCGGGCGCGGAGTCATCTGCATGCCGCCGATGTACGTCAACATCGGCGCCTGGGTGGGCGACGAATCGCTGATCGATTCGCACGCGCTGGTCGGCTCCTGCGCGCAGGTCGGCAAGGGCGTCCACGTCAGCGCCGCGGCGCAGATCGGGGGGGTGCTCGAACCGGTGGGCGCACTGCCTGTGATTGTCGAGGACGACGTGCTCATCGGCGGGAACTGCGGTGTATACGAAGGCACCGTCGTGAAGCGGCGCGCGGTGCTGGCGGCCGGCACGATCCTTACCGGCTCGACGCCGATCTACGATCTCACCACCGGCTCGATCATCCAGGCGCAGCCCGGCGAACCGCTGATCGTGCCCGAAGGAGCCGTGGTGGTGCCGGGCGCGCGCCCGATACAGTCGGGCGCGGGCAAGGACTGGGGGCTCTCGGTTGCCACACCGATCATCGTGAAATACCGCGACGAACGGACCAGCGCGAGAACGGCGCTCGAACAATGGATCCGCTAGAGGCGCTCGCATTCGCGAGAGCGCTGATCGACATCGATTCGACGACGGGGACGGAAGCGAGGGCGGGGGAATGGCTGGCCGCGCGTCTCACCACGCTCGGCTACAGCGTTACGAGGCAACCGGTGGCCGGCGACCGGTTCAACGTCATCGCGACCCTCGATCCCCCCGACGTCGTCCTTTCGACCCACTACGACTGCGTGCCGCCGTTCTTTCCCAGTCATGTCGGTGACGGAAAGCTGTACGGCCGCGGTTCCTGCGATGCGAAAGGGATCCTCGCCGCCCAGGTGGCGGCGGCCGGACGGATGCGGGCCGACGGCCATCGGCGGGTCGGGCTGCTGTTCGTGGTGGGCGAGGAGCGCGGCAGTGATGGAGCCGCGGCGGCGAACGCGGTGGCTGCGGGCTCGAAGTTCCTGGTCAACGGCGAGCCGACCGACAGCCGGCTTGCCGCCGGCACCCGGGGCATTCTGCGCGTCAGGCTGCACGCGAAGGGGCGGGCGGGCCACTCCTCGGCGCCGGAGCATTTCGAATCCGCGATCGAGAAGCTCGTAGACGCGCTCGTCAGGCTGCGAACGCTCGCGCTGCCGTCGAATCCGACGTTCGGCGCGACGTCCTACAGCGTCGGCCTGATCGAAGGGGGCGTGGCGCCCAATGTCGTCCCGGCGCGCGCCTCGGCGGAGGTGATGTTCCGGACCGTCGGCGATGCCGGCGAGGTCCTGGACGTGGTGAAGTCAGTGGAACCTGAGGTGGCGGTCGAAGAGGTGCTGCGGGTGCCGCCAGTCCGGCTGCACACTATTCCCGGCTTCGCCGCGGCCAGCTTTCCGTTCACGACCGACATCCCTCTGCTCGATCGGTGGGGTGTACCGCTGCTCTTCGGTCCGGGGTCGTTCCTGGTCGCGCATACCGACGACGAGCACCTGGATCTGGCCGAATTCGATGCCAGCATTTCCAGCTACACCGAGATCCTCGCGGCCCTCGAAAAACGGTGACACTCAACTTAACGCTAAGTTGTTGAAACTCACGGTCGCGCTCCCCGGATCAACAACTTAGCGTTAAGTTGAGTGTCACCGTTTCAGCGCGGGCCGGTCACCGTGACGCTTGTGGTGCGGTACACGGCCGGGTCGCTCTCCGACAGCGCCGAAAACTCGAAGTTCATTCCACGGCCCGTGCCCGGAGCCCGAGTGATCCGCACGGGAATCCGTTTCATCTGACCGGGTTGCAGCGCTACGAGCGCGTTCTCCAGCTGTGCTCCCCACCCTTTGTCGTGAGTGGACACCGCCAGGCGAAACACGTCAACGGCCGTGCCGGCATTCACGATGGGAATCATCACCACGCCGCCTGCCCCGTCGACGCGCTCCTGCTCCCGGTCGAGGATGCTCAGCTCGCGCTTCTGCGGCCCCGCGCCGTCCATCGATCGGACCGCTACCGTGTACGACAGAATCCCGCGCGGATCGCGTTTCACATCCACGACGTAGAAGTGCAGCCGATTGGCTTCATCCTTCCACTCGTACTGGCTGCCTGAATTGACCCCCGCATGGAACAGCGCGTCGTTCAGCTGGCGATAATCCGCGACCGTCCGCATCACCTTCGTGCCGTCCGGACGCGTGAAGTCCACCATCTTCATATCTTCAGGATGCGCGTCGATCACCCACGTGAAGCAGTTGTAGCCGCAGGTGCGCCCTTCGCGATCCTTGTTCTTGGCGATCAGGACGCCGTTGTCCGGCGTGAACGAGTCGTAGCCGATGCGCTGGACGACTTCGAGGGAATAGAAGTTGAAGACGGCATCGCCGGCACACAGCGGATCGGCGTCGATGTCGCACTTCGGCGTGCGGTCCTGCGGCGCGCCGCCGTCGAGCGCGACGGTGACGCCGGCCACCTCGCCGGGCAGCGGATCCACCGCGCGGGCCGTCACCGTCGCGACCGCGACGCCCGACTGGGCGAGCCCGCTGCGCGTCAGCTGCAGCACCTGCGACGGCTGCAGCCACTGATAGCGGAGCCGGTTTCGCAGCATGAAGCCGGCCGGCATCGCCGCCCCTTCGGCCGCCGGCACGACCCATCGGCGGTGCGGACCGCCCGGGCCGTTGAACGAGCCGCGGTCCATCACGTCCCATGGCCCCGAGCCCACGCGGCGATAAGGGGTGACGTACGGATTGTTGTTGTTGTCGCCGGTGCGGAACGCAAAGTGCGCAATCTCGTGCGTGATGGTTCCGGAATTCTCCCCCTGCCGCACCGAAGACAGCCCCCACTGCTGCGCGCCCGCCTTCCATGACGTCCACGGTACGTAGCGGGTCGTGACCCATCGGGGCTTGGTCGGGTCGGGGTTGCCCCATTCAGCCGGGATGTCGTCCTTCGACTTGAACTTCATCTCGCCGAACTCCTGCCAGACGCTCGTCTCGTCGTAGCCGGCATAGATGCGCAGGACGATGTCGTAGTTCTTCCTGATGTCGGTTCCCGTGTCGGCGGTCCACAGCGCATCGACGTCGGGCTCCATCTTGCCGTTGCAGCTGAAGCCGGTGGGGCAGGCGCCCGCCTGGTTGTATTCGTTCAGACCGTACTCGAAGAGGTTCCTGGGCATACGGTACGGCCCGTACGCATCGATCTTCGGGATTCCCACCTTGCCGCGCGACTGTTCCATCCAGAACTCGTGGATCGTGTGGCCGTGATTGAGCGCCCCCGGCCGGCCCCAGAAGTCGGCATAGAACTGTGGCACCGCCTCGCGGTTGACCGGATCGATCTGGGGATTGCCGAACAGGTCCGACTGCCTGGGCACGGTGATCACGAACGGCTGGTCCGGGAAGTCCACCGCGACCAGCGCGACGCGCAACACCCGCTCGCCCGGCACCGCATTGTCGGCCCAACGTGCGCCCGGGATGGGCCGGTAGTCGGCCCAGGTCATGGTGTCCTGGTCCTGGACCCGCTGGGGGTCGAGTGGGACGAACGGCGGCTGGCCCTGCGCGCCGGGTTGGACCGCGAAGCCGAGACCGCAGGCGGCTAGTGTGAGGACGGCGGTGATTCTCATGGGGAGAGTCTAGGCCGGGTCTAGGCCCTACCTGTAGGTCTGGCCTACTGATGGTAAACTCCCAGCCCGCCGCCGTCCCGTTCGGGTCCCCGGTCGTCGTCTCAGCTAAGGAGGAATGATGCTGGTCAGTCGATCCACGCGCGCGTCGGTATCCCCGTACATCACGGACATCCTGGCGCAAGTCCACGCCCGAAACCCTGCCGAACCCGAATTCCACCAGGCTGTCGAAGAGGTGCTCGAGAGCCTCGATCTCGTGATCGAGCGGCGTCGCGACCTCGTGAAGGCGAAGATCATCGAGCGGCTCGTCGAGCCGGAGCGCGTGATCATGTTCCGGGTCCCGTGGCAGGACGACCGCGGCGAGATTCAGGTCAACCGGGGATTCCGCATCCAGATGAACAGCGCGCTCGGCCCGTACAAGGGGGGACTGCGGTTCCACCGCTCGGTGACGCTCGGCGTGCTCAAGTTTCTGGCGTTCGAACAGGTCTTCAAGAACTCACTGACGACGCTCGCGATGGGCGGCGGCAAAGGCGGCTCCGACTTCGACCCGCACGGGCGTTCCGACAACGAGGTGATGCGGTTCTGTCAGAGCTTCATGACCGAACTGATGCGCCATGTCGGGCCCGACACCGACGTCCCGGCCGGCGACATCGGCGTCGGGGGGCGCGAGATCGGGTACCTGTTCGGCCAGTACAAGCGGCTGCGCAACGAGTTCACCGGCGTGCTCACCGGTAAAGGGCTGGGGTGGGGCGGATCGCTGATCCGGCCCGAAGCCACCGGATACGGCGCGGTCTACTTCACCGCCGAGATGCTCGCTACGCGGAACGAGACGCTGGAGGGCAAGGTCTGTCTGGTTTCGGGCAGCGGCAACGTCGCGCAGTACACGATCGAGAAGCTGATCGCGCTCGGCGCGAAGGCGGTCACGATCTCCGACTCCGACGGCCACATCTACGACGAAGCCGGGTTCGACCGCGAGAAGCTGGACTTTCTGCTGGAGCTGAAGAACGTTCGCCGCGGCCGCGTGCGCGAGTTCGCGGATCGGTTCCGCGGCGTTGTCTTCACGCCGACGGATCCGACGCTCGACCACAATCCGCTCTGGGCGTACCGGGCCGACTGCGCCTTCCCGAGCGCGACGCAGAACGAGATCCTCGAAAACGACGCGGTGAACATGGTGCGGAACGGGGTCGCCGCCGTCGCCGAAGGGGCGAACATGCCCTGCCATCCGGACGCGGTCCGCATCCTGGTTGACGGCAACGTCCTCTATGGCCCGGGCAAGGCGGCCAACGCCGGTGGTGTGGCGACCTCCGGGCTCGAGATGGCGCAGAACAGCGCGCGCCGGGCGTGGCCGCGCGAGAAGGTTGACCGGGAGCTTCACTCGATCATGAAATCGATCCACCGCGCCTGCCGCGAGACCGCGGATGCGTACGGCGTGCCGGGCAACTACGTCCATGGCGCGAACATCGCCGGCTTTCTGAAGGTCGCCGACGCGATGATGGACCAGGGGCTGGTTTGAAGAACAACGCTGAACGCTGAACGCTGAATGCTGGAAGGCAGAAAAAAAGCCCGGCGCGCCAACCGCGCCGGGCCCACTCCCAGCTCCAGCTCCTAGCTTCGACTACGCATACATCCCGCGCATCCGCGTGACCGTCGCCACCCGGTTGATCGCGACGATGTAGGCGGCCGTGCGCAGGTCGGTCTTGTAGCGGATCGAGGTCTGGAGCACGTCTTCGAACGCCTCGACCATCTTGACCTCGAGCCGGTGGTTGACCTCGTCCTCCTCCCAGAAGTAGCCGTGGCGGTCCTGGACCCACTCGAAGTACGAGGTGGTGACGCCGCCGGCGTTCGCGAGGATGTCGGGGATCACGAACACGCCCCGCTCGTGCAGGTGCTTGTGCGCGTCGGGGGTGGTCGGGCCGTTCGCCCCCTCGACCAGGACCTTGGCCCTGATCCCGGCCGCGTTCTCCATGGTGATCTGGTTCTCGAGCGCCGCCGGCACGAGCACGTCCACGTCCAGCTTGAACAGGTCCTCGTTCTCGAACGGTTCGGCCCCCGGGAAGCCGTCGATCGTCTTGTGCTGTTTCGCGAAGTCGAGCATCTTCGCGATGTCGAGCCCCGCCTTGTTGTAGACGCCTCCCTTCCAGTCGGTGACGGCGACGATTTTCGCGCCGATCTTCGAGAGGAGGTCGGCCGAAACCGAGCCGACGTTGCCGAAGCCCTGGACGGCCACCGTCGCACCCTTGATGTCGAATCCGAGGTGCTTGGCCGCTTCGCGCGTCGTGATCATGACGCCGCGGCCGGTAGCCTCGCGCCGGCCGAGCGAACCGCCCATCTCGATCGGCTTGCCGGTCACGACCGCCGTGGAGGTGTGGCCGACGTGCATGCTGTAGGTGTCCATGATCCAGGCCATGATCTGGTCGTTGGTGTTGACGTCAGGCGCCGGGACGTCCTTGTCAGGGCCGATCGCGTCGATGATCTCCGCGACATACCGGCGCGTCAGCGCCTCCAGCTCGCGGCGCGACATGCGGGTCGGGTCGCAGATGATGCCCCCCTTGCCGCCGCCGAACGGCACGTGCGCGACCGCGCACTTCCACGTCATCCACGCGGCGAGCGCTGTGACCTCGTCGAGCGACACGTCGGGGTGATAGCGGATGCCCCCCTTCGCGGGGCCGAGCGTGATGTTGTACTGCACGCGGTAGCCGGTGAAGACCTCGATCTCGCCGTTGTCCATCTGGATGGGGCACGACACGGTGATCTGGCGCTTCGGGTGGGTGAGGATCTTCCAGATGCCCGGGTCGAGCCCGAGCAGGCGCGCGGCGCCGTCGAACTCCTGGAGCATCGCGTTGAAAATGTTGCCGCCTGCTGCCATGTGACTCCTAGAGATATGAGTGCCGGTTGTCAATAAACAGACCAAAGTACTGTGGCAGAATGCGCCAAGTCAAGCCATCGGCGCCTCACGAAAGCGTGGATTACACAGATGTCTGGCATCACACTGAAGCTCCTTGCCGCCGGGCTGGCCGTCACCGGAGTCGTCGCCCTGGCGCAGCCGCTCCCGGCCGATCTCATTCTCACCAACGGGCGCATCTACACCGTGGATGCGGCGAAGCCGTGGGCCGACGCGGTGGCGATTCGCGGCACACGGATCGCGGCGGTTGGAACGGCCGCCGAGGTCAAGGCGCTCTCGGGACCGCAGACGCGAACGATCGACCTGAAGGGCGCGTTCGTCTCTCCCGGGTTCAACGATGCGCACGTGCACATCGACAGCACCGGCGGTCTGCTGGTGGGCGTCAACCTGCTCGAGATCCACGAGGCCAAGGCCTTCACGGTGGCCGTCCAGGGAGCCGCGTCGCGCCTGCCGGCGGGCAGCTGGATCACGCGGGGAGACTGGGGCGCGTACGAGAAGTGGGGTCAGGGAAGTCCGGGGGCGAATGCTCCTGCGAAGCCGGGCACCGGCCCGTTCACTCCGTCGCGAGATCTGGTCGATCCGGTGACGCCCAACCATCCCGTTCTCGTGCAGCGTTTCGACCGCAGCATGTACCTGGCGAATTCACTTGCGCTGAAGGCAGCCGGCATCACCGAGAGCACGCCGAATCCGCCGGACGGCGAGATCGAGAAGGACGCCAACGGCCGCCTCACCGGCATCCTCAAGGGCAGCGCCGCGAATCTGGTGCGCAAGGTCATCCCGCCCGTCCCGTTCGAGCAGCGGCTGGTGCAGGTGCGCGCCGTCCTCAAGGAGGCGCGCGAAGGGGGCGTGACGACGATGCAGGACCTGACGAGCGCGGAACAGCTGCGCGCGTATCAGGAGCTGCAGCGCAGAGGGGAGCTGACGTCGCGCATCATGCTGAGGCCGACGCTCGACAACGTGGCGCACACACGCGCGCTCGGCATCTCGAGGGGCTTTGGCGATGAGTGGCTGCGCTTCATCGGCTACAAGGCCTGGGTGGACGGGATCATGGGCAGCAGCGGCGCCATGTTCTTCGAACCGTACTCGCACGATCCGAAGAACAAAGGGCTGCTGCGCGACATCATGAGCCCCGAAGGGCAGCCGGGTGCGGCCATGAACATGACCGCGCAGCAGCACTACACCGACTTCCCGCCGGGGAATCTCGAGAAGCTGCTCGAACAGGCGATCGTGAGCGGCATACCGCCCCACGTCCACGCGATCGGCGACAAGGGCAATCGCATCCTGCTCGACGTCTACGAGAAGCTGCTCGCAAAGCACAACCTGACGGGCAGCGATCACCGCTGGCGCGTGATCCACGCGCAGGTCGTGCACCCGGATGACTTCGCGCGATTCGGCAAGCTCAAGCTCGTGGCCGAGATCAATCCGTATCACGTGTCCGACGACATGCGCTGGATGGAAGAGCGCATCGGGCACGAGCGCTCGCGCGGTGCGTACGCCTTTCGCAAGCTGAAGGACGCCGGCGCGGTGCTGATCTTCGGCAGCGACAGCCCCGGCACCAACGCGGCGCGTTACTTCCTCAACCCGGTGTACGGGTTGTATGCGGCGGTGTCGCGGCAGACGCTGACGGGTGAGCCGAAGGCCGGCTGGTTCCCGGACCAGCGGCTGACGATCGAAGAAGCGATCGAAGCCTATACCAAAGGGCCTGCGTGGGCGTCTTTCGAGGAGGAGGTGAAGGGCACGATCGCCCCCGGCCGGTTCGCCGACCTCGCCGTCTTCGATACGAACCTCGTCGAGGTGGGGAAGAGCGCGCCGGCGCGGCTGCTCGAGGCGAAGGTGCTCTACACCATCGCCGGCGGCAAGGTCGTCTTCGAGCGATGAGGACGGAGGCCTGCGTGGCTTCGTCGGCATGGTTGCAGCAGCTTGCTGCTCGCCTCGGTCCCGTGTGGCCAGCGCACGGTCATAGTGGAGTACCGGAGCGGCTACAGATTCTCCATAGTCGAGCGCAAGGCGATCGAAGCGGTCGCCGGCCGTGCGGGACGCGCGCGCGCGGCTGCCAGCCTTGCCGGCCGAGCTTCGGATCACCGTCCAGGCGCCGGGGCACGCGTAATACCCGAGACCGTTCTGCAGCCGCTGCCATGTGGACGAGCCCGGCCGCGCGCTCCTTCAGTGGCACGATGCGTTCAGCGATCCAATGTACGTGTCCCGCCGTGTCGGGGTGAGGCGGTCAGCATGTTTTGCTGCGGCGCTGGGCTCGGCGTACGGGGCCTTCCGATGCACACCTGAACCTCGATGCGAAAAACGCGCGGCGCGATTGAAGAGCCTCGGGCGAAACGGACCTCGTCGCCGGCTGACATCGCCGCGGCGATTGGCCGCGACCTGAAGCGGCTTCCGGTGATGACCACGCCGTCCGTTCGGAGTGTGCTGCGGCGATACACAAAGGGACTCGCGCACGACCCACCTGAGACGGTGGTCGCGGTCGCAAAGGGGCTGCTGGGCGGCGGCGCATGGCCCGAACGTGTCATTGCGTTCGAACTGGTCGCGTCGCGTCCGGATGCGAGGCGTCAACTGCGCGCCGCCGACTATGACGGCTGGGCGGAGGGACTGGCGGACTGGGGCTCGATCGACCTGTACGCCGTCACGATCGCCGGGCTCGCATGGCGCGAGGGACACGTGTCCGATACCCAGGTCATGAAGTGGTCGCGGTCAACGGATCGCTGGCGTCGTCGGCTGGCTCTTGTTGCGACGGTGCCGCTCAACTCGCGGGCCCGGGGAGGCAGCGGAGATACTCATCGCACGTTGAATATCTGCAGGATGTTGGCGGACGACCGTGACGACATGGTGGTGAAGGCGTTGTCCTGGGCGCTCCGCGAGCTCTCTAAGAGGGATCCCGGGAGCGTCGCCCGATTCGTGCGTGAGGAAGACGGCCGTCTTGCCGCGCGCGTCCGGCGAGAGGTGACATCGAAGCTCGCGACCGGTCTGAAAGCACCGCGACCGCGACGGCCGAAGGGACCATAGACCCTGGAGCCGGGCTTTCTGCTGATGGCCGCCGGCCGCGACCCTTCGGTGGCGTCCTGATCGCGAGGATTCATGCGACGCGTACGGTATGGCGTGGGGATGAGTCTCGATGGTTGTATTGCCGATGACAAGGGGGGCACGAACTTCCTGGTCTCCGACCCCGCTTACGATCCGGCGCCATTTTTTGCGTCGATCGACACCGTGCTCATGGGTCGGATCACCTACGAACAGGCGGTGCAGCAAGGGATGCGGGCGTACCCGGGCTTGCGCAACTACGTGGTTTCGCGGACCTTGCGTCCCGACGACTTCCCGGAGGTCACGATCATCGGCGACGATGTCGAGCGCACGGTTGCCAGCCTGAGGCGCGAGCCGGGGAAGGACATCTGGCTGTGCGGAGGCGGTGTGCTGTTCCGCCGTCTGCTGGGCGCCGGGCTGGTCGATACGGTGGAACTGGGCGTCAGTCCATTGCTGCTCGGCCGCCCCGGCATACCGCTGCTCGCGCTGGACCCGCCGTTGGATGAGCCCCTCCGGCTCGACCTTACACAGCACACAGCGCTTCCCAGTGGCTTGCTGGTTCTGGAGTACGCGATCCGGCGACGCGCCTGAGCCTTGCCTTGGCCGGCGGGCCGAAAGGAAGGGCCCAGGCCCGCGCTCTTCGCCAGAGCCATGGCACGGCAAGCCGTTATAATGCAAGCACCTATGAAAAGTGTCACCGCCGAGACCGCCAGGCAGCGGTGGGAAAGGGAGGTGCTCGAACCGTCGCTCAGGAAGGCGCCGGAACGTCCCGTCCGTTTCACGACCATCTCAGGGCGCGAGATCGACCGCCTCTACGGGCCGGAGGACGTCGAGCAGCTCGACTACGCAACCGAGCTGAACAACCCGGGGGAGTTTCCGTATACCCGCGGCATCCACCCGTCCGGCTATCGCGGCAAGTTGTGGACGATGCGGCAGTTTGCCGGGTTCGGCACGCCCGAAGAGACCAACGAGCGCTACAAGACGCTGCTCAGCGCGGGTGGCACGGGGCTCAGCGTCGCCTTCGACCTGCCGACGCTGATGGGGCGCGACCCCGATCACGAGCTGTCGCTTGGCGAGGTCGGCAAATGCGGCGTGAGCGTCATGTCGCTGGCCGACATGGAGCGGCTGTTCGAGGGGATCGACCTCGCCGGCATCACGACCTCGATGACGATCAACTCGCCCGCCCCGATGATCTTCGCGATGTATCTGGTCGTCGCCGAGAAGCAGGGGGCCGACTGGAAGAAGCTGTCCGGCACGATCCAGAACGACATCCTGAAGGAATTCATCGCGCAGAAGGAATACATCTTTCCGCCGCGCGAGTCGATGCGGCTGATCACCGACATCTTCTCCTTCTGCGCGCAGGAAGTGCCCAAGTGGAACACGATCTCGGTCAGCGGCTACCACATCCGCGAGGCGGGCTCGACGTCGCTGCAGGAGCTCGCCTTCACCCTGCGTGACGGCATCGAGTACGTGCAGTACGGGATCGACGCCGGCCTCGACGTGGACGAGTTCGCGCCGCAGATCTCCTTCTTCTTCAACTCGCACAGCGACTTTTTCGAGGAGATCGCGAAGTTCCGCGCCGCGCGGAAGATCTGGGCCGACGTGATGCGGGACCGGTTCGGCGCGAAGAACGAGCGTTCGTGGAAGCTGCGGTTCCACACCCAGACGGCCGGCGTCTCGCTGACCGCCCAGCAGCCGTACAACAACGTCGTC
Organism: Vicinamibacterales bacterium; assembly: GCA_035250005.1. Classification (GTDB taxonomy): domain Bacteria; phylum Acidobacteriota; class Vicinamibacteria; order Vicinamibacterales; family 2-12-FULL-66-21; genus JACDCA01. Next base: position 17,007 of record DATFFM010000080.1, on the reverse strand, counting down.
CGGACGGCGCTGCAGGCGCTCGCGGCCGTGCTCGGCGGCACGAACTCGCTGCACACCAACTCGCTCGACGAGGCGCTCGCCCTGCCGACCGCCGCAGCCGCGACCCTCGCGCTGCGGACGCAGCAGATCATCGCGGCCGAGAGCGGCGTGATCAATACGGTGGATCCCCTGGGCGGCTCGTACTTCCTCGAGAAGCTCACGCTCGACATGGAGCGGGGCGCGAAGGAGTACTTCGACACGATCGACCGCATGGGCGGGATGGTCGAAGCGATCGAGCAGGGCTACCCCCAGAAGGAAATCGCCGAGGCCTCGTACCAGTTCCAGCAGGCGGTCGAGCGCCGCGAGAAGATCGTCGTCGGGGTCAACGACTACGTGCAGGAAGACGAGGCGCCGTATCCGATCCTCTACATCGACGATACGGCGGGAGAGATGCAGCTGGCGCGGCTGGCGGAGCTCAAGAAGACGCGCGACAACGGCAAAGTGGCGGCATCCCTGGACGCGCTCCGTCGGGCCGGGCGCGGGGGGGAGAACACGATGTATCCGCTGCTCGAGTGCGTGCGCGCGTACGCAACGGTCGGCGAAATGTGCGATGCGCTGCGCGAAGTGTGGGGCGAATACGCGGAAGTGCCGCTGATCTAGCATGCGAAAAATACGAGTCGTCATCGCCAAGCCGGGCCTCGACGGCCACGACCGGGGCGCAAAAGTCATCGCGCGCGCGCTGCGTGACGCCGGGATGGAAGTCATCTACACCGGCTTGCGCCAGACGCCGGAGATGATCGTCGCCGCCGCGCTGCAGGAAGACGCCGATGCCATCGGCCTGTCGATCCTGTCGGGTGCGCACATGCACATCTGCCCCCGGGTCATGGAACTCTTGAAGGCCAAGGGCCTCGACGACGTGATCGTTGTGATCGGCGGGATCATCCCCGACGTCGACATCCCGAAGCTGCAGGCGGCCGGCGTGCGCGGCATTTTTCTTCCAGGCAGCCCCATGCAGGACATCATCCGGTTCATCAGCGAGAATGTCCGTCCCCGCGTCGAGCAGGTATAGGGCGTGCCACACAAGCTGCTGCTCGCCGACGACAGCGTCACCATCCAGCGGGTGATCGAGCTCACGTTCGCCGACGAAGACATCACGGTCATTGCGGTCGGCGACGGCCGGCAGGCGATCGACCGGGCCCGCACCGAACGGCCCGATATCGTGCTCGCGGACGTCGGGATGCCCGAGCGGGACGGTTACGAAGTCGCGGCGTTCATCAAGAACACGCCGGAGCTCGCGCACATCCCGGTCCTGCTGCTGACCGGCGCCTTCGAGCCGATCGATGAAGGGCGCGCGAAGGCCGCCGGCTGTGACGGGGTCTTGGTGAAGCCCTTCGAGCCGCAGATGGTCATCAACCGCGTGAAGGACCTGATTGCCGGCAAGCGTCCGCTGGCCGCGGCTTCGCCGGCCGCCCTGACGGCTTCGCCCGGCGCTTCGGTCGAACCCTCCCCGCAACCTGCGGCCTCGCCGTCGGTCGAGGATTATTTCGACCGCCTCGACGCCGCCTTTTCGCTGCGCGAAGCGGCGACAGCCGATGCCCCGCCCCGGCGGCAGCCCGGCGACGACCTCGCGGCCCCGGGACCGGCTGCGCCGGCGGGGGCTGCGGGCCTGGCCAGCGAGCTCGCGAACTGGGAGCCGGCAGAGAGCGAAACGGCAGGATCCTCGGTTGCGGCAGCGCCGGTCATCGAGACCGGAGCGGCGCGCGCCGTCGAGGGCGCCGCCGCGTCGACCGACGCGCTGCCGACGCTCGCCGAGGCGTTTGCCGCGCTGCTCAGCGCCGAACGCGGCCGGACCTTCGCCCCGTCGTCGATCAATCGCGACGGCCTCGGCGAAGCGGTGATCGAGCTGGTGACCCGCCGGGTGATCGAGCGGATGACCGACCGGGCGGTGCGCGAGGTCGTACTCGATGTTGCCGAGCGCCTCGTGCGCGAGGAGATCGAGCGGATCAAGGAGTTCAACAAGGCCTGATACCATGACGGGATATGCCAGATGGCTTGGACCTGAGCCACCCGATCTCCGTCCCCGACAGACCCGCGCTCGAAGGCCTCGAACAAAAATGGACTGACCGCTGGGAGCGGGGCGGCGTCTATCGCTTCGACCGGACGCGCGGGCGCGAGACGGTGTATTCGATCGACACGCCGCCGCCGACCGTCAGCGGGTCGCTGCACGTCGGGCACGTCTTTTCCTACACGCATACCGACATCGTTGCGCGCTTCCAGCGGATGCGCGGCAAGGCCGTCTTCTATCCGATGGGATGGGACGACAACGGTCTGCCGACCGAACGGCGCGTGCAGAACTACTTCGGGGTCCGGTGCGACCCGTCGCTGCCGTACGAGCCGGCCTTCGTGCCGCCGGAGAAGCCCGGGAAACAGCCGATTCCGGTGTCGCGGCCCAACTTCATCGAGCTGTGCGCGCGGCTCACCGCCGAAGACGAGAAGGTTTTCGAGCACCTCTGGCGGTACCTCGGTCTGTCGGTCGACTGGTCGATGACCTACGCGACCATCGACCGGCGGTCGCAGCGGATCTCCCAGCTCGCGTTCCTCCGCCTGCTGGCCCGGGGCGAAGCCTATCAGCTGGAAGCGCCGACGCTCTGGGACGTGGATTTCCGCACGGCGGTCGCGCAGGCGGAGCTCGAGGACCGCGAGCAGCCCGGCGCGTACCACAAGATCCGGTTTGCGAAACCGGAGGGCGGATACCTCGAGGTCGACACGACGCGACCGGAGCTGATCCCCGCCTGCGTCGCCATCGTCGCCCATCCGGACGATCCCCGGTACCAGCCGCTGTTCGGCACCGACGTGATCACGCCGATCTTCGGTGTCCGCGTGCCGGTCAAGGCTCATGCGCTGGCCGATCCCGACAAAGGGACGGGCGCCGCGATGATCTGCACGTTCGGCGACATCACCGACGTGACCTGGTGGCGCGAGCTGCAGCTGCCGGTCAGGGCGATCATTCAGGCAAACGGCGCTTTCAAGCCGGTCGCCTGGGGCGCCGCCGGATGGGAGTCGACCGACGCCCCGCGGGCGCAGCAGCGATACGACGAGCTCGCCGGCCTGTCGGCGGCGAAAGCCCGGGTCAAGACCGTCGACATGCTGCGGGAGAGCGGCGACCTGATCGGCGAGCCTCGTCCGATCACGCACGCCGTGAAGTTCTACGAGAAGGGGGATCGCCCGCTCGAGATCGTAACCAGCCGGCAGTGGTTCATCAGGACCATGGAGTTTCGCAGCCGGCTACTGGCGCGTGGAGCCGAGCTGAAGTGGCACCCGGCTTATATGCAGACCCGTCTCGAGAACTGGATCAACGGCCTCAACGGCGACTGGTGCGTGAGCCGGCAGCGGTTCTTCGGCGTGCCGTTCCCGGTCTGGTACAAGGTGCGCGACGACGGCTCGGTCGATCACGACGGCCGGCTCGTGCCCGACGAATCGCGGCTGCCGATCGATCCGTCCACCGACGTGCCCGACGGCTATGGCGCCGGCCAGCGGGATCAGCCGGGAGGATTCACCGGCGACAAGGACGTCATGGACACCTGGGCCACCTCGTCGCTCTCGCCGCAGATCGCCGGGCGGTGGGAGGAGGATCCGGATCTCTTCGCGCGCGTCTTCCCGATGGACGTGCGGCCGCAGGCGCACGACATCATCCGCACCTGGCTGTTCTCGACCATCCTGCGCTCGGAGCTCGAGCATGGCACGCTGCCGTGGCGCAACGCGGCGATCTCGGGATGGGTGCTCGATCCCGACCGGAAGAAGATGTCGAAGTCGAAGGGAAACGTCGTCACGCCGATGGGCCTGCTCGAGGAACACGGGTCCGACGGCGTGCGCTACTGGGCCGCGAGTGGACGGCCCGGCACCGACACCGCGTTCGACACCGGGCAGATGAAGGTCGGGCGGCGGCTGGCGATCAAGCTCCTGAACGCCTCGAAGTTCGTGCTCGCCAATCCCGAGCCCCACGGGCCGGTCACCACGGCGGTCGACAAGGGCCTGCTCACGGCGCTCGCACGGATCGTGCGCGAGTCCACGGCCGACCTCGAAAGCTACAATTACACGCGCGTCCTCGAGCGGACCGAGACGTTTTTCTGGTCGTTCTGCGACGACTACCTCGAGCTGGTGAAGGGGCGCCGGTACGGCGATCAGGGAGCCGAGCCCGCCGCTTCAGCCAACGGGGCGCTGCTCGCGTCGCTCGACGTCATGCTCCGGCTGTTTGCCCCGTTTCTGCCATTCGTCACGGACGAAGTGTGGTCGTGGTGGCGGCCCGGCACGATCCACACCGCGGCCTGGCCGTCCGCCGGCGACCTGCAGCACGAAGACGATGCGGAAGGCGTCGCGGCGCTGGAGTTTGCCGCAGGGGTTCTCGGGGCCATCCGCAAGAAAAAGTCGGAGGAGCAGCGCCCGATGAAGACGCCCGTGGCCCGGGCGGTCATCAGTGCGCCGCAGGCGCAGCTGCACCTGCTCCCGCTCGTGGAGCAGGACCTGCGTGCCTCGGGGCTGATCCGCGAGATCGAGACCGTGGTGGCCGAAACTTTCGCAGTACACGTGGAGCTCGCGCCGTGAAATCGATTCCATTCGGACCGATGGAGCCCGGGGCCTACCGGGAAATCGTGCGGCGCGCCCTGGCCGAGGACCTTGGCTGGGGGGACGTCACCACCGAGGCCACGGTCGATGCCGCCGGCCGGGCGCGCGGCGAGATCGTGGCGAAGGGCGATTGCGTGATTGCCGGCCTCGACGTCGCGGCCGAGACCTTCCGTCAGCTGGATCCGGCGGTCGCGTTCACGGTGCGAAAGCCGGACGGCTCCCGCTGCGACTACGGGGAGGTCGTCGCCGAGCTTCGCGGCGCCGCCGGGCCGATGCTCACCGCCGAGCGCACGGCGCTCAACCTGCTGCAGCGGCTGAGCGGCATTGCGACGCTGACCCGCAAGTTCGTCGACGCCGCCGGCGGCCGCATCGTCATCCTCGACACGCGCAAGACCACGCCGACGCTGCGTGCGCTCGAGAAATACGCGGTCCGTGCCGGCGGCGGCACGAACCACCGGGCCGGGCTCGACGACGGGATCCTGATCAAGGACAACCACATCAGGCTCGCCGGTGGCGTGAAGCAGACCATTGACCGGATGCGGGCCGCCCGTATCGAGATGCCGATCGAGGTCGAGGCCCAGAGCCTGGACCAGGTGGACGAGGCGGTCGCGGCGGGGGCGAATATCATCCTGGTCGACAACCTGCCCATCGACCAGATCCGCGAAGCGGTCCGCCGGGTCGCGCAGCGGGCCCAGATCGAAATCTCGGGCGGGGTTACGCTCGAGCGGATTCCGGAGCTGGCGTCGAGCGGCGCCGACTACGTCTCGGTCGGCGCGCTCACGCACTCCGCGCCGGCCGCCGATCTGAGCCTCGAAATCCAGCCCGATGCCTGAGGCGGCACCGCCGGAGCTCGAGGTTGCGCTGGGTGGCAACGCGGAGCGTCGTGGACCTTTCGGCGCAACCCTCCACTATTTCAGCGAGATCGGATCGACCAACGACGAGGCGGCCCGTCTGGCGGAAGCCGGCGCGGCCGAGGGGACGACGGTCGTGGCTTCGGCGCAGACCGCCGGCCGGGGACGGCTCGGGCGGAGCTGGTTCTCACCGGCGGGGGCCGGACTCTATGTGTCGGTCATCGTCCGCGAACGCCGCGCGGCGCCGCTGCTGACGCTTGCGGGCGGGGTCGCGGTTGCGGAAGGGATTCGTGCCGCGACCGGGCTGCCGGTCGAGATCAAATGGCCCAACGACATCGTCGTTGACGCCGGCCGCGGGCACCGGCGCAAGCTCGCCGGCATTCTTGCCGAAGCGTCGACCGGTCCGGAGGGCCTGCAGTACGTGATTCTGGGATTCGGCATCAACCTTCTGCCGACCGCGTATCCGCTCGATCTTGCCGACAGCGCGACCTCGCTCGCCGCGGAGCTCGGTCGATCCGTCGATGCCGGGCTGGTGCTCGCGGAATGCCTCGGAGGGATCGGCGATGGCGTTCGTGACCTGGCCTCGGGCAACCGGCAGACCGTTCTCGATCGGTGGGCACGGCTGGCTCCGTCGGCCACTGGCTCGCGGGTGGAGTGTGAAGGGGCACGCGGCGTGATCTCAGGCGTCACCGCCGGGGTCGCACCGGATGGATCGCTGCTCGTTCGGGCGGGCTCGCACGTGGAGCCGATCCGGTCCGGGCAAGTACGATGGTTGTAGGATAAAGACCGAACCTGATGCTGCTCGCAATCGACGTAGGCAATACGAACATCGTGCTCGGCGTCTTCGACGGCGATCGCCTGGCGGAGAGCTGGCGGCTGGTCACGATGCGCGAGCGGACCTCCGACGAGCTCGGGATCCTCGTCACGCATCTGTTCGCGCGCAGCCGGATCGAGCTCTCCCGCGTGCAGGGGATCATCCTCTCGTCAGTGGTTCCGCCGCTGACCCGCACGCTCGAGGAGATGTGCGAGCGCTACTTCGAGAAGCGCCCGCTGACGGTGGACCCGTCGTCGAACACCGGCATGCCAGTGCTTTATCAGCCGGCGTCGGACGTCGGCGCGGACCGGGTGGTCAACGCGGTGGCGGCGTACGAGACCTTCGGGCGTCAGACCGCCAGCCCCATCATCGTCGTGGACTTCGGAACCGCGACGACGTTCGACGCGATCTCGAAGCGGGGCGAGTATCTCGGCGGGGTCATCTGCCCGGGGATCGGCATATCGGCTGACGCGCTGTTCCAGCGCGCCGCCCGGCTGCCGCGGGTGGACGTTCGCAAGCCGCCCGCCGTCATCGGGCAGACGACCGTTACGTCGATGCAGTCGGGGCTCTTCTTCGGGTACGTCGCGATGGTGGACGGCATCGTGACCCGGATCCGCGGCGAGCTCGAAGACGGCGCGCGCGCGCTGTGCGTCGCGACCGGCGGCATGGCCGACATCCTCGCCGGTGAGACCACCACCATTCAGCGTGTCGAGCCCGATCTCACGCTGCACGGCCTCCGCATGATCTGGCAGCGCCACGGGAATGAATGAATCGGCCGACTACTGCCGCGAAATAGAAGCCTATCTCTGCCGGAAGAACGGCGGTCACCTCGTCCGCATCGTCGGTCCGGCGTTCGAGAAGGTCCGCGCGTGGGCCGCCGATGGCGTGCCGCTGAAGGTGGCGTTCCGCGGGATCGATCGTTGCTGCGACCGCGCCAGCGCCAGGGGTGGACGGCGGCGGCCGATGCGCATCGAATTCTGCGAGGCCGACGTTCTCGAGGCGTTCGACGACTGGCGGCGCGCCATTGGCGTGAGCGCAACGCAGGTCGCCGAGCCGGCGGGCCCCGCCTTCGAGAGCGGCGGAGACGGCCCTGGGCCGCGCAAGGGCTCGCTGGCCGCGCACATCGGCCGGAGCGTCTCGCGGCTGCTCGCCCCTACGAAGGCGGCAGGCGAGCCGCTGTACGACGAAGCGATCACTCGCATCACGCAGGCCCTCGACGAGCTCGCGGTCCGGGCGAGGAGCGCGCGTGGCGAGACACGCGCGCGGATCATCGAGCGCCTGGCGGCGCTCGACGCCGAGCTGGTAGTGACCGCCGATGCGCGGATCGATTCCGGCACGCGGGCCGCGCTGCAGGCGGAGGCGGATGCGGAGCTGGCCGGGTTCGCGGGCCGCATGCCGGCCGATTCGCTGGTGCGCGCGCGGCGGCTTGCCTTCGAGCGGCTGCTGCGCGAGGCGCTGAACCTGCCGGTCCTGACCTATGAGTAGCGCATGTCCGTGACCGCCGGGCAGGTGCTGGACCTGCGGGTCGAGAAGGCGGCGTCGGGCGGGCGCATGATCGCCCGCCATGAGGGGGAAGTGGTGCTCGTTGCCGGCGCCATCCCGGGCGAGCGCGTGACCGCGCGCGTGACACGCGCGGAGAAGCGCGTGGCGTTTGCCGAGACCGTCGAGGTGCTCGAGCCGTCCGCCGACCGGCGGGCGCGTTCCGGGGATCCCGCCTGCGGCGGGTGCCTGTATGCCTTCGTCAGCTATCCGCGGCAGCTGCAGCTGAAGTCGGAGATCATCCGCGACGCTTTCGCGCGGATCGGCCGGATCCCGGTAGCAGGGGCGATCGAAGTCGCCGGCTCGCCGGAGCGCGAGTACCGGATGCGGGGACGATTTCACATTCACGACGGCCGGCCCGGGTTCTACCGCGAGGGCACGCACGAGCTCTGCGATCCGAGGCCGACCGGGCAGCTCCTGGAATCGTCCATCGATGCCGTCGAAGCGGCCGTGGCATCGCTCGCGGCCCAGGGCCTCACGGTCGCGTCGGTCGAGCTCTCGGAGAACATCGCCGGCGCTCAGCGGGCTCTTCATTTCGAGCTTCGCGACGCCGCGCCGCCGGCCGGCGCGCTCGAACGCGCCGCTGCGGCCGCCGGGCTCACCGGCTGTACCGCGCGAACCAGCGATGCGACTTCGCATTCGGCCGGCGATCCGATCGTGAGCGATCCGATTGCCGCGCTCACGGGGGGCCGTGTCTCTTCGGGCGGCGGGCTGCGGCGTCACCCCGAGGCGTTCTTCCAGGCCAACCGCTTCCTGATCGCGCCGCTGGCAGTCACGGTGATGGACAGCGTTCCACCCGGGACGGTCCTGGACCTCTATGCCGGGGTCGGGCTCTTTTCGGTCGCCCTGGCCGCCGCCGACGCGGGCGACATCACCGCGGTCGAAGGGGATCCCGTCAGCAGCCGGGACCTGCTGCGCAATGCGGCCGCCTATCCCGGCCGGCTGCGCGTCATCCGGAGCAGTGTCGAAGCGTACCTGGCGCGCAGCGGACGATCGGCGCCCCAGACGCTGATCGTCGATCCGCCGAGAACCGGGATGTCGAAGGAAGCGGCGGAGGCGGTCGCCGGCGCCGGCGCACAGCGGATCGTCTATGTGTCGTGCGACACGCCCACGATGGCGCGGGATGCCCGCCGGCTGCTCGATGCCGGTTACCGCCTGACGAGCCTCGAGGCGTTCGATCTGTTTCCGAACACACCGCACGTGGAGGCGGTCGGCGTGTTCGAACGTTAGACCCTTCAGCGTTCAGCGTTCAGCGTTCAGCGTTTCTTCCTGCTGCCGCGACGAATGAATCGAACAGGTTTTTGAATTCGCCAGTACGCCAGAAGTTTTCCGGGTGCCACTGGACGCCGATGCAGAAATCCGCGTCTGGCGCCTCGATCGCCTCCACGACGCCGTCGGGCGCTGAGGCCGATGGCGTCAGATTCCGGCCGACACGGCCGACCGCCTGGTGGTGGCGGCTGTTCACGCGGCAGGTCTGCGCCGCGCTCACGACGTCGCCGAGCGCCTGCTGCAGCTTCGATCCGGGTGCCACCTGCACGTCGTGGGCGACGACGTTCTTGGGCTGGGTGAGGGAATGCGGCATCTGGGTCGTGACCGCGCTGGGGATGTCCTGCACGAGCGTTCCACCGGCGGCGACATTCAGGACCTGCGCGCCCCGGCAGATCGCCAGCATCGGCAGGTTCGCCTCGATCGCGCGCCGGGCGAGGTCGATCTCGAATTCGTCGCGGCCCGGTTCCGCATCGTAGGTCGAGGGGTGGCGATCTTCGCCGTAGAACACCGGATCCACGTCGCCACCGCCGGTCAGGAGCACGCCGTTCAGCTCCCCGACGACCTTCCTCGGGCTCTCCGTCACTTCGAGCACACGCGCCCGCCCGCCGGAGTGTTCGATCGACGCGACGTAGTCGTCCAGGCTGCTGCAGCGCGTGATGCCGATGACGGGCTTCATGCCTTACATTTTAGCCGGGACGACGCAGCCCATCAGCGCCAATGCCCGGGTGAGCTGCTGCCGGTAGAACGCGACCGCAGCGGCGCGCCAGAGCCGGGCATCCTCGCGCTCCTCGTTGAGGATCGAATACTTGTGATAGAAGCCGTTGAACGACTGCGCCAGCCCGAACGCGTATTTCGCGAGCACCGAGAGCTCCAGGGTGCGGACGGACTGATCGACCACCTCGTCGAGGCGCGCGGCCTCGAGCACCAGGCCCCAGAGGTCGTGCGCTTCGTCATCGGATGCCGTCAGGACCTCGGGGGAGGCGCCGGCGATCCCGGTGACCACACCCGCCTCATCCAGGCCATGCCGCTCCTTCAGCTTGTGGAAGATGTTGTTCGCCCGGACGACCGCGTACTGCAGGTACGGCCCGCTTTCGCCTTCGAAGCTCAGTGCCTCGTCGATGTCGAACACGATCACCTTGCCGCGCGAGAATTTCACCATGAAGTACCGCACGGCCGCGGTCGCGATCGCTTCCGCGATCCGGCCGGCGTCAGCCGCCGGCAGTTCGGGGTTGCGGCTGGCCACTTCGGCCGCCGCCTTGTCGCGGAGGCGATCCAGCAGGTCGTCGGCCTTCACGCCGAGACCCTTTCGGCCTGAGACTTCGACGAACGGACGGTCGGCGTCCTCCGACGTGTCGTAGCCCAGCTCGCGCGCGGTGGCGTGCGACAACGCCACCATCTCGTACGAGTAGTGGATCGAATGCGCGGCCTGCTCCGGATAGCCGAGGACCGCGAGCGCCTGCTTCAGCAGCTTCTGCAGGTACGACTGCCGGGTGTCGATGACGTTGCAGACCCAGGCCGCCCGGCCGAAGAAGGGGGGGTTGGGATCGGCCGCCGACGGCTCCGAGGTCGTGGACCAGAGCGGTTTCGCGCCGTCCTCGAAGATGCGGTAATGGAAGTCCTTGCCGAGCAAGCCGAACTTCCACAGCTGGTAGGCCATGTCCTTGCCGACGTAGGTCACGGTGCCGTCGGAGCGGACGATGACCTTTTCCTTCTGGTCTTCAGGCCTGGCCTCGGCATCGACCGGCTCCGGGCCCTCGCCGGCGGCATCGTCCTCGATCTTCATCACCCAGCAGCCTTTGAGCTTGCCTACCTGCTGCAGGAAGACGGCGCCGGTCTGCTTCAGGTATTCGAACGCATGCGTCCAGAAATGGAGGCGGAGGATGTCGCCTTCCCACGTGAGCAGGTCATAGCCGATGTTCATCCGGGCCATCGTCTTCACGTGGCAGCGGACGATGTGGTCGGCAATGAAATGGGCCAGATCGGCTGTCGGACTCGTACCCCGCTCGATCTCGTGCAGGGCCGCCGTACGGATCTTCAGCCGTTCCTTGTCGGCTTCGTACCACTCGGTGACGCGCGCGTACAGGTCCCAGCAGTAGTAGTCGAAGCGGGTGGTGGCTGCGATCTGCCGGACCTCCTCGAGGGATTTGTGTTCCAGCTCGCGGAAGCCGACCGCCACGTCCGCGACCTGGACGCCGGTGTCGTCGATGTAGTTCTGGATCTCCACGTCGCGGCCGAGAAATCGGAGCAGGCGGCCGAAGGCGTCGCCGAGCGCGGCGTTGCGGAGGTGGCCGATGTGCGCGGCCTTGTTCGGGTTGATGGCGGTGTGCTCGACGATCGCCTTGCCGGTGCCCGCGGCCCGCGGGCTCACCTCACCGCGCAGCCACTGGTTGACGAACGCGGGGCGATCCAGGAAGAAGTTGACGTAGCCGTTCGGGGCCGCCTCGATCCGCGTAAAGCCGTCGACGTCGCCGAGGGCGGCGGCGATCTCCTGCGCGATGGCGCGGGGCGCCTTCCGCAGCCTTCGAGCCAGGCTGAAGGCCAGCGGAACCGCCAGATCTCCGAGCGCGCGATTCGGCGCGAGCTCGACGGGGATGTCGGCGAGGACGGGGTCCCCCGGCTCGAGACCGTAAAGGCGCGAAACGGCGTCGGCCATGCGCGCGCGCACCCGCTCGTGGATCGGGAGAATCATGAGTGATCAGGTATCCGTGGTAGCATCGGGCGTCCAGCCTTTTCGAGTAGCCGTTGGGCCTGCGCGTAATCATGCGGCGTGTTGACGTTCACGAACAGCAGCCCCTCCGGGTCGTACGGCGCCAGCTCTCCGGGGCCGATCTCGATCACGCGAACCCCGGCCGGGGGGGGCGCGGCCTGGCGTTCTCCCCGATCGAGCCGCGCGCGGATGCCGTCGGCGCAGACCCGGCTGTAGATCGCGCAGAGCGGCTGCCACCCGGTCCGGTCTCTCGGGATCACCACGTCGGCGCCCGTGATCGCCGCGAGGTGCGCCAGAAAGCTGGTCGTGAGGAACGGCATGTCGCAGCCCACGATCAGCGTCCGGTCGCATGGCGAGCCGACGATTGCCGTATAGATGCCCCCGAGCGCCCCGGCATCGCGCACGACGTCGTCGACGACCGTCAGGCCCGCCCGGGCCGCGGCGCCATGACGGTCCCCGACGGCGAAGATGCGGGCGGTCACCGGCTGCACGGCGCTGAGAATCCGGTCGAGAATCGAGGTGCCGCCGATCGCCAGGCTGCTCTTATCGGCGCCGCCGAGCCGCTGCGATGCACCGCCGGCGAGGATGGCGGCCGCGAGGCGCGCGTCAGTGGACATGCCAGATCCGTTCAACATTATCAGATGGGTTGTACTTAGGGATGAGTGAGCCGCGGATCGGGCGCATTCTCGTCGCCAGCCTGCACCAGGCGATTGCCGATGTTCTGCCGGCGCGGCTCGAGTTCTACGAGAACTGGCTGAGCGTGACGGGGCTGCGGGAAGGGACGATCGGTCTGGCGCCACTGCTGGCGGTGCTGAGCTTTCTGCGGAGCGAAGGCCCGGCGTACGCCGTGATCACCGCGAAAGCGGGTGAGTATGCCGCCGAATGGACCGTGCGGGGCCTGCCGGCGATGGAGCGGCGCCTGATCGCCGCGTTGCCGGCGTCACTGCGGGCCCGGGCCGCCTTGCGGGCGGCCCGTTCGCTCGTGCGCGACACCTACCCGGGCTCGCGCGCGATCATGCGGCTGCGCCGCGGCACGGCGTCGGTCGAGCTCCGCGGGTCGCTGTTCTGCGAGGTGCGCGAGGCCTCGGCCCTGCCGCTCTGCGGGTTCTATGCCTCGGCCATCGGGAGGGTCCTGCAGCTGTTTTCGGTCGTGGCCGAGGCGCAGGTGCTCGAATGCCGGGCAGCGGGCACGCGCCGCGGATGCGCGCTCACCGTCCTGGTCGGAGACCAGCCGAAACCCGACGTCGAGATGCCGGAGCATGCTGCTTAGAGCCACCGCCGCTTCGTTCGTCGTGCTGACGCTGGCGGCCACCGCGCCGGCGCGGGCGCAGTCGTCCGCGAATCGCATCCTGGTGATGCCGTTCGACAATCCGGCGCGGGAACCGCGTCTGCACTGGATCGCGGAGGCGGCGAGCCTGCTGGTGGCCGACGAGCTCAACGCCCGGGGCGTGCCCGCGATCAGGCGCTTCGAGCGCGTGAACGCGTTCGAGCAGCTGCACCTGCCGGCGGCCGCAACACTCAGCCGGGCCACCGTCATCAAGGTCGGGCAGCTGGTTGGCGCGTCGGAGGTCATCGTCGGCACCGTCAAGCTGCAGGGGGAGGAGTTGACCCTCGAGGCCCATGGCGTCCGCATCGACGTCGGCCGTGTGCAGCCGCCGGTCACCGAGCGCGGCCCGCTCAAGGATGTCGTGCTGCTCTTCGAACGCCTGTCAGCCAGGCTGGCGTCGGGGGCCCCGCTGCGAGCGGACCGCTCGGCCCGCCCGCCGATCGAGGCGTTCGAGCCGTACGTCAAGGGGCTGATGGCCGAGAGCGCGGCGACCCGCGCGACGTTTCTCGAAGAGGCGATCAAGGCCCATCCCGGCTACGACCGTGCGTATCTCGCGCTCTGGGCCGTGCGGCACGATCAGGCCGATCATGCCGCGGCACTCGCCGCGGCGCGTGCCGTGCCGGGCGAGTCTCCCCTCAAGCGGCGCGCGCAGTTCTTCGCCGGGGTGTCGCTGCTCGAGCTCCAGCAGTTCGACGAGGCCTTCGATGCGTTCACGGCATCGGCCGAAGGCGCTCCGCCGGCCTTCGCAGCCGCAGCGCTGAACAACATCGGGGTCGTTCAGCTGCGGCGCGCCGCGCCGTCGAACAAAGGTCTGCCGACGTATTTTCTGACGAAAGCGGCGGATGCGGATCACGACGCCGACATCCTCTTCAATCTCGGCTACGCCTACGTCCTCGAACGGAACTACCAGGGCGCGCTGTACTGGCTGCGGGAGGCGCTCCGGCGGGATCCGGCCGACGCCGAGGCGCACTACGTCCTCGGCGCGGCGCTGCAGGGCGAGGGGAGCGCCGCAGAAGCCGCGCGCGAAAAAGAGCTGGCGCGGCAGCTCTCGTCGCGCTTTCCGGAGCTGGAGAAGCGGGCGGTTGAAGAGAAGCTGCCGGTGCCGAAGGGGATGGAGCGGCTGCGCGAGGATCCCGAGATCCGGGCGGAGTTCCATCCGGAACAGACGATCGTGAATACCGCCCAGCGCGAACAACAGGATCTGGCCTCGTTCCATCTCGAGCGCGGCCGGCGGCTGTTCGACCGTGAAGAAGACCGCGCCGCGCTTGCCGAGCTGCGTCGCGCCGTCTATCTGTCGCCGTACGAGGCGCAGGCGCACCTGTTGATCGGGCGGATCCACCTCCGCGCCGGTCGTCCGGCCGAGGCGGTCGATGCGCTCAAGGTCTCGATCTGGAGCCGCGACACGGCTGCCGGCCGGATAGCCCTTGCGGAGGCCTACCTGAGGCAGCAGAATACGGAAGCCGCCCGGACCGAGCTCCAGCGCGCCCTCGCGCTCGAACCCGAGTCTGCCGAGGCGAAGCGGCTCCTTGCGACGATTGCCGGAAAGTGACGATGCGCCCAGCGCTGTGTATCTTCGCCGGGATCTTCCTGCTCGCCGTGCCGCGGTTCGAGGCACGGAGCGAGGATGCGCCGGTCGTGTACACCGCCGAAGTGGACGGCATCATCCAGCCGATCGTGGCCGAATACCTTCGCGGGGCGATCGAGACGGCCGACGCCGCCGGCGCCGCGCTGCTCGTCATCACGCTTCGCACACCCGGCGGGCTGCTCGACACCACCCGCGATATCAATTCCGCGATCATCCGCGCGAAAACCCCGGTCGCCGTGTGGGTCGGGCCCTCGGGGAGCCGGGCGGCCTCGGCAGGGTTCCTGATCACCATGGCGGCCGACGTGGCTGCGATGGCACCCGGGACGCACATCGGCGCCGCGCACCCGGTCTCGGGCGACGGCTCGAAGATCGACGACACCATGGCGAAGAAGATGGCGTCCGATACGGCGAGCTACGGCCGCACGCTGGCCCAGCAGCGCAAGCGCAACGCCGTCCTGATCGAGCAGGCGGTCACCGAGAGCCGCTCGTTCACCGAGCAGGAAGCGGCCGGGGCCGTGCCGGTCCTGATCGACGTCATCGCCTCCAGCGTCCCGGATCTGCTGGACAAGATCGGCGGGCGCACGATCACGAGATTCGACGGCAGCAGCCATACGCTCCGTCTTGCGGGAGCGCGGATAGAGAATATCGAGATGACCTGGGCGCAGCGTGTGCTCAGCGCCATCGCGCACCCGCAGATCGCCTACCTCCTCCTGACGCTGGGGATGCTGGGTCTGACGGTCGAGTTCTGGAACCCCGGCTCGATCTTCCCCGGTGTCGCCGGCGGGATCTGTCTGCTGCTTGCTTTTTTTGCGCTGCAGGTGCTCCCGGTGAGTTACGCGGGCGTCCTGCTCATCGCCCTGGGAATAGTGCTGCTGATTCTCGAGGTGAAGGTCACCAGCTTCGGCGTGCTCGCCGTGGGTGGCGTGGCCTCGCTGTTTTTCGGATCGCTGATGCTGATCGACTCACCGCTGCCCGAGATGCAGATCGGCCTGAGGCTGATCGTGCCGATCACGGTGTCGTTGTCGGCCATCATCCTGTTCCTCGTGCAGCTGGCGATCAGGGCGCAACAGCAGCGGCCCGTGACCGGTGCCGCCGGCATGCTCGACGAGATCGGCCGTGCGCTGACCGCGATCGATCCCGGCGGCACCGGCCGCGTGCAGACCCACGGCGAGATCTGGACCGCAACCGCCGATGAACCGATCGCCGAGGGGGACCGCGTGCAGGTCGTCGGCGTCAACGGGTTGCGGGTGAGTGTCCGGAAGGTCTGAGCTCACCATTCAGAGTTCAGCCTTCAGCGTTCCGCGTTCAGAGTTCAGCGTTCGGAGTTCAGCGTTCGAAGGAGTCGCCTGTGCCTTTTCCGCCATGGCTCATCGTCGTCGCCGTGCTGGCGTTCTATCTGCTCAGCTCGATCAAGATCCTGAACGAGTACGAGCGGGCCGTCATCTTCCGGCTGGGCAAGCTGCTCGACCAGCCGAAAGGGCCCGGCGTCACGTTCGTCTTCGCGCCGATCGACAAGATGGTCCGCGTCAGCCTGCGGACCGTGGTCATGGACGTGCCGCCCCAGGACGTCATCACCCGCGACAACGTGTCGGTGAAGGTCAACGCCGTCGTCTACTTCCGGGTGATGGACCCCCGCCGGGCCATCGTCGAAGTGGAGAGTTACCACTACGCCACCTCGCAGCTGGCGCAGACGACGCTGCGGAGCGTGCTGGGTCAGGTCGAGATGGACGATCTGCTCTCCCAGCGCGACCGCCTGAATCAGCAGCTCCAGCAGATCCTCGACGAGCACACCGATCCGTGGGGCATCAAGGTCTCGTCGGTCGAGGTGAAACACGTCGATCTGCCCCCCGACATGCAGCGGGCGATGGCCCGGCAGGCGGAGGCCGAGCGCGAGAAGCGTGCTAAAATCATCCACGCTGCGGGTGAGCTGGAAGCCTCCGAGAAGCTTGCGCAGGCCGCCGGCGTGATCGCAACCGAACCGATGTCGATCACGCTCAGATATCTTCAGACACTCACTGAGATCGCCTCGGAGAAGAACTCCACGATCATCTTCCCGCTGCCGATCGAGCTCATTCACCTGATAGCCGCGAAGAAATAGACTGACAGCGTGCCCGAGCTGACCCACGACGCGACCGAAGACGGATTCCACGAGATCCAGTTGAGCGGGAAGCAGCTGATCTTCCTGTTCATGGCGACGACCGTCCTCTCGGTGCTGATCTTTCTGTGCGGCGTGCTGGTCGGCCGCGACATGGGGGTCGGGCCCGGGGAGGAACCGATCGACGCGGCTGCCGCCTCGTCGCCGGCCGCGACGGA
>DATFFM010000079.1:0-2417 GCA_035250005.1 Vicinamibacterales bacterium | reverse complement strand
CGGCGTTCGCACCCGCGAGGTCGCGGCCGCTCTCATCCCGATCCTGATCGGGGCGCTCTTGGTGCACGCGGGGAACGGCTGGGTGTTCAGCAACGCCGGCGGCGGGTGGGAGTATCCGCTTTACCTGGTCGTGCTGAGTGCTGCCCAGGTTCTGCTGGGGGAAGGCGCGTTTGCACTGTCGAGTTCGTCGGCTCCAAGCCATCGCGCAGTCGCCAAGCAGCTGACAGCCTGAGTTTTCAGCCTCGAATTGGGGCCGCGATCATCGCATCCGGTGATCGCGGCTCATCCATTGCGCTTCCCACACGGCGCCTGGCCACGCGTGTATCAATGTTGGTAGCGGGGGATCACTACCAAGTTGCGGATCTAGATGCTCGACGAAAACTCGCTTACCCGCCCTTCCTTAGCTGCCTCAGCTTCTCGATCGCCCGGAGTTGCGCCGCCGCCCGCGCCAGCTCCGCCTGCGCCTCGGCGATCTCCATCGCTCCCACGCGATCGCGCAGCGCCTCTTCCGCCCGCTGCTTGGCGGCGAGCGCCGCCGCCTCGTCGAGGTCCTTCGCCCGCGCCGCCGTGTCGGCGAGCACGGTGACCTTGTGCGGCTGAACTTCCAACGCTCCGCCACCCACCCAGAACAGGTGCTCCTCGCCGTTGAGATCCTGAACCCGCACCTCGCCGGCCTTCATCGTCGTCAGCAAGGGCGCGTGCCGTGGCGCGATGCCGATCTCCCCGCCGGAAGCCGGGGCGAACACCATCGTCGCCTCGCCGGCGAAGATCTCGCCTTCGGCGCTGACGATATCGACGTGGATCGTGTGCTTTTCTGCGGTCGCCATGATCAGGTGAGCGTCTTCGCCTTCTCCGCAGCCTCTTCGATCCCGCCGACCATGTAGAACGCCTGCTCCGGCAGCGCGTCGTACTGGCCGTCGAGGATCGCCTTGAAGCCGCGGATCGTGTCTTTCAAAGCCACATACTTGCCGGGCGAACCGGTAAACACTTCCGCGACATGGAACGGCTGCGACAGGAAGCGCTGGATCTTGCGGGCGCGGCTGACGGTGAGCTTGTCCTCTTCCGACAGCTCGTCCATGCCGAGGATCGCGATGATGTCCTGCAGCTCCTTGTAGCGCTGCAGCACCGCCTGCACGCCGCGGGCGGTGTTGTAGTGCTCCTCGCCGATCACGAGCGGATCGAGCTGGCGGCTGGTGGAGTCGAGCGGGTCCACTGCCGGGTAGATGCCGAGCGAGGCGATCTGGCGGGAAAGCACGACGGTCGCGTCGAGGTGCGCGAAGGTCGTCGCCGGTGAGGGGTCGGTCAGGTCGTCCGCGGGCACGTAGATCGCCTGCACGGAGGTGATCGATCCCGTCTTGGTCGAGGTGATGCGCTCCTGGAGCACGCCCATCTCTTCCGCGAGCGTCGGCTGGTAGCCGACCGCCGAAGGCATGCGGCCGAGCAGCGCGGAGACTTCGGTGCCGGCGAGCGTGTAGCGGTAGATGTTGTCGATGAAGAGCAGCACGTCGCGGCCCTTGCCGCCCGCCTGCTTCTCGTCGCGGAAGAATTCCGCCATCGTGAGTCCGGTGAGGCCCACGCGCAGTCGATTGCCCGGCGGCTCGTTCATCTGGCCGTACACCATCGCGACCTTGGAGTTGGTCAGGTCCTTCTTGTCGATGACACCCGACTCCATCATCTCGTGATAGAAGTCGTTGCCCTCGCGGGTGCGCTCGCCGACGCCGGCGAAGACGGAGAGGCCCGAGTGCGCCTTCGCGATGTTGTTGATCAGCTCCAGCATGTTGACGGTCTTGCCGACGCCGGCGCCGCCGAACAGGCCAATCTTGCCGCCCTTGGCGAACGGCACGAGCAGGTCGATGACTTTAATTCCCGTTTCAAGCAGGTCCTGGCCGCCGGTCTGCTCGTCGTACGACGGCGCCGGCCGATGGATCGGCAGGAAATCCTTGCTCTTGATCGGGCCGCCCTCGTCCTGGGGCTTGCCGAGCACGTCCATGATGCGGCCGAGCGTGCCGACCCCGACGGGCACGGTGATCGGCGCGCCGGTCGATTTCACGGCGAGGCCGCGCTTCAGGCCCTCGGAGGAGCCCATCGCAATCGTGCGGACGACGCCGTCGCCGAGCTGCTGCTGCACCTCGAGCGTCAGGTCCTCGTCCACGAGCTTGAGCGCCTCGTAGACCGCCGGGATTCCCTCGCGCGGGAACTCGACGTCGATCACCGAGCCGATGATTTGCACGATCTTGCCGCTTGCCCCGTCTGCCGCTTTCGTCGGATTCGCCATCTGTCTTTCCTTTCGCCTAAACCGCGGCCGCGCCGCCCACGATCTCCGAAATCTCCTTCGTGATCGCGGCCTGGCGGGCCTTGTTGTAGATGATCTGCAGCTCGTCGATGATCTTGCCGGCGTTGTCGGTCGCGCTCTTCAT
>DATFFM010000078.1:0-3682 GCA_035250005.1 Vicinamibacterales bacterium | reverse complement strand
CGGCCGCGTCGGTCACGCGGATGTTCGACGCCACGCTCGCGCAGCTCGATGCCGCGCCCGGCATCGAGTCCGCCGCAGTCGCACTCGGCCTGCCGTACGAACGGCTGCTCAACCTCGGATTCCGGCATCTGGACGGCCCCGAGGCCACTGGCGACGCGCGCATCACGAGCGCCACGTACGTCGCCGGCGACTACTTCGGCGCGCTGCGCATCCCGCTCAAAGCGGGCCGCACCTTCGATAGCCGCGACCGCACCACGTCAGTTCCGGTTGCGATGGTGAACGAGACAACCGGCCGCGAGTACTTCAACGGCGCCAACCCAGTCGGGCGCCGCATCAGGTTCGCCGGCGCGGAGCGCGAGATCATCGGTGTGGTCGGCGACGTGCAGGTTCGGCCGGGATTCGGCGACCGCGGACCGATCGCGCCGATGCCGCTTGCTTACATCCCGCTCTCGCAGGCCAACAGCGCCACGTTGCGCCTGGTGCACGGATGGTTTGCGACCTCGTTCATCGTGCGCACGCAGGGATCGATGGATCATGCCGTCCGGCTCATGCGCCAGGCGGTGGACGCCGTGGATCCGATGCTGCCATTCGCGGAGGTCCGGTCGATGGCGGACGTGCAGCGCGCCGCCGTGGCGCAACCACGTCTGCTGATGGTCCTGCTGCTCACGCTGGCCGCCGTGGCGGTCGTTCTCACGGCGATCGGCATTCACGGCCTCATCGCTTCGTCGGTCACCGAACGCACGCGCGAGATGGGGATCCGGATGGCCCTCGGGGCCACCGCCGCCCGCGCCGTCCGCACGCTGGCCATGCCGGGGATCCTGCTCGCGGTCGCCGGCACGATCATCGGAAGCTTCGCCGCGCGCGGGGCCTCGACGCTTCTTCAGTCGTTCGTGTGGGGCATCAGTCCAACGGATCCGGCGACCTACATCGCGGTTACCGTGCTGTTCGTGGCGGTCGCAACCGTGTCCAGCGTGCTCCCGGCGCTGCGGATCCTGCGCCTCGACCCGGCAAAGACCCTGCGCGCCGAATGAAGTCTGGGCCTCCGCCTTCCGTGACGATGCTATGCTCCCGATACCAATCAAAGGGGGCCTCGTGCAGTCTGTGGTCTCGCGGCCGGCGTCCATCGCCGCCCTGCTCTTCGCCCTGAGCGCACCCGATCTCGCGTCGGCCCAGGTCCCACCGCCGCCACCACCCGTTCCCATGGGGCAGCCGCGGGACGCCGGAGCGCAGACGCAGAAAACCGGCACGGCAAAGCTCTCCGGCCGGGTGACCTCGCTCGACACGGGTCGTCCGATCCGACGCGCCGTGGTGCGCGCTTCCGGTCAGGAGCTGCGAGAAGGCAAGTCTGTTTCGACCGACGCCGAAGGCCGTTGGGAGCTCCGGGAGATCCCGGCCGGGCGCTTCACCGTGTCGGTCAACAAGGGAGGCTATGTCTCGCTCTCTTACGGCCAGCAGCGGCCCTTCGAGAGCGGCAAGACCATCGAGGTCGCCGACGGTCAGACGGTTGAAAAGCTCGATGTGGCGCTCCCACGGGGCAGCGCGGTAACCGGGCGGGTCGTGGACGAGTTCGGTGAACCGCTCACCAGCGTTCGAGTCTCGCCGATGCGGCATCGCTTCACCGGCGGGCAGCGTCGTCTGGTCGCCATGGGTGCGGGGGACACCACCGACGATCTCGGCCAGTTCCGGCTGCATGGGCTGGCACCCGGGGAATACTTCATCGCCGCGCAGCCCACGAGCTTCATGTTCGTCGGCAACTCCGATGACCGGACCGGCTATGGCGAAACGTACTACCCGGGTACGTTGAACCCGGCGGAAGCGACTCGAGTCACGCTGGCGGTGGGCCAGGAAGCCCAGAACATCATCATCCCGCTCAGTCCGATGCGCGTCGCGACGATCTCCGGGACGGTCACGACTTCCACGGGTAAGCCGATCGCGCAGGCCATGGGGATGTTCAGATCGAGCTCCCCCTCGGGCATGTTCTTCGCGAGACCGGCGATGGTGCGCGACGGCGCATGGTCGGTCAGCGGCGTTGTGCCGGGTGACTATGAGCTGATGATCCAGTACATCGACCCCGCCGTCATGGAACGCGCCGCCATGGCCGGCAGCCTGGCAGGCATCAGCGGCGGCGAGTCGGCCGTCGAACAGATCACGGTGTCGGGCGACGACATTCGCGGTATCTCGATTGTCACCACGCCGGGAGGGAGAGCCACGGGCCAGATCCGCTTCGAGGGGAGCCCGGCGCCGCCATTCACTTCGGGGGCGTCGGTGCAGGGCTTCGATCGCGAGAACAGCTTCCCCACTATGTTTGCCGGCGGGATGGTGAAAGCCGACTGGACGTTTGAACTGACGGGGCTCATGGGCCGCCGGATCCTCAGACCGTCCGGGCTGCCGGCCGGCTGGATGGTCAAGGCGATTACCCTCGACGGCACCGACGTCACCGATAGCGGCGTGGAGTTCAAGAGCGGTCAGGAAGTTTCCGGGATCGAGGTGCTGATGACGAAGGTCGCGGCCGAGATCTCCGGGACGGTCCAGAACGCCAAGGGCACGGCGCTCACCGACTACGTCGTCGTGCTCTTCCCTCCCGAATCGGAGCGCTGGGGATGGCAGTCACGCTTCGTTCGCGTGGCCCGGCCGAACCAGACCGGCCAATTCGTCATTACCGGCCTGCCGGCCGGGTCCTATCTGGCGGTCGCGCTCGAATACCTGGAACCCGGCGAAGAGTCGAGCCCGGAGTTTCTCGAACGCCTGAAACCGGCCGCCACCGGGGTGAAAGTCACCGACGGGGAAAAGAAGTCGGTCACTTTGAAGATGCAATAGGCGCCTTATGAAATACTGCGGCCAATGCTTTTCGCCGCAGTATTTCTCTTCCTGGTGCTTCCCCAGTCCAGTCTGCGCATCGAGGTCCTGGCCGACCACCAGCCGGTGGCGGGGGCGACGGTCAGGGTTGCGGGCACGCCGTACCTGACGGACCGCGGCGGCGTGGTCATCGCTCCCGTGAGCAGCGGCACGATCCGGATCGAGGTCACGCGCAAAGGCTTTCTGACCGTCTCCAAGGATGTGGCCATCACCGGCAGTCCGCAACAGCCGATAACCGTCACGCTCGATCCCGAGCCGACGCACGAGGAGGAGATCACGGTCTCGGCCACACGCACCGACAAGCGGCTCGAAGACCAGCCGATGCGCGTCGAAGTGCTCGTGCGCGAAGAGATCGAAGAAAAGATGCTCATGACGCCCGGCGACATCGTCATGATGCTCAACGAGATGGGCGGCATGCGGGTGCAGGCCACCTCTCCGGCGCTCGGCGCCGCCAGCGTGCGCGTGCAGGGCATGCGCGGCCGCTATACCCGGGTGCTTTCCGACGGCCTGCCGCTGTTCGGCGAGGCCGGCGGGCTCGGGTTGCTGCAGATCCCGCCCATGGACCTCGGGCAGGTGGAAGTGATCAAAGGGGTCGCGTCGGCGCTGTACGGCGCCGGTGCGATGGGCGGTGTCATCGACCTCATCTCGCGCCGCCCGGCTGCGGTCCCCGAGCGGGAGATCCTGCTGAATCAGTCCACACGCGGCGGCACCGACGCGGTCCTGTGGTACTCGTCGCCGCTTCCGAACCAATGGGGAGTGACATTCCTTGGCGGCGGCCACTTCCAGCAGCTCCGGGATGTCAACGACGACACGTGGGCCGATCTTC
>DATFFM010000077.1:0-68970 GCA_035250005.1 Vicinamibacterales bacterium | reverse complement strand
GGCGGCGCCGCGACGCCGCTGGCGCTCCACGAGCGAGCGGTACTCGCGGATGAGCAGTTCCAGATGCGCGCGTTCCTCGTCGGCGAACTCCAGGAAGATCTTCTTGCCTTCGGAGTCTTCGAACTTCTCCCCGTAGCGCTTGAAGAAGCGGTGCGACCCGCGCTCGCATTTGATGCCGATCATCAGGGCCTCACGGTCGTTCACGCCCTTGGCCAGCTGCTCTGCGCCGGCCGCGAACAGACCGTTCGCGGCCCCTTTGAAGAACAGGAACGTCGGCCGCGACTCGAGCTGCGGATCCTGCTGCAGCAGCTGTCCGTATCGCGCTTCGAGGGTGGCGAGATGCTCGCGTTCTTCCCCGGCCAGCTTCTCGAAAATCCGCCGGCCGCGCGCGTCCTTGGTGATCCGCGCGGCACGCGAGTAGAAATCGAGGCCGCTGCGCTCGGTGGCGATCGCGATCCGGAGCGCGTCGCGGGCAAACAGCAGCTCGGTCACGCCCCCTTCCGCCAGCGGCGGCCGGCCGGTCTGGCAGGCGTCGCACGTGCCGTGGATCTGCAGCACGCTCTGGCGCGGCGCGAATCCGCGCGCTGTCGCGATCTCTTCGATCAGCGCCTCGATATCGGAGCTCAGGAATTCGAACGAGCGGTTGCAGGTCTTGCAGATCAGGTGAAAGTGACGGGGATGCCGGTAGGAGTGCTCGAAGCGAAAGCGGCCCTCGCCGAAATCAACTTTTCGCGCGATACCGGCCTCCACCATCCACTGCAGCGTCCGGTAGATCGTGGCGCGGCTGATCCGCTCGTCCTCGCGGCGGATCAGATCCACGAGATCGTCGGCGGTGAGGTGCCCCTCCTGCCGGAGGAAGACGTTGACGATGAGATCGCGCTTGCTGGATCGCTTGCTGCCGGCCGGCCGCAGGCTTTCGATGAAGGTGGCGGTGGAATCGATTGAAGCCATCAGCGTCCCGCCACCTTCCTTCTATCCGATCACTGCGTAGTGTGCGATGTGCGATGCCCGCCCCTACACGCTGAACGACGATCCGCAGCCGCAGGTCGACTTCGCGTTCGGGTTCTTGATCGTGAAACCCCCGCCGGTGACGTTGTCGACGAAATCCACCTCGGCGCCGGTCAGGTAACGCGCGCTGATCGGATCCACCAGCAGCTTCACGCCGTTCGACTCGATGACGGCATCGGTGGTCGCGTCCCCCTCACCCTCGTCGATCATCAGGCCGTACTGGAAACCGGAGCAGCCGCCGCCCTGGACGAAGACGCGGAGACCTGCGTCGAGCTTGTTCTCTTCGGTCAGCAGCTCGGTGATCTTCGTAGCCGCGGTCGGTGTGACATTGATCATGGAAACGCACCCTCCTAAAGGTCCTCTAATTATACGCGCCGGAACCCCGGCGGCTCAACCGAAACAGGAGGGTTCGACCGGTAAGGCCCGGAACTGCAGCCAATTAGCGGCATCTCGGCCGAACCTCCAAGCCAGCTCAAGGGGTGGTCTGAAGCCTGGCGCCAGGGACGTTCAGCCGGATCCGGTACAAACCGGTTCGACCCGTCATGTAGAGCGTGCGCCCATCGGCATCGCCCCAGGCCATATTTGCAGGCAGTTCGGGCGGCCTGATCGTGCCCAGGTGCCGCCCCTCGGCCGAAAGAATCCAGACGCCTCCGGGCCCCGATACGAACAGGTTGCCCTGGCGATCCACTTTGACCCCGTCGAGCGCCTCTTCGCCCGGCGCGGACGTCATGTCGAAGAACACGCGGCCATCTGTCAGGGATCCATCCAGCGCGACGGCGTAGCGCATCACGATCTTGTGAGCCGTGTCCCAGTTGGCAACGTAGAGGTACTTCTCATCGGGCGAAAACGCTATCCCGTTCGGCCCGGCAAGGTCCTTCGCGACGAGCTGAAGCCTCCCGTTGAACCAGCGAAACACGCCGCTGTACGGCAGTTCCTTGCGAGCATCGTCGTACGTCTTCGGAAGCCCAAACGGCGGATCGGTGAAGTACATCGCGCCATCGGACTTGTAGACCAGGTCGTTAGGGCTGTTCAGACGCTTCCCCTCATAACGGTCGGCGAGCACCGTCACCACGCCGTTTTTCTCGATGCGCGTGACGCGCCGATTGCCGTGCTCGGCGATTGTCAGCCGCCCTTCGAGGTCGATCGCGAGCCCATTCGAGCCCGGCTGTTTGTAGTCGCCGATATCCGGACCGGCATAGCCGCTCTTGGTGCGGTGCACAGAGACCTGTCCATCCGGCGTCCACCGATAGATCACGTTGTTGTTCGGATCGCTGAACAGCAGGTGCCCTTCGGGAGCCCAGACCGGACCCTCGGTAAACCCGAAGCCACCGGCGATCCTCTCTATCTGCGTCCCGGGCGAAACGATGGCGTCGAGCGCCGCATCGAGGCGCAGCACGTCACCGCCGGTCACGAGCGCGTTGCCGATGCGGTCGGGCCTGTAGAAGTCGAGTGTCGCCGACCGCAGCCAGATGAAATTCTGCGGCGGGCTGGAGATCGGGCCGTTCATCCCGAAGACGGCGAGCTGGATTCGTTGTCCGGGCTGCGCGTGACGGGCAACGACGAGCCGGTTCGGGGCGTTGAAACCCCTGACGACGTGCCCGCCGGCCTGTCCGAGAGCCAGCGGCAGGCGACCGTCGACCCAGATTTCCGCGTAGTCATCCACGACAACCTCAAAGACGACCGTCGATCCTTTCGTGTCGAACGAGCCGACCTTCTCCGGGATGGTGACGTTGATGCGGTACCAGTTGAACGCCAACCGGCCTTTCGACCGCCGTGCATCGAGTTGCTCGGGATCGAGGACCTGCCACGAGCGGTCATCGAAATCGTCTCCGCCTGCCTGCGGGCGGATGTCGTACGCGCGGGTCAGCGCTCCCGACGGCTTCAGATCCGGTCCGGCCGCCCGATGATCGACTTCGACGATGGTGGTGTCACTGTAGCGCCACTCACCCTTGACCAGAGCGACGCCTTCACGTGTGGCAAGATTCACGATCGCGTCTGGCCGTGCTGCGGGCACATCCCCGGTGACCTGGCCTCTCGCGGTGGCCGTCGCGAGTGCGAGCAGGAGGGCGCTGGACGCAATCGCAGATACGCGATTCATTGCGATCAGGACGGGGAGGCGGTTCATGACGGCCTCCGGGCGTTCGTCACCTTCACAACGTAATAAAGGAACGGTCCCTTGACATCGCGAAACAGGTGCGGGACTCCCTCCGGCACGATCACCACATCTCCTTTGCCAACCCGTCGAACGTCGCCGCCGGCGATCGAATCCCCCCGCAACTCGTCTTCCGCAGTGGTCTTCTCATTCACCACCTGGCCGCCGGTCACGAGCGTTGCTGTCCCCTCCAGCACATAGAGGATGTCGGTATCGCGAGCGTGCACTTCCGCGAGTCCGTCGGCGTCGCGCCGGCTTGCGTGCACCTTGTAGGTTCCGGTTTCCGTCAGCGGCTTGCCCTTCGCGAATGCGGTCTCCACCACTCCACCGGGCAGGTAAACGACGGGGGCGGGGACGCTGCCGGTTGTGCCGACGCCTGACGGCACTGCGATGGCTGCCGCGGCGGCGATCGCCAGCTCCTCGTCCTGCTGCGCAGAGGCCGCGCCGCTGACGCCAACGCCGCCGACAATCTTCCCCTCGACCATGATCGGCACACCTCCCTGAAGCGGTGTGAAATCGGTGAGCGCCGCCATGGCCGTGCGCCCCTTGTTGATCAGTTCCTCGAAGACCCGGGTTGGTCTCTTGAACAGCGCAGCGGTGCGCGCTTTACCCACCGAGATATTCGCGCCCGCGGCGAACGTCCCGTCGAGACGCTCGAGCGCCATCAGGTTCCCGCCGGCATCGACGACCGCGATGACCCCTCCGGGCGCCTGCGTTGCGGCCGCTTCCGCCTTCGCCGCCGCAATCACGCGTCGCGCGCCCTCCAATGAAAGCGAGGGTGTCTCGATCGTCTGCGCGCCAGCCGATGTCCCGGTCATGACCGCCCATACGGCGGCAACTGCAATCTGCCCTGCTGATCTCTTCATCGTCAACTCCTTGGGTGGCACGCACCCACGCGTACTCTTGCCAACGGAAGTTGGATGAATGCCGCGACACCGGGGTTACGGCGAAACCGCGCGTGCGTGACGCGCATCCAATCGGGCGGGAGAGGACTTCTGATGCCGGTGAGCGAACGTCACGAATGGCTCGAGGCGGACGGCCTCGGAGGATACGCCTCCGGGACCGCAGCGGGTCTGAGAACCCGGCGCTATCACTCGATGCTGTTGGCCGCGACAACCCCGCCGACGGGCCGCCAGGTGCTGGTGGCAGGGCTCGAAGTGCAACTGGAACTGGACGGCACCGTCCTGGCGCTGTCGTCGCAGCGTTACACACCGGATGTCATCCACCCAGACGGGGTCTCGCGTCTCGAGGAGTTCAGCAACGAGCCGTGGCCTCGATGGCGGTACCGGGCGGGCGAGCTCTCGATCGAGCACTCCCTCTTCGTGCCGAAGGGGCTGCCGATGACCGTTCTCCGCTGGGGCGCGACTGGATCGTCTGCATCTGCACGTCTCCGGGTACGGCCGCTGCTGGCGGGCCGCGACTACCACTCGCTGCAGCGTGAAAACGGCGCCTTCAGGTTCGATTCGGCCATGCATGGTTCGGTCGTGCGCTGGACGCCGTACCCCGGCGTCCAGCCAGTCGTGGCCGCGTCCGATGGCCGCTTCACGCCGCAACCGGATTGGTATCGCAGCTTCCTCTACGACGAAGAGCGCGCCCGCGGCCTGGACGCAATCGAGGATCTCGCCTGCCCCGGTGTTTTCGAATGGGACCTCGCGCGTGGCGACGCCGTCCTGATCCTCGCCGCCGACACGGACGCCGTCGGTTGCGCTCTCGCGAACGGACCCGAGGAGCTGGCCCGCGATCTGGCCCAGGCCGAACAGCGGCGCCGAGCTGCATTTCGCGACCGGCTCGAACGATCGGCCGACGCCTACATCGTTCGCCGCGGAAGCGGCTGCACCATTGCCGCCGGTTATCCCTGGTTCACCGATTGGGGCCGCGATACGTTCATCGCGCTGCGCGGGCTCTGCCTCGCCACCGGTCGACATGACGTGGCCCGGCAGATCCTCCTCGAGTGGTCGGGCGCCGTTTCAGAAGGCATGCTGCCGAATCGCTTTCCGGACGGCGGTGAGATCCCCGAGTTCAATGCGGTCGACGCCTCCTTGTGGTTCATCGTCGCGGCCCACGAATGGCTCGCGGCGGACGACTCGGTCGACGCGAACGATCGCCAACGAGTTCAGGCGGCCATCGAAGCCGTCCTCGACGGCTACACCCGCGGTACCCGGTTTGGCATCCGCGCCGACGACGACGGTCTGCTGGCGGCCGGGGTCGACGGAGTGCAGCTCACGTGGATGGACGCCAGAGTCGGCGGCCGCGTGGTCACTCCACGGATCGGCAAGCCGGTTGAAGTTCAGGCGCTGTGGATCAACGCGCTGTGGATCGGCGCGCAGCAGTCCCTGCGCTGGAAGGAACCTCTCGCACGCGCGCTGACCTCTTTCGACCACCGGTTCTGGGACGAGGCCGGCGACGGTCTGTTCGACGTCGTGGACGTGAACCACGTGCGCGGAACCGTGGACGCATCCTTTCGTCCGAACCAGATTCTCGCCATCGGCGGTCTGCCGCTGGCTCTGATCGACGGCGCGCGCGCAAGCCGCGTCGTCGACGCCGTCGAGCGCCGGCTATGGACGCCGCTCGGACTCCGCTCCCTGGCCTCTGGCGATTCCGCGTATGTCGGACGCTACGCCGGGGGAGTGGAGGCGCGCGACGGCGCGTACCACCAGGGCACCGTCTGGCCCTGGCTGCTTGGACCGTTCGTGGATGCGTGGGTGCGGTCACGCGGCAACACCGCGGCGGCTCGCGAAGCGGCGAGAACACGCTTTCTGGATCCGCTCCTGGCGGCCATGGATGTTGCCGGGATCGGACATCTTCCCGAAGTCGCTGATGGCGATCCGCCGCACACACCGGGTGGTTGTCCGTTCCAGGCGTGGTCGGTGGGCGAAGCGCTCCGTCTCGACCGGCTCATCCTGTCCCGCTTGCCTGTCCGTGACACCGTCCGGCAGTCGCGGCATCGAAAGGTGGCGGAGGTCTCATGAGCGACACGACTGACGACGGGTTCGCGCGAATAGCATCGGAGTACCGCGAGATGCCAGGGCTGAAGTTGACCGCCGCCCAGGCGTCCCGTTTCTGGCACCTGAACCCGGATGATAGCCGGGCGATGCTCGACCGGCTGGTCGAAGCACGCGTCCTGTTCCGAACCGCCGACGGACACTACGTGCTCCTTGCGGGCTCTGCGCTGGGGTGATGTCATGACTCCCGCGAAGGCACACTGGGCGGAGTACGGGATGGAGACTGCCGGCCTGGCCTGCTTCATGGTCTCGGCGCTCGGTTTCACATCGCTGCTGGAGCATCCGGCGTCGCCCGTCCGGGAGGCGATCGCGAACTCGCTCGTGCGACGGGCCCTGACCGGTCTCGCGATGGGGCTGACGGCCGCCGCCATCATCTACTCGCCGTGGGGCCGGCGCTCAGGCGCGCACCTCAATCCATCGGTCACCCTCAGCTATCTGCGGCTCGGCAGGATCTCCAGGCGCGACGCGACCTTCTACGTGCTTGCGCAGTTCGCAGGGGCCACCCTGGGCGTCGCTTTCGCGGCGATGGGGATGCAGGAGATCGTGTCGACTCCAACGGTGAACTACGTCGCCACTGTGCCGGGCCGGTTCGGAGGCGCCGCGGCGTTCGGCGCCGAAGCCGCAATCTCCTTTCTCATGATGTGGACGATTCTCCACGTCTCGAACAGCCCACGCCTCGCGCGTCTGACCGGTGTGCTGGCAGCGGGTCTGATCGCGATCTATATCACCCTCGAGGCGCCGATCTCCGGGATGAGCATGAATCCGGCTCGAAGCCTGGCGCCGGCACTGGCCGCTGGGGCACTCGCGCCCCTGTGGATCTATTTCACGGCGCCTCCGGCCGGCATGATGCTGGCGGCGGAGCTCTATGCCCGGCGCAACGGACGGCATGCGGTCCGTTGCGCCAAGCTGCACCATCCGTCGCGGGGCTACTGCCATTTCGGCTGTGGATCAGCCGGAGGACTGTCATGACGACCACGACCCACTACCACGTCATCATCATCGGGAGCGGCGCCGGAGGGGGCACGCTCGCCTACCGGCTCGCACCATCTGGGGCTCGCGTGCTGCTGCTCGAGCGCGGTGACTACGTCCGCCGCGAACAGGACAACTGGAGCTCGCATGCCGTCAACGTCCAGGGCAAATACAGCACCAAGGAGTCGTGGACCGACGGAGCCGGCAAGCCGCTGCACCCCCACACGAACTATTACGTGGGCGGAAACACGAAATTCTACGGATCGGCTCTCTTCCGGCTGCGGCGGGAGGACTTCGGAGAACTGCGGCACTACGGAGGCGTCTCTCCAGCCTGGCCGATTGCATACGACGATCTCGAACCGTACTACGCAGAAGCTGAACGTCTCTATCACGTCCACGGCACCAGGGGGGAGGATCCAACCGAGCCGCCCGCCAGCGGGCCGTATCCCCATCCGGCCGTGTCGCACGAGCCGCGCATCCAGCAGCTCAGCGAGGATTTCGCTCGGGCGGGCTTGCGGCCGTTCCACGTGCCGCTCGGGATCATGCTCGACGAGCAGAACTCGCAGCGCAGCGCCTGCATCCGGTGCGGCACGTGCGACGGCTTCCCGTGCCTGCTCCATGCCAAGTCGGATGCGCAGGTCGTGTGCGTCGATCCAGCGGTGGCGTACCCGAACGTCACACTGCTCACCAACGCGTACGTGGAGCGCCTGCGCACCAGTGCGTCCGGACGCGAAGTCACAGGGGTCCTCGTCAAGCGGAACGGCGCGACCGAATCCTACTCCGCCGACATCGTGATCGTCTCGTGCGGCGCGATCAATTCGGCCGCGCTCCTCCTGCGATCGGCGAACGAGCGGCATCCGAATGGTCTGGCCAACAGCTCCGGCGCCGTCGGGCGGCATTACATGGGGCATGTCAACTCGGTGCTGATGGCCGTGTCGCGCTGCCCGAACCCGACAGTCTTTCAGAAGACCCTCGGGGTCAACGACTTCTACTTCGGGTCGCGGGAATGGGATTACCCGATGGGGCACATCTCGTTCGTGGGCAAGCTGGATGGTGTGGCCCTCTCGGCCGGCGCGCCGGCGATCGCGCCGGGCTTCACGCTCGATCTGATGGCGAAGCACTCCCTGGACTTCTGGCTGACATCCGAAGACCTCCCGGACCCCGAGAACCGCGTCACGCTCGACCGGCAGGGACAAATCGTGCTGACCTACAAGCCGAACAACGACGAAGGGCACAAGCGGCTGATCAGCAGGCTCGAATCGGTGATGCAGCAGCAGTCCACCTGCGCGATTCACGGGCATCGATGTCACGTGGGATTGTTCGGGCGGAACCTCTTCGTCGGCCAGCGGATCCCGCTCGCCGGCGTGGCGCACCAGAACGGGACGCTACGGTTTGGTGCGGACCCGCGGACGTCGGTGCTGGACGCGAACTGCCGGGCACACGATCTGGAGAATCTCTACGCGGTCGACGGCAGCTTTTTTCCCTCGAGCGGCGCCGTCAATCCCGCGCTCACGATCATGGCCAACGCACTTCGAGTCGGCGATCACCTGTTGGAGCGTTTGGGTCTTCAACGCGATGCGACCGCGGCCCTGCTTCGGTCGAGCCGAGCCTCGATGCAGGATCCGGTTTCGGCGGGAGCAGTGTCATGAGGTACCCGGCCCGTCGTCTGATCGAGTTGACGTGCGTGGTGGCCCTGTGCGCGGTCGCATCAGGCTTCAGCGCCGGCAGGGTGCTGCCGGTGACCCGGGTCGACGCGATTGGCTTCACGGTTTCGGATCTCACCCGGTCACTGCAGTTCTATACCGGAGTTCTGCCGTTCGTGATGGTATCGGACGTCGAAGTCACCGGCAGGCCTTATGAGCTGCTGTCAGGGCTTTTCGGGGCGCGCGCTCGGATCGTGCGGCTCGCACTCGGCGACGAGCAGATCGAGTTGACGGAATACCAGGCGCCGAGGGGCCGTCCGATGCCTCTCGACCTGAGGTCGAACGACCGCGCATTCCAGCACGTCGCGATCATCGTCGGCGACATGGACAAGGCGTACGCACGACTCCGGGAGCACGGGGTTGAACATGCATCGACCGCCCCTCAGCGCCTCCCCGACTGGAACCTGAACGCCGGCGGGATCAAGGCCTTTTACTTCCGTGATCCCGACCGCCACTTCCTGGAAATCCTTCAGTTCCCGGCGGGCAAGGGACGGTCCCGCTGGCACGCCGGGGGCGGCGGACTCTTCCTTGGCATCGACCACACCGCGATTGTGGTGAAGGATACCGATGCGTCGCTGGCGTTCTACCGCGACACCCTGGGTCTGACGGTCGCTGGTGAAAGCGAGAACTACGATCGTGAGCAGGAGTATCTGAACAACGTCTTCGGGGCGCGGCTGCGCATCACCGCGCTCCGGGCACCCGAAGGCCCCGGTATCGAGCTGCTCGAGTACCTTGCGCCGCGCGACGGACGCGATGCGCCGGCGGATCTGCGAGCCAACGACGTCGCTCACTGGCAGACCACGCTGGTCGCGGCATCGCTCGATCCGCTGCTGCCTCTCGCGCGCGCTCACAAGGTCGCGCTCGTGTCTCCAGGTCCCATCGACATCGGTGAAACCGGAATCGGCTTCGCGGCCGGTGCGCTCACCCGCGATCCCGACGGCCACGGCCTGCGCCTGGTCGTGAAGTAACCGCCGAAACCTTTCTCGCGCGACCGAATCAAACCCACAGAGCCGCGGAATGATTCGCGGCCATTCAGAGGAGGTTGCAATGACTCTCGGTCGAAACATCTTCGCCCTCGCGTTCGCGATGGTGGCGGCGCTCGTGCTCGGCCCGGCCGGCGCCGGACTCGGGGCGCAGTCGCATACCAGCAAGCCGTTCGCGGGCGCCAAGGTGAATGGCGGCACCGTGATCCACACGGTGCAGAACGGCAAGCACGTGCTGACCCTGTCGGATGATTTCAAGGTGCCCGAAACGCCGGACCCGCACTGGCAGGTGGTCGACTCCGGCGGCCGCGTCTACCTTCTTCAGCGGCTCGGGATCAAGGGAGCGCTGGGCGGAGTCGCGAAAGACAAGATCAACATGTCAATTACCCTTCCCGCCTATGTGGAGAACGTAGCCAAGGTGCAGATCTACTGCGCGTGGGCAGAAGCGCTGCTCGGAGAGGCGACCTTCAACAGCACCTTGACGACCACCGTCGAATAGCACCTGCCGAGCGAAACGCTCGCGCCTGACCGGCATCCAAGCTGTCGATTCGCCGCTTGTGGCGGGGAGGAACCGATGGCTGACACCGCAATCATCCCGGGCGACCCGTTTTCCCTCCAGCTCGCCCAGCAGACCCCCCTAGCCCGCGCGGCATTCGTGGCCGCGCGGCCCTTCCTCCGCGCCATGCTGCAGTTGGCCAGGCTTCGAACCCTTTACGCGCGCGCGCAAACGCTGAGCGGCGGGAGCTTCGAATCCCGGGCCCTTCGGACACTTGATATCAGATTCCAGGTGCAGTCGATCGACCCCACGGGGATTCCGTCGCGCGGGCCGCTCATCGTCGCCGCGAATCATCCGACCGGCGCTCGCGATGGTCTCGTGCTGCTGGAGGCGATGAGACAGATCCGGCCTGATGTCCGGTTGCTGGCAAATCACCTGCTGTCACGAATTCCGGAGCTTCGTGACTCATGTTTCTTCGTTGATCCGTTCGGCGGGCCCTCATCGGCGGCCCGATCGCTGGAAGGTCTCAGAGCTGCACACGTCTGGCTTCGCCGCGGCGGGGCGCTGATTGTGTTCCCCGCCGGAGAGGTCGCCTGGCAGCCCGACGGCACAGGGGGCCATCTCGATTCTCCCTGGCTCCCAGCAGTCGGCCGCCTTGCCCTCGGAACAGCGGCGCCGGTGCTGCCGGTCTTTCTCGACGGGCAGAAC
This sequence comes from Vicinamibacterales bacterium, assembly GCA_035250005.1. Lineage (GTDB taxonomy): Bacteria > Acidobacteriota > Vicinamibacteria > Vicinamibacterales > 2-12-FULL-66-21 > JACDCA01. Next base: position 57,949 of record DATFFM010000077.1, on the reverse strand, counting down.
TCGCCGACCTTCTATGCCGCTGGCCGGGTGCATCCAGCGTTGAGAACCGTGATGCTCGCTCGCGAGTTTCTGCAGCAGCGTGGGACGTGCGGGTGCGTCTGCCTGGGTCGAACCATCGCTCCGGCGGTCCTCCGACGCCTCGATACCGCGGAAGCGGTGACCGGCCGGATCCGCGAGGCGGTCGACGCCCTCACACAGGAGCCCAGACCTGCGCATCACGCCGAGATCGCCGCCGCCCTCGACCCGGCGCTCCTCGAAGACGATGTGGCAATGCTGCCCGCCGATGCGCGGCTGCTGTCGAGCGGCGTCTACGACGTGTTCTGCGTCACCGCCGATGCCATCCCGAATGTGCTGCTTGAGATCGGCCGGCTGCGCGAGGTCACGTTCCGCGCAGTGGGCGAAGGTACCGGCAATGCCACGGATCTGGACTGCTACGACGGGCATTACCACCATCTCTTCGTGTGGAATCGGGTGAGACGGCAGGTGGTCGGCGCGTATCGAGTGGGCATGACCGATTGCATCGATGCGGAGTACGGGCCGTCCGGCCTCTATACCACCAGCCTCTTCCGATACGACGATCGGCTCCTGCGTCGACTGTCGCCCGCGCTCGAGCTTGGCCGCTCCTTCGTGCGGGCTGAGTATCAGCGCAGCCACAACGCTCTGTTCCTGCTCTGGAGAGGAATCGGCCGCCTGGTGGCGCGCTCACCGAAGTACCGGGTGCTTTTCGGACCGGTGAGTATCTCGGCGCGTTACGGGGACCTGACACAGCAGATGCTGCGCGTCTTTCTGACGCAGAATCACTGCAACGCGGAGCTGGCGGCGTTGGTCGAGGGGATCCATCCACCCGGCGAGCTCCTGCCTCCGGCCCGAGCGGCCGCGCGCGTGGCTGATGCCGACGAGCTCGACGCGCTGATCAGGCGGATCGAACAAGACCAGGGGATCCCGGTCCTGCTCCGGCAATACCTTCGTCTGAACGCATCGCTGCTCGGGTTCAACGTCGATCCGGCATTCGGCGACGCGCTCGACGCACTGATGATGGTGGACCTGACGCGCCTGCCGGCCGCCACTCTTCAACGCTACCTTGGACGCGACGAAGCGCAAGCGTTCCTGGTCAGACATCAGATCCAGGGCGCATCGAAGGCGGCGGCCTGACGGTGACCTCCGTCGGCGTCAATCCGACACGGACAGCGGTGAACGGGTGGTGATGTGCGCGCGCAGAAGGCCGCGCAGGCGCTTTGGCGAGCTCGCAACACTCCCGCTTCGGCGGTTGGCCGCGCCAATGGCGAAGACCAAGTGCCATTGCAGGAACAGCTGGCGGTACGCGGATGCGAGCGAACCCTCTGGATCGTAGATGTTCGTGCACTCGGCCGTCGCGCCATTCAGCTCGACAATGGCCAGGTCCCGGCCGTCCATGAACGCGGCGCGGTCGCGATAGCGAATGTCGAAGCGCCCGATGAAGAACCCGTCGTAGGCTTGTGCGATCGCGTCGATCCGCGACTCGAGCGCCGGTGTGATCAGGTGGCGCCCGTCCTTGAACATCGTCCCCTGGGCGTGGTTCCCGGCAATCCCCAGCGAAACTCGCTCTCCGGCGCCGGGCACCTGCGGCCGCCGTTGACCGAGGCGGTCGAGAAACACGCGCGCCTGCATACGATACCGGGGGTGTGCCCAGACCAGATCTTCCAGAGTCGAACGCCCGTCCCCGACGACGGCGGCAAATTGCTTGTCGGTGACACTCAGGATCCGCCCACTGCTCCACCCCGGCATCCTGTAATAGAACACTCCAGCCTCGAACGGGCCGGGGTGGTACGGCTGCACGATCAGATCACCATGCATGACGCGCAGGTACCCGGCGACATCGGCGAGGTCGCGCACCAGCCGGACGCCTGTCCCACGCTGGCCGACATCGGGCTTGACCACCAGTGGAAAACTCCAACCTCGATCCTGGACGGCCAGCTGGAATGCGTCGAGCCGTGCGCCAGCCTCCCCCGACTCGACCAGCACCGCAGGGATCGTCCACTGTGAAGGAAGCCGCGCGAGGATGCCGTACTTGGATTCCCCGACGACTCCGCCGTCTGGCATGCCGGGATTGGCGGCCGTCAACGTCCGATAGCCGCCGTAGCGAAACGCCAGCCAGACCGTCCATATCCCCACGGGGACGTAGAACAGCCACATGGGCCAGAACTCCCAGCGCCACGCACGTGAGACGGTCGCAATCAGCTGCTGTCGCCCGCGCCGGGTCACGACCCGCAATGCGGTCCGCCAGCCGACGAGCGCCAGGAGCGCCGCGGCCGGCGCCGCGATGCGGCTGGCGACGATCCATGTGCTCACCTGGTCGCCGAAGGCGGCGCTCACTGCGAACACTGCAGGTGTCCAGAGCGCCACGGCAACGAGCGACCATCGCGCGAACCCGGCGAAGGAGGTCCCGCACGCACCAGCGGCCACGTAGAGGGGCAGCCGCGTGCCCGGCGTAAAGCGACTCGCGACGACAGCCACGAACGAGTGTCGATCGAACCAGACCTTGAAGCGTTGGACGCTGCGGGCGGGCAGCAGGCTGGCGACTCGCGGCCATGACAGCACGCGAGTGCTGAAGACGCGACCGGCCACCCAGAGCCCGAGATCTCCTGCATAAATGCCGGCGGCACAGGCAAGAAGAGCCGGGCCGGCGGGCAGGTGTCCCGCGCTCACCATCAGACCTGCGGTAATCGTGGTCAGGTCTTCTGACACGAGCGTCGCCACGGCGAGGGCCACCAATCGCGCCGTCATGATCAGGAGTGAAGAGCTCGGTATCGCACGTGGACGGCGTGCTTCGCAACATCGACGACAGTCTGGCTGACGGTTGCCGCCTCAGGACGCCTCATACGGACGCTGACCTGAGGATGCGCAACCCACTGGTGGTCGTGGAAAGCGGCCTGCGCTTGGAGCGGATCCGAACTGGCCGCAACCATCCGAGCAAACAGTGAACGGCGCGGCCGACGAACCACGTGGTCGCCGAGCGACGAGGAGGTGAAAAGCCTCGGCTCCAACAGAGCCGAGAGTCGGAGCGTCATTCGTCCTTGCCGATTCGTCAGGACCGCGACCAGGCCTCTGTGCAGCAAGACCAGGGTGAACGGTTTGAACAGAGCCGCTGGGATCGCGGCGGCAGCGCGGAGTGCAGTCGCCATCGACATCTCGGCGAGAAGAGAGGGCAGGATCGTGCCTCGACTTCGTGGGGCCGTAGCGAGGACGGCGGGGTGGCGCGGCGTACGGTTCAGGATGCACGCGGCGAATCCCACCTCGTTGACACCGATCCAGGTGCCACCGCTGAGCGGATCCACCGGCCAGGCCGACACCACAGATCCGGCTGGGCGGATCGCGGGTGGTTCAGCCGCCGGTCTCGACAACCGTTCGTCACGGTTACACACCATGCGAAAACCGGTCCCGTTTCGCACCACCGATATCGTGCACATGTCAGTGCGGCCCTGGCGTCGAGGGGGCGTAGCCGAAGCGGTCAGGGACGGTCACACCGGCCCGATCCAGCAGGATCGCCACGATGGCACAGTGATGGATCGTGTGCTGGATGACAAACGCCACTTCGCGTCCGATGGTGCTCGACAACCGGACGGGAGCATGGCCGACGTCGGTCATCAAATGCAGATCGATGACGCGCTCGAGTGTACGATCGTGCAACCGATCGAGCTCAGCGCCCAATCGATCGATTTCCTCGATTGCTGCGGACGGGTCTATCTCGACCCGCGTGCCTCGCCGGCGCGCGTCGTAGTCGACCACGAGCCCGGAGGTTGCCGACACCAGTGCACCAGCGTGATCAAGACAGTGTCGGACATGGCCTCCGACGCTGCCCGATACCCGGCTGGGGCTGGATCGGTAGACCTCCGTATCGAGGCACTCGAGGACCTCGCGGAGCGACCGCATTACGCCCTTCAGCGTGGTGATTGCCTCCGGGCAGACACGGATCCGAGTCGGATGGTCGATCAGCGCCTCGATCTGCATCATGCAATCCCCAGGTATCGCCCCAGCTGGATCTGGCTGCGACGCAGGAACAGCACGACGAGGCTGCCGCCGAATGCCGCCACGGCAAGACCGAAGAGCAGCCCGCCATCTCCCTTCACGTCGATCCCGAGGAGCGTGAGGTGGCTCAGTATCGCCCCCGTCATCAATCCGATCGTGAGGATCGCGCCGTAGGGAGACAGCGCCGGGATCAGCAGAAGAACCGCGGCAACGAGCTCCAGGACGCCCGACCCGATTCTTCCCCACGGCTCGGCCCCCACCGTCTGGAAGATGTAGACCGACTCCGCTGCGCCGGTGAACTTGAAGAACAGCGTCTGCAGCAGGATGCCCGCAACCGCTAGTTGCAGCACCCAGCTGGCCAGGTACTCAGATCTCCCCATCATTCGCCCTCCTGTGTTGCCGTTTGGATGTCGTGGGGGACTGCCGGTTTCAGCGCGCCGGACGGAAACCTTCAGCCACGCGCGGCATCCAAGGACGTGAAGGCCGTAAGCGAGGAGACGGGTTGATGTCGAAGACCGTGGTTGCCGCAGATCCCACTCCGGACGTTGAGAGCAGCTCGCCGGGCGCCGAGGTCCGGCGGCTCGAAGAGTCGCGTCAGCGCACCCGGCATTGGAAGCGCTGGGGACCTTATCTCAGCGAGCGCGCCTGGGGGAGCGTCCGCGAGGACTACAGCGGCGGAGGCACCGCCTGGGATTACTTCCCGCACGACCACGCCCGATCGCGCGCATATCGCTGGAACGAAGATGGCCTGGCGGGAATCTGCGACCGGCATCAGCGCATCTGCTTTGCCCTGGCGCTGTGGAACCGGCGCGATCCCATCCTCAAGGAGCGGCTGTTCGGCCTCACCGGCCGCGAAGGCAACCATGGTGAGGACGTCAAGGAGTACTACTTCTACCTCGACAGCACGCCGACGCATTCATACATGCGCTTCCTGTACAAGTACCCGCAGGCTGCGTTCCCCTACTCAACCCTGGTCGAAGAGAACCGCCGCCGCGGCAAAGCGGCGCCGGAATTCGAGCTGCTCGACACCGGCGTTTTCGCCGACAGCCGCTACTTCGACGTTGAAGTCGAATACGCCAAAGCCGACGCAGAAGACATCCTGATCGCGGTACACGTCACCAACCGTGGACCGGAACTGGCGCACCTGGATTTGCTGCCTACTGTCTGGTTCAGAAACGTGTGGTCCTGGGACGGGGCCGTGCAGCGCCCGCGCGCTCATGCGGCCACGGCCGACGCCACCTGCATCGCGCTGTCGGAACCGACCTACGGCGCCCGCTGGCTCTTCTGCGAAGGACAGCCACCGCTGCTGTTCACGGAAAACGACACCAACACCGCGCGCTTGTACGGACATGCCAACGGCTCATCGCACACCAAGGATGCGTTCCACCGCTACATCGTCGAGGGCGATCGCACGGCGGTGAACCCCGCCCAGGACGGCACGAAGGCGGCGGCCCGGTACGAGCTGGACATCCCGTCCGGTCGGTCCGTCACCGTTCGCCTTCGGTTGACGGATCGCGGTCCGGGTCAGGGAGCACCCTTCGGCCGCCGGTTCGATCAACTCATCGCCGGCCGGCGCAGGGAAGCCGACGAATTCTACTCGTCGATCATCCCGAACACGCTTTCGGCCGACGCCGCCAACGTGGCGCGGCAGGCATTCGCTGGTCTGTTGTGGTCCAAGCAGTACTACCACTATGTGGTCAAGGACTGGATCCTGGGCGACCCGGCGCAGCCGGCGCCACCGTCCGAACGCCGGCGCGGCCGCAATCACCAATGGACGCACCTGTACAACGCCGATGTCATCTCGATGCCCGATAAATGGGAATACCCCTGGTACGCCGCGTGGGATCTTGCGTTCCACTGCGTCCCGCTGGCGCTGGTGGACTCTGAGCTGGCCAAGGAGCAGCTGCTGCTGCTGCTGCGTGAGTGGTACATGCATCCCAACGGTCAGCTTCCGGCGTACGAATGGGCCCTGGACGATGTGAATCCGCCGGTCCACGCGTGGGCCGCGCTGCGGGTCTACAAGATCGAAGAGAAGCGGCGGGGTACCGGCGATCGAGCGTTCCTCGAGCGGGTCTTCCAGAAGCTGCTGCTGAACTTCACCTGGTGGGTCAATCGCAAGGACGCCGAAGGCATGAACGTATTCCAGGGAGGATTCCTCGGTCTGGACAACATCGGCGTTTTCGACCGCAGCGCGCCACTGCCAACCGGCGGGCACCTCGAACAATCAGACGGCACGAGCTGGATGGCGATGTACTCGCTCAACATGCTGGCGATCGCCATCGAGCTCGCCCGGCAGAATCCTGCCTACGAGGATGTCGCGAGCAAGTTCTGGGAGCATTTCCTGAACATCGCCCACGCCATGAGCGGCGGCCGGTCGGAGGGCGACGAAGGCCACGACCTGTGGGATGAGGAAGACGGCTTCTTCTATGACGTCCTGCACACGCCGGATGGAGGCCGCAGGCCGCTGCGGGTCCGCTCGCTGGTGGGGCTGATCCCACTGCTTGGTGTCCAGACGCTCGAACCCGGCACGCTCGATCGCATGAAGGGCTTCAGCCGGCGGCTCGAATGGTTCATCCAGCACCGCCCCGATCTCACGGGGAATGTCGCCTGCATGAGAACCCCGGGCCACCGTGAGCGTCGTCTGCTGGCGATTCTCGACGCCGACCGCCTGCGGCGCGTGCTGCAGGTGATGCTCGATGAGCGCGAGTTCCTGTCACCGTACGGGATCCGTGCCGTGTCGGCCATTCACCGGGACCGTCCTTACAGCCTGGTGGTGAACGGCAGCGAATACCAGGTGCGGTACGAACCGGCAGAATCGTCGACCGGCCTGTTCGGCGGAAACTCCAACTGGCGTGGTCCGATCTGGTTTCCGATCAACTACCTGCTGATCGAAGCGCTCCAGAAGTTCCATCATTACTTCGGCGAGAACTTCAGGGTGGAGTGTCCGACCGGATCCGGACAGATGATGTCGCTCGCCGAAATCTCCGGCGAGCTGTCGCGGCGGCTGTCACGGATTTTCCTGCGCGACGAGAACGGGCGGCGACCGGTGTTCGGAGGGATGGAGCTGTTCCAGCACGATCCTCACTGGCGCGACCTCATCCTGTTCCACGAGTACTTCCATGGCGACAACGGCGCCGGCATCGGCGCGAGTCATCAGACCGGCTGGACAGCGCTCGTCGCCAAGCTGCTCCAGCAGAGCGGAGAATGATCGATGAAAGCCGTTGCAGTAGTTCCCGGTCGGCCCGACAGCGTGCATCTTGCGCAGCTGCCGATGCCGTCGGTCTCTGATATTCCGGGTGGACGCGGGGTGCTGGTCAGAGTCCTGCGTGTCGGCGTCGACGGGACCGACCGTGAGATCAACGCGGCGGAGTACGGTGCAGCGCCGGACGGCTTCTCCTTCCTGGTCATCGGGCACGAGAGCTTCGGCCGAGTCGAGGAGGTCGGTCCGGCGGTCACCTTCCTCCGTCCAGGGGATTTCGTGGTTGCGACCGTGCGGCGGCCGGGCCGGAGCATCTACGACGCCATCGGCCTGCAGGATATGACGACCGACAGCGAGTATTTCGAGCGTGGCATCAACCTGCGCCACGGCTACCTGACGGAGTACTACGTCGAAGACGAGGAGTTCGTCGTCAAGGTGCCGCGGGGGCTCAAGGACGCCGGTGTGCTGCTCGAGCCGATGACCGTTGCACAGAAAGGAATCACGCAGGCGTACGAGATCCAGCGGCGCCTCAGGGTCTGGCGACCGCGACGCGCCGCCGTGATGGGAACGGGTACGCTCGGTCTGCTCGCCTCGCTCGTCTTGCGCCTGCGTGGCCTGGATGTCACGGCATTCGGTCGCACACCCGCGCCCTACTTGAACGCCGACCTGCTCGCCGCGATCGGCGTCCGCTACGTCAATACCGCGGAACGACCCATTTCGGAGGTCGCACAGCGCGAAGGAGCCTATGACCTGGTTTTCGAGGGCACCGGGGCGTCGGCCGTCGTGTTCGAAAGCATGCAGGTGATCGCCAGGAACGGCGCGCTGGTCCTGTCGTCGATCACGGGCGGCAACCGCACACTCCAGGTCCCGGCCGACAAGATCAACCTCGAATTCGTGCTCGGCAACAAGGTGATGGTGGGCACCGTCAACGCCAGCCGTGAGAACTTCGAGAGCGGCGTGCGTGACATGGCCCACGCCGAGTCCGAATATCCGGGGTGGCTGCAGCGGTTGCTCACCCACCCCGTCGAGGGGCTGGACAATTACCCGAGGTTGTTCGAGTATTTGCAGAACCCCAATGGCGCGATCAAGATTTTCTGTGAAGTCGGCCGCTGAGGACCTCGCAAAAAGGAATCCGGACATGACGTGCCGCGAGCTCGCCGATTTCATCGCCGACTATCTCAGCGGCGCGCTTCCGATCGATGTTCAAGCGAGGTTCGAACATCACCTGACGCTCTGCCCCGACTGCGTCAATTACCTGGCTGCCTACCAGGCCACCGTCGAACTGAACCGTCGCGCGTTCGCGGCCGCCGAGGCGGCCGCCGACGCACCTGAGGATCTCATCAAGGCGATTCTCGCCTCCCGTCGCCCTTAGGCGGTTCTGCGTATTCGAAACCCCCGTCGCGCGTGAGTCATCCAAGGATCAGGAGAGGTATGGCTCTCCGGTCACCAGGAGGACTCATGTCTGTTCGTTTGTGGCAGCACGTCATGATCATCGCCGCGTTGGCCCTGTCGGTCGTCGTCAGTGAGGCCAGGGGGCAGAAATCTGCGGTCAACCAGGATGTCCACAGGCTCGCGCTGAAAGGGTACGACCCGGTCGCGTACAGCGACGCCGGCCGTCCGATCAAGGGCATCCCCGAGTTCCAGCACCAATGGCAGGGCGCGGTCTGGCGATTCGCGACGGCAGCGAACAAGGCCAGGTTCGTGGCCGATCCTGAAAAGTACGCCCCGCAGTTCGGCGGGTATTGTTCGTGGGCGGTGAGCCGCGGGTATACGGCCGACATCGATCCGGAGGCCTGGCGGATCGTCGACGGCAAGCTGTATCTGAATTACTCGAAGAGCGTGCAGCGCCGGTGGGAGCAGGACATCCCCGGCAACATTTCGAAGGCGGTCGCCAACTGGCCGGCGGTGCTCAGGTGAAAGCCCTCGTTCACGCACCGCGGCTGCGATATGTCGCGGGCCAGGGGCACGACCGCCGCGTCACGTGGCTCGAGCTGTTTTTCGATCTCGTGTTCGCGGCGGCGGTCGCGCAAGTCGCTTCCCCGCTGCGGGAGGACTATTCTGCGGCCGGCCTTGTGCGCTTCACAATTCTGTTTGTCCTCATCTGGTGGGCGTGGATCGGGCACGCTGTTTTTTCCACGCGGTTCGATACAGATGATGCCGTGCAGCGAGGGCTGACGCTGCTGCAGATGTTCGGCGTCGCCGTGATGGCAGCCAACGCCGGCGACGCGCTGGACAGCCGGTCGTCGGCCGGTTTTGCAGCGGCGTACGCCGTCCTGCGACTGGTGCTCGTGTTTCAGTACCTTCGCGCCAGGCAGATCCCGGACGCTCGCGGACTGGCGGGCTGGTATGCCGGCGGCCACGGTGTGGCAGCGGGGTTGTGGCTGATCTTGGCGCTGGTGCCGGTGCCCGAGCGCTACTGGATCTGGGCGCTCGCGTTTGCCATCGATCTCGGCACGCCGTGGATGGCCACGCGCCACAACATCGCCGTGCCGCCTGACGCAGCCCATCTGCCGGAGCGATTCGGACTTTTCACACTGATCCTGCTCGGTGAATCGGTGATCGCCGTCATGCACGGCATCGAGCATCAGGAGTACTGGAGTGCGCCAGCGGCAGGCACCGCGTTCACGGGCATGGCGGTGGCCTTCGGTTTCTGGTGGTGGTACTTCGACGTGGCGGGCGCGACCTCACCGCAGGCGGTTCGGTCGCGGCGCGACGCCATCCGCCTGCACGTCTGGACCTACGCTCATCTGCCGCTGTACGTCGGCATCGTCGTCGGCTTCGTCGGGATTCAGCTCGTCGTGTCGGTTGCGCCCGCGCCGGCGCTGGACGGCACTCAGGCCCTGATCGTTGCGGGAGCGCTGGCGATCGCCGCGGCGTCGCTTCGACTCGTCTCGGCCATGTCGACCGATCGGCGTCACGGCGCCGGCCACTCGATCCCGAAAACATCCGTCGCGTGAGTGGGACTAGTAGGGCAGACCTTTCTTGCGCGCCTCGTGGAGCGCTCCCGCGTACCATTCGAGCTCGGTTGCGAAGCGTCCGAATCGCCGCCCGAACGCAGGGTCCGGCGACTCCGCCGCGTCGGTCAGGGCCTGTCCGATGCGGGGGATGGCAAAGATGCTGGAGATGCTTGGCATGCCCAGCTCGCCGAGCATGGCGCGCAGCTGCATCGCCGCCCGCACCCCGCCAAAGGCCCCTGTCGAGTAGCACACGATCGCCGACGGACGAAAGAAATACTCTTCCAGAAAGTAATCGAGCAGGTTGCTGAGCGCGGGCGGAATGCTGTGATTGTACTCTCCGCTGACCACAACGAAGCCGTCGCACCCGCGGTACAGCCCGGCCAGGCGTTCGAGAGCCTCCGGAGCTTCGCCTTTCGGGTACTCCTTGTACATCCGGTCCAGCAGCGGCAGGGGAACCTCCACCGGATCGACGAGCGCCACCTCATGCCCGCGCGCCGCGAGCGAGCGCTCCACGAACCTCGCCGCCTTGATGCCTTGACGATCGGACCGGACAGACCCGGCTATGACGGCAAATTTCATGCAGATCGCGTCATGATCGTAGTCTGTCGGGCAGCCAGGTCCGAATGCTCATTCTCGCCTGACGAGGTGACCGGCCCGCGCACGGTTAGAAACTGGACGAAGTCTTTCGAGAACAGCAGATCGAGCGTCCAGTCGAGCGCCACGCGGACCTTCTTTTCCAGTCGTGGCAGCTTGCTCAAATAGATCGTTCGCCAGAGCCACCAGGCAACGAAGCCGGAGAAGTTCAGACCGAACACTCGGGCAACACCGCTTCTGCGGCCGATAGCCGCAAGCTGGCCGATCGTCTGGAACCTGAACGGCTTCGGCGCTACGCCACGCAGCTCTGCGATGATGTTGCCCGCCAGCGTCTTCGCCTCTCGGATCGCGTGTTGGGCGGTCGGCGGAAACGGCATACCCGTGCGCCGGTCGGGAATGACGGCGCAGTCGCCGAGCGCCCAGACGCCGCGCCACCCAGGGACGGCCATCGTCGCGTCCACGATCACCCGGCCGCGATCGGTCTCGCATGGCAAGCGGGCCAACAGCGGGTGCGGCGAGGTGCCTGCGGTCCAGACGACGAGCCGGGCGGGAATGAACGTCCCATCCGCGAGGTGAACGCCGTCCGGCGTCACTGACGTCACGCGCCCGCTGGTGATGACCTCCAGCCCCCTCTCGACCAGCTTCCGATGCGCGTACGCGCCGAGCTTCTCCCCCAGTTCGGGCAGAATCTCGCCGCCGGCGTGAACGAGGACCATTCTCACGGATCGGGTGTCGAGTCGCGGATAAAAGCGCAGCGCCTGTCGAACGAAGTCATTCAAGGCTCCGAGCGTCTCGACGCCGGCGAAGCCGCCACCGGCAACCACGAAGGTGAGCAAGCCCTCGGTCCCCGATGCACATTCCGTATCGGCTTCCTCCAGGGTCGCAATCACCCGGTTCCGCAGGTGAATGGCGTCCCCAAGAGTCTTCATCGTCAGGGCCAGCGTCTCGAGGCCCGGCAGATGGTAGAAGTTCGTGGTTGATCCGAGAGCAAGGACCAGCTGGTCATAGTGAAGCTCGTGGCTGTGAGTTTCCAGGCCGTGCGAGACGAGCACACGACGTCGTGTGAGGTCGACCGCTTCGACTTCGCCCACGAACACGCTCGTCTGGTGAAGCAGCGTCCGTAATGGACTGACGATGTGGGTAATGTCGAGGTCGCTGGCCGCGACTTCATGGAGCATCGGCGTGAACAGGAAGAAATTGTCGCGGCTGACGAGGGTCACCTCGATCGGCGCTCCGGCCCGCTTCAGTCGTTCCAGCTGTCTGGCTGCGTACACGCCGCCGAAGCCGCCACCGAGAACGAGGATCCGACTCCTGCTCATGGTCATTCGATGCCGCAGCCGGGCTGGATGTTTCGTTGCCAACGGCGCCGGGCTGCGCTAACCTTCCGGTCTCGTCCAGAGCACATTCCATGGAGACCGAAAGCCAGGACACGGAACCGGGCGGGCTCATGCCGCTGGCCCGCAGGCTCGGCGTCGGCGCGGCCGATCTGCGGTGGTTCTTTCGAGTGACCGTCAACCTGTGTACGAGCCTGGCCGAACTGCACCGTCGAAACGTCGTTCACGGGCGCCTGAACCCGGCGAATATTCTCGTATCCGCCGACGGAGAGGACGTGGAGCTGGTCGATCTCGGCCCCGGGTGGCGGCTGGGCCTTGACGCCGCGGACGGGGGCGGGGATGCCGTGGCCTACGTCTCGCCCGAGCAGACTGGGCGCATCAATCGGGCGGTGGATCATCGATCCGACTTCTATTCGCTGGGCGCGACGCTGTACGCCCTCCTGACCGGCACCCCGCCATTTCGATCCTTCGATCGCCTCGAAGTCATCCACGCCCACATCGCGAAGACCGCACAGCCGCCTGCGGCTGTCGATCCGCTCGTGCCAGAGCAGGTCTCGCGCATCGTGATGCGGCTGCTCGCCAAGAGCGCTGAGGACCGCTACCAGAGCGCCATCGGCGTCCGCCGTGACTTCGAAGCGTGCGAACGGGCCTGGACCGCCACCCGCACCATTCCACGCTTCGACCCGGGTCGACACGATATTTCGGAGCGCCTGCTGATTTCCCCCCGGCTGTTCGGACGCGACCGCGAGCTGGCGACCCTGACCGAAGCATTCGACCGGACGTGCGCGGGTGACACCTCGCTGCTGCTCGTGTCGGGGTACTCCGGTATCGGCAAGACATCCCTGATCAGCGAGCTCTATCAGCCGCTGGTGCGTCAGCGCGGCTACTTCGTCACCGGCAAGTTCGACCAGGTGGCGCGCAACATTCCCTACGGCGCAGTCATCCAGGCGTTCAGGTCGCTGGTCTGGCAACTGCTGACGGAGAGCGAAGACCGGGTGGCTGACTGGCGCCGTCGCCTGTCAGACATGCTCGGCACCCATGGCGGCGTACTGACGGAGGTGGTGCCCGAGATCGAGTTCGTCATCGGCAAGCAGCCTGCGCCGCCGCCGGTCGATCCAGCGGAGGCGCAGAAGCGTTTCCGGTATGCGTTCCACAGCTTTCTCGGGACGGTCGCCCGCGAGCAGAACCCGCTGATTGTTTTTCTCGACGATCTGCAGTGGGTCGATGCCGCGACGCTCGAATTGCTTCACGGGATCGTGACCGCGCCGGAAATACGGCATCTGCTCGTCATCGGCGCTTACCGCGACAACGAAGTGGATGGCAGACATCCACTCAGCCTGGCAACCGGTCGACTCCAGACGGCCGGCGCTCCAGTCGAGACGTTGTCGCTCGGCCCGCTGAGATTCCCGGACGTCGTGGCGTTCCTCAGCGACACGCTTCGCTGCCCGCCGGCCGATGTCACGGCGCTGGCCAAGCTGATCGTCGACAAGACTGCGGGCAACCCCTTTTTCGTCATCCAGTTCCTCAAGAGCCTGCAGCAGGACGGATTGCTGCGGTTCGATACCAGCCTCGGCACCTGGAGATTCGACATGAATGCGGTCGCCGAGGCGGGGATGACCGACAACGTCATCGACCTCATGACCGGCAGAATTCGCCGGCTCTCGCCAGGCGCGCAGGCAGTTCTGACGCTGGCGGCGTGCATCGGCAATCGGTTCCGGTGGACCACCCTGCTGACGGTCAGTCCGCTCACCGCCGAGGAGTCAGCAGCCGGCCTGGCCGAAGCCCTGGGCGCCGGCCTGATCGAGCCGAGTGGATCTCAGTACGAGGGACTCGACCAGGCTTCGACCGCCCGCGCCGGGTACACGTTCCTGCACGATCGCGTGCAGCAGGCCGCGTACGACCTCATCCCGGTCGAACGCAGAGCACGCGTGCACCTCGAAGTCGGCCGGCTGCTGCTCACCGAAGCAGGAACCGAGCTCCCTGAAGACCGGCTTTTCGAGACGGTCAACCATCTCAACATCGGCGCCAAACTCATCTCGGCTCCCGCCGAGCGGTTGGCGGTGGCGCGACTCAATCTGGCGGCCGGGCGGAAGGCAAAGACCTCGGCGGCATACGAAGCCGCCTGCGGTTACTTCGAACAGGGAATCGCGCTGCTCCGGGAGGAGCACTGGGAATCCAACTATGACCTGATGTTCGGGCTTCGTCTCGACGCGGCCGAATGCCAGTACCTGGCCGGCCGGTTTGAGATCGCCGAGCAGTATTTCGAGCTGCTGCTCGCACGAGCCGCGACGCCGCTCGACCGCGTCAAGGTGCACAGTCTCAGGATCGTCCTGTACGAAAACCTGTCCCGCTACAGCGATGCGCTCTCGAGCGCCAGGGACGCGCTGATGCCCTTCGGCCTGACCTTCCCGGTCAACGATGACGAGGCCAGCGCCGCGGCAGAAGTCGAAATCGCCACCGTCGAACGCCTTCGAGGCGATCGTCAGATCTCGTCGTTGAGCGCGCTCCCGGACATGCAGGACCCGGAGGTCCAGATGCTGATGCGCACCCTCACGCTGATGTGGGCCGGTGCGTACATTTCGGGCAATCAGGGTACGGCGCGGCTGATTTCGGCCACCATGGTCCGTCTCACGCTGGAGCACGGCGTTACCGCCGACGCGGCCTACGGCTGCGTCACCCATGCCATCACCATGGGCCCCGTGAAAAAGGACTACGAGGCCGCATATCAATGGGGCGTGCTGGCCCTTCGGTTGAACGAGCGCTTCGGCGATACCAAGTACCGGGCAAAGATCCATCAGCAATTCCATGCCCACGTGAATCTCTGGCGCCGGCCGTTTGCCACGTGCATCCCGCACGCCCGCGAAGCGCGCCGCAGTGGCCTGGAGTCGGGCGACTTCACGTATGCAGGCTATGGGACGGCGACCGAAGCGTGGCCTGCGCTGATGATCAGCCGCAGCCTCGAAGGCTTCGTCCGAACCTACTCGCCTGATCTGGCGCTGCTCGAGCGGATCCGGATGGAGGATTTCCGATCGGCGCTCAGGGTGCTGTTGAACTGGGCGCTGGCGCTCCAGGGCCGGACGGACGAGCGACTCTCGTTATCGAACGTCGACTTCGACGAAGAGGCGTTCATCGCGAACCACGAGGCCAGCGCCCCGTTCTTTCTGACCTTTGTGTACATCGCCAAGCTCCACCTATGCGTCCTGCTCGAGCGGTTCGAGCTGGCAGTCGAGTGTCAACGCCGAGCGCGGGCGGTCACGGTCGTCGGCACGATGTGGCCTGTCCTGCTCGACTTCTGGGGCAGCATGGCGATCGCCGGTGCATGGACGACGGCCTCGGAAAGTGAACGCCGGGGTTACTGGACGGAGTTGACGGCGGCGCGAGAGTCGCTGCGCGAGCTTGCCGAAAACTGTCCCGAGAACTTCCGGTGTTTCTGGCTGCTGGTGTGCGCGGAAATGGCACGAGTCACCGGCCATCACGAGGACGCGGGCCGCCTGTGCGGGCAGGCGATCACGTATGCCCGCCAGACCGACAATCTGCAGCAGGAGGCTCTCGGCAACGAATTGTGTGCCCGGGCGAACCTCGCCGGGCAGAACGAAACAGCGGCCACGGCCCACCTGCTGAACGCCCGCCGGGCGTACCACGCCTGGGGTGCCAGCATCAAGGTCAGGCAGCTGGATGAGCGATACGGCGGGCTGCCCGGCTGGCATTCATCAATTGACGCTCCTGAGCAGGCTTCTCCCGCTGCCGCAGACACACGCGGCGGAGCGGGGGCGGCGGGGCTGGCGGAGGCCACCACCGGCCGCCGCGAGAGTACCGCGCTCGACATGGCAACCGTGCTCAAGGTCGCGCGCGCGATTGCGGTTGAAATCGAGCTTCGGACCCTGTTGCCACGGCTGATGAAACTGGCGCTCGAGAACGCGGGCGCGGACCGCGCGCTTTTCATCCGTGAGCATGAAGGCCGCCTGGTTCCGGAAGCCGAAGCGCTGGCCGATTCGGACGATGTCAGGATCCGTGCCGACCGCTCACCCGAACCGTCCGATCGTTTTGCTCACAGCGTCGTCCGGTACGTGAGCCGCACAGGACAGGACGTGGTCGTCGGCAACGCCACCAGCGACGAACGCTTCGCCGGGGATCCGTATGTCGTCGATCGCCGGGCGAAATCGATCCTCGGTGTGCCCGTGGTCCATCAAGGGCGCACCGACGGCATCCTGTATCTCGAGAACAGCCTCACGAGCGATGCGTTCACTCCCGAGCGGACGGAGATCATGCGCATCCTGGCCGCGCAGGCAGCGATCTCCCTCGAAAACGCCAGGCTCTACGAAGCGATGAAGAACGAGGTCGCTCGCCGCATCCAGGCCGAGCAGTCTCTTCGCGAAGCGGTCGCCGAGCTCGAAGTGCTCAAGAATCGGCTCGAGGCCGAAAACGTGTACCTGCAGGAAGAGATCCGGACCCAGCACAATTTCAACGAGATCGTGGGCAACAGTCCCGTCCTGCTGGAAGTACTTCGCCGCGTGGAACTGGTCGCTCCTACCGAGTCGACCGCCCTGCTTCTCGGCGAGACAGGCTCCGGCAAGGAACTGTTCGCGCGTGCCGTTCACAGCCGCAGCCGGCGCAGTGGACGACCGCTCGTCAAGGTGAACTGCGGGGCCATCGCCCCCGGCCTGGTGGAAAGCGAGCTGTTCGGGCACGCCAAGGGGGCCTTCACCGGCGCGATCGAGAAACGGGTCGGCCGCTTCGAGGTTGCAAATGGCGGCACGATCCTCCTCGACGAGATCGGGGAGCTGCCGCTGGATGCGCAGGTCAAGCTGCTCCGCGTCCTGCAGGAGCAGGAATTCGAGCCAGTCGGCAGCAGCCGGACGATCCGGGTCGACGTCCGGATCATTGCGGCAACCAATCGTGACCTGGACCAGGCCGTGCGGGACGGCCGGTTCCGTGCGGATCTGCTGTATCGCCTCAACGTCTTCCCGATTCACATCCCGCCCCTTCGGCAGCGGCGAAGTGACATACCGCTTCTCGTTTCGCTCTTCGTCGCAGCCCTGGCGCGCCGTCTGGGCAGGCCGCTTCGCGGATTCAGCGCGCGCAGTATGGAACGGCTGATGGCCTATCCCTGGCCGGGGAACGTCCGCGAGCTGCAAAACGTCGTCGAGCGTGCGGCGATTCTTGCGGCGGGACCCGTGCTCGAAGTCGAAAGCACTTTCATGGCTGCGCCGCAGGAGGTGCCCGATCGCACGCCCGGGGCAGGCGAGACGCTCGACAACGTTCAACGCGCCCACATCCGGGCGGTCTTGTCGATGACCGGGGGGGTCGTGGAAGGGACGAGAGGAGCCGCCGCAATTCTCGGGCTGCATCCGAACACCTTGCGGAGCCGCATGCGCAAGCTCGGTATTTCAACCACCCGGGCGGAGGCGTAAATAACGGTCAGGCCTGGAGACTGCCGGTCAGCAGCCGCGCGAGTGCCTGCCGGGCTCGATGCAGGCGGATCTTGACGGCGTTCGGCGTCAGGCCGAGCAGGTTCGCGGTCGTTTCGGTGTCGAGCTCTTCGATGTCCCTGAGCAGCACGATCGTCCTGTAGTTCTGCGGCAGGAGCTCCAGCGCCTCGAGCAGCCGGGTTCGGGTCTCCTGTTGCACCAGCAACGCCTCAACCGATGATTTCCACTCGGTGACCGGCACGAGGTGATGGCCGTCCTCCCGGAATCGCGGCAGCAGTTCTTCGATCGAAACCTCCGGCCGCCGCGATCGAGTGCGGAGCTTCATCAGCGCCGCATTGACGACGATACGGTGCAGCCAGGTGGCGAGGCGGCTCTGTCCGTTGAAGGCCGCCAAGGCCCGAAAAGCCGACAGGAAGCCCTCCTGGACGGCATCACGCGCGTCTTCTTCGTTTCGGAGTATCCGTCGCGCCACCGACAGCAGTCGGCCGGTGTGCGCGCGAACGAGCTCCTCGAACGCTTCGGCGTCCTGGCTTCGCAGCTGCTGCAGGAGCAGAGCTTCGGCGTCGACCGTGCCAGTGCCGGGGGGCAGTACCGCTGGCAGGGACGTCCCCCCGCGAGTCGGCGTACTCCGTGGGGCGTTCATTCCGTTCCTCCCGTCCCGGGCTCCTCAGGAAGATCCTCCACGAGGCTCGAGATGAAGATCGAGCCTTCGACGAAGCGGAATCCCTGATCACGAAGGCGACGCAGCAGCACGGCGCCGGCGCTGTCGACAAACGTGACGTCCGACAGGTCGAGCGCAACGCGCTGACGGCCTCGCCTCGCCTCTTTGGCAAATCGCTCGAGCTCGCGCACGTGGTCCCCGGCGATCTCTCCTTCGACCTTGGCGGTGCCGGGCACGGTTCCCGAGCCGCTCCATGTGATCCGCAACACAACCGAGCCTCCCTGTCAGGTCGAGCCCTCGTTCCCGCTCCCCTGCCATCGCAACCGACGTACCTGCGCCATCACTCAAAACCGGCCCAAAAACCCGCCCCTGCAACAGGCGCCGCTACGATCGGCCGTAGCTACGAAATGTCGGAGGCCCGAACAGGGGGAAGCCGCGATGCGCGCGAATGACGCGTCTCGGGATGCCGCGGCGGTTGAACGGGGTGAGAATTGGCTGATACTGAGGGGACATGGCGCCGGAGTTTCGCATCTGCCTCGCTGGTCGGCCAGCCACCACCGCTGACCCTCTCAGCGTTCTCAATCCATATGACGGCACATCGGTCGGCCGGACGTGGCTCGCCGGTGATGCCGAGCTCGACGCAGCAGCGCAGGCCGCCGTTGGCGTCGCCGACGCGTTGCGCCGGTTGCCCGCCTTCGAGCGGGCCGCGGTGCTCATGCGCGCGTCGGGCGAGCTCGTGCGCCGCAAGGACGAAATCGCCAGGGTCCTCGCCGGCGAGGCGGGCAAGCCGATCAAGGATGCGCTGATCGAGACGGATCGAGCCGCGATGACGTTTCACGCCGCCGCGGACGAAGCGCGCCGGCTCGGCGGCGAGTTCGTGCCGATGGATCTCGCGCCGCACGGCGCAGGCCGGCTGGCCGTCGTCAAGCGCTTCCCGGTGGGTCCGGTCGCCGCCATTTCTCCGTTCAACTTTCCGCTCAACCTCACGGCGCACAAGATCGCTCCGGCGATTGCGGCCGGCAACCCGATCGTGCTGAAGCCGGCGACGAAGACGCCGCTTTCGGCGATCACGCTCGCCGACATCGTCGTGCGCGCAGGCCTGCCCCCTGGAGCGATCAGCGTCCTGCCGATGCCGCGCAAGAGCGGCGACCGCCTGGTGACCGACGAGCGCTTCAAGCTCCTGACCTTCACTGGATCCTCGGCGGTCGGCTGGGACATGAAGGCCCGGGCCGGCAAGAAGAAAGTGATCCTGGAGCTCGGAGGCAACGCCGGCGTCATCGTGGACGAGTCGGCAGACGTAGCTTTTGCCGCCGGGCGCGTCGCCACGGGCGGTTTCGCGTTCGCCGGTCAAAGCTGCATCTCGGTCCAGCGCGTGTACGTTCACACGCGGATATTCGCCGACTTCGCGGCGCAGCTGGTCCGGCTGGTCGAGGCGTTGAAGGTCGGAGATCCGCTCGATCCCTCGACCGACATCGGCCCGATGATCGAGGAGGCCGAGGCAGGCCGGATCGACGAATGGGTACGGGAAGCGATCTATCAGGGCGCGCGCGTCCTCACCGGCGGCAAACGGCTCGGCGGGCCTCTCTATGCGCCGACCATCCTCACCGACGTCCCGAGCGAGGCACGCGTCTGCTCCCAGGAGGTGTTCGCGCCGCTGGTCGTCCTCGAGCCGTTTACGTCGTTCGACGAGGCGATCGCCGAGGTCAACCGCTCGATCTACGGACTGCAGGCCGGCGTGTTCACGGCCGACCTCGAACACGCGCTGCAGGCATTCGACGTGCTGGAGGTCGGCGGCGTGCTCGTGAACGACGTGCCGACGTTTCGCATCGACCACATGCCCTACGGCGGCGTGAAAGACTCCGGCCTTGGCCGCGAGGGCCCGAAGTACACGATCGAAGAAATGACCGAGCCTCGCCTGCTGATCATCAACCGGAGAACACGCTGAGATGAGAGGGTTATCGGATCGCCTGCTGAAAGAGGCTGTCGTCGACAGAATCTGGAAACGTGACCCGGCGGCCTGGGGCGCGCCGGCCGGCAGCGCCGATGCGCGGTCGATCGGCAATCGCCTCGGATGGCTGGATGTCGCGACCACGATGGCGCCGCACCTCAAACAGGTTCACCGGCTGCGCGACGAGGTCAGGAGCGAAGGCTTCGAAGCGGCCTACCTGCTCGGCATGGGCGGCAGCAGCCTGTGCGCTGAGGTGCTGCGGTCGGTTTTCGGGGTCGCGGCAGGGTTCCCACAGCTCACCGTGCTCGACACGACCGACGAGCTCACACTCACGAACGCCGTCGCGCGCATGACGCCGTCGAAGACGCTGCTGATCGTCGCGAGCAAGAGCGGAGGCACCGTCGAAGTCGCATCGATGGAACGCTTCTTCTGGCAGGAGATGACCCGCGCGCTCGGGTCCGCGCCGGGCCGGAATTTCATTGCGATCACGGATCCGGGCACCGGGCTCCATACCCTCGCGGAGTCGCGGGGCTACCGGGAGATCTTCATCAACCCCGCGGATATCGGCGGACGATTCTCCGCACTGTCGTTGTTCGGCCTGGTTCCGGCGGCGATTATCGGCGGCCCGGTGGACGCGCTGCTTTCGGGGGGCGCCGCGATGGCGGAAGGCTGCCGCCAGCACAACCACGCCAACGCGGGGCTCGAGCTCGGGGCCTTCATCGGCGCGGCGGCGCTCGACGGCCGCGACAAGCTGACGCTTGCGCTCGCCCCCTCGTTCGCCTCGCTCGGTCTCTGGATCGAGCAGCTCGTGGCGGAAAGCACCGGCAAACACGGCAAGGGGCTGCTGCCCGTCGTGGACGAGCCGCTCGGCCGGCCCGACGAGTACGGCCGCGACCGCGTCTTCGTGGCCATCGCTTCGGAAGCCGACGCACCGGACGAAACGCGCCTGGCCGCGCTCGAGGCAGCGGGATTCCCGGTGCGCCGCCTCTCGATCCGCCGCGATGGCCTCGGCGCCGAATTCTTCGAATGGGAGTTCGCCACCGCCATCGCTGGTGCGGCGCTGAAGATCAATCCGTTCGATGAGCCGAACGTCTCCGAGGCCAAGGAGAAGACGAGAGCGCTGCTTGCGGATTACGCCGCCCGCGGACGATTCGACGACCACCCGCCGGCGCCGGCCGCCTCTCAGGTCCGCGACGCGATCTCGTCGATCCGCCCGGGTGACTACGTCGCATTCCTTTCATACCTGCCGGCTGAGAGCGGCATCGAATCAGCGGTGGCGGAGATTCGGGCGGCGCTGCGTGCCCGCACGAAGGCCGCGAGCACGTTCGGGCTGGGGCCCCGGTACCTCCACTCGACCGGGCAATTTCACAAGGGAGGCCCCAACACCTGCGTGGCGGTCGTGCTGACGGCCGACGACGAGACGGAGACTCCGATCCCCGAGGCGGGCTATTCCTTTTCAGTACTGAAGCGCGCGCAGGCGCTGGGGGATGTGCAGGCGCTCGAAGCTCACGGGCGCCGCGTCCTGAGGCTGCACTTCAGGAATGCCGCCGAGGCCGCCGGGCAGCTGCAGCGGATCTTCGCGCAGGCGCTCGCGTGAGCTCGCAGCAGCGATCGTTACGGATTCGTTCGAAGATTGCTAATCCCTGATCCCTGATCCCTAATCCCTAATCGCTATCCCTAATCCCAGACGAGGGATCCGCGATCAGGCATTTGCGATCAGGGATTAGGGATCAGGGATTAGGGATCAGGGATTAGCGATCAGGGATCGGCGAGCCGGTCCGCAGACCGGCGAGTACCTGCCCCGACTCCTCCTCCACTGTCTGGTGCAGGCTGTTGCCGTGGGCGTCCATAGTGACGATGGCCGGGAAGTCGCGAACCTGCAGGTGCCACATCGCCTCGGGCGTGCCGAACTCCAGGAGCGACACCCCGTCGACGCGCTCGATGCGGCGCGCGTAGAACTGCGCGGCCCCGCCGATCGCGTTCAGATACACCGCGCCGGACTCCTTCAGGCCGGCAAGCGTCTTCGCCCCCATCCCTCCCTTGCCGATCACGACGCGGACGCCGTACTTGCGGATGATGTCCGCCTGGTACGGCTCTTCGCGGATGCTCGTGGTCGGACCCGCCGCCGTCACTGTCCACCCGCCTTCCCCCTGGGGCTTCGGCGCGGCGGGACTGCCGTCACTCTGTTTCACGACCACGGGACCACAGTGATACAGCACCGAGCCGTGGAGGTCGACCGGCGGCTCGTGTTTCACGAGGTGCGCGTGCACCGCATCGCGCCCAGTGAACATTCGCCCCGAAATCAGCACGACGTCTCCAACCTTCAGCGAACGGATCTGCTCCTCGGTGACCGGTGCCAGCAAGGAGATCTCGCGGCCCGTGCGCGGGAACCCCGCGGCAAGAACCTCGGGGGCGAGCATCGGCTCCGAGGGCTGGTCGTCGCGGTACAGCCAGGACTTGATCGCACCGGTGTTCGCGTCGAGCCGCACGCCAAGCCGGCGGAATGCCCAGCAGTCGTACGCCACCGACACGAAAAAGCTCGCCGGCAGTCGATTCAGCGCGCCGATCTTGCAGCCGATCAGCGACGTTCGGCCGCTGAAACCCATGGGGCCGACGGTGAGCCGGTTGGCCTCGTCCATGATCGACGTTTCGAGCTGCGCCAGACGGGCGTCAGGGTTGGTGTCGTCGAGCGTGCGAAACAATTGTTCCTTCGCGTGCAGGTAGCCCGAGGTCCGATCGCCGCCGACGCAGACGCCGACCGCGCCCGGGCTGCAGCCCTTGCCCTGTGCCTTCCAGACCGCGTGGAGGATGCACTTGCGGACCCCTTCGAGCGATCGGTCCGCCCGCCCCAGCCGATCCAGCTCGGCCGGCAGTGCGTACTGCGCGTTGGTGTTCTCGCAGCCGCCCCCCTTCAGGATCAGCTTCACCTCGACGTCCGCTTCTTCCCACTGATCGAAGTGGATGATCGGCGTGCCGGGCCCGAGGTTGTTCCCGGAGTTTTCGCCGGTGATCGAGTCCACCGAGTTCGGCCGGAGCTTGCCCCGGCTGGTCGCTTCCGCAACCGCCTCGCGGATCTTCGCGCGCATCCAGATCTGGTTCGCGCCGACAGGTACGTGCACCTCGAAGGTCGGCATCCCGGTGTCCTGGCAGATGGGGCCTTCGCACGACTCGGCCTGATCGATGTTCTGCGCGATGATCGCCAGCGCCTGCCCGGCGCGCGTCGCGGGCTCTTCGGAGCCGAGCGCGGAGGCCATCGCGGCACGAACGTCGGGCGGCAAATCCGTGGACGTCTTCGTCACGAGCTCGACGATGCTGTCGAAGAAGGCTGGAAGCATGCGACAAGTATAATTGCCACAGCGGTTTGCAGAGGAGCGGCGGGATGCAGCGTCCAAAACAGCGCATCGAGCGAGATCCCCTCGGCGACGTTCGGGTGCCGGCCGATGCCTGGTACGGCGCGCAGACACGCCGCGCGGTCGAGAACTTCCCTATCAGCGGCCTCACCGCCTTCCCCGAGCTCGTCACCGCCACTGTCCGCATCAAGAAGGCCGCCGCGCAGGCAAACGCCGCTCTGGGACGCCTGGATCAGCCGATCGCGCACGCGATTGTCGCGGCCGCTGACGAGATCCTGGCCGGCAGCCACCGCGATCAATTCGTGGTGGACGTCTACCAGGCGGGGGCCGGCACCTCGCACAACATGAACGCGAACGAGGTGCTCGCGAACCTCGCGGAGGTGCGTCTCGGCGGGCGCCCCGGCACCTACCAGCACGTGCATCCCAACGATCACGTCAACATGGGGCAGTCCACCAACGACGTGTTCCCCACCGCGACGCGCCTCGCCGTGCTGGATGCGCTGCAGGATCTGACCGGCGCCGCGAGGGGGTTCGCGACCGCGCTCGACCGCAAGCGCGACGAGTTCGCGGCCGTGCTCAAGACCGGCCGCACGCACCTGCAGGACGCGGTGCCGATCACGCTCGGCCAGGAATTCGGCGGATTTGCCGCGAACGTCCGCCACGCGATCGAAGACGTCGAACGGACGTCCGCGCAACTCCATGAGCTGAACCTCGGCGCCACCGCGGTCGGCACCGGGCTCAATGCCGGAGACGACTACACCCGGCGCGCCATCGCGAATCTGGCCGCGGCCACCGGGCTGCCGTTGCGGCCGGCTGCCGACCGGTTCCGTGTGACGCAAAGCATGGGGGACGTGCTGGCCTGTTCAGGGACCCTGCGCCGGCTTGCGGTCGAAGTCGGCAAGATCGCGTCTGACCTCCGGCTGCTCAGCATGGGCCCCCGGGCAGGGATCGCCGAGATCCAGCTGCCGGCGGTGCAGCCGGGGTCTTCCATCATGCCCGGCAAGGTGAACCCGTCGGTCCCCGAGATGGTGAACCAGGTGTGCTACCAGGTGATCGGCTGCGATGCCGCGATCCTTGCGGCAGCCGACGGCGGTCAGCTCGAGCTGAACGTGATGATGCCGGTGATTGCCTGGAACGCGCTTCACGCCATCCGCATCCTTGCCAGCGCCATCAGGGTCTTCGACCGCCGGTGTGTGGCCGGCATCAAGGCCAACGAGGCCCGGTGCCGCGAGCTGCTCGAGCGCAGTACAGCCGTCGCCACCGCTCTGAGCCCTTACATCGGATACGCTGAAACGGCCGATATCGCCAAGACGGCCGTCAAAACAGGACGAAGCATCCGCGAGCTCGTGAGCGAGCGCCGGCTGCTGACCGAGCAACAGCTCGATGCGATTCTGGCCGTCGAAGCCATGACGACGCCCGGAGTACCGGGAGAGAATAAGGACACAGGTGACAGTGCCTCGACAGACCCGCGCGGCAAGCCCCGTGCTGACGTTCGCCCTGACGTTCGCCCTGACGCTCGCCCCCGCGGCCGCGCAGCAGCCGCAGCACGGGCGGCTGTTCGACCCTCAGGACCTGGGGTTGCTCGAGGGGCCGGACCGCGACGCGTGGCAGCGGCCCGAGCAGATCATGGACCACCTGGGCATCGGCGAGGGAAGCGTCGTCGCTGACCTTGGCGCGGGCGGCGGGTGGTTCACGATCCGGCTCGCGCGGCGCGTCGGGCCCAACGGCAGCGTCTACGCCCAGGACATCCAGCCCCAGATGATCGGCGCGATCAAGCGCCGCGTGGAGCGCGAAGAGCTCAAGAACGTCCGGTTCGTGCTCGGTACCCCGCTGGATCCGCAGCTGCCGGCCGCCGTCGACGTGGTCCTGATCGTGGACGCGTACCACGAGATGGAGCAGCCGCAGACGCTGCTCCGCAACGTGCGCAAGTCGTTGAAGCCGGGCGGCCGGGTCGGCATCGTGGAGTTCACGAAGAAGGGTCATGGGCCGGGCCCGCCCATGGAAGAGCGGGTAGACCCGGAGCGGGTGATCCGCGATGCCGAGGCAGCGGGCCTTCGTCTCGAGTCGCGCGGCAATTTTCTTCGTTATCAGTACCTGCTCGAATTCGTCGCAGGCCCCGGCGGACCGTAATGGCGGCTCCCGCGTTCTTCAGCGAGTACCAGAGCTCCGTCGAGGCTGAGCTGCGCAGACTCGTGCCCGAGGGCCGCGACCCGGTGCCCAGATCGATGGCGTACACAGCTCTGGCGCCGTCCAAGCGGGTGCGTCCCGTACTGACGTTGCTTTGCGCCGAGCTGTGCGGCGGCCGGGCCCCGGCGGCGTTGCCGGCAGCAGCCGCGATAGAGCTCGTGCACGCCGCATCGCTCATCCTCGACGACCTGCCCTCCATGGACGATGCGCCGATGCGCCGCGGACGGCCGACGAACCACAAGGTCTTCGGTGAAGCGATCGCCATCCTGGCCGCATTCGCGCTTCTCAATCAGGCCTACGGCACGGTGGCACGCGCCTACGAGCCGGACATGGCTGCGCGCCTCGCCTCGCTGCTTTCCGACAGCGTCGGCATCGAGGGGCTGGTGGGAGGCCAGGCAGCGGACCTGCTCGCCACAGACCAGCAGATCGATTTCGACATGCTCGAGCGGATTCATCGCGGCAAGACAGGCGCGCTGTTCGTTGCCGCCGCAACGTCCGGCGCGCTCGCCGCCGGGGGACCCGCTGATGCGGTGGCGTCGCTTGCCGCCTACGCCAAGAATCTGGGGCTCGCGTTTCAGATCGTGGACGATCTGCTGGACGTCG
The DNA here is from genome assembly GCA_035250005.1 of Vicinamibacterales bacterium. Lineage (GTDB taxonomy): Bacteria > Acidobacteriota > Vicinamibacteria > Vicinamibacterales > 2-12-FULL-66-21 > JACDCA01. The sequence continues at coordinate 31,682 of DATFFM010000077.1, read as the reverse complement.
AAGGTGACCCGGCGCAAACCGGCAAGGCGATCCGGGAGGACGTGCGGAAGACGACGTTCGTATCGTTCAGCGGGGTCGCCGGCGCGCGTCAGCTCGCCCGCGAGCTCTGCGAGACAGCCGACCGGGCGCTGCATCCATTCGGCGGCCGGGCAGACCGGCTTCGCGAGCTTTCGCGGTTCGTGGCCGGCCGAAGCATGTAATCGCTGGAATCATGACCACCCCGGAGTCATCGCTGCCACACTCGAGCCCGCGGAAAGACGCGGCGAGCGTCGATGAGCTGCGGCAACGGCTGCGATCGCTCGGCTACCTCGACGCCGGCGTCGATCGTTTCGTGCTCGGCCCTGCGCGAGAGACGCGGCGGCCACTGACCATCGCGGCGCTGGCCTCCGTTCGGACCGGGCTGCTCGCGGCGGCGCTTCTGGGGCCGGCCGCTGCGGTGGGCCTCCGAACCCGGCTGCCCGGGCTCATGACGGGCCCGCGTGATGCGGCCGTTGTCGCGCTGTACCTCGCGCTGTTCTTCGGTGTTGCGGCGACCGCGTTCGCCTTCGTCGCGAGCCTGCTCGCCACGCACCTGCCGCTGCCGGTCATCGCGCGGCGGCCACGGCTCGTGTCGCGACTTGCCGGGGGAGCGGTCGGCGGGGCCTGTCTGGTGTACCTGACACTCTGGTGGCGCATCGCCAGCGTGGACGCGGCGGCGCTGTCGCCGTTGTGGACCGCCTTCGTCCTGGCGATCGCCGTGGCCATCAGCCTGCTGCTCGGGCACGCCACGACGATTACCGCCTTCGCGGTGCTCGCGGCCAGTCATGGCGGGCCGGGTCAGCCGGCCGTTCCGCGCCAGTCCGCGTGGCGGCTGACCGCCGCGGCCGCCGTACTGGCGTTTGCGGGGGCCGCCGCTCTGCTGCTGGTTGCTGCGCCGGCGCCGGCCGGGACACCGGCCCCGAACCTCGCGGTGGTCTCGCCCGGTCTGCACGTCAAGCTGATCGCCATCGACGGCTTCGATCCGGCGGTCATGGAAACGCTGGCGCAGAGCGGCCGGGTGCCCGGTCTGGCGCGCCTGTTCTCTGGCGGCGCGATTCGTCTGGCGGCCGATGCCGTCCGGGATCCGGCGCGCGAATGGACGACCGTGGCAACCGGTCAGCCGCCGGACGTGCATGGCGTTCACGGCCTCGAGACCCGTCGCGTCGCCGGCCTGCAGGGCTCGGTGACCTCGGTCCACGAGCAGGGTTTGGCGAGCGCGCTTCGAGGCGCGACGGATCTGCTCCGGCTCACGCGACCATCCACCGCCAGCGGCACCGAGCTTCGATCCAAGACCATCTGGGAAGTGGCGGCGGATGCGGGCCTGCGCACGGCGGTCGTGAACTGGTGGGCGACATGGCCGGCGACCTCCACCGGCGCCAATCCGCCCGTGGTCATCTCCGACCGGGCGACGCTGCGGCTCGAACGGGGCGGGGCGCTGGACGGCGAGATCGCCCCGGAGGCGGTGTACGACCGGCTGCGCGCAGACTGGCCTGTGATCAAGACGGAGGCGGCAGCGCGGATGGCTGCGTTGCTGCCGGTGGCCGCGGATCCTGAAACGTCCGCCGCGCTGCGCCGGGCCGCCGAGATCGACGCGCTGCAGCTGGCCATGGCCTCGCGGCTCGATTCTCCGCCGCTCGACCTGCTCGCCCTCTACCTGCCCGGCCTCGACATCGCCCAGCACGCGCTGCTCGGCTCGGGCAACGCCGTCTCCCCTTCCGCGCTGGCGGCACGGCTCGAAGGGTTGCGCAATTACTACGTTTATCTCGACGGTCTGCTTCGCGAAGCGATCGTGCCGGCACCGGGAGAAATGGTCATCGCAATCGCGCAGCCTGGCCGGATCGCCACGATCACGCAGGGCCTCATGGCCGCCTCAGGCGAGGGCGCAGCCGGCGGCGTGGGTGCGGACGGCCGCACGATCGACATCGCGCCAACCGTCCTGCACGCGCTGGGGATCCCGGTCAGCCGCGAGCTGGCCGGCACACCCATACTCGGCATCTTCTCGAGCGCCTTCGTGGCAAGGTTCCCGGTTCGAGACGTCGAGACCTACGGGCGGCGAGCGGCGCCGGCAGGCTTGAGAGAAGGGCAACCGCTCGACCGCGAGATGATCGAGCGCCTGCGCAGTCTCGGATATGTGCGGTGAGCACGTCCGACGTGCGACGTGCGTACGTGCCTACGTGCTACGTGTGACGTGCTGGGGCGGTGGCGCGGCGCGATCCGGGGATTCCCCGGATCAGGGATTAGGGATTAGGGATCAGGGATTATCGCCCCACCAGCTTCCACACCCCGGGCAGCACGGCGGCGCCGAGAAAAATCTTGAACACGTCGCCGAGCAGGAACGGATAGAGCCCGGCGTGGAGCGCGGCGTCGAAGCCAATGGCGGCCGGGCGCGCGAACAGCGCCATCCAGGACACGCCAAACGCGAAGATCACCACGAGCCCGACCGCCATGGCCAGCACCGAGGTCGAATAGCGCCGGTCGAAGCCGCGTTCCGCGAGATAACCGGTCAGGAAGGCGGCGAGCGGGTAGCTGATCAGGTACCCTCCAGTGGGGCCCAGCAACCGCAGCGGTCCCTGCGGCAGCACCGGCGAGGCGGCAAACACCGGCAGCCCGGCTATGCCCGCCAGCAGGTACACCAGCTGCGCCGCCATCCCGAGGCGGGAGCCGAGCGCGGCGCCGCCGAGCAGCACGACCATGTCCTGCATGACGAGCGGTACCGGCGTGTATCCCAGCGGCACGCTGATCTGCGCACCGGCGGCGGTGGCGGCGGCCATGAAGAACACGGCGGCGACGCGCGTGGCGGCCGACATCCCCGTCCCGGCGGTCCAGGTGGGGAGCAGCGTGCCGAGGGTTCCGGTTCGTCCGGTCTGAACATCCATAAGTGACGGATTCTAGCGTATGCGTACGGCACTGACAATCGCGGGGAGCGACTCCGGAGGAGGCGCGGGGATCCAGGCGGACCTCAAGACCTTCGCCGCGCACGGGATCTACGGCACCAGCGCGATCACCGCGGTGACCGCTCAGAACACGCGCGGCGTCACGGCGTGGGAGGCCGTTTCGACCGCGCTGGTCGTCGCACAGATCGAAGCGGTTGCCGGTGACATCGGCGCCGACGCGGTCAAGACCGGGATGCTGGGGAATGCTGCGATCGCGAGCGCGGTGGCATCCGCCGTCCGGCGGCTGAACCTCGCACCGCTGGTGGTCGACCCGGTGATGATCGCAAAAGGTGGCGCCCGGCTCCTCGAAGCGCAAGCGGTCGAGGCGATCCGGAGCGAGCTGCTGCCGCTGGCACACATCGTGACCCCGAACATCCCGGAGGCAGAGGTGCTCGCCGGAATGAGCATCACTTCGATCGACGACATGCGCGAGGCGGGCCGCCGGATCCTGGCGCTGGGTCCCCGGGTCGTACTGGTCAAGGGGGGGCACCTTCAGGGCGAGGAGAGCGTCGACGTCGCGAACTCCAGCGACGGTTCGTACGAGCTCCGGTCTCCGCGGGTAGACACCGACAACACGCATGGCACCGGATGCACGCTCGCGTCGGCAATCGCCGCCAACCTGGCGCTCGGCCTGGACGGCCGCGAAGCGATCACCCGGGCCAAGGCTTACGTGGACGGCGCCATCCGTCACGCACCCGCGATCGGCGGAGGCCACGGGCCGCTGGGGCATTTCTGGGGGGACCGTTAATCCCTGATCCCTGATCCCTAATCCTTAATCCTTGTCCGAGATCAGCGATCACGGATTAGGGATTAGGGATTAGGGATCAGGGATTAGCGATCGAGGAGGTTATACTGAAATCCGTGCCCCAGCGATTCCGCGTCAGCGATCAGCCGCTCGATGCGGCAGACGTCGCCGCCGCCGTGGCGGGAGCGGGATACGGCGCGGTGGCCGTCTTCATCGGTACCGTCCGGGCCCACAATGCGGGCCGGCAGGTGCGGTTTCTCGAGTACGAAGCGTTTGCGCCGCTGGCGGTCAAGTCGTTCGAACGGATCGCCGGCGAGGCCTCCCGGAGATGGCCTTCGGCCGCACTGGCGATCCACCACCGGACCGGCCGGGTCCTGATCGGCGAGGCGAGCGTGGTCATCGCGGCCGCCTCCGCGCACCGGGCCGATGCGTTTGCCGCCTCGCGGTACGCGATCGAGCGGGTCAAGCAGATCGCGCCGATCTGGAAGCACGAGCACTTCGACGGCGGCGAGGTGTGGATCGAGGGGGCGACCGCGGACCCGCAGGACGAGGCGGCGCGGCAGGCCGCGCTCGAGCGCGCGTGCTCGTGACGGTCCGGCTGTTCGCGCGGCTGCGCGAGATTGCCGGCGCGCCGGAGCTGCGTCTCGAGCTGCCGGGCGGCTCCACCGCCGCCGATGCGTGGGCGGCGCTCGTCGGGCGGCATCCGGAGCTGAAGGGTTACGCGAGCAGCGTGTCGTGCGCCGTCAACGAAGACTACGCGCGCATGACAGCTGCCCTGCAGGATGGTGACGACGTCGCGTTCCTCCCGCCGGTATCGGGGGGCTGATCAGCGCTCATCAGGTATTGATGCTCGACAAATTGAGGGCCATCGAGGCCCGGTACGAACAGCTGATGGCCGAGATGGCCGATCCGGCGGTCCAGGCCGACACGGCGAAGTTCCGTACCCATTCGAAGTCGCTGTCCGAGCTGCAGCCGCTGGTGGACGCCTTCCGCGAGTACAAGGCGGTCGTCGAGCAGGTCGCCACGACCCAGGAGCTGCTGAAGGATCCCGACATGCGCGAGCTCGCGCAGGACGAGCTGCAGTCGCTCGAGGCCCGCCGCGACCAGCTGCTCGCCGACATCAAGGTGCTCCTGATCCCGAAGGATCCGAACGACGCCAAGAACGTCGTCCTCGAGATCCGCGCGGGCACGGGGGGCGACGAGGCCGCGCTCTTCGCGGCGGATCTGTTCCGGATGTACTCGCGCTACGCGGAGCGCCAGGGCTGGAAGATCGACGTGCTCAGCATGAGCGACAGCGGCGCCGGCGGGATCAAGGAAGCGATCGCGCTGATCGAAGGGCGGAACGCCTACAGCCGGCTGAAGTACGAGAGCGGCGTGCATCGCGTGCAGCGCGTGCCCGCCACCGAAGCGAGCGGACGGATCCACACGTCCACCGCCACGGTCGCCGTCCTGCCGGAGGCCGAAGAGGTCGATATCCAGATCAACGAAAAGGACCTGCGGGTAGACACCTTCTGCTCCAGCGGGCCCGGCGGCCAGAGCGTCAATACGACCTACTCCGCTGTCCGCATCACCCACCTGCCCTCGGGCCTGATCGTCTCGCAGCAGGACGAGAAGTCGCAGATCAAGAACCGGGCGAAGGCGATGAAGGTGCTCCGGTCCCGGCTGTACGACCAGGAGATGCAGAAACAGCATGACGCGATCGCAAAAGACCGGCGCACCCAGGTGGGCACCGGCGAGCGGTCCGAGAAGATCCGGACCTACAACTTCCGTGAGAATCGCATCACGGACCACCGCATCGGCCACACGATGCACCAGCTTACCGATGCGCTCGATGGCGATCTCACCGAACTGATCGACGCCGCCGTCACGTTCTTCACCTCCGAAAAGCTCAAGGAGGCGACGGCCGCCGAGACCGCCCCCTGATGCCGTCGGTCGTCGAGCGTCTCGCGGCCGCGCGCGCCAGGCTCGAAGCGGCCGGCTTCCAGCCCTCCGAAGCCGCCTTCGACGCCGAAGTTCTCGCGCGACACGTCCTCGGCTGGGATCGCGCGTCCCTGCTGGGCCGCGGCCGCGACCCGGAACCAGACGATTTCCATCGGGCGTTCGACCGGCTCGTCTCACGGCGGGCGGCGCGCGAGCCGGTCGCACAGATCATCGGGATTCGGGAGTTCTGGGGCCTCGACTTCGAGGTCACTCCCGACGTCCTCACGCCCCGTCCCGAAACCGAGCTCATCGTCGAAGAGACCCTGGCGTTCGCCCGCCGGCAGTCGTGCCGGCACGTCGTCGACGTCGGGACCGGCGGCGGGTGCCTCGCGGTGTCGATCGCGCGCGAGCTGCCAGGCGTTCGCGTCACGGCGGTAGACACCTCGAGCGACGCGCTCGCGGTGGCTCGGCGCAATGCGGCGAGGCACGCCGTCTCTGACAGGATCACCTTCCAACAGGGGAGCGTTCTCGATCCCGTCACCGGTCTGGCCGACCTGATCGTGTCGAATCCCCCCTACGTGCCCGATTCAGACGCCGTTCGGTTGCCCGTCGAAGTCGAGCGGTACGAGCCGCACACGGCGCTGTTCGGGGGGCCTACGGGCCTCGAGATCATCCAACGGCTGCTCACCGATGCGCCGGATCATCTTGCGGATCACGGGGCGCTCGTTGTTGAATTCGGATTCGGCCAGGCGGCGGGGGTCGCGCGCCTCGCCACCGAGACCGGCTGGCGCGTCGTGCGCGTCCGGAACGACCTGCAGGGCATTCCACGAACGATCGTTCTTGCCCGCAGCTCGGCATAGAACCGCTTCCCCCGCAGGAGATTCAGATGGACTGCCTTTTCTGCAAGATCATCGCAGGCGAGATTCCGGCCTCGATCCTCTACCAGGATGACCGCCTCGTGGTCCTCCAGGACATCAATCCCCAGGCGCCCACCCACGTGCTCATCGTCCCCCGTCGTCATGTTTCGACGATCAACGACCTGACCCCTGAGGATGACGCGCTCGTCGGGGAGATGACGCGGCGCGCCGCCGCCATGGCCCGCAACCGTGGCCATGCCGACCGCGGCTACCGGACGGTGTTCAACTGCAATGCGGATGCGGGGCAGACCGTCTTCCACATCCACATGCACGTGCTCGGTGGGCGGAAGTTCGGGTGGCCGCCGGGGTAGGTCCTCAATGCTTGACGCTGAATGCTGAACGCTGAATGCTGAACGCTGAACGCTGAATGTGCTCAGAGAGGTTTCTGCGCCAGGAGGTAGTGCCCCCGGCGCGCCTCGCGTGACAGAAAGAAGTCCACGGCCCGATAGCCCCTGGCGAAGTAGCTCTGAAAGATCCGCCGCGTCGTCATTCGCCAGCTCATGGCCAGATCGGGCGCGCTGACCTGCATGTCGCTGAATCCGATGGGGATCTCGACGAGCACCCGGCGCGACTCATAAGCAAGCTCCCCTTCGGCCGGCTCCAGCCAGGCTCCCGCCTTCGCAGGGTTCACCAGCGGCGCTGAGGCCACCGAGGCGTCGCGTATCAGCGGCCCCGCGGCCGAGACCCTTCGCACTACGTGCGGCTCACGGAGGTGCCACTCCGCGACGAACCGGTCGGTGGGCGAACCGCGATGGAGGGGACTGCTGGATTCACCGTAGATGTTGGTCTCGTACTCTTCGACCACGACGCCGAGTTTCGCGAAATTGAGGTGGGCGTTGAAAGCCTGCAGCGGATCGTAGGTCCACTCGATCAGGTCGATGCCCATTGCCAGCGTCGCGTCGCGCTGCGCCAGCTTCAGCAGCCTGCCGACCCCGGCCGAACGTGCGTCCGCGGTGACGCCGAGCATGTGGGACCACTGGGTCGGCCGGCCGTGCTTCCAGCCGGGGATCGAATACACGAAACCGGTCATCACACCCGCTCCGTCGAAGGCCCCGAGCAGCACGCCGCCGCGCTTGATTGAGACGATCAGGACCGGCGCCGGGACGACGTCCTCGGCGTCGGTATACCCCCACACCATCTTCTCGAGCTCGACGACCCGTCGGCACTCCTCGAGGGTTTTCAAGGGGCGGATCACTGCAGGCTCATCCTCAGAGGCTGCGGGCGGTGCAGGTCACGGCCGTGGACCGGCGACGGCAACGGCCGCGCGGCCGGGGTCGAGCACGCCCCTGGCAGCCTCTCTCACGTCGTCCATCGTCACCGCGCGGATCAGCGCCGGGAGCCGACGATCGTAATCGAGCCCCAGGCCGAACTGCTCGGCGTGCTGAAGGAATTCGGCAATGCTCTCGTTGGTCTCGAACATGCGAGGGATGGAGCCGATCAGCGCCTCGCGCGTGTCTTCGAGCTCATCGATCGTAGGGCCACCGTCGCGCAGGGCCTGCACCTCCGCGTCGATTGCTTCGATTGCGCGCTCCACGTCATTGGGGTCTACGCCCGCGCGGATCACCAGCGGCCCCTCGGCTTCGGTCGACTCCATCGTGCTGTAAGCGTAATAGGCCATGCCCTGCCGTTCCCGGATGTTGTCGGCGAGACGGCCGCCCAGCCCAAACTGCCCGAGCACGTTGTTCATGATCCAGTAGGCGTTATAACGGGGGTCGAGGCGACGGACGCTCGTGAAGCCGTAGCCGATATCGGCCTGCGACTTGCCGGGCATATGTTTCGCGCGAAAGGACCGTCCCGTTCGGGATGGCGGAGGCGCCACAGGCTCTTGCGGCCGGTCGAATCCGCGCCAGCCCTCGAAAACGCGAGCCGAGCATGCGAGCACGGTTGACGGCGAAACATCGCCGGCGACGGCAAGGCGGAGCGCGGACGGCACGAGGTAACGATTGTGAAACCCGACCAGGTGTTCGCGCCCGATGGCCTCGAGACTGCCAACCGTCCCCTTGATCGGACGGCCGTAGGGATGGCTCGCCCCGTAAAGCTGTGCATGAACGAGGTCGACCGCCACCCTGGACGGGTCGTCCTGGGCCTCACGAACGGACGTGATCGCCTCGAGTCGCCGTTTGTCGATCTCCTCTTCCGGGAACATCGGATGCCGGCCGATGTCTGCCACCAGGGCCAGGATGTCGCTGAAATCCTCAGTCAGGCATACGCACGAGATCGTGAACGTATGCCGGGCGACCGCCACGCGCAGCGAAACCCCCCGATCGTCGAGCGCGTCGGCGATGTCGGTAGCCGAACGCTGTACGGTCCCGCGATCGATCGTCCGGCGCGTCAGGTAGGCCACGCCGGGCAGCGCGGGAGGATCGTCGACGCTGCCGGCGTGAAAGGTCGCGTTGACGGCAACCGCAGGCGTCCCCCGGCTCTCCTGCGCCAGGATGACGATGCCGTTGTCGAGAACGACGCGGGTTGGGGAAAGGCCCTTCGCCAGGGTCGCGCTGTTCATGGCCGCAGACCCGTCGGGCGGAACCATCCGACCGTGCGCCTCATCGGATTCAGGCGGTGCTTCGCGGCCTCAACCACCTGCTGGACGGTCACCGACGCGATGCGATCCTCGACCTCTTCGAAGTAGCCGGCCCCGCCGACCGTCTCGAAGTAGCCGAGCTGGTGCGCCACGTTGGTGACGCTGTCGTTCTCGAACACCAGCCGGGCGCGCAGCTGCCGTTTGGCGCGCGCAACTTCCACGTCCGTCACGCCGTGCCGCATCACGTCTTCGAGCTGACCGAGCGCCGCTTCTTCGAGCGCCTCCAGAGGCACACCATCCGCTGCGGTCATCGACAGCGTGTACAGAAAAGGGTCGATCGTCGGGAGGACCGCGCCTGAGACCATCGATGCGAGCCCCTGGTCCACCAGCGACGTGTAGAGCCGGGACTTCCGCTGGGGCGGAGCCCCCCGGAAGGCGCACCAGAGGCTCAGCCCCTTCGCGCCCGTCAGCACCGCGTCCAGGACCAGCAGCGGGAAAAAGCCGGCGTCGCGGGCGGCGGGAGCCGGATAAGCGAGCTTCAAATAGGAAGTTGTTCCCTCACGCTCCAGCATCACCCGACGCTCGCCGAGCTGAGAGGGCTCTTCCGGACGGTTGTGCCGCGCGATCTCACCGCCGGGGATCTGCCCAAAGTGCCGCTCGACCCGCCGCACCACGTCGTCGGCGTCCACATTGCCGACGACAACGAGGGTGGCGTTCCGGGGAACGTAGTACCGGCGGTAGTGACCGTAGAGGTCATCGCGGGTCATCGACTGGAGGTCCTGCAGCCAGCCAAGCGTCGGGTGCCCGTATGGATGAACCCGCAACGCGGTGGCCGTCACCTCGATGTCGAGCAATTGCTCCGGGTCGTTTTCCCCTCCCTGCAGCTCGGAGATGATCACCGTCCGCTCGGCCTCGCACTCATGCCGCTCGAAGAGCGAGGCCGACATCCGCTGAGCCTCGAGAAAAAGCATCTGGTCGAGGGCGGCACTCGAGGCAGTTTCCAGGTAGGTCGTCTGATCGATCCAGGTATAGCCGTTCCACATCCCGCCGGACTTCTCGACGATCCCCTTCATGCGATCCCGCGGGATCTGAGCGGTGCCCTTGAAATTCATGTGCTCGACCCAGTGCGAGACGCCCGTGAGGCCGGAGGGCTCGTCGCCGGAGCCGACGCGGTACCAGCTGAAGACCGAAACCAGAGGGGTTGTGTGAAGCTCCTTGATCAGGATCTTCAGTCCGTTATCCAGCCATACTTCCCTGACTTCCCCGACGGTGGTGAGGACATCCAAAGCAGGCATACCTCAATTATATGCGGCTGTTTTTCGCCGAAAATTGCCAGTTTTACTGGCCTATCCCTTGCATCGTTAACTCCTGAATCTGGTTGACTGAGCCATATGGACGAGATGGAAGTCATCAAAACAAGACACTTCAGGGAGGAACAGCATGTTTAAGCGGACGATGTCTGCGCTCGCGGTCGCCGCGATTGCCTACGTTGGCGTTGCGCAGGCGCAGGAAAACGCAACGATCACGCTACGGTCGGGCGAGCGCATCAGTGGGCAGCTCCTGGACCACGGCGGGGTGGGCTTCACGATCAAGGTGAACAATGAGGACCGTCGGATCCCGACCAACGACGTCGCGATCATCGACTTTACGGGCGGCACGATGTCCGAAGCCGACTGGGCGAAGGTCACCGGCGGGCAGAACGTGGTCTGGCTTCGCAACGGGCAGACCCTGACCGGGCAGTTCTATGACATCGGCGGCACGACGCCCCTGATCATCAAGTTCAAGACTGATGCTGGCGAACGCGAGTTGCCGTCATCGGAGATTGCGCGGATCGTCCTGGCGCGAACGGAATCGGCCGCGGCGGCCGGGGCAGCGACACTCCCGGCGGCAACGTCCGGCAGCGGTATCGTGGTCAGCGCCAGGCAGCAGTGGACGCCCACGGGCCTCATCGTCCGACGCGGCGAACAGGTGACGTTCAACAGCACGGGCGAGATCCTGCTCGGCGGCGGCCCCGACGACGTGGCGGCCCCCGCGGGTGCCAGGTCAGGCCGTATGGATGTCGCAGTACCGCTGCCGCGCTCGATCGTAGGCGCGCTCATCGGTCGGATCGGCAACGGCCAGCCGTTCGGGATCGGCAACCAGACGCGGGTGCCCATGCCGGCGTCGGGCCAGCTGTTCCTTGGGATCAACGACAACAATCTGGACGACAACTCTGGTGAGTTCCGTGTCGAGATCACCCGCGGCACTGGGCGGCGGTAGGTAGAGCGATCGGGTTTCCGCACGAAAGCGGAAGCCAGTGTTGCTGACGCCGGCACTCCTGAGTGCCGGCGTTTTCTTTGTACTGCACTAAAATACGGGTTTCCCATGTCGGACTGGAAAGACACCCTCAATCTGCCGCGCACCGAGTTCCCCATGAAGGCCAATCTCCAGACGGCCGAGCCGCAGGCGCTCGCCCGCTGGAAGGCGATGGGTCTCTACGCGCAGATCCGTGAGGCCCGCGCCGGGCGTCCGAAGTTCGTCCTGCACGACGGCCCGCCGTACGCCAACGGTCAGATCCACCTCGGCACCGCCCTCAACAAGATCCTCAAGGATTTCGTCGTGAAGGCACGGACGATGGCCGGTTTCGACGCGCCCTACGTGCCGGGGTACGACTGCCATGGGCTGCCGATCGAGCTGAAGGTCGATCGGGAGCTGGGCAAGAAGAAGCGCGACATGAGCGTGGCGGAGTTCCGCCGCGCCTGCCGGGCCTACGCCGACCGCTTCATCGGAGTGATGACCGAGGAGTTCCAGCGGCTCGGCATCTTCGGCGACTGGGCCAACCCCTACCTCACGATGAACTTTCGCTACCAGGCGGCCATCGTGCGGGCGCTCGGCCGGTTCGTCGAACAGGGGTTGGTCTACAAGGGCAAGAAGCCGGTCCACTGGTGCATCCACTGCCGCACGGCGCTCGCGGAGGCGGAAGTGGAGTACGAGGACCACACCTCACCCTCCATCCATGTGGAGTTTCCGCTGGCGCCGGAGAGCCAGGCGGAGCTCGCCGCTCGGGTGCCCGGCCTCGAGGGGCACGACGTGTCGGTGCTGATCTGGACGACAACCCCCTGGACGATCCCTTCGAACCTCGCGATCGCGTTCCATCCGGAGTTCGACTACGCCGCGTACCCGGTGGACGGGCGCGTCGTGATCGTCGCCGAGGCGCTGGCGCCGACGGTTGCCGCGGCTACCGGGAAGACGCTCGGAGCCCCGGTCGCGCGGATGAAAGGGGAACAGCTCGAACACATCCGCTTTCAGCACCCGCTCTACGCGCGCCACTCGCTCGGCGTGCTCGGCGACTACGTGACGCTCGAAGCGGGCACCGGAGCGGTCCACACGGCGCCCGGTCACGGCGCCGACGATTTCAACACAGGCGTCCGCTACGGCCTCGAAATCTACGCGCCGGTCGGCCCTGGCGGGCGATTCCTGGAAACGGTGGAGCTGTTCGGCGGCGAGCGCGTATTCGATGCGAACCCGCACATCGAGGCGGCGCTCAAGGAGCGTGGCCGGCTGTGGCATCGCGCCGACTTCGAGCACTCGTATCCGCACTGCTGGCGCTGCCACAACCCGGTGATCTTTCTCGCGACCTCACAGTGGTTCATCCGCATGGACGGCGAACCGGTGATCGGCGGCAAGACATTGCGCCAGGCCGGCGTCGATGCGGTCGAACAGGACGTCAAATGGATCCCGGCCTGGGGCCGCGAGCGGATTTTCAACATGCTCACCAATCGGCCGGACTGGTGCATCTCGCGCCAGCGCGCGTGGGGCGTGCCGATCCCGGCCGTCGACTGCACGAAGTGCGGTGAGGCGATCCTGACAGAGCAGCTGGTCGCGCGTGCCGCCGGGGTGTTCGACGAGTACGGCGCCGACGCGTGGTACGAGCGGCCACTCGAAGAGTTCATCCCGGAAGGCCAGACCTGCCCGGCCTGCGGCAGCGTCGAGTTCGAGCGCGAGCGGGATATTCTCGACGTGTGGTTCGATTCGGGCTCGAGCCATGAGGCGGTGCTGCCGTTCCGGCCCGAGCTGACGTGGCCGGCCGAGATCTATCTCGAGGGGAGCGACCAGCACCGCGGATGGTTCCAGAGCTCTCTGCTGGTGGGGCTCGGCACCCGGGGGCGTCCGCCTTTCAAACAGGTCCTGACCCATGGGTTCCTGATCGACGTGGACGGACGCAAGATGTCCAAGTCGATCGGCAACGTGATCTTGCCGGACGAGGTCATCAAGGAGGGGGGCGTCGAATCGCTGCGGCTGTGGGTCGCGAGCAGCGACTTTCGCGAGGAGCTGCGGTTCGGCCGGCAGATCCTCCAGCGGGTCGTGGAGGCGTACCGCAAGATCCGCAATACCTGCCGGTACCTGCTGGCCAACCTGTACGACTTCGATCCCCTGCGCGACATGCTGGCCGCGAGCGAGCTGCAGGAAGTCGATCGTTACGCGCTGGCGCGGTACGCGGACGTGGCCCAGGGCGTGCTCGCCGCGTACGACGCGTACGACTTTCCGTCGATCTTCCAGCGCCTGAACCAGCTCACGACCGTCGACCTGTCCGCCTTCTATGCCGATGTCTCCAAGGACAGGCTGTACACCTTCGGCGCCGACTCGCGCGAGCGCCGGTCGGCGCAGACGGCGATGTACGTGATGGCCGACGGCCTGGCGCGCCTGCTCGCTCCCCTCCTCCCCGTGACCAGCGACGAGCTGTGGAGGCATCTGCCTGGCAGGCGCGAGGCGTCGGTGCACCTGGCGGAATTTCCGCGTGCCGCAGATCTTGAGGGGTGGCGCGACGACGCGCTGGTGGCGCGCTGGACGCAGCTGATCGGGGTCCGGGACGTCGTGAACGCCGCGCTCGAGGTGAAGCGCCAGGACAAGACGATCGGCACGTCCCTCGGCGCCCGGGTGACGGTCCGGGCCGGGGGGGCCACGGCGGCGCTCCTCGAATCGGCCCGCGACGAGCTCGCGATGCTGTTCATCGTGTCGCAGGCGACGCTCGACGCCAGCGGTGATCCCGGCGGGCCGGTCGAAGTGACCGTTGAGAAGGCAGAAGGGGACAAATGTCCGCGCTGCTGGCGGATCGTGCCGGCGACGGCGCCCGCGACCGGCCTGTGCGACCGGTGCATGGCCGCGACCGGCGGCGAAAGGAACGCGGTGATCCGCTGATGACCGAAATGCCGCTGAGCGAGCCGCCGGTCGGCACGCCCGCGCCGTCCGCCCCGCGCACCATGTTCGCGAGGCCGTTCGAACTGGGCGTGGTTGCCGCGATCGTGGTGCTCGACCAGATCACGAAAGCGCTCGTCCGGGCGAACCTGCCGATCGGTGACAGCCGGACGATCATTCCGGGGTTTCTCGATCTCGCCCATGTGCAGAACACGGGCGCGGCGTTCGGCATGCTGAACAATGTCGATTTCGCCTACAAGCCGGTCGTGATGGTGATCATCGCCGGCATTGCGCTGCTGGCCATCGCCGCATACGGAACGCAGCTGGGTTTCAATGATCGCCTGGCCCGGATGGGCCTCGTGCTCATTCTCGGCGGCGCGGCCGGCAACCTGATTGACCGCGCGATCGAGGGGTCGGTCGTCGATTTCGTGGACGCGTACTGGGGCGACTTCCATTTCTGGGCGTTCAATGTTGCCGATGCGGCCATCAGCGTCGGCGCGGTCCTGGTGATCCTTGATACGCTCGGCCTGGGGCGACGACATGCATCCCATCCTGTTTGAGATCGGCGGATTCCCCGTCTACACCTATGGCGTGCTGCTGGCGGCCGCCTACCTGCTGGGGCTGCAGTTCGCCCTGATGCGCGCCCGGGCGCGGGGGCTGGACGCGAACCGGGTGATGGACCTCGGCATCTGGATCATCATCAGCGCGCTGGTCGGCGCGAAGCTGCTGCTCCTGGTCGTCGACTTCGACACATTCAGGCAGAATCCCCGGGAGCTGCTGACTCTGCTGCGCTCGGGCGGCGTCTTTTACGGCGGTCTCATCGCCGCCGTCGCCGTGGCGATGTGGTACATGCGGCGGCATCGGCTGCCGATATGGAGCGTCTCCGACGCCTTCGCACCCGGCATCGCGCTCGGGCACGTCATCGGCCGGATGGGCTGTTTCTTTGCAGGCTGCTGCTTCGGCAAGGCGACCGACGTGCCCTGGGCGGTGACGTTCACGAACGAGTATGCGGCGCGAAATGTCGGGACGCCGCTGAACGTGCCGATCCATCCGACCCAGCTCTACGAAGCCGGCACCGAGCTCCTCATTCTTGGGCTTCTGCTGTTCATGGAACGCCGGTGGCGGCCATTTGCCGGCCGCACCTTCTGGAGCTACCTGTTCCTGTACGGCGTCACGCGGTTCATCATCGAGTTCTACCGCGGCGACCCCCGGGGGATGGTGGGCGACCTGTCCACCTCGCAGTTCGTCTCGGTGCTCCTCGTGCCGCTCAGCATCATCATGCTCTACGTGCTTTCGCGCCGCCCGGCGCCCGACCCGAAGGTCGCGGCCAAGCGCGCCCGTGCCGCCTAGCGATGACCCATCAGCCGCGGCGGCTGGTCGTGGACCCCGAGCATGAAGGGCTGCGCCTCGATGCGTTCCTGACCGCCCTGCTGCCGGATTACTCGCGCTCGCAGGTCCAGCGTCTGATCAAGGATGGGCACGTCCGCGGCCCGGGCAGGCCCCGCGCCAGCAGCGTGGTCCACGAAGGGCAGGAGTACGACATCGAGACCCCCGCCGCGACGCCCGCCGCGCCCGAGCCGGAGGAGCTTCCGCTCCGCATCATCTTCCAGGACGCCGACGTCGTCGTGCTCGACAAGCCGGCCGGCATGGTCGTGCACCCGGCAGCCGGGCACCGCGGCGGCACGCTCGTGAACGCCCTGCTTCATCACATCAAGGATCTCAGCGGCGTCGGCGGCGAGCTCCGCCCCGGCATCGTGCACCGCCTGGACCGGGGCACCTCGGGTGTCATGGTGGTCGCGAAGCACGATCGCGCGCACCAGGAGCTCTCGCGGCAGTTCAGCGATCGCGAGGTGGAAAAGGAATACGTCGCCCTGGTGTGGGGGGTCGTGCAGGCCGGCCGGCGGATCGACGCGGCGATCGGCCGCGATCCGGCGCAACGGCAGAAGATGTCCACGCGCGCCAGGCGCGCGAGGAGCGCCGTGACGCGGATCACATTCGCGCACCATTTCGACGGCGTCTCGCTCCTGAAGGTCGCGATCGCCACCGGCCGCACCCACCAGATCCGGGTGCACCTCAGCGCGATCGGCCACCCTATCGTCGGAGATGCCACATATGGAGGCGTCCACCGGCGTGTCGCCCGCCCGCTCCGCGCCGTCATGCGGCTGGAGCGGCCGTTCCTTCACGCCGCGCGGCTCGGATTCACGCATCCCGCAGACGGGCGGCGCGTGGAGTTCGAGTCGCCGCTGCCGCCGGACCTGCAGTCCGTGCTCGACGAACTCCGCGAACAGGAAGAAAAAGAAGAAGCAAAGTGAAGCACGATATCGACGTCATCAGCCGCGGGCGCGTATACGAAGGCAAGGTCTTCAGCGTGGACCGCGAGCGGGTCAAGCTGCCGCACGGGCCGACGGTGTGGCTCGACGTCGTGCGGCACGCGCAGTCGGTGGTGATCCTGCCGGTGCCGGAACCCGGTCACATCGTTCTGATCCGGCAGTACCGTCACGCGGTGAGGCAGTGGCTGTGGGAAGTCCCGGCGGGAAGCGTCGATGAAGGCGAATCACCCGAAGCCGCGGCCGCGCGGGAGTGCCACGAGGAGATCGGCCAGGTCCCCGACACCGTCGTCCGACTCGGATCGCTTTACCCGACGCCGGGATACTGCGATGAAGAGATGGTGTTCTTTCGCGTCTCGGGTCTCGCCGATCCCGCCGCGGCCGCCGCCGTCGACGAAGACGAAGACATCGAAGCGCGGACGTTCACGATCCGCGAGGCCCGCGACATGGTCCGGCGCGGCGAGATCGTGGACATGAAAACCGTCGTCGGTCTGGGGATGCTCTAGCGCATTCCGCTAATTCACCGTCGCTCTGACCTCCGCCACCGGCAGCGTCGGCGTGTGCGTCTGCTGCGACGAGGGCAGCAGCGCGAGCGCGACGACCTCTTCGATTTCCGCCACGTAGTGGATCGTGAGCTCCTTGCGCAGATCCTCGGTGAGGTCTTCCTTGATGTTCTTCTCGTTCTGGCGCGGCAGGATCACTTCCTTGATGCCCTGACGGCGGGCGGCCAGGACCTTTTCCTTGATGCCGCCGACGGGCAGCACCCGCCCCGATAGTGTGATCTCGCCGGTCATGCAGATGTCGCCGCGAACGGGCCGGCCGGTCAGCTCCGACGCCAGCGCCGTCACCATTGTCACGCCTGCCGAGGGGCCGTCCTTCGGAATGGCGCCGGATGGCACGTGGAGGTGGATCTCGGAATCCTTGTAGAACGACGGATCCACGCCGTAGTGGGTCGCGTTGGTGCGGAACCACGACAGCGCCGTCCGCGCCGACTCCTTCATGACGTCGCCGAGATGGCCGGTCAGCGTCAGGCTGCCGCCCCCCTGCATGCGCGAGGCTTCGACGAACAGCACCTCGCCCCCTGCCGGCGTCCACGCGAGCCCCACGGCCACGCCGGGATCCTTGGTCCGGTTCTCGATCTCCTCGTCGAGGAACACCGGCGCGCCGAGCATTTCGACGACCGTGTCCTGGGTGATCACTACCTGGGTTTCGTCCCCCTCGGCACGCCGGCGCGCGACCTTGCGGCACAGTGCCCCGATCTCACGCTCGAGGTTCCGGACGCCGGCCTCGCGCGTGTAATTACGAACCACCGAGCGAATGGCCGGCTCGGAGAACTCGACCTGCTGCGGCGTGAGGCCGTGGTTCTTCACCTGCTTTTCGATGAGGTGCTCGAACGCGATCTTGAGCTTTTCCTCCTCGGTATAGCCGGCGAGCTCGAGGACCTCCATCCGGTCGCGCAGCGCCGGCGGGATCGGATCCAGGACGTTGGCGGTCGTCAGGAACAGGACCTCCGAGAGATCGAACGGCACGTCGAGGTAATGATCGCGAAACGTATTGTTCTGCTCGGGGTCGAGCACCTCGAGCAGCGCCGACGCCGGGTCCCCCCGGAAATCGGACCCGAGCTTGTCGATCTCATCGAGAATGAACACGGGGTTCTTCGACTCCGCGCGCCGGAGCCCCTGGATCACCTGACCCGGCAGGGCCCCGATGTAGGTGCGCCGATGGCCGCGGATCTCGGCTTCGTCGCGCATGCCGCCCAGCGACACACGCACGAACTTCCGGCCCAGCGAGCTCGCAATCGACTTGGCGAGAGACGTCTTGCCAACCCCCGGAGGCCCGAGAAAGCAGAGGATCGGCCCTTTCACGTCGGGATTCAGCTTGCGGACGGCGAGGTACTCCAGAACGCGATCCTTCACCTTCTCGAGCCCGGAGTGATCGGCGTCGAGCACGTCCTTGGTCCGCTTGAGATCGATGGAGTCCTCGGTCCGCTTGGCCCATGGCAGCGCGACGATCCAGTCCAGATATGTCCGTGACACCGTGTATTCAGCCGCCGCCACCGGCATCTTCGACAGGCGGTCGAGCTCGCGCAGGGCTTCCTTCTTCACCAACTCGGGCATCCCGGCGGCCTCGATCTTGGCGCGGAGCTCCTCGGTTTCCTTGGCCTGTTCGTCCCCTTCGCCCAGTTCTTTCTGGATGGCCTTGAGCTGTTCGCGCAGGAAGTACTCGCGCTGGTTCTTGCCGACCTCGGACTGCACCTGCGACTGGATCTTGGAACCGAGCTCGAGCACTTCGAGCTCCTTGATCAAGATCCGGTTCAGCGAGTCCATGCGCGCCCGGATATCGAGCGTGTCGAGGACCTCCTGCTTCACCGGTGTTCCGATGGTGGCCAGGCTCGACGCGATGAAGTCGGCGAGCTTGCCGGAATCGGTGATGTTGGCCGCCAGCGCCTGAAGATCGTCCGACAGCAGGGGCGAGAGCGACACGACCTGCTGGAAGTTGCTCTTGATGTTTCGCTGCAGCGCATCGATTTCGAGGTGATCCTCGTCGCGGAGCACATCCGGGGCCGCGCTGACCGCCGCCTTCAGATAGGGCCGGGTCTGGACGATGCGGTCGAGCCTGACGCGGCTGAGCCCCTGCACGATGAGACGCAGACTCCCGTCGGGGAGCTTGAACATCTTGTGGATGTGCGTGGCGGTGCCGATTGTGTAGAGATCTTCCTGGAGCGGTTCCTCGGTCGCCGCCTCGCGCTGGGTGAAGACCCCGATCATGCGTCCCGAAGTCGTCGCCTCGTCGATCAGCCGGACCGAGGCTTCCCGGGCGACGGCAAGTGGCATGAAGGAGTTCGGGAAAAGCACCGTATCGCGCAGGGGCAACAGCGGCAGCTCCGCCGGGATCTCCACCGGCTTGTCGATCTCGAACTCCGGCTCCGGTACGGTTTCTTCGCTCATGACGTGGTTGTTGTACTCGAAAACGAGGGGAAAAAGTAAAGGGCGAAGAAGGCACCGCCTGCTTCGCCCTTCGGGCCTCACTGACCGGCCTTGCCTACTTCAGCATCAGCTCAGCTCTGCATGTCGAGGAACAAGGACGACGCGCCCCGGCGCTGCGTCATCATGCGCTCGCGCTGCTGTGCAGACTCGCGGGCCTCCTCGCAATCCTTGCAGCGGACCGCAAACGGCAGCGCGCGAAGGCGCCGCTCGGAGATCTCCTCGCCGCACTCGAAGCAGTAGCCGAACGTGCCGTCTTCGAGCCGGTGGAGCGCTTCTTCGATCTTGTTCAGCGTCTCGGACTTCATCTGGATGAGCGCAAACTCGATATCGTCCTGGATATCGGCTTCGGAGCTCTCCACCGCGTCGAGCACACCCTGGTTCGGATTGTTTGCCCCCTCGGTGCGAACGTCGCGGATCTTGACCTGGACCTGTTCCATGATCTCGCGCCGGCGCTCCTCGAGGATGCGCTTCAACTCTGAATATCGGTCCCGGTTCATCTGCCCACCGGGCTTTTTATGAACGCTCATATGAATCCTTCCTTTCCGCTCGACCCGTTCCTTATGTCGCAGGCCGTTATGCAAGGCATCTGCCAGCTATAAAATCCACTAAGTCTACAACGGATGAGCCCGGTTACCAACAAAAATTGTCAATCCTGCCTCGGCCGCGCCGTCGGAACACTGAAGAATCTGCTCAGACCGTGTCGTTTAAGACGCTCATGCCCCATTAGACGGTTCTCCCTGTCCTCCGGATTGGACGCGTTGGGGGCTCTTGCGGTCCGATCGGCGCGGGGCGGGGAGCCTGCCGCGCGCGTGCTATAATTCGTGGTTTGCACGGCTGCCCACGCAGTCATAACCACCCAACCCCCTGCACTTTACAGGTCAGTCATGGCGAAACGCTGCGAACTCTGCGGAAAAGGGCCGGTCGTCGGCCGTAACATCAGCCACGCCCACAACGTCACGCCGCGCCGGTTCGAGCCGAACCTGCAGCGCGTCCGGGCGCTCGTCAATGGCGGGATCCAGCGCATCCGGGTCTGCACCCGCTGCCTGCGCTCCAACAAGGTCGTGAAGGCCGGCAAGGCCGGCCAGGCGGCCTGAACGTGCGCCACGCGGTCTCGTCCGACCAGGCGCCCCGGGCGATCGGCCCGTATTCACAGGCGGTGCGGGCCGGCTCTCTCGTGTTCGTCTCGGGCCAGATTGCGCTCGACCCTGCGACCGGTGCGATGGTGGACGGCGACATTGCGGCGCAGACCCACCGCGTCTTCGCGAATCTTCGAGCAATCCTCGAGGCCGCCGGCGCCTCGTTCGAACACGTCGTCCGGACGACCGTGTATCTGGCCGACATGAACGATTTTGCGGCGGTCAACGAGGTCTACGGGACCTACTTTTCCTCGCCGGCCCCCGCACGCGCCACCGTCCAGGCCGCGCGCCTGCCGAAGGACGCCCGGGTGGAAATAGACGTCATCGCGTCGCTCTGAGTCCGGTCAGCTGCTCGCTGGTGACGGCTGAACCGTTTCAGCGTGCCGCCCGCTCCACATCCAGCACCCCCTCGATACTTCGCAGCGCCTTGACCACCTTCTGCAGGTGCTTGACGTCGCTGATTTCGACGGTCATGTCGATGCGGCCGCGCAGGTCGTCGACCGTCGCTTCGACATTGCGGATGTTGGTGTTGATCCCGGCGATCTTCGAGCTCACTTCGGCCAGGATCCCCTTGCGGTCTTCCACCTGAATGCTGAGGCGGACGGTGTAGGTGGCCGGATCGGCCCCCTTGTCCCACTCCACCTCGATCCGCCGCTCGGGATCGTAGAGCAGGTTCACGACGTTGGTGCACGTCGCCGAATGGACCGAAACTCCTTTGCCCCGGGTGATGTAGCCGACGATCTGCTCGCCGCGAATCGGGTTGCAGCAGCGCGCGCGGAAGACCAGCAGGTCGTCGATCCCGCGGACCTTGATCTTGTCTTCGCCCGTCCCGAGCACGCGGCGCACGACCGACGCGATGCCGGTCTCAGGCGTCTCTTTCAGCTCCTCCTGCGGCACGAAGCGCGCCAGCACGTTGCGCGCCGGCAGCTTGCCGTACCCGATCGCGGCAAACAGCTCGTCGGCCTTCGCCATCCCGTACTCGCTCAGCACCCGGTCCACCGCCGCCGGCTCGGCCAGGCTCTTCACGCTGACCCCGTACTTCCGGGCTTCCTTCTCGAACAACCGGCGGCCGAGCTCCAGGCTGCGGGTCTTCTCTTCGGCGTGGATGAAGTGTTTGATCTTGTTGCGCGCGCGCGACGTGACCACGAAATTCAACCAGTCGCGGCTCGGCTTGTGCCCCGGCGTGGTGATGACTTCGACGATATCGCCGTTGCGCAGCCGCGTCCGCAGCGGCACCATCCGGCCGTTCACCCGCGCGCCGACGCACTGGTGGCCGACGTCGGTGTGGATCGAGTACGCGAAGTCCACGGGCGAGGCATCCCGCGGGAGCGCTTTCACTTCCCCCTTCGGCGTGAAGATGTAGACCTCTTCGGGGTAGAGCTCGATCTTCAGGTTCTGCAGGAACTCCTGCGGGTCGCGAACCTCCTGCTGCCACTCCAGCAGCTGCCGCAGCCAGACGAAATACTGCTCGTCCCGGCCGGCGCCGACGCGCCCTTCCTTGTACTTCCAGTGCGCGGCGATCCCCTCCTCAGCCGTCCGGTGCATCTCGGAGCTGCGGATCTGGACTTCGAACGGAAAGCCGCGCTCGCTGACCACCGAGGTGTGCAGCGACTGATAGCCGTTGGGCCGCGGCGTGGCGATGAAGTCCTTGATCCGGCCCGGCACGGGCGACCAGGTCTGGTGGATGATGCCGAGCGCGCCGTAGCAGTCCTTCACCGAGCCGGTGATGATCCGCAGCGCGACCAGATCGTAGACCTGGTCGAGGTCGATCTTCTGACGTTTCAGTTTCTGGTGGATGCTGAAGAGACGCTTGATCCGGCCGTCGATCTGGATCACGGGCACCTGCGCCTCGGCCAGTTTCGCGCTGATCGTGTTCTTCAGCTCTTCGATCATCCCCTCGGTGGCGCGGCGGCGGCTCTCGACCCGCGCGCGCAGGGCCTCGTACGCCTTTGACTCGAGGTACTTGAACGCGAGCTCCTCGAGCTCGTTCTTCACCTTGCTCATCCCGAGCCGGTTGGCGATCGGGGCGTAGATGTCGCGCGTCTCCTGCGCGATCTTCAGGCGGCGCTCCTCCGGCAGGTGATGCAGCGTCCGCATGTTGTGGAGCCGGTCCGCGAGCTTCACCAGGATCACCCGGATATCGTCGACCATCGCCAGGAGCATCTTGCGGAAGTTCTCGGCCTGGCGCTCCTCGCTCGACGAAAACGAGATCGCGCCCAGCTTGGTCACCCCCTCCACCACGTGCGCGACGTCGGCGCCGAACAGCTCGGTGATCCGCTCGATGGACGTCTGGGTGTCTTCGACGATGTCGTGGAGCAGGCCGGCGGCGATCGCGACCACGTCCAGCTTCATGTCGGCGAGCTGGTCGGCCACTTCGAGGGGATGAACCAGATACGGCTCACCCGAGTGGCGCACTTGTCCCTTGTGCTCGTAGGCGGAAAAAACATACGCCCGTCTGAGCAATTCGACGTCGGCCTCGGGATTGCTGGCCCGGACCTTTTCGATGAGGTCCTCGAACCGGATCATCTTTTCGGTGTCTAAACTTACAGGGGAGCGGGTTGACGCCCTGTTTTTGGGTTCACTATACTGACCCGTTGACTCATTCTAAAGGTTCAAGAAGCATGACGATGCGATATCGGACGTTAACGGCGGCGGCGATCGTGGTGGCCCTGGGGGTCGGAACCGCGGGCTGCGGCCGGTACTCGATCGGCGCCCTGAAGGGCCAGAAGGCCTACAAGGACGCCAACGAGCGGTACAAGGCCTCGGACTGGAGGGAGGCCGCCGAAAAGTACGAATATGTGCTGCAGCAGGACCCCTCCCGGACGGAGGTCTATTTCTTCCTGGCCAACAGCTACGACAACGCCTACAAGCCGGCCCGCGCCGGCGAGCCGGAAAACGACGTCCTGATCCAGAAGGCCATCGAGAACTACCAGAAAGCCGCGCAGCTCGACACCAATCCCCAGATGAAGACCCTGGCGATGCAGTACCTGGTAGCCGCGTACGGCCCCGACAAGCTCAACGACCCGACGAAGGCCGAGCCGATCGTGCAGCAGATGATCTCGCTGTCGCCGAACGAGGCGGGCAACTACTTTGCGCTGGCCCGGATCTACGAGGACGCCGGGCGATATGAGGAGGCCGAGCAGGCGCTCCTCAAGGCTCGCGACACCAACCCCAACGACGTCGCAGTGTACGTTCAGATGTCAGGCTTCTACAACCGCCAGGGTGAGTTCGAGAAGACGATGGAAGCGCTCCACAAGGCCGCCGATATCAAGCCCGACGATCCGCAGGGGCACCAGCTGGTCGCCACCTACTACTGGGAGAAGGCGCAGAAGGACCACCTCCTCACGCCGGCCAAGAAGAAGGAGTACATCACCAACGGCATCGAGGCCACCAACCGCGCCCTGGCGCTCAATCCCGACTACGTCGAGGCGCTGACCTACAAGAACATCCTCCTCCGCATGCAGGGGAACCTCGAGACCGACATGGCCAAGCGGGCGGCGCTCTACAAAGAAGCGCAGCAGCTGTACGACCGGGCGATGGAGCTCAACAAGCGGAAGACCGCGGGGAAATAGGCACGTCCGACGTGCGACGTGCGACGTGCGACGTGCGACGTGCTGGGGATAAGAAAAAAGGCGAGGCCTTGTCGGCCTCGCCTTTTTTAGCTCTGTGAGATTCGGTCTTAGTTGCCGGTCGGCTTTGCCGGTGCGCCGCCGGAACGCATCCGTTCGGTGACGATCCCGACCTTCTCGACTCCCGCCCCCTTGGCCGCGTCGATCACCTGGATGATGTCGCCGTAGCGCAGGCTGCCGGCGCCGGCAATGAACATCGTCTTTTCCTTGCGGGTCTCGAAGACGTTCCGCAGGTAATCCTGGAGCGTGGCCAGGGCGACGGGCTGCTTGTTCACGGCAATCTGACGATCGGCGGTGAACTCGAGCATGATCTGCTCGCTCTGCACCACTTCATCAGGCTTCTTGGTCTCGAGCGGCAGGTTGATGTCGAGCCCCTTCTGCGTGAGGGGCAGGGCCGCCATGAAGATGATCAGGAGCACGAGCAGCACGTCGATCAGCGGCGTGACGTTCATGTCCGAGCTGGCGTGCGGGGTCTCGCCCTTGATGACCTTCTCGGCCCCGTGGTGCTTGTGTGCCGCCATGACTAGTTGCCTCCCACCGGCGCGTTCGGATCCTTCTTGGGTTCGGTGATCAGGCCGATGTCTTCGATCTGGGCTTCGTGCAGATAGTCCATCGCCTCCATGATCGCGCCGTAGGACGCGTCCTGGTCACCCTTGATGAGCACGACCTTCTCGGCCCGCTCGTCGAGCATCGCCTTGACGCGGTCGGCGAACTCGTGCTTGGCTACCCTCACGCCGTTGACCCAGAACTGGTTCGCGGCGTCGATCGCAACGACCGTCTGCTCCTCGTTGTCGGGCTTGTCGACCGTATTGCCGGCTTCGGGCAAGGTCAGGTCGACACCCTTCTGAAGCATCGGCGCCACCAGCATCATGATGATGAGAAGCACCAGCATGACGTCGACGAGCGGCGTGACGTTGATGTCGGACTTCGGTCCGCCTTGTGTGCCGCCAATATCCATCGCCATAGGAAATACTCCGGGGAACGCTGAACTTCGAACGCTGAAGGCTGAACCCCTTTCAGAGTTCAGCCTTCAGCGTTCGGAGTTGAATCAGGCCGTTTTCTTGATGAAGTAGTCGAGCAGTTCAGACGACGAATTGTCCATTTCGACGTTGAAGTACTCGATCCGGCCGCTCAGGTAGTTGTAGAACCACACCGCCGGGATCGCGACGACGAGGCCGAGCGCCGTCTCGACCAGCGCTTCCGAGATGCCCGACGAGACCGCCGCGAGACCGCCCGAGCCGCTGGTGGCGATGCCGTGGAACGCGTTGATGATGCCAACGACCGTGCCGAGGAGCCCCACGAACGGCGCGGTGGCGCCGATGGTCGCGAGCGAGGCGACACCCTTCTTGAGGTCGTTGGCCGTCAGTGCCGAGGCCCGCTGGATCGCGCGGCGCACGGTGTCGACGAGGTCTTCGCGGCTCAGGTTTCCGCCCGCTTCCTGTTGAAACTGGTACTCCTGCATGCCCGCAAGGACGACTTTCGCAAGATGGCTGTACCGGTAGTTCTTCGAGGAGGAGATGGCAATGGCGTCTTTCAGCCGGCCGTCTTTCAGGTGCTTCGCCACCTGGGGCGCATAGAGCTTCGACTGCTTCCGCGCCTGCGAGAACGTGTAGATACGCTCGATGGCCACGCCGAAGGAGATCATTGACATGATAACGAGGATGATCGCGATCGATTTGGCGACCCACCCCATATCAGTCCACATTTGCATCAGATCCATTCCACCCATTCGCCAATCCTCCGCTACTGGTACGTATTCACAATGATTCAGACGTGGTTGTTATTGCAGCGTGAAGTTCACCGTCACCGTCATGATGACCGGCACCGGCACGCCGTTCAGCAGCGTCGGCGTGAACACCCACTGCCTGACGGCATCGAGCGCCGCCTGGTCGAGCAGTGGGATCGACTTCAGCACCTTGGCATCCTTCACCCTGCCGTCGGCGCCGATCGTCGCCTCGATGATGACCATGCCCGACACGCGCGCTGACTGCGCGATCGGGGGGTACACGGGGCGAACGTCCTTGACCTTGTTGGGGGTCTTGATATTTCCGCCGACGCGGACGGGCGCTGACGGCGGTGGCGGAGGCGGAGGCGCCGTCGGCAGGCCGCCGACCACACCGCCGAGAACGCCGCCCGGGACGCCCCCTTCGACGCCGCCCGGCACGCCTTCCGTCACCCCGGCGGTACTCGGGGTCTCCGGGACGATCTCCTTCGGCGCCTCGACCGGTGCCGCATTCGGATTGGACACTTGTGTCGGGGTCGGCTGCGGTTTCGCGGCCGCCGGCGCAGGTGGCGGCGGCGGAGGTGGCGGCGGCGGTGGCGGGGCGCCGACGAACGCCATCATGGTCGGCGGGGTCGGCAGTACGTCGGTCGCCATCAGCGGGATGATGATGACCGCGGCGAAGATGACCACATGGGCCAGGATCGACAGCGGGACCGTGTACCACGCCTGCGATCCGAGTTTCACGGTCGGATTGGCAACGTCGCCGAACAAGTCACGCGGCACGGTTCAGCCTCCAGCTTTCAGATGGCGGTACAAGACCGCGAATTATAGTCAGACCCAAAAAGCACTGTCAACGAAGCCTCTTTTCGTTTAGACACCGGAATCCCCGGAATGGCCCTGTTTTACGTGCTGCAAGTACCGAACCGGCCCAGCATGTCACAAATAACCGTCGAGTTCCGGCCGATCCGGCTCTTCATAGAAATAGCGGCCCAAAAACCACGGCAACGATAGCCATGAGCTTGAGCAGGATGTTCAGGCTGGGGCCCGAAGTGTCCTTGAAGGGATCCCCGACCGTGTCGCCGACGACCGCCGATCGATGGGCCTCTGAGTTCTTGCCGCCGTGGTGTCCCTTTTCGATGTACTTCTTCGCGTTGTCCCAGGCGCCGCCGGCGTTTGCCATCATCAGCGCCAGCAGGGCTCCGGATCCGATGGAGCCGATGAGCAGGCCACCGAGCGCCTCGGCCCCAAATACCACGCCGACCAGAATCGGGGCCGCCACCGCGATCCCCCCGGGCAGCACCATCTCACGAAGTGCGCCGTCGGTGGCGATCCGGACCGCTCCGGCGGCGTCGGGCGGGCTGGTGCCTTCCATGATCCCCGGTATCTCGCGGAACTGCCGGCGGACCTCTGCGACCATCTTCATCGCCGCACGTCCCACCGCGCCCATCGTCATCGCGCCGAACAGAAACGGCATCAGCGACCCGATGAGCAATCCGAGGAGAACCTCGACATCGAGCAGGTCGAACGAGCCCACCTGCGTGATTTGCGAGTACGACACCATCAACGCCAGCGCCGTCAGCACGGCAGAGCCGATCGCAAAGCCCTTGCCGGTGGCGGCCGTGGTGTTGCCGAGCGAGTCGAGCGCGTCCGTTCGCTCGCGCACTTCAGGGGCAAGCCCCGCCTGTTCCGCAATACCGCCGGCGTTGTCTGCGACCGGCCCGTAGGCGTCGGTCGCGAGCGTGATGCCGAGCGTCGAGAGCATGCCCACCGCAGACAGCGCGATGCCGTAGAGGCCGGCGAGCTCGAAGGTGATCCAGGTCGCGGCAACCAGCGTCAAGAGTGGAACGGTCGTGGACAGCATCCCGAGCGCGAGGCCACCGATGATGAGCGGGCCGGTGCCTGCCACGGCCTGCGCCGCGAGGTTTCGCGTCGGGGCGAATTCGTAGGCGGTGTAGTACTCGGTCGCCGTGCCGATCACCTGCCCGGCGACCAGGCCGACCAGCACCGCCCAGAACAGATTCAGATCGAGACCCAGGAACAGGATCAAGCCGGCGGTGCCGGCAAGTGCCAGCGCGCCGGCGCCGAAGATGCCGGCGCGCAGCGCCCAGAGCAGACGCCCCATGTCGGCGTGCTCGCTGGTGCGCACGAACAGCGTGCCGACCATGGCGCAGACCGCCCCGATCCCCATGATGCCCATCGGCAGTGAAAACGCGACTGCGTGGTAGGTCGAAGCGGCTCCCGGCGACAGCACGCCGTTGTCGCCGGCGCCCGCAATGCCGATGGCTGCGAGCGACATCGTGGCGACGATCGCGCCGGTGTACGACTCGAACAGGTCCGCGCCCATTCCGGCGACGTCTCCCACGTTGTCGCCGACGTTGTCGGCGATGGTCGCGGGGTTCCGGGGATCGTCCTCAGGGATGCCCGCCTCGACCTTGCCGACGAGGTCGGCGCCGACGTCGGCGGCCTTGGTGTAGATCCCGCCGCCGACCCGCGCGAACAGCGCGATCGACGATGCGCCGAAGGCAAAGCCGGTCAGCGGCTGGTAGTGCTGGAAGAGCAGGTAGAGCCCGGCGAGAAACACGAGGCTCAGCCCCACCACCGTCATCCCCATGACCGCGCCGGACGAGAAGGCGATCCGGAGCGCGGGGTTCAGCCCGGTGCGGGCCTTCGCCGCCGTACGCACATTGGCGCGGACGGCGATGTACATGCCGACGTAGCCCGCCGCCGCCGAGGCGAGGCCGCCGAGCACGTACGAGATCGCCGTGCGCGGGAGCTCCGTGAAGGCCCCCGTTTCGACGATCCCCAGCGCGGCGAACTTGCCGGTCACGTCGTAGTCGACGAACACGGCGATCACGACCGCGACGACCGCGAGAAATCCGGCGAGAACGGTGTACTCACGCCGCAGGAATGCCGCGGCACCGTCCTGAATCAGCGCCGCGATCGCCCTCATGGTGTCGGTCCCGGTGTCTTCGCGCAGGAGCCGCTGAGCGGTGACGGCGGCAAAGAGCAGCGCGAGCACACCCGCACCGAGGGCGATGTAAAGCAGCAACATTCGTCAGTCTCTCCGCGACCCCCCCCGGCCGCGCCCGATCGCAAGGGCCAAAGCTTTGAATCGTACCAGCGATACGGACCCGATGACAACCCCGGGTTACGGACGCTGCGACTGAATGCGCATGCCGTAGAACGACCGGTGCACGAACACGGCAGACCCGATGAGGAAGGCCGCCGCAAGCGTGACGCTGAACGTGGTCCCGTACTGGGTGGTCAGCTGAACGCCAAGCTCGACCGCCAGCAGCCCGAACAGCGTCGTGAACTTGATGACCGGATTCATCGCGACCGACGACGTGTCTTTGAAGGGATCACCGACGGTGTCGCCGACGACGGTGGCGGCATGCAGCGGGGTGCCCTTCTCTTTCAGCTCCACCTCCACGATCTTCTTCGCGTTGTCCCAGGCGCCCCCTGCGTTGGCCATGAAGATGGCCTGGTAGAGGCCGAAGAGGGCGATGGAGATGAGGTAGCCGACGAAGAAGAAGGGCTCGAGGAAGGCGAAACCCAGCGTCGCGAAGAACACCGCGAGGAAGATGTTGAACATGCCCTTCTGCGCGTACTGCGTGCAGATCTCGACGACCTTCTTGCTGTCGGCGACCGAGGCCTTCTCCGTCCCGTCGAGGCGGATGTTCGCCTTGATGAACTCGACCGCGCGGTAGGCGCCGGTCGTGACCGCCTGGATCGACGCCCCGGTGAACCAATAGATGATCGCGCCGCCGGTGATCAGGCCGAGCAGGAACGGCGGGTGCAGCACCGACAGGTACTGGAGGTACGCGGGGTCCAGCCGGTGGGTCAGCAGCACGATGATCGAGAAGATCATCGTCGTCGCGCCCACCACCGCGGTGCCGATGAGCACCGGCTTGGCGGTGGCCTTGAAGGTGTTGCCGGCGCCGTCGTTCTCTTCGAGCAGGTGCTTGGCCCGTTCGAAGTTCACGTCGAAGCCGTAATCCTTCTTGATCTCGCTCTTGATGCTGGGGAGCGTTTCGATTGTCGAGAGCTCGAAGACCGACTGCGCGTTGTCGGTCACCGGCCCGTAGGAGTCGACGGCGATGGTCACCGGTCCCATCCCGAGGAAGCCGAATGCCACCAGACCGAACGCGAAGACCGCCGGCGCGATCATCGCCGCGCCGAGGTGGAACTGGGTGCTGACCCCGTACGCGATCGACATCAACGCGACGATGGTGATGCCCAGCCAGTAGGCGCTGAAGTTGCCCGCGACCAGGCCCGACAGCACGTTGAGCGAGGGCCCCCCCTCGCGCGACGAGGTCACGATCTCGCGCGTATGCGCCGACTCGGTCGAGGTGAAGATCTTCACGAGCTCGGGGATGATGGCTCCTGCCAGGGTGCCGCAGGTGATGACGGTCGAGAGCTTCCACCACAGCGACCCGTCACCCATGTCCGAGATCAGCCAGTAGGTCACGAGGTAGGTGAGCGTGACCGATACGATCGAGGTCAGCCAGACCAGCGTCGTCAGCGGCACCTCGAAGTTCATCGTGGCGGCGCGGGCGAAGCGGCCGGTGGCCCAGGCATCGTTGATCAGATACGAAGCGCCCGAGGCGATGACGCCCATGACGCGCATCACGAAGATCCAGACCAGCAGCTGGACCTGCATGGTCGGATCGCTCACCGCGACGAGAATGAAGGCGATCAGGGCGACGCCGGTGACACCGTAGGTCTCGAAGCCGTCGGCGCTCGGGCCGACCGAGTCCCCGGCGTTGTCGCCCGTGCAGTCGGCGATGACCCCGGGATTGCGGGCATCGTCTTCCTTGATGTTGAAGACGATCTTCATCAGGTCGGCGCCGATGTCGGCGATCTTGGTGAAGATCCCGCCGGCGATGCGGAGCGCCGCCGCACCGAGGGACTCGCCGATGGCAAAGCCGATGAAGCAGGCCCCGGCGTAGTCGCCCGGAATGAACAGCAGGATGCACAACATGATCAGCAGCTCGACGCTGATGAGCAGCATCCCGATGCTCATGCCGGCCTTGAGTGGGATCTGGTAAATCGGGAATGGCCGCCCTTCGAGCCCGGCAAACGCCGCCCGCGAATTCGCGAAGGTGTTGACCCGGATGCCGAACCAGGCGACGCCGTAGCTGCCGCCGATCCCGATCAGGCTGAAGAGCAGGATGACGCCGACCTTGAACGGCGGGAAGCCGTGCACGACTGCGCCCGTAACCGGATCGACGGTCGCGGCCAGGCCCCCGAAATACACGGCGGTGATCACGCCGATGAACACCCACAGAATCAGGATGAACCGCCCCTGCGTGATCAGGTAGGTCTTGCACGTTTCGTAGATCAGCTCGGAGATCTCGAGCATCGAGCGGTGGACCGGAAGGTTCTTCAGGTTGTTGTAGATGACCAGGCCGAAGATGAGGCCGAGCACGCAGACCCCGAGGCCGCCGAGCAGCAGCGTGCGCCCGTTGATCCCCTGGAACTCCACCGAGCCGAGATCCGGCAGGACGAGGTTCGCTTCGCCGCCGGCATGCTGCTGCGGGGGGGCGGCCTGCGTGGCGGCCGGCGGCGCAGGCGCCTGGGCGGCAAGTGCGGGCGCGGCCGAAACAAACAACAGGACCGCGAGCGCGGCGGCGCGCAGGCGAACGGTGAAC
>DATFFM010000076.1:0-4649 GCA_035250005.1 Vicinamibacterales bacterium | reverse complement strand
GATCTCGTCGACGCGAACCTCGATCGCGTTGCGGGCGACGTATCCCCGCAGCGTCTGCTTGCCGTTCGCGTAGTCGAACTCCGGATGCAGATCGTACGATGTGGTACGGATCGCGTCGGCGCCGAGATTCATCCCCTTCAGCGTCCGCATCACCGCATTCATCGCCGTGGCGTTGAGCCGCTGGGCTTCTTTCGGGTCCTTCGACCGCGACTCGGCGTTGATCGTCACCCAGGCGCGATCCGGCGCCATCTTCACCTCAGCCTGCCCGGTCGTGACGATGACCGGCGGCTCCGGCGGGTTCTGCGCAAACGCCGGCGCCGCCACGAGCACGAGCCCCACAACGACTGGACAAATCCTGCGCATTCGAAACTCCGACCCCGGACCCCGGACCCCCGGACCCCGGACTCCGGACCCCGGACCCCCGGACCCCCGGACCCTAAACCACAGAACAGGCAATCCGAAAACCGATCCCGTACGAGTATGTATCAGGCGGGACCTTGTGGCGGTACGAGCACGACAGCATGCGGACGTCGGCCACCAGCCAACTGCCGCCCCGAAGCACTCGCAGTTGCCCATCCCCAGGGCCCCGGGGATTATCGAAAGCTGAGATCGAGTAGGCATCCGGATCGTACCAGTCGTCGACCCATTCCCAGACGTTGCCGACCATGTCATAGAGGCCGTAGTCGTTCGGAGGATAGCTCCCGCATCTCGTCGTGCCGTGCGCAGCCTTCATTGCCGGGTCCGCGAGAAAGTTGGCCAGGTTGCGGTCCACACGGTCGCCCCATGGATAGCGGCGGCCGTCAACACCGCCACGCGCGGCCTTCTCCCACTCGGCTTCGCTCGGCAGGCGCAGGTCGCGGTCCGTCTGAGACGAGAGCCAGGTGCAGTACGCCACCGCATCCTCACGGCGTACGAGCGTGACCGGGTGCAGCGCGCGATCGGCCGGGGGCTCCCCGTCGAGCCAGACGTAGGGCTGGCCGTTCGCGCGAAAGACTCGCTCGCGTTCGCGGCCGCCGGCCGTCACGACCAAGGGAAGCTCGTAGATCGCTGGCGGGCGCTGGTTCGTCGCACGGACGAACCGTGCGTACTCCTCGTTCGTGATCGGGCGAACCGAGATGAAGAACTCGTCGAGGTTCACCGGGTGCGCCGGACGCTCGTCGTCCTCACCGTCGGGGGATCCCATCACGAACTCGCCGGCGGGGATCAGCGCCAGCTCGGGCAGAGGCTCGTGGGAAACTGAGGTAAGAGGCACGCCAACTCCGCGTAAGAATAACGCAATTCATTTCAGGTACACTGCTCGGCTTATGCGTTTCGAACCATTCGCGATGGAACGTTTCCAGTCGGTCTGGGAGCATCAGGTCGCGTGGAATCTCGCTGAAAGCGGTGTCGAACCGCTGCGGGTCGAAGAGCTGGCGCTGACGCACGAGGATCGCGAAGCACTGCTGCGCCAGCCGCTCGCCTACACGCAGACCAACGGCACGGTCGATCTTCGGCGCGACATCGCGGCGCTCTATCGCGACGCGGCGCCGGAACACGTCCAGGTGACCAACGGCGGCTCCGAGGCCAATTGCGTCACGCTGATGCACCTCGTCCAGCCGGGTGACGAAGTGGTCGTGATGATGCCGAATTACATGCAGGCGCCCGGATTGCTGCGAGCGCTCGGCGCCGATCTCGTGCCCTGGAGGCTGCGTCCCGGTGCCGGCAACAGCCGCTGGGAGCCGGACTTCTCCGCCCTCGAGACCATCGTGACGCCCGACACGAAAGCGATCTTCATCTGCAATCCCAACAACCCGACCGGCGCCCGTCTCTCCGGCACGGAGCTCGATCGCATCGGGGCGGTGGCGTCGCGGGCGGGCGCGTGGGTCATATCCGACGAGATCTACCGCGGTGCGGAGCTGGACGCGGTCGAATCCCCGACGATGTGGGGACGCTCCGACCGGGTGATCGTCACGAGCGGGCTCTCGAAGGCGTACGGCCTGCCCGGTCTGCGGATCGGGTGGATCGTCGGACCGCCAGCCACGATCGACGCGATCTGGGGAGTGCACGATTACACGACCATCGCACCCGGCGCCTTGAACGACCGGCTCGCCCGGATTGCGCTGTCGCCGGCCGGCCGCGAGCGGCTGCTCGCGCGCACACGCGGCATCATCCGCGCGAATTACCCCATCCTGCGTGCCTGGCTCGACAAGCGAAAAGGCTTCTCCCATATCCCGCCCGAAGCGGGCGCGATCGCGTACGTGAAGTACGCGCACCGGATCAACTCGACCGAGCTGGTGGAACGGCTTCGAATCCAGAAGAGCGTCCTGGTCGTGCCCGGCGATCACTTTGGCATGGACGGCTACCTGCGCGTCGGCTTCGGCTCGCATCCGCAGCACCTCACCGGCTCCCTCGACCGGATCGCCGAGCTGATGGACTCGCTCCGCTAGATGCGCGCCGACCTCGCGCTGATCGGTCTGGGACACGTGGGCCGCCGGTTCGTCGATCTGCTGTCGGAACGTTCGGCGCGCCTGACGAAGGATCACCGACTGACCTGCCGGGTCGCCGGCACCGCCACCCGGCGCCAGGGCGCGGCCTACAACGGCGAGGCTTGCGCGGATGTGTTCGACATGATCGGGCGACTCGCGCAGTCCGACGCGGACCTGCGCATCGTGGTTGAAACCACGACGCTCGACGTGCGCGACGGCGAACCGGCGATCTCACACGTCGCTGCCGCCCTCGAGGCGGGGTGTCACGTGGTGACCGCCAACAAAGGTCCGGTGGCGTTCGCGTACGGCCGCCTTCGGGATGCGGCCGCACGCGGTGGCGTCGCGTTCCTCTTCGAAGGGGCGGTGATGGACGGCGTGCCGATCTTCAATCTCGTGCGCGAAACACTTCCCGTCGTCGAGATCCTCGGCTTCGAAGGGGTGGTGAATACCACCACGAACCACATCATCACGGCGCTCGAAGGCGGCGACACCTTCGAGAACGCGCTCGCGCGGATGCAGGCGGAAGGGATTGCCGAAGCCGACCCGTCGCTCGACGTGGACGGCTGGGACGCGGCCGCCAAGACCGCTGCGCTCGCCAACGTTCTGATGGATGCGCGGATCACGCCGCACGACGTCCGCCGTCAGGGGCTGGATGCCGCGACCGGCGATGCCGCCAGGGCGGCGCGGGCCAACGGACGACGGCTGAAGCTGGTGGCTTCGGCGCGCCGCGACCGCACCGGGCGGCTGGCCTGCGCCGTCGAACCGCGGGAACTGCCGGCCGCGCACCTGCTCGCGAATCTCGATGGCGGCGCGAATGCGCTGATCCTCGAGACGGATCTCCTCGGCCGGATGGCAATCTGCCAGCTTGCCGGCGACCTGACCCAGACTGCCTACGCCCTGCTGACGGATATCATTTCGGTATCCCGCACCCACGGACACCGATGACTCCGCTCGACGGCATCACCGTCCTCGACTTCACCCGCGTGTTGTCGGGCCCGTACTGCACGATGCAGCTCGCCGACATGGGAGCGCGCGTCATCAAGATCGAGCAGCCGGGCGCGGGTGACGACACCCGCGCGTGGGGTCCGCCGTTCGTCCACGGCGAGAGCGCGTACTTCCTGAGCATCAACCGGAACAAGGAGAGCCTCACGCTGGACCTGAAGAAGCCTGCCGCCGCGCGCGTGCTCGACGCGCTGCTCGCGAACGCCGACGTCCTCGTCGAGAACTTCCGCCCGGGCACGATGGCTCGCCTCGGCCTGGCGTACGAGCAACTCGCTCAACGCCTTCCACGGCTCGTTTACTGTTCGATTTCAGGGTTCGGTCAGACCGGGCCGCGAACGAAGGAGCCGGGCTACGACGCCGTCGTTCAGGCCGAGGGAGGCCTCATGAGCATCACCGGCGCCGCCGACGGCCAGCCGTTCCGGCTCGGAGTCGCCATCTCCGACATCGTCAGCGGCATGTTCGCCGCTCAGGGCGTTGCGTTTGCGCTGCTCGCGCGCGCCCGGACGGGCAAGGGGCAGCTGGTGGACGTCGGAATGCTCGACGCCACCGCTGCGCTCCTGACCTACCAGGCAGGGATCTACTTCGCAACCGGGCGAACGCCGGGACGGATGGGCAACCGGCATCCGACGATCGTGCCGTACGAAACCTTCGAGGCCTCGGATGGTGATTTCGTGATCGCCGTTGGCAACGACGAACAGTGGCGGCGCTTCTGCCAGGCCACGGAGCTGAGCGCCCTGGCGCTGGATGAGCGATTCGTCACCAACCGCGCGCGGGTGGCCAACTACGAGTCGCTGCGTCCGCTGCTTGGGGAGCGGCTGCGCGCCCGGACGCGCGAAGACTGGGTCGCGCGGCTGCGTCCCGTGGGCGTGCCCTGCGGCTCCGTCCGTGACGTCGCCGAGGTGCTCCAGGATCCGCACCTGGAAGCACGAGGGATGATTCAGGAGGTCGAGCACGCGGTCGCCGGCGCGATGCGCGTGACCGGCGTCCCGATCAAGCTGTCCGACACACCCGGCAGCGTGCGCACATCGCCGCCGGCGCTCGGCCAGCACACGGTGGAGATCCTGTCGGAAGACGCCGGGTTGAGTGCCGCTGAGATCGAGACGCTGCGCGCCGACGGTGTGGTTTGACGTTGAAGGGAAGGCGGGCTGGAGCCGGTCTCTACCTCGAGACGAATGGCACGAC
>DATFFM010000075.1:0-11162 GCA_035250005.1 Vicinamibacterales bacterium | reverse complement strand
GGCGGCACCGTGCGCAGGGGCGCGGGCGCCGTCGCGGCAGCGGGGGACGGTGTGGGTTCGGGCTGCGGTTCCGGAGTGCTCGCCGCAATGGGCTCCACTGGCGGCGTGATCGGGGCCGGTTCGGGAGCCGCCACCGGTGCGGGGGTATCTTCGACCGCCGGTTCCACCTCGGCGATCGGCGGAGCGGCCGGCACGAGCACCGCCTCGGGTGCGGGCATTGGCTCACTGGGCGCTGCCGCCGGCATCACCGGCTTGGCGGTCTTCACCAGACGGGGAGGCGGCAGCGACGGGGCTGCCGGCTTGACGGGCTCTGGCGCCTTGCCGGGTGCCGGTTTCCTGCCCTTGGCCGGGGCGGGCGAATCGGCGAACGACGCGTTCGAGGGCACCGTCAACCCGCGCTGCCGTGCCATGCGCGACACGAACTCCCGTGCGACGACCTCCTCGATCGTGCTCGATGCGCTTTTGACCTCGATGCCATGATCGCGCTTGAGGAGAGCGATGACTTCCTGGCTCGTGGTGTTGAGCAGCTCCGCGACTTTGTAGATCCGAACTGTTGCCATTAAGTAAATTGCATTCCTTACGTTTTCGAGGCTTCTTCGTCGACGGCAGCGGGCTTCTCGCCGCCGTCCGCCGTCTGAGTCGCATCTGCCGCACCCTCGGGCGCGGTGAGTTCTTCGGCTTCGGCGCCGACGCCGGCGGCCGGTTCTTCGAATGCGGCCTCCGCTGCGGCGCCGGACTCTTCGGCTTGGGCGACGGCCACGTCGTCCGCGACAGGCTCGCCTTCGGCGGCGCCGGCTTCCAGCTCACCGAACTGCGCCTCCACTTCGCGGCGCTTGTCTTCTTCGCTCTTGATGTCGATCTTCCAGCCGGTCAGCTTCGCGGCGAGGCGCACGTTCTGCCCCTTCTTGCCGATGGCGAGCGACAGCTGCTTGTCTTCGACGATCACTTCCATGACCTTCTCCGCCTCGTCGACGATCGACACGCGCTGGACCTTGGCCGGGCTGATCGCGTTGGTCACGAACAGGACCGGGTCTTCGGACCATTCGACGATGTCGATCTTTTCGCCGCGGAGCTCGCGGATGATCGACTGCACGCGCGTGCCCTTCATGCCGACACAGGCGCCGACCGGATCGACGTCGCGCTCGCGCGAGTAGACCGCAACCTTCGCGCGGTCGCCCGCCTCGCGCACCGCGCCACGGACCATCACGGTGCCGTCGTAGATCTCGGGCACTTCCTGCTCGAACAGCTTGATCAGCAGCGCCGGGTCCGTCCGCGAGAGCACGATCTGCGGTCCCTTGGCGCTGCGGTTCACGCCGCGCACCACGGCGCGCACGCGGTCGCCGACGTTGTAGTTTTCCGCGCGCGATTGCTCCTTGCGCGGGAGCTGCGCCTCGACCCGCCCGAGCTCCATGATGATGTCGCCGTTTTCGAAGCGCTTCACCATGCCATTGAGCACCTCGCCGATGCGCTCGCTGTATTCGGCGAAGACGTTCTCGCGCTCGGCTTCGCGGACTTTCTGAAAGATGACCTGCTTGGCGGTCTGTGCGGCGATGCGCCCGAGGTCCTCCGTCGGCCGGGGGAACTCGATCTCCATGTCGACCTCGGCTTCATCGCCGTACAGCTGCTGCGCCTCGCCGAGCGAGATCTGGGTCGAAGGATCGGTGACTTCGTCGACGATCCGCTTGACGGCGTACAGTTCCAGCTGGCCGCTCTCCTGGTTGAAACGCGCACGCAGCGCTTCGCTCTTGTAGCGTTTCCGCGCGGCCGCCTCGAGCGCGTCCTGGACGGCGCTGATGATGATCTCGGGCTCGACGCCCTTCTCTTTTGCGATCGCGTCGATCTGCTGCAACAACGGATTGACTGTAGCCATTTATCAGCTTCCAGCTGCCTCTATCTGAATTCCACCGCGAGCTGCGCCCGCTTGATGCGTGCGAGCGGCACACGATGCGTCTTGCGTCCTTCTTCGAGCACGACATGCCCGTCGTCGATCCCCTGCAGCCGGCCGGCGAAGGCCGACTGCCCGTCAAGCGGCTGGGTCGTGACGAGCTTGGCCAGCCGCCCGGCGAACCGCCGATAATCCGCCTCGTGCCGCAGCGGGCGATCGAGCCCGGGGGACGAGACTTCGAGCGTGTACCGCTGCGCCAGCGCGGCCTCGCCGAGCTCTTCGTCCTCGACGTCCAGGATCGCGCTGAGATCCTGGCTGACGCGCTGGCAGTCTTCGATCCCGACAGCGTCTTCAGGCGTTTCGACGACCCCGCGATCGGGGCGGTCGATCACGACCCGCAACACGCTGCCAATCGACTCGCGGCGCAGCTGCACGTCGAAGATCTCGAGCCCGTAACTCCCGGCAACGCGCTCGGCGGCCTGGCGAACCCGCCCGATCCTCTCGTGGTCTCTGGCCATGCTCGGCTGAAAAAGGGCCCTTAAAAGCAAAGAGTGGGCACGGGCCCACTCGGGACTTTCCTCGAAGCTGGCACCAATCAATATAACATGCACCTTCGCTCCCCGTCTTCGCTGAAGAGCTGCTGTGCACTGGTGCATCGCGCCCGCGCGTCGCTGCCGAGCTTCGGTCGATCACGGGTTAGGGAGCTGTTACAGGCTGGGCCAGCAGGTCGTACCCCTTGGCTCCTACGATCCGGGCACGGATGAGATGGCCGGCCGGGTAATCTCCCGGGTCGCAGTCGGTCAGGAACACGACCGGGTCTATTTCGGGGGCCTGCCCTTCGAGTCGTCCCTCGAGGACGAGCTCATGTTCTCTCGACGGGCCGTCCACCAGCACCTCGACGATGGTCCCGATCCGGGCCTTCTGGGCGGCCGCCACGATCCGCTTCTGCCGCGCCATGAGTGTATTCCGCCGCCTGCGCTTGACGGCGGCCGGCACGTCGTCGGGCATCGCGAACGCTCGCGTCCCTTCCTCGTGCGAGTAGGTGAAGACGCCGACGTGATCGAACCCGGTCTCGGCCATGAACTGCTCGAGCTCCGCGAACTCCTCCTCCGTTTCGCCTGGAAAACCGACGATCAACGTCGTCCGCAGCGTGACCCCGGGGACGGCCTCCCGGATGCGGCCAAGCAGCTTGTCGTAGGTGCGGCGGTCGCCGGGGCGGCGCATGCGCTTGAGCACGCCGGCGGACGCGTGCTGCAACGGCAGGTCGATGTAGCGGCAGACCTTCTCGCACTCCGCCATCGCCGCGAGCACGTCGTCGGTGATCGTGGTGGGGTAGAGGTAGAGCAGCCGGATCCACGCCAGCCCGTCGATCTGGTTCAGCTCGCGCAGCAGCCGCGCCAGAGCACCCCGCTCCCCTCTGTCGATACCGTAGAACGTCGTGTCCTGAGAGATCAGCAGCAGTTCCTTCACGCCACGCTCGGCCATGCCGCGCGCTTCGCGAATGATCGAGGCTGCCTCCCGGCTCCGGAACCTGCCGCGCAGCGTCGGGATGATGCAGAACGCGCAGGTGTAATCGCAGCCCTCGGCGACTTTCACGTACGCGAAATGTTTCGGGGTGGTCTGGAGCCGTGGCGTTTCTGCCTCGTAGAGGTATGTGGGCAGTTCCGCGGTGCGGGGTGCGGGATGCACCGGCCCGGAGCGGGCGAAAAACGGCAGCGGAGAGACGCCGGCGGCATCCCGCAGTTCGCGTCCTGCATCCCGATCCCCGATCGCGCCCAGGATCTGATCGACCTCCCCCGTACCGAGGACGGCGTCGATTTCCGGGATCTCTTTCATCAATTCGTCGCGGTAACGCTCGCCGAGGCAGCCGGTGACGACCAGACGCGTGCAGTTGCCGTCTTTCTTGAACTGCGCCATCTCCAGGATGGCGTCGATCGATTCCTGCTTCGCGGCGTCGATGAAGGCACACGTATTCACCACGAGCACGTCGGCACTCGAGGCGTCATGGGTGAGCTCGTGCCCGGCGTTCTGCGCCATGCCGAGCATCACCTCGCCATCGACGAGGTTCTTGGGGCAGCCGAGAGACAAAAAACCAATCTTCATGATGTTCAGGTCGATTCCAAACTACAAACTCCAAACGACAAATCCCAAACCTCAAAGGTTTTGGAGTTTGACGTTTGACGTTTGGGTTATCACCGTCAGGGATACATCCGATAGAGCATGCGCGGGTAAGGGATGGCTTCGCGGAGGTGATCGATGCCGCAGATCCAGGTCACCACCCGCTCGATCCCCATGCCGAAACCGCCGTGGGGCACGCTGCCGAACCGGCGCAGGTCGAGGTACCACTCGAAGGCCGCCTGCGGGAGGTCGTGCTCCTTGAGGCGCTGCACGAGCAGCTCGAGATCGTCGATGCGCTGGCCGCCGCCGATGATCTCGCCGTACCCTTCGGGCGCCAGGAGGTCCACGCTCAGCGAAACCTCCGGCCGGTCGGGGTGTGGCTTCATGTAGAACGCCTTGATCGCCGACGGGAAACCGTGCACGAAGATCGGGCGGTCGTGCTCCTCCGACAGCGCCGTTTCGTCGGGCGCGCCGAAATCCCCCCCCCACTCGAACGGCAGCCCCTTCTTCTTCAGGGTCTCGGCAGCGTCGTCGTATGAAATCCGCGGAAACGGGGCCGTGACCCGTTCGAGCTTCGCGGTGTCGCGCTCGAGGACTTTCAGTTCCTGCTGCCGCTTCTCGAGCACGCGCGCGACGACCGCGACCACGAGCCCTTCGGCCAGGTTCATGACGTCGTCGAGATGCGCGTAGGCGACTTCCGGTTCCACCATCCAGAACTCGGTCAGATGCCGGCGCGTCTTCGACTTTTCCGCCCGGAACGTCGGCCCGAAGCAATACACACGGCCGAGCGCCATCGCGTTGGCCTCGTTGTACAGCTGACCGCTCTGCGTCAGGAAGGCGGTGGCGTCGTCGAAGTACTGGACCGGGAATAGCGTTGTCGTCCCCTCGCAGGCCGCCGGCGTGAAGATCGGCGTATCGGCGAGGATGAAATGACGGTCGTTGAAATAGTCGCGAACCGCGTCGATCACTTCGTGCCGGATACGCAGGATCGCCTGCTGCCGGGGGGCGCGGATCCAGAGGTGGCGGCGGTCCATCAGATAGTCGACGCCGTGTTCCTTCGGCGTGATCGGGTAGCTCTGGGCCTCGGAGACGACCTCGATCCCGGTGACGTCGAGCTCGTAGCCGCCGGGAGCGCGCGTGTCGGCGCGCACGGTGCCGTGTACGATCAGCGCACTCTCCTGCGACAGGTGGTCGGCGCGCCTGAACATGTCGTCGCCGACCGCCTGCTTCGACATGACGCACTGGATGAACCCGCTGCCGTCGCGGACGGTCAGGAAGTGGATCTTGCCGCTGGAGCGGCGGTTATGGAGCCATCCGCGCAGCGTGACCAGCTGCCCTTCGTGCCGGGCGATCTCTTCGATATACGCGATCATCAGTCTGCCAGCGCGCGTTCGATGCGCTGCCGCGCGCGCCGCGCCTCCTCGAGGACGGCCGCCGGGCTGCCGGTATTGGCAAGCTCCATCAGGTACGTGCCGTCATATCCGATCTTCTGCATCGTGACCAGGGCCGCGGCCCAGTCGATCGTGCCTTGATAGGGCACGAGATGATCATCCTCCCGCCGGCGGTTGTCGTGGACGTGGGTCGTGATCAGATGCTCGGCGGCCAGTTCGATCGCGTCGGCGACGTCGCCCATCAGGTGCGCATGGCCGAAATCCATGCAGAGCCCGACGCTCGAGCCGTCGAAGTCACGCTCGAGCATCGTCACGAGCGTTGCGGCCGACGACAGATCGTTCGGGATCACTTCGAGCGCGACGCGCGCGCCCAGCGGCTCGGCGGCCTTGCAGACCTCCTCGACGCTGCGCGAGGCGGCCGCGCGGCTGTTGTCGCCGGCGCCGGCTTTGGCTGCGGGCGTGCCCAGGTGGACGACCACGAATTTCGCCGGGATCTGCTTCAGGATCGCGATGGCGGCTTCCGCTTCCCGGACCGCCGCCTGCCGCTTCGCGCCGTCGCTGGCCGCCGTTGAAAAGGTTGCCCCGCCCTTTCCGGCGCCGAAGGTCTCGTGAATCGGCGCATGGATGGAGTGCAGCACCAGGCCGCTGTCTTTGAGCCACCGCCCAAGCTGCGCGATCGCCGCCGGATCGCGGTAGTCGAAGTGGGAGCGGGTGGCGAAGAGCTCGACAGCCTCGAATCCGTACGCTGCGATCTGCGCCAGGTGCTCCCGGCTCAGCCGCTGATCGTGATAGAGGTGGGTCGAAATCCCGAACTGCATGTCTATGAATGGTTTCAGCGGATGCCTCGAACCATTCATTATAGCCGGTGATACCCGGCGGCCGCATCAGCGGAACTCGTCGACGTGGGTGGCCAGCAGGTCGGCGAGCCGTTCGAATTGCGGCAGGCTGTCGAGATTGTTCCGGACGTGGCGGAGCGTGCGGGGGATGTACTGGATGTAGACCGGATTGCGGCGCGCCGTGGTCTGATAGCCGAACGTGCCGAGGGCCTTCAGATTGCGCTGCAGGGCCATGACGTCGAACCGCTGGCGGAATTCGTCGGCCCCTTCGGTCTGCCCTTTCAGCGCCAGAAAGTACGCCATCAGCTCGTCGACGGTCTGGTCCGGCAGGTCGACGTA
Source organism: Vicinamibacterales bacterium (assembly GCA_035250005.1). Classification (GTDB taxonomy): domain Bacteria; phylum Acidobacteriota; class Vicinamibacteria; order Vicinamibacterales; family 2-12-FULL-66-21; genus JACDCA01. The sequence continues at coordinate 4,593 of DATFFM010000075.1, read as the reverse complement.
CGAATCACGAAGCAACGACACCAGGTCGTAGGTATCGGGCCCCATCCGAGCATCCTGAAAATCGATGATGTAGAGCTCCTCATCGTGGAGCATCAGATTGCGGCTGTGATAATCGCGGTGGCAGAGCACGCGCGGCTCCTCCGCGAGCGTGCGCACGAGAACCACGAACTCCTGTCGAAGTGCGTCGCGCGCTTCGTCGGAGAGAACGACCCCGCGATAAGCCTCGAGAAAGTGCTTGATGAAGAAATCCATCTCCCACGTCAGCTTCTCGACGTCGAAGGCGATGCCGTAGGGCAGGAAGCGCGGGGACTGCAGCTCGGCGCCGCGGCGCTGCACGGTGGCGATGAGCGCGACCGACTGTCGGTAGAGCGCGGCGTGCTCGGCAGGGGTGGCGGCGCCGAGGTGCGCCTGCAGCGTGACGTCGCCAAGATCCTGGAGCGCGAGCACGCCGAGATCGTCCGCATGCCCCAGCACTTCGGGGATCGGCACCGGCATCTGCGACAGCAGCCTGGCGACATTGACGAACGGCAGCGTCTCGAAGTCGAAGGGCGCGGAGTGCAGCGACAGCACCAGCGAGGGGGAGTCGGGCAGCAGCACGCGGAAGTATCGCCGGTCCGACGCATCTCCGGTCAGCGGCACGACGCGCGGCGCACGTGCGGCGAGGCCGCTCCGCTTCAGGTAGCCGTCGATCCGTTCGCGCGCTTCGGCGCTTTCGGGCTGGCGTTTGTCGGACATTGGAAGAAATCGAGCCTCAGAGCGGCCGGATCAGAAGGCCGTGTTCGAGTCGTTCGTCTCCCTCGGGAGCGCGCGTTCCGGCCGGGACGATGGCGCACTGCGCGAAGGCCAGGCCCTCGCGAACGCGCGCGCCGTCGCCGACGATGCAATCGGTCAGCCGCACGCCGTCCTCGACGGTCACATCATCCCACAGCGCCGTTCGTTCCAGTACCGCGGATGCCGCCACTCGCGCCGTGGCGCTCACCAGGTGATCGCCCTCTCGCCGTGCGAGGGCGAGCGACGTCCTGTGGCAATCGCCCGGCGTACCGATGTCACTGAAAGACGCGCTGCTGACGTAGGCGGCCACGGCTCGCGGTGACTGGCGCATCAGCTCCGGATAGAGGGCGTTAACCGACTCGTGTCTGACGCCGTCCGCGAGCGACGCGAACGCCCGCGCCTCCGCGACCTGCACGCCGATGAAATGGCGGGACTCCGGGGCGGCGCCGGGCCGTGTGAATCCGCTCACGAAGCCGTCGGCGGTCACGCCGACCCCGCCGTATTTCTCTGGCGCCGGGTTGGGGATCAGCGCCATGGTCACCAGCGCACCCGAGTCCTCGTGCCGGTGAAGCACGGCGTCCAGGTCCACGTCGGTCAGGGTGTCGCCGTTCACGATCAGAAAGCGCGTGCCGCCGTCGTCGGTCAGCAGCGGCAGCGCATGGCGTGGCCCGCCGGCCGATCCGAGCACCGGCTGCTCCCACGAATACCGGACCCGGGCGCCGAAGCCGGAGCCGTCGCCAAGGCAGGCCGTCACGGTGGACGGGTGATGGTGAAGGTTGAATACCTGATCGATGAAGCCGTGCGCTGCGAGCCATCGAGCGACGCGGCCGGCCAGCGGCTCGCCGTTGACCGGCACCGCCCCTTTCGCCCGCACGTCGGTGAGTGGCCGAAGCCGCGTGCCCAGACCCGCCGTGAGGACGAGGGCAGGCGGCCGCCTCATCCCTGCGCGGATTCGAAGAGCATGTCGCCGCCGCTCAACCCGAGCCGCTCGCGATTCGCGAGGAAGAGGCCTCGATACGAATCCAGGACGTAGTCCGCCGTCGTTCTGCCGAGCGCCTCGGCCATCTCCCTGATCCCGTGTTCGCTGCCTTCGATCTCGACGAACACGCCGACCGGCGTCTCGTCGACTGCGACGATGACATCGTCGTGGCAGAACTCCTCCCGGAACTTTTCGTAGCGGAACCAGACGTGCAGGCCGAGCTCTTCGAGCACGCGCAAAACGACCTCGCCGTCGCCGACGAGCGTTTCGACTTCGTCACGCACCTTCATCTCGGACGGCTGCACCGGCCCTTTGAATGTCAGGCGGCTCTTGCCGTTCTCGGTGCGGACCCTGAGGACGCAGCGTCGCCGGCGCAGCTGCTCGTCGTCGGTGTCGAGAAGCGCGTCCTCCTGAAGCCGCCGTCCATGCAGAGGGGTCGCGCCGGCGGCGAGCACCATGGCGCGCGCTTCTTCCGCCGATTCGTACCGAAGCTTGATCTCGCGTTCGACCGTCGTCGTAGTCATAGGGCAATCGGCCTCGAATCGCCGCTCCAGACAAGCCGCACTGCAACGTACATGACGAAGCATCCCACCGCAAATGCCGGGAACCCGCCCGGCCAGACCGGGCCGGCCAGGTACGGGGAAGGGTACAACACCGCCACGAGAAGCATCATCGCCCCGGCAATGATCGATACCACACCCGATCGTGACAGCTGTGTCGGCGTCGCGGCGCGAGGGGCATCCGGGTCGAGCCGCCGGTAGCCCGGGACCAGCTCGGCCGTCTCGAGGATCACCCCCAGGCGGACCGAGACTGCCGCGAGGATCAGGAATTCAGGGAATGCGTCGTGGATCCAGGAAGAAGGGAGCCGCCTCACACCCGAATGATGGTGCGCGACGGCCCCCACCGGCAAGCAGAACAATCCTTCGTGCCGGCTACCGTTTCGTCATCGTGACGAAGAGCTCCTGACCGTCGCGCCACACCAGCAGAAAGATCGGTGTGCCGGGATTGGCGCTCTGCAGCGCGCGCGTGACCTGGCTGACGTTGGTCACCGGCTGGCGATTCACCTCCAGGATGATGTCCCGGGCAGCGAGGCCAGCATTGTACGCCGCGCTGTTGCGCTCGACGCTGACGATGATGGCTCCGCCGCGGTTGCGCGGCACTTCCATCTGGCGGGCGATCTCGGGGGTGATCGGTTCGACTGTCAGGCCGAAGCCGGCGGCCGTCCGTTCCGACTCCTCCGGCGCGCGGTTGCTGGAGGTGCGCCCCCCCGCTTCGGCGTCGAGGTCGAGCTCGTCGACCGTGATGTTCAACGTGCGGCGCTGCTTGTCGCGCACGATCGTCACCGGCACGGTCGTGCCGGGCTTGGTCCCGACGACCATGGCGACGAGCTCGTTGTTGTCGGCCACGGGGCGGCCATTGAATTCGACGATGACGTCCCCCGGCTGGAGCCCGGCGCGCGAGGCCGGGCCGCCCGAAACGACGGTGGAGATCAGGGCCCCCTTGCCGTCTTTCACCCCGAGCGCTTCCGCGGTGCTCTTCCTGAAGTCTCCGCTGACCTGAACGCCGATCACGCCGCGGGTGACCTTGCCGCTGCGCAGCTGCGGCACGAGGTCCTTGAGCCGGTTGATCGGGGTCGCGAAGCCGATGCCGATGTTCGCCGCCTGCTGGGGGCTCGTGACGATCGCGGTATTCATGCCCACGACTTCACCGCGAATGTTCAGGAGCGGCCCGCCGGAGTTGCCCGGGTTGATCGCGGCGTCGGTCTGCAGCATCTCCTGCTCGCGGCCGCGAACCACGGTCGTGAACGGACGGCTGAGCGCGGAGATCACGCCCACCGTCACGGTGTGATTGAGGCCGAAGGGGTTGCCGATCGCCATGACCCAGTCCCCCTGTTCGAGCTGCGCGGAGTCACCGAACTTCGCCTCCTGCAGGGGCGTCGCCGGCATCTCGTTGAGCTGAATCAGCGCGCTGTCGGTCAATGGGTCCCGGCCGACGACCTTCGCCGCGTAGTCTTCGTTCACGCCGCCGTTGAACAGGCTGACCCGGATCACGTCGGCATCTTCGACGACGTGATTGTTGGTGAGGATGAAGCCGGCCTTGTCGATGATGAAGCCGGTGCCCGCCCCTTCGGTGATCTCCCCCTCCCCCTGACCACGCGGACGCTGCCGGGGGTCGCGCTGGGGCGGCCGCTGGCCGAAGAACCGCTCGAAGATGTCGTCACCCCCACCGAAGAACTCCGTCAGCTCCCGGGTGCGGGCCCGCGCCTCGGTCCGGATGTTGACCACCATCGGGATCTGGGCCTTGGCGATGTTCTTGAACGTCGACGCGTCGATCGGGCCGTTGAGCGGCGCGCTGTTCAGGGTCGGCACGTTGACGGTCTGTGCTCCCGAAGCCGGCGTCAGGTCCAGCCGCGAGGCGATCACCATGCCGACAGCCAGCGAGGCGACGGCGATGAGAATGGCGTAGAAAAGCGTGGTCTTGCGCGTGGACATTTTCTTCGTTCTCCAGAAAACAATCGGTCGACCGGGCCGTCGGTCGATCGATCTATCGGTCGATCGGACGATTGGCTATCCCCCCAGCGGGACGATCTCCTCCTGAAGCGGCCCGGTCACCCGGGCTTCGCCTTCCGCGACGAACATGTTGATCTCCGTCCTCACACCAAAACGATCCGTGTAGACGCCCGGCTCGATGGTGAAGCCGGTGCCGGGGATCAGCCGCCGGTCGTCTCTCGTTTCGTAGTCGTCCATGTGGACGCCGTTGCCGTGGACCTCTTCGCCGAGGCTGTGCCCCGTGCGGTGAAAGAACATCGGTCCGAATCCGGCGCGGTCGATGACGTCGCGGCA
>DATFFM010000074.1:0-16168 GCA_035250005.1 Vicinamibacterales bacterium | reverse complement strand
GTCGGTGCAGTGATCACGATGGTCGCGCTCGGCAAAGGCGCCCAGACCACAATCGAGGAACAGGTCAAGGCCGCCGGCACCAACATGATCAACGTTCAGTCCGGCAACTTTTCCCAGGGCGGGGTCCGCATGGGCCAGGGGCAATCGAACACGCTGATGCCCGACGATGCCGAGGCGCTGCGCGAGGTGCCGGGGGTGCAGTATGTCGCGGCGGGCGCGAACACGCGCGCTCAGGTGGTCGCCGGCAACCAGAACTGGTCGACCCAGACCGAGGGCACCGACGTCGACATGCCGCTGATTCGCAGCTGGCCAACCAAATACGGAGCGTTCTTCTCGCCACAGGACGTCAGCAGCGCCGCCAAAGTCGCGGTCCTCGGCAGCGTCGTGTCCGACACCCTGTTCGGACCGGATGTCGACCCGACCGGCGAGATCATCCGGATCCGCACCCAGCCGTTCAAAGTCATCGGGGTGATGGCGAGCAAGGGGCAGTCCGGGACCGGGCAGGACCAGGATGACGTCATCTTCGTCCCTTACACCACCGTCATCAAGAAGCTCCAGGGGCAGCAGCACATTCAGCGGATCCAGGTGTCGGCCGCGACCCCGGACGTCGCGCCGGTCGCCGCGGCCATCACCGAGGTGCTGCGTGTCCGGCACAAGCTGATGCCCGGGGATCCAGACGACTTCATGGTCCGGACGCTGGAAGAGATGGCCAGCGTCCGTTCCGAAACCGCCAGGACCATGGGAACCCTGCTGGCGGCCATTGCCGGCGTGTCGCTACTGGTGGGTGGTATCGGGATCATGAACATCATGCTCGTCTCTGTCACGGAGCGGACACGCGAGATCGGCCTTCGTATGGCAATCGGCGCGCGCGGCAAGGACGTGCTGCTCCAGTTCCTGGTCGAGGCAGTGGTGTTGAGCCTTTTCGGCGGGATCATCGGCATAGGATTCGGCTTCGGTCTTGCAGCAGCGGCTGAGAAGTTTCTGCAGTGGCCGACGACAATCCCACCGAACGCGATCGGCATGGCGTTCGGGTTCGCGGCGGCGACCGGCGTGTTTTTCGGGTTCTACCCCGCCAGAAAAGCGGCGCGGCTGGACCCAATCGAAGCTCTGCGTTTCGAATAAACGCAGCTCGGCAGTAAGGCAAGTCATCATCACAAGGAGCAGACGATGAAGCTGGCAAGGACGGGGATCATTGCGGCGGCGGTGCTCGCGGTCGCGAGCGTGGCTTTCGCGCAGAAGCCGGATTTTTCCGGCACGTGGACAGTTGATACGTCGGCAGCCCCGGCGCCCCCCGCGGGCGGTGGCGGCGCACGTGGCGGCGGCATGGCCGGCCCGATGGTCGTGAAGCAGACGGCCGACACGCTCACCATCGAGCAGACTCGGGGGGAGAACAAGATCGTCTCCACCTACAAGCTCGATGGCACCGAGTCAGTCAACAAGATGACGATGGGACGCGGCGACACCGCGAGGGAAGTCGAAACGAAGTCGACCGCCAAGTGGGACGGCGCCAAGCTGGTGATCTCGACACAGCGCCCGGGCCAGGACGGCGCCATGATGACGCAGACCCAGACCTGGTGGCTCGAGGGCGGCAATCTCGTCATCGAACGGCCGGGCCGCGGCGAAAACCCCGCGACCAAGACGGTCTACAAGAAGACCACATAAGAAGAAGCCAGGAGCCAGAAGCTCGATCGAGGGCGTCGCGCTTAGGCGCGGCGCCCTTTTTCTTTTTCGCGCGTCCCGCTCCAGGTTCCAGCTCCAGGTCCTAGCGAGATTCATCCCTCAACAACGCCCGCAACAACTCCCCCACCCGCAGCCCGCTCACCGGATCCACCATGTCGGGCGCGACCTCGGCCAGCGGACCGAGCACGAAGAAGCGTTCACGGAAGCGCGGGTGCGGCACCTCGAGGCCGGTCTCGACGACGATGTCGCTGCCGTAGAGGATCAGGTCGAGATCGAGGGTCCGCGCAGCGTGCCTCGCCGGCCGCTCGCGCCCGAACGCCTGCTCGATCGCCAGCAGGGCGTCGAGGAGCTGCCGCGGCGACAGTTCGGTGTCGCCCACCGCCACCGCGTTCAGGTACAGGTTCTGGTCCTCGGTGCCTTCCCCGACCGGCCAGGTCTCAATCGTTTCGGAGATCGTGAAGTCTGCGAGCAGGGCGGCGAGCTGAGAGGAGGCGAACGCGATGGCCGCATCACGATTACCGAGGTTGGAGCCGATGGCAATCGCGGCGCGTTTCAATCGCTAATCCCTAATCCCTGATCCCTAATCCCTAATCCCTAATCCCTAATCATGATTCGGGATTCGGGATTGGGGATCAAGCACTACGGAATGACACTAGGTATCAAGAATCAGAGATTAAGGATGAGGGATCAGGGATTAGGGATCAGGGATTAGGGATTGGATTACCCCACCCACCGCGCCTTCATGACGCCATCGCCGGTGCCGGCGCCGTCGGCGCGGCTCCCGAGCAGATCCTCCCGGCCGGCGAGCGCCTGCTCGAAGAACCGCAGCTGCTCCAGGCTCTCGCCCAGGATGACGTGCAGCAGGCTGCGGTGGCGGGCGTTCGGCAGGGCCTCGACGCGAGGGCGCCAGCGCTCGACGAACTTCTGCACGGCATCGCGGTCCGCGGTGATGACGTTCCGCTGTGCTTCGTCCGCTTTGCCGGGTTCGAGGTCGGGCACCGCCTGCTCGTCAGGCGTGCCGCCGGTATCGGCGATCGCGTCCTGCAGCCAGCGCACGTGCATGTCGTCGCGGTTGATGACGTACTGGTAGGTGTTGTTGACGTTGTAATCGGTCACGAACCGCGCCGCCGCCACGTGTCGGTTTCGCAGGGTCAGCTTGTCGTGGTAGAAGGCGGCCAGGAACTCCAGCAGTTCGGCGGCGTTCACGAGCTTTGTTTTTCCTTGCAGGTAATGCACACCCGCGTCCACGGGATGGCGTTCAGCCGCGCCGGCGCGATCTCTTCGCCGCAGTCGCGGCAGATGCCGTACGTCCCCTTTTCCATCCGGAAGAGCGCTTCCTCGATGGCCTGCAGGATCTTGGCGTCGGTCTGCTTCAGTTTCAGCTGGATGTGGACTTCGTTGTTGCCGCTCGCCTGGTCCGCGAGATCTCCCTGCCGCGTGTTCATCTCGGTGGACGCCTGGAGCGGTTTGGTGGCGCCGCCCGCGGCCAGGATCTCTCCGCGCTTGCGCAACAGCGCGTCCTTATACGGTGTCAGGTCGGGTGTTGGTGTCATCGGTTTTGTCGTTTGTGGACCCATGGACCTACCGGCTATCTCGCTGCCTCCGGAAAACCTAATCTTACCAAAACCCCGCCAGGAGCGGGGGGCCTCACGGATCCCTAATCCCTGATCCCTGATCCCTAATCCCTAATCAATCCCTGATCCCTGATCAGCGATTAGGGATCAAGATTAGGGATTAGGGATCAGGGATCAGGGATTACTCCGCCCTCAGCGTGGCCAGCGGCTTCTTCCTGAGGACGTCACCGCTCGCGATCACGCCGATGACCGCCACCATGGCGGTGGTAATGACGGCGCCGGCGACCAGCAGGACCGGCGCCGGCTTCCAGTCGATCTCGAACACATAGCGGCAGATCGCCCAGCTCAGGGCCAGCGCGCCGGCGGCGCCGATCGTGCCGGCGAGCAGCCCGAGCGTCGTGTACTCCCCCGCGATCATCGCGGTGAGCGTGCGGCTGCTCGCGCCCAGGGTGCGCAGGATCGCCGCCTCGTACACGCGCTGGAATTTGGTCATCGCGACCGCGCCGATCAGGATCAGCACGCCGCCGAACAGCGCAATCCCGCCGACGATCGAGATCGCCAGGGTCACGTTCTCGACGACCTCCTGCACCGAGGCGAGCACTTCGCGGACGTCGATGGCGGAGATGTTGGGATACGCCGTCACCAGGTCGTTCTGGAACGCGGCGCGGGCCTGGACCCCCTCGGGGGCCCGGACGATGCCGATGTAGCTGTGCGGCGCCTGTGACAGGGGCCCCGGCCGGAAGACGAACATGAAGCCGCCGTTCCGGGAGTCTTCCCACTCGACGTCGCGGACGCTGGTGACCCGCGCCTGGACGATCCGGCCCAGCACGTCGAACCGCATCAGGTCGCCGACGCCGATGTCGAAGCGCTCGTGGATGCTCCGTTCGATCGACACCTCCAGCTCCGGCGCGTTGGCCGGCAGCGGTCCCTGCCCTTCCCAGAACGTGCCCTCGATGACCTGCTCGTTCGACTCGAGATGGTCCCGGTAGGTGATGGTGTACTCGCGGGCGAGCGAGCCGCGGCCGCGCACGTCCTGGAAGTTCTCGAGGTTCACCTCCGCTCCGCGCACGGCGGTCACCCGCGCGCGCAGCACGGGAATCAGCCGCGGCGGCGCCGATCCTGGCGCGATCCGCCCGGCAAGGAACGCCCGCACCGGCTCCACCTGGTCCTGCTGAATGTCCACCAGGAACATGTCGGGCCCGCCGGCGTTGAGCTCCAGCGACAGCTCGTCGAGCAGGTTCGACTGCAGCGCGCGCACGCCGAGCACGAAGAAGGCGCCGAGGCCGACCGCCAGCAGAATCACGCGGGTCTGGTTGCCCGGGCGCTGCAGGCTCAGAACGGCGTGGCGCAGCGCGAACACGCGGGTCTGTGCCAGCGGGCGGATCGCGCGCACCAGCGCCATTCCCGCCAGGTGCAGGAGCAACGCCAGCCCGGCGAAACCGCCGCACACGATCAGCCCGACCTGCAGCGACGCCGCCTGCCAGGCGGCGACCGCGACGAGTGCCAGACTGACCGCCGCGCCGACCGCGGCCTGCACGCGGTCGATCGACTTGAGGCGCTTCAGCACCGGTTCACGGGCCGCGCCAGCCGGGACGATCGAGCCATCACCGCCGCGCAGCAGCAGCAGTGGTTTGACCCGCCGCACTTCGAGCAGCGGCACAAGCGAAAAGAGCAACGACACGAGCAGCCCGACCGCGGTGCCCTGCAGAACCGCGGAGGCGGTCAGCCCGTACGGAATCCCGCCGAAGGTGGCGGTCATCGACTCGGGGATCGCGCGCAGCGCCAGCGACGCCAGCGTCACGCCGAGCACGCTGCCGGCGAGACCCAGCAGCATGACCTGCAGCACGTAGGTCCCGAGCACCTGTTTCGTCGTCGCGCCCAGGCACTTCAGGATGGCGACGCTGCGGATCTTCTGCTTCACGAATACGCGCGTCACGCTCCAGACACCGATCCCGCCCAGGACCACGATGACGAAGCCGACCAGGCTCAGATAGTTCTCGGCGCGCTCCATGTCCTCCGAGATGTTGTTCTCGGCGGAGCGGTACGACCACGCGTTGGCGAACTTGTCGCGCACTTCGGCGCGGAGCTGCCGGGTCAGCGGCTCGACGCCGGCGTCCTCGACCCGCAGCATGATCTGGTAGCTCGCGCGGCTGCCGAACGTCAGCAGGCCGCTCTGGCGAAGGTCCTCCAGATCCATGAAGACGCGAGAGCCCAGCGTGAACGCCCCCGCCCGGCGCCCGGGCTCCTTGGTCAGCACCCCCCGCACGGTGAACGGCTGCCCGCCGACGAGAATGGCGTCTCCCCGGCGGATCCCGAGCTGCGCCAGCAGCTCGGGCCGGACGATGACGCCGCGGTTGCGCAGCAGGTCGTGCGAGTACGGCACGTCGCCTTCGAGCTCGAGCGTGCCGTAGAACGGGAAGACGGGCTGAACGCCGCGGAGCTCCACCATCCGCGCCACCGCTCCCCCGTTGGCCGCGCGCACCATGGTGGTGGTTTCGATCGCCTCGGTGCGGGCCAGTACCGGCGCGGCGGCGAGCCGGCGGTCGATCATCGCGAGCAGCTCCGGCGTCCAGCGCCGGTTGGTCGCGATCATCACGTCGGAGGCCATCATCGCCCGGGCCTCGCGCACGAGGCTGGCGCGCACGTTCTGGATCACCGAGCGCAGCGCCACGATCGCTCCGACGCCGATCGCGACGCAGACGAAGAAGAACAGGAGCCGGCGCCAGGACGCCCGCAGCTCGCGAGCGGTCATCCGCAGCACGAACCTCATCTCACGGCCTCCACGACCCGGCCGTCCCGGAGCGCGATCACCACGTGGGCCCGCGACGCCAGTTCGGGATCGTGCGTCACGAGCACCAGCGTCGTCTTGCGGGCGCGGTTGATCCCGAGGAGGAGCTCGATGATCGAGTGGCCGGTCGCCGTATCCAGGTTGCCGGTTGGCTCGTCGGCGAGCAGGAGCGGCGGGTCGTTCGCCAGGGCGCGCGCGATGGCGATGCGCTGCTGCTCGCCGCCCGACAGCTGCGACGGATAGTGATGCGCCCGGTCAGCGAGCCCGACTTCGTCGAGCAGGGCGCCGGCGCGCGGCGCGGCGTCTCTCGCACCGGCGATCTCCATCGGCACCAGGATGTTCTCGTAGGCAGTCAGCGACGGCAGGAGGTGGAAGAACTGGAAGACGAAGCCGATCCGCGCGCCGCGCAGCCGCGCGAGGCCGTCTTCGTCGAGCGCCGTGATGTCGACACCGTCGATGATGACACGCCCGGCGGTCGGCGCGTCGAGGCCCGCGACCAGGCCGAGCAGCGTGGATTTGCCGCTGCCCGACGGCCCGGTGACCGCCGCCACCGCACCGCGTTCGATCGTGAGGTCCAGGGGATGAAGGATCGTGAGAGTGCCGTTCCCGCTCGGGACAGACTTGGTGACGCCGCGCAGCTCGATCATGGGCGCGCAGACATCTGATCGAGGACCGGCCGGATCACCTGCCACAGCGTGTCCGCGATGATCGCGGCGCCGGCGGCGTTGGGATGGATACCGTCCCCCTGGTTGAGCGCCGGGTCCCCGGCGACCTTCACCAGCAGGAACGGCAGGAAGATCACGCGCTGCTCCCGCGCGACGTCCTGAAACGCGCGGCGAAACGACGCGGTGTACTCGGCGCCGTAATTCGGCGGCGCCTCCATCCCGGCAAGGATCACGACGATGTTTCTCTCCCGCGCGCGGCGGATGATTTCTACCAGGTTGTTCTTCATCTCGGCCACCGACAGGCCGCGCAGCCCGTCGTTCGCGCCGAGCGCGAGAACCAGCACCCGCACGTCCCCCTGGAGCGCCCAGTCGAGCCGCCGCAGGCCGCCTGCGCTCGTGTCACCCGACACACCGGCGTTGACCACCTCGAGTGCATACCCCTCAGCATTGAGCTTCGCCTGCAACAGTGCCGGGTACGCCTGGCTCTCGACCAGCCCCAGGCCGGCCGTCAGGCTGTCGCCGAGTGCGACGATCTTCGGCCGCTCCGGCGCGCCGTCGGTGGGAGACGTCGCAGCCGCCGCCGGCTGTGGTTCCTTAGACGCCCGGTCGTCGGACCCGTTCCCGCGGCAGCCCGCCACCAGGGCCAGCAGGCAGACCAGCACGAGGAGGGAGCGGCGTGTGTGCACGGTTATTTCAGTATACGAGGACGGGTGGACCGAGGGTCCGGTCACTCCAGCGCGGCGAGCTGTTCGTCGATGGCCTGGATGGCCTGCTCGAGCATCTGTCGGTGGGCCGGCACGGTGGCTCGATCGAGGTCCCCGGCGGCTCGCGCCCGCGACAGCTGCAGCACCTCGCGACGCCCCGCCAGCGCACGCTGCTCAGATGTCATCGCCGGGCGTGTAATCGTCTCCCGCGTCGCCTCTTCCTGTTGAGCTTCCACGAACTTCGAATCGAAACCCCGTGCCATGGCTCAATTCTACGCACGGCGAGCGTCCCGGGCGGCGGAATGCCGTTTGCTCCATTGGGAAGCGTATGCCTGGATCGAAGCCAATCGTGCGGCTCGCGGCGATCGGCGACCTGCACCATGGCAAGAACGCGGTGCAGGGATCGCTGCAGCCGCTGTTCGCCCAAATCACCGAAACCGCCGACATCCTGGTCCTGTGCGGAGACCTCACGGACTACGGTCATGCCGACGAAGCGCGCGCGCTGGCTCGCGAAATCACCAGCACCCTGAAGATCCCCTGCGTCGGCGTTCTGGGGAATCACGACTTCGAGTCGGGCCAGCACGCCGAGATCGGCAAGATCCTCAACGACGCCGGCGTGGTCATCCTCGACGGCGACACCACCGAGATCCTCGGCATCGGCTTCGCCGGCGTGAAAGGGTTCTGCGGCGGCTTCGGCCGCCGCGCGCTCGGCCCGTGGGGCGAAGACATCATCAAGCACTTCGTTCGCGAGGCGGTCGACGAGGCCTTGAAGCTCGAGTCGGCGCTCGCGCGGCTGCGCAACGATCGCCTCGTCGCCATCCTCCACTACGCGCCCATCCAGGGCACCGTCGAAGGGGAACCGCGAGAGATCTATCCGTTCCTCGGCTGCAGCCGTCTCGAGGAGCCAATCGGACGGTTCCCGGTATCGGTCGTATTCCACGGCCACGCACATCACGGCCAGCCGGAGGGCCGGACGGCCGGCAACGTTCCCGTCTTCAACGTTTCGGCATCACTGATGCGCGAGCTGTTTCCCGACCGGCCGTTCCGGTTGATCGACGTCGACATGAGACCGGCAGACGCCCACGCAGAAACCCCTGAACGCCGCGCCGGCAGCGATCGGCGAGCATTGGATCGTATCGAGGTGACCAAGTGATTCTGACCGCATTGGCACTGGCGGCGGCGCTCAGCGCACAGCAGCCAACCGCGACCCCCAAAGCACCCCAGGCGCCGAAGACGGAGCAGCACGCCGGGCTCGCGGTGCAGGTCGCGCTCGACCGCGCAGGATTCTCCCCCGGTGCGCTCGACGGCCGGATCGGGGCGCAGACGAAAAAGGCGCTGGCGGCCTACCAGAAGGCCAACGGCACGGAGCCGCCGGCGACCGAGCCAGTGACGACCTATCGCATCACCGACGAAGACGCCGCCGGACCGTTCGTGAAAGAGATCCCGAAGGATCTCGTCGACCAGGCGAAGCTGAAATCGCTCGGGTACCGCACGCTGCTCGAGGCGCTCGCCGAACGTTTCCATTCGACACCGGACTTGCTGCAGCGCCTGAACCCGGGCGCGACGTTCGCGGCCGGCCAGGAGATCACGGTGCCGAACGTGGACCCGATGCGGCTGCCCGCGGAGGCACCGAAGCAGGAGACCAAACCGACGGCTGCGGAAAAGAAGGCGCAGGCGTCGGCGGCGCAGGCCGAGGCGAAGGCCAAGGCCGAGGTGACCGTGACGGTCTCCAAGGCGGCGTCCGCGCTCAGCGTTACCGATGCCGCGGGCAAGATTGTCTTGTATGCTCCCGTCACGACCGGCAGCGAGATGGATCCCCTCCCCATCGGCAAGTGGAAGGTCAACGGCGTGACGATCAATCCGCCGTTCCGCTACAACCCGGACCTCTTCTGGGACGCCGATCCGGCCCACACCAAAGCGCTGATTCCCCCCGGTCCCAACAACCCTGTCGGGCTCGTCTGGGTGGATTTGTCGAAGGAGCACTACGGGATCCACGGCTCGCCGGAACCGGCGAACATCGGCCGCAGCGAGTCGCACGGCTGCGTGCGGCTGACGAACTGGGACGCGCTGCGGCTGGCTTCTCTGGTGAAGCCAGGCACGCCGGTCATCTTCCGCGAGTAATCAGTGCTGTCACCCGACTTGAAGAGGAACGCGCGGCTGGTGGCTCTCGGGGCGCTCTGGGGGTTCCTCGCTGGGGCCCTCTCGGTCGCGCTCGTCGTCTGGAAAGCGGACCGGTCGGAAACATGGCTCGGGGCCGGGGCGCGGTTTCTCGCGGATCGGCAGGATGCCGTGGACCGCTGGGATCGCGGCCCGGTTGACGACGACGCGCCCGTGCTGGAGGCACGGGTCGGGACTGCCGGCTCCGAGGACGGACCGAATCCGACGCCATCGATCAGCGCCCCGCCGGAGGCGGATCTCGACGACCGCGATCTCGCGCTGCCGGTCGAAGGGCTCACCAAAGACAGGCTCGTGCGCTCCTTCGGCGATGCCCGAGGGGCCAGAAAGCACGAGGCGATCGACATCCTCGCGCCGATGGGCACGCCGGTGAAGGCGGTCGAAGACGGCCGGATCGCACGCCTCTTCAACAGCAAGGCGGGAGGGATCACCATCTATCAGTTCGACCCGAGCGAGCGGTACTGCTACTACTACGCCCACCTGCAGCGGTATGCCGACGGCCTCCGCGAAAACGACAGGGTCCGCAAAGGCCAGGTCATCGGCTACGTCGGGGTCACCGGGAATGCCCCCAAAGACACCCCTCACCTGCACTTCGCCATCTTCCGGCTGACCGGCGAAAAACGCTGGTGGGAAGGAACCCCGGTCGATCCCTACGACATCCTGCGGTAACCTTCCAACCTTCTCCGGGCTCGAAACCGTCCAAGCTGGTGCAGGAAAGGAGCTTGCGCACGGGAGCCACACTGCTGCAAGTTGACACTCCGCTGGCCGCGACACGACCAACCGACACCATAGACGACGTGGCTGGCGCCGCGGCGGGTGATGTGCGGGCGTTCGAGCGGCTCTATCGGGCGCACCTGCCCCGCGTGCACGGGCTCGTGCGGCGGATGACGGGCGGCCGCGAGGCCGACGAGCTGACCCAGGACGTGTTCGTCCGCGCCTGGCAGAAGCTCTCGACCTTTCGGGGCGAGTCGGCGTTCGGCACCTGGCTGCACCGCCTCGCGGCGAACGTGGTCATCGAACGGTTCCGGACGGACGCGACCAGACGGCGGCGGCATCTGGACGGCGAAGGGTTCCTCGAGACGCTGCCGGCGATGCACCGCTCCGGAGATCTCTCGATGGACCTCGAGATCGCGCTCGCGAAGCTCCCTGACGGCGCGCGCGAGATTTTCGTGCTGCACGACGTCGAGGGCTACAAGCACCACGAAATCGCGACGCTGCTGGAGATCTCGGCCGGCACGTCGAAGGCACAGCTGCACCGTGCGCGGATGATGCTGCGACGGCATCTCCGCCCACCGTCCTCATAGGCAAGGCATGAGCAACACGCACGACGACTTTACCGACCGGCTCTCGGAGTACCTCGACGGCGACTTGTCGGACGCCGATCACGCGGCCGTAGACAGTCACCTGGCGGTCTGCACCGCGTGCCGGACGGTGCTCGACGATCTGCGCGCGATTGCCGGCGCGGCGGGACGGCTGCCGGTTACGGCCCCCGACCGCGAGCTGTGGGCCGGTGTCGCGGCCCGAATCGGGCGGACGCCGAGGAGACGTTTCAGCTTCACCGCGCCGCAGCTGGTCGCCGCGAGCATCACGCTGATGCTCCTGTCGGGCGGCCTCGTCTACGTGACCCGCCCGGATGCGGGGCGCGCCGGCACCTCGGGGGCCGTGCCGGCGGCGAGCGACCGCGGCATGGTCCCCGTCAGCCTGGCGGACCCCCAGTACGACGGCGCGGTGGCAGACCTCGAGCGGACGCTCGAACAGGGGCGCGACCGCCTCGACGCGGAAACCGTACGCGTGCTCGAGCAGAACCTCGCGGCCATCGACCAGGCGATCCTCCAGTGCCGGCGCGCGCTCGAAGCGGATCCGGCGAATGCGTATCTCAACAACCACCTGGTTTCAGCGCGCCAGCAGAAACTCGCGCTTCTCCGGCGGGCGACCGCCCTGACGACAGGATCCTGAACGATGTTTGGAGCAGCAATGTTGGTGGCGGCGGCGCTGACGATCCCCGCGGTGCAGGGCCGGCAGCCGCGCGCGCCGCAGACGGATCAGACCGTCACCGTCGCACGCGGCGCCCGTCTCACGGTGGAGAACTTCGCCGGGGAGGTCGTCGTCAGGGCGTGGGATCGCGACTCGCTGCGGGTGCAGGCGCGCCACAGCCCGAGCGTGAAGGTCGAAGTGCGCACCACGCCGGCGGGTGTGGTCGTGAGGGCGGATCACCAGGCGCGCGGATCCGTGGACTACGAGATCTCGATCCCGGCCTGGATGCCGGTGAGAGTCGGCGGCACCTATAACTTCATCACGGTCGAAGGCTCGCAGAGCGAGGTGTCGGCCGAGACCACGCGAGGCGACGTCGTCATCAAAGGCGGAACCGGCACGGTGACGGCGAAGTCGATCATGGGGGAAGTGATCGTCGAGGGAGCGCGCGGGCGGGTGACGGCAAACTCCGTGAACCAGGGAATCCGCATCACCGGCGCCTCGGGCGATATTACCGCCGAGACCACCAACGGGAGCATCAGCCTCTCCCAGATCACGGCGCAGAACGTCGACGTCAACACCATCAATGGCGACATCGCCTTCGCGGGGCCGGCGGCTGATCGCGGGCGTTATCGGTTCACGACGCACAACGGCGACATCACGGTCGCGATCCCCGAGGCCTCGAACGTCACCTTCACCGTCCGGAATTACCAGGGAAGCTTTTCCTCGACCTTCAAGCTGAACGGCCCGCCCAGGTCGGAGGTGCGGCAAGGCAAACGCACCGTCTACACGCTCGGGAGCGGCAGCGCCGAAATGGAGCTGGAGACCTTCGGCGGATCGATCCGCGTCGGGCCGGTTGTGAAGAAGGACTGAGGGTTTTCGAGGTTCAGGGGTTTCCAGGCTCAGGGTTCGGAATCGGACCCGGATGTGCGGAAGCGAACAGTCCGCGGCCGGCGTCGGAGGGGAAACAGGCGGGTTCGCGTTGTTTCCTGCGTGGCACACGGCTTGGAGCCCCCGGGGCGAAACCATGCACGGCTCCCGGTCGGAAACGCCTCGAATCCTGATCGCTGACGATCAGCCGGACCTCCTCGATGCGCTGCAGCTTCTCCTCAAGGGGGAAGGCATGCAGATGGAGGCTGTGACCTCTCCCGATGCGGCGCTCGCCGCGCTCTCGAGCTGCCCGTACGACCTCCTCCTGATGGACCTCAACTACACCGGCGACACGACGTCCGGCACGGAGGGGATGGACCTCCTCTCGCGCGTCCAGGCGGTGGACAGCTCTCTCCCGGTGGTGGTCATGACCGGCTGGGGCTCGGTAGACCTCGCCGTCGAGACGATGCGCCGTGGTGTTCGTGACTTCGTGCAGAAGCCGTGGGACAACGCGCAACTCCTCGCGACGATTCGCGCCGAGATCGCCGGCGGCCGTGCCAGGCGGCAGCAGGCCGAAGACACGAAGCGGGAGATGGAGGAGGCGCGCCGCATCCAGCGAAAGCTGCTCCCCTCGGCGGTGCCCCAGATCGACGGCTGCGAGATCGCGTCGCAATGGCGCCCGGCCGAAGGGGTCGGCGGCGACTGCTACGACCTGATCCCCTTCGGGCCGTCGCGGGTGGCCCTGTGCATCGCGGACGTGGTCGGCAAGGGCATTCCCGCCGCGCTGCTCATGTCCAATCTGCAGGCGGCTGTCCGGGCCTTCGCCACCGACGCCGCGCAGCCGGCCGAGCTCTGTCAGCAGGTCAACCGGATCCTGTGCGGCCGGATCGCCGAAGGGCGCTTCATCAGCTTCTTCTATGGCAAGGTCGACACGGCGCTGGGCGTGCTGACGTACTCGAACGCCGGTCACTATCTGCCGATCGTGATCCGTGAAGACGGCGCCGTGTCCCGGCTCGGCGAAGGCGGCCCGGTGCTCGGCGTGTGCGGCGACGCGGAGTACGAGCAGGGGCACACGCCGATCGCGTCGGGTGACCGGATCGTACTCTTCACCGATGGCGTGACCGAAGCCCGCAACGAGGCCGACGAGGAATTCGGCGAGGAGCGCCTGATCGCGGCCGCCATCGCGAACCGTGCCTGCAGCGCTCCGGCGATCGAAGCCCGCCTCTCCGCGTGCGTCTCGGCGTTCACCGGCGGTGGGTTGCAGGACGATGCCACGATGATCGTGGTGGCCATGGACTGACGGCAGGGACGAAGGCCGTGCTTCGGAGGCCGGACCGCCTCATTCCAGGTGCGAGTGACGAACGCGCAGTCCGATCTTGACGCGGCACCTGCCGGGGCCCGATAGTTTCCTTGACATGAAGAAATCCTGGACGCCACCGTTGCGGTGGGTCTTCGGAGCCGCCACGCTGTTGTGGCTGTTTTCGACCGCGCAGGCCTACCGGTTGACGGCGCTCACGAGCAAGGACCCCAGCAGGATCGAAGTCGGGTCGCTGCTGGTGTTGAACTTTGCCTACTGGTTCATTCCGGCGGCGGTCGCCCCGCTGATTTTTCGGCTGGTGCAGCGGTACCGCATCGACCAGCGGCGCCTCAGGGCGATCGCGGTGCACGCATGCGCCGCGCTGGTCTTCACCGGCGTCCACGCCGCGGGCATGATCGCCGTCCGCGCCATTCTGTGGGGCCCTCCGCCGGCCGGCTGGCTGACGGCGCTGCAGCGGATGCACCTCACCAACCTCGACTGGCTGCTCATGACCTACACGACGGTGGTCGGCTTCACCTACGCGCTGGGGTATCACCGGGAGGTACAGGCGCGCGGCATCCGGGAGGCGCAGCTGCAGACGAGCCTGATGGAAGCCCGGCTCAAGACGCTCGAGGCCGAGCTGCATCCTCACTTCCTCTTCAACACGCTGCACGCGATCTCGACGCTCGTCCATACGAACCCCGATGCGGCCGATCGCATGATCAGCCGCCTGAGCGATCTGCTCCGGCTGACGTTCGATCGCACCGGAGCGGCGCGGGTGCCGCTGCAGGAGGAGCTGGAGTTCCTGCAGAAGTACCTGGAGATCGAACAGACGCGCTTCCAGGACCGGCTCACCGTCAGCTACGAGATCGAGCCGATGACGCTCGACGCCGAGGTCCCGCGGCTGATCCTCCAGCCCATCGTCGAGAACGCCATCAAGCATGGCGTGTCGCCGCGCCCGGGTCCGGGGTTCATCCAGATCACCTCGCGCATCGACGGGGAGAGGCTGTGGCTCGACGTGCGCGACAACGGCGCCGGCCTGACCGGAAATGCCCGCACGCAGTTTCGCAGCGGAGTCGGCCTCGCCAACACGCGGGACCGTCTCGAGTGCCTCTACGGTGACGCGCAGACGCTGGAGTTCTACGAGGGGGACGGCGGGTTGACGGTGCGGATCGGGCTGCCGCTGCAGCGCGCCCCGCTCCCGTCCGAAGCGGCGGCCCGGGTCGCATGACCGAGTCGAACGCTCCCCGCATCCGTGCCGTGATTGCCGACGATGAGCCCCTGGCACGCGAGCGCCTGCGGATGCTGCTCGAGCCGGAGGATTGGCTCGAGGTCGTCGAGGAGGCCGGCGACGGTCTCACCGCGATCGCGGCCATTCAGAAGCTGCGGCCAGACCTCGTCTTCCTCGACGTGCAGATGCCGGGAGCCACCGGCTTCGAGGTCATCGAAGCGATCGGCGCCGAACGGATGCCGTTTGTCGTCTTCGTCACGGCCTACGACAAATACGCTCTCAAGGCGTTCGACGTGCACGCGATCGACTACCTCTTGAAGCCGTTCGACAAGGAACGGTTCCAGTCGGGGCTCGCGCGCGCGCGCCAGCAGCTGGAGCGCCGCTCGAGCGGCGAGCTGGAGCGCCGGCTGCTCGAGCTCGTGCAGGACCTGAAACCCGCCTCCAGCAAGATCGAGCGGTTCGTCATCAAATCGGGCGGGCGTGTGTTCTTCGTCCGCGCGGAGGAGATCGACTGGATCGAAGCCGCGGGCAACTACGTGAAGCTGCACGTCGGCAGCGACGCGCATCTGTTCCGCGAGACGATGAATGCACTCGAGGCACGGCTCCATCCCGACACGTTCTACCGCATCCACCGCTCGCACATCGTAAACATCGAGCGCGTGCGGGAGCTGCAGCCGTGGTTCAACGGCGAGTACGTCGTGTTCCTGAAAGACGGCACGCGGCTGACGCTGAGCCGTGGATACCGCGAGAAGCTCCAGGAGCGGATCGGGCGGACGCTGTAGAAAGGGAAAAGGGAAAGGGAAAAGCCTTTCTACCTTTTCCCTTTTCCCTTTACCGTTTCTCCCATCCCATCGAAAGCGCCGTCGCTCCATCCCGCAGCCCCTTCCCCACATCGAGCCGCAGCACGCCGCTGCCCGGCAATGCGATCCGGAGGCCTGCTCCCGCGTCGGCGTGCCAGGCGCGGCCCGGCTGGAGGCGATCTTCTGCTGCTGCGACATCGAGAAACGCCGCGGGGGCCAGCCGCAGCACCTTCATCGCGGGCGTCAGCCAGCGGCGCGCTTCGACGCCGACGTGGTACAGGCGGCGGCCGAACACGTCGCCGGTGATCCGGCCGTCGTCGAGCAACGGGTGCGCGCGGAGCAGCACCCCTCGCGCGTGGCCCGTTCCGGCGCCGGGCCACAATGCCCGGGGCGCACCCGCCGCGGCCGACTCG